>JBDHHQ010000005.1:0-133546 GCA_039589315.1 Gemmatimonadota bacterium
CGCTGACGCTCATCCAGACGGGGAAGATCCGGAACTTCCCTGTCGTTCTGGTGGGGACCGAGTACTGGAGCGGCCTGTTGGAGTGGGTGCGGCAACGTATGGTCACGGAGGGCAAGATCTCCCCCGAAGACCTGGACCTGATCTACGTCACCGACTCCCCGCAGGAGGCGGTCTCCCACGTCGTGGAGCGGTACCGGAGTGCCCGGCGCGCCCCGCGGGGGCCGGGGGACATCACCCGGCCTGGTCCCCGGCAAGGAGGGGCGTCGGCGTCACAGGAGGCGGACGGGGGCGTGGACCCGGCCGGGGCCGACGGCGACGGACGGGTCACGTGATCCAGTCGCCGCTGGCGCTCGCCGGGCTGGTTGCCGTGATGACGGCACTGGCCTTCTGGTTGGACCGGCGGGTGGCCCCTCTCTCCCGGGTGGGAGCGTCCCTCATCGCCATCGTCCTGGGCGCCACATTGTCCAACACCGGCGTAGTGCCCGTGTCCTCGCCGGTCTATGACGCCATCGGCGGCCCGGTCACCTCACTGGCGATCGCATGGCTACTGCTGGCCGTGAACCTGAGCGACCTCAGGCGAGCCGGGAAGCGCATGGTGGGCGCCTTCCTTCTCGCCGCGGCGGGCACCGCCCTGGGAGCGGCGGTGGGCGCCTTCGTGTTCGCCGGCACCTTCGCCGACGAGACATGGCGCCTGGCGGGAACCCTCACCGGGACGTACTCCGGCGGCTCCATCAACTTCGTTGCCGTGGGCAGGGGCCTGCAGCTGCCGGACGCCCTGTTCGCCGGTGCCACGGCCGCCGACAACCTGACCACCGGCCTCTGGTTGGGTGCCACCTTGATGCTGCCGCTCTGGCTGGGCCGTTTCTTTCCGACCGCCGTCCCCGGCACCGTAGGGGGCGAGGGTGCCGGTCCCTCAGCCACCGAATCCGGTCACGCCGCGGGCGGGGAGGAGGGGCGTGGGGCCGAGCACGGCGCGGAGCACCCCGGGAGCGGCCAGGAGGGCGGCGCGTCCGAGCACCACCCGTTCTTCATCCAGGTTTCCCTTTCCACGCTCGATCTGGCGGTGCTGGTCGCCGTGGGATTCGCCCTGCTCCTGGCGGCCGAGTGGATGGGGTCCGTCGTGCCCGCAGTCCCTTCGGTCCTATGGCTGACCACGCTCGCGCTCCTGCTCGGCCACACGGCGCCATTCCGACGTCTCGTAGGCGCCATGCAGCTGGGCACGCTGGCGCTCCACTTCTTCTTCGTCATCATCGGGATCCACTCCCGCATCTCGGAGATCGTCGCAGTAGGCGCCGAGGTGTTCTTTTACACGCTGGTGGTGGTGGCCGTGCACGGCGTCGTGGTCTACGGCGTCGGTCGTGCAGCGCGTCTGGACGTGGGCACCCTGTCCGTGGCGTCTCAGGCGGCCGTTGGGGGACCGTCCAGCGCGCTGGCTGTGGCGGTATCCCGGGAGTGGCGGGCGCTCATCCTGCCCGGAATCATCGTGGGGCTGCTGGGGTACGCCCTCGGGAACTACCTCGGATTCGGCGTGGCCTACCTGGTCAGGGGCCTGGGCGTGGGCCTGTAGCCTCGGTCGGGGCCGGGACGACTCGACCCCGCTCGTACACGCCGAGCGGGTCCCCGGACTCGGGGCTCGGGCCCGGTCACCCAAGTGAGTGGCCGGGCCGGCGAGTGGCCCCACGGTTGCTCGCAAATCGCGCGCCTGGTTATTCTAGTCCGCTCTGGACAGGCCCCTGGTTTGCCGGGAAGGGGCCTCCTTTCGCTTGGTTCCAACCGCTACGGGATCCCCCCGGAGGCACGTCTTGCGCAGCGATCTGGCCGAGGGTAAGGGAGGCTACGCCCCTGGCGGCAAGAACACCGGCGTCGTCAAGCCGAAGGGCTCGTCCCGCATTCGGGGTCACGAGGGGCTGGCCACGATCCCGATGGGCTCCCGCAAGCCCGGCTGGATGAGGGTGAGCTTGGCGGGCGGGCGTAACTACGCGCGCCTGAAGCACCTGATGCGGAGCCAGGGACTGCACACGGTATGCGAGGAGGCCAACTGCCCCAACATGGGTGAGTGCTGGGAGGCCGGCACCGCCACCTTCATGATCCTGGGCGACGTTTGCACGCGCGCATGCAAGTATTGCGCGGTGGCCCATGGCATGCCGACGGAGCTGGATCTGGACGAGCCCCGCAGGGTGGCGGAGACCGTTGCCGCCATGGAGCTCGCGCACGTGGTGATTACGTCCGTCAACAGAGACGAGCTGCCGGATGGCGGTGCGGACATCTACGCCGAGACGATCCGGCAGATCGGTCAGCGACTCCCGGACTGTTCGGTGGAGGTGCTGATCCCGGACTTCAAGGGCTCCGAAGATGCGCTCACGACGGTCATGGACGCCGGACCCGACATCTTGGGCCACAATCTCGAGACGGTGGCTCGCCTGCATCCCGACGTGCGGCCGGGAGGACGGTACTGGCGGTCCATCTCACTGCTCGGGGCTGCGAAGCGAGTCGGCCCGTCCCAGCTCACCAAGACGGGGATCATACTGGGTATGGGAGAGCAAGCGGACGAGCTGAGGCAGGCCATGGCGGATCTGCGCGAGGCGAGCGTGGACATCTTGACGCTCGGGCAGTACCTCCGACCGTCGCTGTCCCACATTCCGGTGGCACGTTGGGTGACCCCCGACGAGTTCGATCACTGGAAGCGGGTCGGTGAGGATGAGTATGGGTTCAAGCACGTGGAGGCGGGGCCACTCGTCCGCTCCAGCTACCACGCCAAGGAACAGGCGCGGGAGCTCGAAGCCGGCGGTCCGGGATCCATTCGCGAGGTGATGGAGGCTGACGTCCCGGCGCCGGCAGAACTGTCCGTCCAGGGTTTGGTAACCCTGACCATGGGCCGGCCGGGGGCACCCGCATCCAGCCGGGAAGGTGCCTGACGCATGGCTGAAACCATGGCCGACAGATCGGAGATGAAAGGTACCGCACCGGCGGCACCGGACGAGCTGGCCGGGCTCGAGCCCGATCTCGTGCTCGGGCTGCTCCAGGACATGCTGGTGTACCGCAGGTTCGAGGAGAAGGCCGAGGAGGCGTACGCCATCGGCAAGATCGGCGGCTTCTGCCACCTGCACATCGGTCAGGAGGCGGCAGCGGCGGGCTCCATCGGCCCCCTTCGCGATGAGGACTACGTCATCACGGCGTACCGGGACCATACACAAGCGCTTGCCAAGGGCGTCTCCCCCAACGCGGTCATGGCCGAGCTCTATGGCCGCTCGGGCGGCGCCTCGGGCGGTAAGGGCGGCTCCATGCACATCTTCGGGGCCGCTCATGGGTTCATGGGCGGGCACGGGATCGTGGGCCAGCAAGCGGCGTTGGCCACCGGAATCGGTTGGGCCATAAAGTACCGCGAGCAGGATCGGCTGTGCCTCTGCTTCATAGGCGATGCTGCGGTGAACCAGGGCGTGTTTCACGAGTCGCTCAACATGGCGGCCATCTGGAAGTTGCCGGTGATCTTCGCGGTCGAGAACAACGCCTACGGCATGGGGACCGCCTTCTCCCGCGTTTCCACGACGGATATGAGCACGAAGGCCGTGCCCCACGGAGTCCCCGACAGCGCGGTGGACGGTCAGGACGTGGTGGCGACTTACACACACTTCCGGAACCTGGCCGCCGAAGTCCGTAGCGGCGGCGGCCCACGCTTCGTTGACGTGCAGACCTATCGGTTCAAGGGCCACTCCATGTCCGACCCGGTCTCCGGTACCTACCGGAGCAAGGAGGAGGTGGAGGGAAAGGTCACACAGTCCGATCCCATCAGGCTGCTCGCCGACCGTCTGAGGGCGGCGGGGCTCCTCGACCAACAGCGGCTGGAGGCGATGGATGTCGAGGCGCGCCGGATCTCGGCCGAGGCGGCCGACTTCGCCGAGGCGTCGCCGGTTCCCGATCCGAGGGCGCTCTACGACCACGTCTACGCCGAGATCAACGAGCACGGCCGCTTGTTCTTCGACGGTCGCGACCGGGGGGAGAAGTAGACGTGCGAGAGATCACCTACCGGGAGGCCCTCAACGAGGCTCTGGCCGAGGAGATGGAGCGTGACGACTCCGTCTTCCTCATGGGTGAGGAGGTCGGCGAGTACGACGGCGCCTACAAGGTGTCCAAAGGCCTGCTCGACCGCTTCGGCGAAGGGCGCGTCGTGGACTCACCCATCTCCGAGCTCGGATTCGCTGGCCTGGGGGTAGGGGCGGCCATGGTGGGGCTGCGGCCGATCATCGAGTTCATGACGTTCAACTTCTCGATCCTGGCCCTGGACGCCGTCCTCAACAGCGCCGCAAAGATGCGGTACATGTCCTCGGGTCAGTACGAGATCCCCATGGTCTTCCGCGGGCCGACCGGCGCGGCGCTCCAGCTGTCGGCTCAGCACTCCCAGGCATGCGAGACCTGGTACGTCCACGCACCAGGCGTGAAGCTGGTCGTGCCGGCGACGCCGGCAGACGCCAAGGGACTCCTGAAGTCGGCCATCCGGGACCCCGACCCGGTCGTCGTGATGGAGGGAGAGCTGCTCTACAACCTGCGGGGCCCCGTCCCCGCTGGGGAGCACGTCGTGCCCCTGGGACTGGCGGACCTCAAGCGCGAGGGAGACGACGTCTCCATCATCACGCACGGCAAGATGGTGCACGTGGCCCTCCAGGCGGCGGCACGGCTGGCGAAGGACGGCATCGAGGCGGACGTCCTGGACCTCCGCTCGCTCCGGCCCCTGGACGCCGACGCCATCCTCGACACCGTGCGAAAGACCAACCGGGCCGTGTACGTCGAGGAGGGTTGGGCCTACGTGGGCATCGGCGCGCAGATCGCCGCATTGATCCAGGAGGAGGCGTTCGACCACCTGGACGCACCCGTGTTACGGGTCACGCAAGCCGACGTGCCGATGCCGTACGCGAAGAACCTGGAGCAGCTCGCCAAGCCGAGAGCGAGCCAGGTCGTGGAGGCTTGCAAGAGAGTCCTTTATCTGAACTGACGGGCGAGTCGCCGGGCGGCGAAGGCCCGTGCGACTCTTCTCCGAGCACCGAAGAGAATCCGGATATGGCGACGAAGGTGCATATGGAAGCCCTCTCTCCCACCATGGAAGAGGGCCAGGTGGTGAAGTGGCTGAAGGCTGAAGGCGACCCGGTCGCCAGCGGCGACATCCTTGCGGAGATCGAAACCGACAAGGCCACCATGGAGCTGGTGGCCAGGGGCGATGGTCAGCTCCGCAAGATCCTGGTGTCCGAAGGTGGAACGGCCCCCGTGGGCGAGGTCATCGCGGTCATCGCCACCGCTGACGAGGACATCGCCGACCTGATCGGCAACGGTGGTCCGGCCTCGGCCTCGCCGTCTATCGCCAAGTCGGACCATGATATAGAGCCATCCGCCCAGACCGAGGCCGCCGTGCCGCCGGCACCGACGACCGCGGCGGAGCCCGGAGCCCGAGGCGGCGCCGCCGACGGTCGCATCAAGGTATCCCCACTGGCGCGACGGCTGGCCGGAGAGGCGGGTGTGGATCTGGCGACCGTGGCCGGCTCCGGACCCGGTGGCCGCATCGTGAAGCGAGACATCGAGGCGGCGGCGCTCGTCCTGGAGGCTGCTCCCACGGAGGCGGTCCATGCAGCGCCGCTGGCGGGAGTGGTCTCTCCGCCAGCCGCCGCAGGGGACTTCGAAGACGTCCCGCTCAGCCAAATGCGCAAGGCCATCGCCCGTCGGCTGGTGGAGTCCATCGGGCCGGTCCCCCACTTCTACCTCACGGTCGACGTCGACATGTCTCGTTTGGGGGAGGCTCGGCAGCGGATCAACGGTCTCCTGGAGGCTCGAGGACGGAAGATCTCCATCAACGACATGATCATCCGGGCCACCGCCGCCGCCCTCCGCCAGCACCCCGACTGCAACGCCCACTGGGGCGGTGATCACGTCCGTCGTTTTCACCGCGTACACATCGGCGTCGCCGTGGCCATCGACGACGGGCTGATCACGCCGGTCGTTCGGGACGCTCACCTGAAGGGTGTGGCCCAGATCGGCGCCGAGGTACGGGAGCTGGCGGGCAGAGCCAGGGGGAAGAAGCTGCTTCCCGAGGAATACACGGGCGCGACATTCTCGATCTCGAACCTCGGCATGCTGGGGATCCACGAGTTCACGGCCGTCATCAATCCGCCGGAGGCCGGGATCCTGGCCATCGGAGCTTTGGCGGACACGCCGGTGGTCGTGGACGGCGAGGTGGTGATCCAGCCCCGCATGCGCATCACGATGAGCTGCGATCACCGCGTGATCGACGGCGCCCAGGGAGCCCGATTCCTGGCGACCCTCAAGGCGATGCTGGAGGAGCCAGCGGCAATGCTGATCTAGTGCACACACGAGCACGGGGCGCCACTGATCGCGCCAACGAGGGCTGAAGGACCGAGCGGCACCCGTCCGACCGCAAGGCGACGGGCTCGCCCGATCAGGCCGGTTCACGTCCTCGACGGAGGAGGTGTCCTTCGACTGGGTCGGAAGGGGACGGCTCGGTTCCGAGCCGTCCAGCACCGGACCCTCGGCCTACCAGCCCCCCCCGCCCCCACCCCCGAAGCCGCCGCCGCTGAACCCACCGCCCCCGCCTCCGCCGCCGAACCCCGATCCGCCAGCGCTGCGGGGCTGTGAGACCATGACGGATCCCACCCGAGTCGACCAGTCGGACATCCCCGCGACGAAGGCCGTAGTGCGGAAGCCGTGGCGGTAGGTGCCCACGTACCACTGCGGCGGATCCCGGTAGATGTCCTCGAACGCCCGGGCCCACTTGCGGTCTACGCCCAGCGCCATGGCGTACGGGAGATAGCGCTCGAACAGCTCGGGGGAATCGATCATACGCCGGTACCGATCCGATTCCACCCGGTCCAGGAACTCTTGAAAGCCGAGGACCTCCTCCAGCTTCTTGCTGCCGCGCAGCGTCCTGGCGGGCATGACCAGCGCGAACCCCAGCACGGGGGCCGCCGTGAGCACCGCGGCGAGGATGGACCACCCGGTGGACAGGAACAGCACATTCGACACGGCGACCGCAAGGAACGAGCCCGCGATGAGGACCAGGAAGCCGATGACGATCCAGGTCGCGAGAACGTGGTCCGGCCTACGGTCGTACAGCCCGAGCTCCAGGAGCCGGGCGAAGATCCCGTCCCTGATGCCGGGCAGATCCTGGTAGAACTGGTCCTCCAGATCCGACATACGCACCACGTCGCGGCTGCCGTCGGAGAAAAGCGCAGAGAGAAGGGCTCCTTCGTGGGCGTGCAGCTCCTGCCACGAGGTCGGGTCCCGGATCATCACGAACCGGTAGTCGGTGTCAGAGCCGAGCCCCAGGAACGTGTCCCTCTTCTCCTCCTCGATGCGGAGGTATCCCCTCACGGCCAGGTCGACGACCGCGGCCGTCACGTCCCGCAGGTCGGGCCGGTTGTCCACCAGAGTGCCCACTTCCGCGGGGCTGAGGTCGTCCGGCGGCTGGTAGAGTGGCACGATGGGACGGAGGGCGGGGTCACGTCCCCGGGCCCTCCAGATCCGGTACATGGCCGCCAGCGACGCCAGGGGCAAAGCGAATAGCCAGTTGCTCCTCAGGAAGAACAGGAGCTTCTCGAGGAACCCCGGACGCGCCACGACGCCCGGCTCCCAGGCCACCGCTACCGTCAAGCCCTCACGGATGGAGAGCGGTCTGCCCGCCTCGAAATAGAAGCCCTCCTCTATTTCCTCCACGACGCCCCTTTCCGAGGCTCCGTAGTGCCCGACGAACGCGTTCGCCCTCCGGCCCCTCGCACCAGGAGGCAGCGCCACGAGCGCGCTGGCGGAGCGGATGGTGAAGGGCCATTCCGTGCCCGTCACGTTCCAGTAGAGCTCGTCGTGCTCGTCGAAGAACCTCAGGGCGTTGGGGATGCTGTAGCGGATGTTCACCGTGCGCGTCGCGTCCTCCGCTCCCGGCACACGGATCTGGAGCTTCCTGGCCACACCGTCCCGGCTCTCCTTGTACCAGAGCTCCTCACCGGACTGGCCGGTGACGCCCTCGACCTCGAGGAAGAGGCGGTACTGGAGCCCGTTGGCCCGTCGGTACTCGAGGGGGATGGTGCGGAAGATCCCGTTCCACCGCCCGCCAAACCTCACGCTGATGGACTCGAGGACCTCGATGTCGCCGTCGGCCCGGACCTCCACGTCCGCGTGGAAGCGCTCCAGCTCCAGGGAGCGCTCCTGGGCTGCGAGGTGCCACGCGCCGCCCGTCGCGAGGATCAAGACAGCGGTTCGGTGCGTCCAGCGGGTCGCGACGGCGACCCCGGAAGTCAGCGAGCGCAACCGACGGGCGGTCAAGGCCCTACCGTCCGATCAAGTCGTGGGTTGAGCGCTGTCGTCGTCGGCGTCGTCGCCGAAGCTCACCCGGGGGAGCGCTCGCTCCTCCTCGGGTAGCTCGAAGAACTCGCGCTCGCGGAAGCTGAAGGTCTTGGCCACGAGGTTGGACGGGACCTGCCCGATCTTCGTGTTGTAATCCCGTACCACAGCGTTGTAGTACCGCCTCGACTGCTGGATGTGGTGCTCCAGGTCGCCGAGAGACTCCTGGAGGTCCGCGAAGCCCTGCGCCGCCTTGAGGTCCGGATACGCCTCGGACAGGGCGAAGAGCGACTTCAGGGCTCCGGCCAGCATGCCCTCTGCCTGGGCTTTGGCAGCGGGCCCCTGGGCCGACATGGCGCGAGAGCGGGCCTCAACGACGGCGTCCAACGTGTCGCGCTCGTGAGAAGCGTATCCTTTGACGGTCTCGACGAGGTTCGGGATCAGGTCGTACCGCCGCTTGAGCTGAACGTCGATGTCGGCCCAGGCCCCGTCGGCTTCCTCCCGAAGACGAATGAGCCCGTTGTAGATCATCACGGCAGCGAGCAGGACCACGATCAATGCCACCAAAGGCCACATGGAAGGAAACCCCGTTCATGAGGATGGTCGAAGCGCCGGCTGCCCCCCAACCCATCGCCCGAATGGTCGGGGGCGCCACGGCTCCGTAGAGGTTAGCTCATCGCTACTGTTTTCGCAGCGTTGCCGCCATCGGCGGATCGATCCCGGGCCGGGCAGCGGCCCTTTTCCGGCACAGCCGCCCGTGCCCAGTCGCAGCACCCGGAATACGGTGGCTGTGAAGGGGTTTCCGGCCAACGGCTCGATTGCAGCCGCCCACGTGCTCCGGTAACTTCGATGCTTCGCATTTGACCGGTTTCGTCGAAGCACGGCGAGACTCCATGGGTAACGGCGACGGGGGCGCTGTCGGCCCCACGTCGATTCGACAACGAAATGAGGTGAGCGTGGCTTCGAACGACACCAGCTTCGATCTGCTCGTCATAGGCGGCGGACCGGGAGGGTACGTCGCCGCGATTCGAGCGGGTCAGTTGGGTATGAAGGTGGCGTGCATCGAGGCGAAGGACCTGGGCGGTGTCTGCCTGAACATCGGGTGCATTCCCACGAAGGCGCTCCTCACCAGCGCTTTGCTGGTAAACCAGCTCAAGAGCGCCGACGCGCATGGCATCGCACTCGAGGGTGTCTCCGTGAGCCTCGGGCCGGCCCATGAGCGGAGTCGTTCCGTGGCGGCGCAGCTGAGTAGGGGCGTGGGCTTCCTGTTCAAGAAGAACAAGGTGACCCACATCGCGGGATACGGACGCCTGGCTGGCCCCGGCACCGTGGACGTGGAGGACGGCGAAGGCGGTCGCACGACCTACTCGGCCCCTCACGTCATCATCGCGTCGGGATCTCGGCCGCGGGATCTTCCCATGCTGCCCATCGACGAGGAGCGCATCTGGTCGTCGACTGGAGCCCTCTTCCAGAAGCGCGCTCCAGCCTCCCTGGCGGTGGTCGGTGCCGGTGCAGTCGGCATGGAGTTCGCCGACATCTACAACGCCTTCGGCTCAAAGGTGACCGTCATCGAGGCTCTCGACCGCGTGCTGCCCCTGGAGGACGTCGAGAGCTCGAAGCTGATGGCGCGAAGCTTCAAGAAGCGTGGCATCGACATCCTGACGTCGGCCATGGTGCAGAAGGCGAAGATGACCGACGAGGGGGTGCGGGTCACCCTGACCGACAAGAACGGGGAGGAGCGGAAGATGGAGGCCGAGCGGGTGCTCTCGGCCATCGGGCGTGTTCCGAACACCGAGGATCTGGGGCTCGACACCGTGGGTGTCTCCCTCAGCGAAAAGGGCGGCTTCGTCCAGGTGGACGGCGCGATGCGCACGAACGTGAAGGGCGTCTATGCGGTGGGCGATTGTGCGGGGAACCAGCTGCTCGCCCACAAGGCCATGCACGAGGGAGTCGTCTGCGCCGAGCACATCGCCGGCGTGGGCCACCACACGGTGGACTACGGCAACGTGCCCAACTGCACCTACACCCATCCCGAGGTGGCGTCCGTCGGACTCACCGAGGAGCAGGCGCGGGAAGAAGGCCACGACATCGAGGTCGGCAAGTTCCCCTGGGTGGGGAACGGGCGGGCGCTGGCAGCCGGCGACTCCGAGGGCTTCGTCAAGGTGATCCGTGACAAGCGGTATTCGGAGATCCTCGGGGCTCACATCGTCGGTCCCCATGCCACCGAGCTCATCGCCGAGTACGTGATCGGCAGGCATCTGGAGTCCACGGCCGAGGAGATCGACCTGGCCATGCACCCGCACCCGACGCTGTCCGAGGCCGTGGCGGAGGGCGCCCTGGCGTCACTGGGCCGGGCCCTGCACGTCTGATGGTCGTGGACGCGTGTCACACGATCTGGAGCCTCGGTTGAGCAGCGACGCGGTCGAGGCACCGGCGAGGCGTGACTGGGGGGCCGATCGGGAGGTCTCGCTTCGTCTTTGGATCGCGCTGGCCCGCTGTTACGCCACCTTCGCCCGGGAGGTGGCGTCCCGGGTGGGGGAGTACGGCCTCACCACGCCACAGTTCGGCGTGCTGGAGGCCCTGTACCACCTCGGCTCGCTCACCCTCGGTGACCTGGCAGACAAGCTGCTGGTCACCGGTGGCAACATTACTTACGTGATGGATCGGCTGGAGCGGCGGGGCCTCGTCACGCGGGAGCGGTGCCACGAAGACCGGCGGGTGGTGTGGGCCAACCTGAGTCCGGCGGGACGGCGGCTCATCGAGGACGTGTTTCCCGACCACGTGGATTTCATCCACGGCCTCGCGCAACCTCTGGAAGAGGAGGAGCGGGCGGAGTTGCGCAGGTTGTTGAAGAAGCTCGGCCGGTCCGTGGCCGACGGGTCCGAGTGAGGCGGGGACCGCCTCAGATCACGCTGGCGTCCGAGTCCGATTCCACGTCGATCCCGCGGATCTGAAGGACCCGGACGAGCGCCTCCCCGATCTTGTTGTTCGGCGTCGAAGCGCCGGCCGTAATCCCCAACTCGAAGGCTCCCTGGGGGAGCCACTCCTCCTCCGTGAGCTCCGCCGCGTCGACGGCGAGCTTCGGCTTGTGCCGCACGGTGCCCCGCTCGACATCGATACAGACCGCGTCCTCGATGTGATAGGTGGCCGCATGTTGCCGGCACATGTGAGCCAGATGGTTGGTGTTGGACGAGTTGTAGCCACCGATGACGATCATCACGTCGGGCGGATCTTCCATCATCTTCACGACGGCGTCCTGGCGCTCCTGGGTGGCCGAGCAGATCGTGCCGAAGGACCGGTAGTGTTCAGCGACGTGCTCCACGCCGTACGCCTCGACCATGGCCTTCTGCACCTGTGCGCCGATGGCGAGGGAAGCGTTCGCCAACATCGTCGTCTGATTGGCCACGCCGATGCGCTGGAGGTCCCGGTCGGGGTCGAAGCCCGGCGTCGCCTTCTCCCTGAAGCGCTCGACGATGGCGTCTCGATCCCAGTGGCGAGGCCGCTTCGCGATGTAGTCGCAGAGGATCATGGCCTCGCCCATGTCGCGGACGATCACGTACCGGCCCCCGGAGTGCTTTTGAACCTGTGATGCCGTGGCCCGCGACTCCTCATGGGTGTACTTGCCGTGGATCACCGCGGTGAAGCGGTCGCGCGCGTAGGACTCCACGCGCTTCCACACGACCAGGACTGACCCGCACGTCGTATCGACCAGCACGCAGCCGATCCGCTGGAGATCCTGGAACGCCTCCATGGTGACCCCGAACGCCGGAAGGATCACCACGTCCGTCTCGGAGATATGCGTGAGCTCGAAGCGTCCGTCCCGGTCCGGGTGGACGAACTCGATTCCCATCTCACGCATTCGCTGGTTCACGTGGGGGTTGTGAATGATCTCGCCCAGCAGGAACAGCCGCTTGTCCGGGAACTTGTGGCGGGTCTCGTACGCGTAGTCGACGGCCCGGTCGACGCCGTAGCAGAACCCGAACTCCTCAGCCAGGCGAACCGTCACGTCACCGAACGTCTGCGTGTATCCCCGGGCCCGGATCTGCTGAACCAGATGAGAGTGATACTCGGCGTCGATCAGAGGCCTCACCTCGGCCTTCAGCCCGAAGCCCCTGCGGAAGTAGGTCTGCTCCATGAGGGAGATCACCGTCAGAAGGTGTGGGGCCGGGAGTGGAGCGGCGGTGTCGCCGTCCGCATGAACCTCCGGGCAACCGAACAAGAGCCATCCCCCCGGGGGCGGCCAACCGCAGGACCGCACGCCGGGTGTCGGGTGTACAGAGGGATCCGAAGAACGTTCCCAGACAGGTCCATCCGTGATGCTCGCACGCCTCGCCATTCTCTTCGTCATCGTGCCGCTGCTCGAGCTGGTTCTCCTGATCCAGCTGGGGCAGGTCGTCGGCCTTTGGCCGACCATCGGTCTCGTGGTTCTCACCGGGGTCGCCGGGGCCGCTCTGGCTCGAGCACAGGGTCTGAGGGTCCTCTGGGCCTTTCAGGAATCCACCGCCCAGGGGCGTCTCCCAACGACCGCCATTCAGGACGGGCTGGCGATTCTGGTAGGTGGCGCCCTGTTGCTCACGCCGGGCCTGCTCACCGACATCCTGGGCTTCGCGCTGCTTCTACCACCCACCCGGCGGTGGATACAGGGGCGTGTGAGGAACGCGGTGGCCCGGCGGCTCCGGGACGGCCGCATCGAGATGGCCGTGGTGGTGCCAGGGGCCTTCCCCGAGGACGCGGTCGGTAGCACGGAGGACCCCGGCGGCAGCTGAACGGAGGTCGGGGCTCGGGCGTGCGCTCCGGTCCCCGCCGACGCCGCGTCTGGGCCGAGGGCTGAGGCCAGGGATCTGGCCGCGCCGGGCAGCGGTCCCTAATTTTCCACCCCCCCTGGGCCAGCATCAGCGAATACGAAATCACCGACTTTCGGGGTCATGACGCGATCGATCCCTTCGGAGGCATACGACATGCCGGGCAATCTCGAGTTTCTGGAGCGACTTCTGGACGCGCGCGCCCCGAGCGGGTTCGAGGCGCGGGCGGCCAGGGTCTGGAGGTCCGAGGCCGAGACGTTCGCCGACAGCGTCAGCGCCGACGTCAGCGGGAACTCCGTAGCCGCGGTGAACCCCGACGGCCGTCCCCGCGTGATGCTGGCGGGCCACATCGACGAGATCGGGCTCCAGATCACCCACGTCGACGAGGACGGTTTCCTCTACGTTGACGAGATCGGTGGCTGGGATCCCCAGGTCCTGGTGGGCCAGCGCGTGAAGGTGATGGGGCGCGAGGGTGACGTGACCGGTGTCGTCGGTAAGAAGCCCATCCATCTGATCAAGGCCGAGGATCGGTCGAAGGCCGCCAAGACCACCGACCTCTGGGTCGACCTGGGAGTCTCGAGCCGAGCCGAGGTGGCCGAGATCGGCGTACGGGTCGGCGACCCGGTCGTTCTGGATGCCACCATGGTGCGGCTCGCCGGTGACCGCATCGCCAGCCGTGCGATCGACAACCGGATCGGCGCGTACGTCGTGTTGGAGGCTCTGCGGCTGCTGTCCGAGGAGCCCGCCGAAGCGGCGGCGTTCGCCGTGGCCACAGTTCAGGAGGAGATCGGCTACCACGGAGGCGGCGCTCGGACGAGCGCTTGGTCGCTGGAGCCCGACGTGGGCCTCGTGGTGGACGTCACGTTCAGCACCGACGTCCCAGACGCCGAGAAGAAGGAGCTGGGGGAGCACAACGTGGGGGAAGGTCCGGTGCTGAGCAGAGGTTCGGCGGCCCATCCGGTGGTATTCGAGCGGTTGGTCGAGATTGCGGAGGCGGAGGACATCCCCTTCACGATCCAGGCTTCGCCTCGGGCGACCAGAACGGATGCGGACGCCATCCATCTGACCCGGGCCGGGGTCCCCACCGGCTTGATCTCGGTGCCGAACCGATACATGCACTCACCCAACGAGGTGGTGAGCCTGACCGACCTCGAGAACACGGCCGCGCTGCTGGCCGCCTTCATCCGGAGCCTCGACGGCGACACGGATCTCACGCCACACTAGTACCCGAGAGCCCGGTCTCCGCCTGCAATCGCGTGAGTCGTGCCGCGCGAGGCGTGCGCGGCGCGGGAGTGCGAGGACCCTTGGGTGGGTTCGACCCCTGAGGAGTCGTGTCGGGCCTGGGGATCTGCCCGTCCACGTTGACGTTCCCATGCAGGCCGCATACCCTACAACCCCCCACGCGGCGCCGTTCGTGAAGTGGGGCGAACACGAGATCAAAGGGAAGAACGCGATGGTAGAGGATGGACAGCTCATCAGCGAGCTTCAGACGATGCGGGACGACGGATTCCTCTCGGACGCGCTCCTCAGGCACGCCGTGAAGAAGCTGAGCCGGGCAGATAGCCGATTCGACTGGGTGGGCGTCTACCTTCTGGATCCGGAGGGTTCCGAGCTGTGGCTCCACAACTACGTGGGGACACCGACCGAGCACGCCCGCATCGCAGTAGGCGAGGGGGTTTGTGGCACCGCTATAGCGACGGCCAGCAACATCCTGGTGGACGACGTGACGACCGTGGAGAACTACCTGGCTTGCGATCCTCACGTCAAGTCCGAGATGGTGGTCCTGATTCGGGCCGGTGACGACATATTCGGGCAAATCGACATCGACAGTGAAGAAGCCGCGGCTTTCGCCGAGGAGGACGAGCTCCTGGTCCAGGCGGTGGCCGACAAGCTCGCGGAGCAGATTGCGGAGGAGCGCCGGTAGCGATCCGCTCCGGCGCGAGCGCGCCGACGATGCAGCCGAGGGTCCTCAACGCAGGCAACGCGGGTCCGTTCACACTGGATGGCACGCGCACGTTCCTGGTAGGGTCCCGCGACGTGGCGGTGATAGATCCGGGCCCGGAGGTGGAGACGCACCTCCGGGCCCTGCTCGTGGCTCTGGAGGACGCCGAGCGCGTGTCGGTGCTGGTGACGCACTGGCACGCGGACCATGCCGGAATGGCCACCCGGCTGGGGCGCGAGCTCGGGGGACTCGCCGTGCTGGGCCCCGGCGGCGAGGGGCCGGCGTCGCTCGTGGAAGGCACGGCCATCACCACCGATCACGGACCCCTCCTGGCCGTGTCGACGCCCGGACATGCTCGGGAGCACGTCGTGTTCCATTGGCCTCGGGGGGATGCCGTCTTCGCGGGCGATCTGATCCTGGGAAGCGGCGATACGACGTGGGTGGGAGAGTACCCGGGCTGCGTGGCCGACTACCTGGAATCGCTGGACCGACTCGGTGAGCTGGAGCCGGGCGTCATCTATCCGGCCCACGGCCCACCGGTGATGGCCGTGCAGCCGACGCTCGATCGGTACCGGGCACACCGCATGTCCCGGATCGCTCAGGTGCGGGAGGTCCTGGACCGGAGTCCGGCTGCCGGGATCGACGATCTGGTTGGGGAGATCTACGGCCAGGTGCCTCCCGATCTGGCCGGCGCAGCTCGCCGGAGCATGGAGGTCGTCGTGTACCACCTCGACCGCGGGGAGGCCCCATGATCCAGCCGTCGCGCCTGTCTGCCGGCCTCGGCCAGAGGCTGCGGAAGGTAGTGGGGGAAGACGGGCTCATCACCGATCCGAACCGACTCCTGGTCTACGAGTCCGACGGCCTGACGATACACCGCTGGAGTCCTGCTGCCGTCGCGTTGCCGACGAGCACCGCTCAGGTGGCCGAGGTGGTGCGCCTTCTGGCGGGGGAAGGCGTGGCGGTGGTGCCGCGGGGAGCGGGCACCGGCCTGTCCGGAGGAGCCCTCGGGGGCGACGCCGCCGTTGTGGTGGCAACCACCCGGATGAACCGCATCCTCGAGTTGGACCCGGACAACCTGCGCGCCGTCGTGCAGCCCGGTGTGGTGAACGCACACCTGACCCAAGCGGCCCGGCCGTTGGGACTCCACTACGCTCCCGACCCCTCGTCCCAGAGCGCGTGTACGATCGGCGGCAACGTGGCCGAGAACTCCGGCGGGCCTCACTGCCTGAAGTACGGCGTAACCAGCCGGTACGTTTCCGGCCTCGAGGTGGTCCTCTCGGACGGGAGCGTCGTGAGCCTGGGGGGCATGGGGCGGGAGGCTCCCGGACCGGACCTGCTGGGCGCCTTCGTCGGGTCCGAAGGGTGCTACGGCATCGCGACCGAGATCGAGGTCCGACTGCTGCCGCTGCCCGGGGGTGTCCGCACCCTGTTGGCCATTTTCGACGCCCTGGAGGACGCGGGCCGGGCGGTCACGCGAATCATCGGCCAGGGCCTCCTGCCGGCTGCGCTGGAGATCATCGACGGACCGACGATCCGGGCCGTGGAGTCCAGCACGTTCGCGGCCGGTTATCCCACGGACGCAGGAGCGGCCCTGGTCGTCGAGTTCGACGGGGTCGAGGCGGGCCTGGACGAGAGCGCGCTCCAGGCCGAGGCCTGCTGTGTCGAGGCCGGCGCCCGTGAGGTCCGGCACGCCCGCGAGCCCGAGACCAGGGCGGCCCTCTGGCGGGGTCGCAAGAAGGCCATCGGGGCTCTGGGGAGGCTCGCCCCCGACCTTCTGGTACAGGACGCCACCGTCCCACGGACGCGCCTTCCCGAGGTGTTGGCCCGGATCTCGGAGGTCGGCGCGCGCTACGGCCTCACCATCGCCAATGTCTTCCACGCGGGTGACGGCAACCTCCATCCGAACATCCCATTCGACCGCAGGGACCCAGACCAGCTCGACCGGGTGGAGAGGGCCTCGGCCGAGATCATGAAGGCCTGCGTAGACGCAGGTGGCACGATCACGGGAGAGCACGGCGTCGGGGTGGACAAGATGAAGTACATGGGGCTCGTGTTCGATGCCCCCATGCTGGAAGCCATGGAGGCCGTCCGCCGGGTGTTCGACCCGAGTGGCCTGTTCAACCCCGGGAAGGTCCTCCCCGTACCGGCTCCGGCCGCCGTCCCCACGGAGGTGTCCGGGTGAGCGCGGCCATGGCGGCGGCCCTCGGCCGATGGGTCCCCTCTGGTTCGGTGGTTACCGGCGAGGCCGCGGAGACCTGGCGCGTGGGCGGGCGCCGCCCCGACGCGGTCGTGTTCCCCACGTCGGGGGACCAGGTCGCCGCTGTCGTCGCCGCGGCGGCCGACGAGGGATGGCGGGTGGTCCCGGCGGGTGGAGGCGGATGGTTGGATGGGGCTTCCGCCCCGGGCACCGCCGGCCTCACTCTCGTCCTGTCCACCCGGCGCATGGACCGAATCCTCGACTACGAGCCGGCAGATCTGACACTGACGGCCGAGGCCGGTGCCACCCTCGCGACGATCCGGTCGGCGGCCGCTCGTCACGGGCAGTGGCTGCCCCTCGACGCGCCTCCGGACGATGAGGGCACCATCGGGGCGACCCTGGCCACCGCTTCCTCCGGACCGTTGGCCGCCGCATTCGGAGAGCCCCGTGACCTGGCGCTGGGCCTCGGGGTCGTCACGGGGAGCGGCCAGGCACTGTCTCCGGGAGGTCGGGTCGTGAAGAACGTGGCCGGCTTCGACCTGGTCCGCTTGATGGTGGGTGGGTGGGGCGTCCTGGGCGTCGTGAGCGAGGCGACGCTCCGCCTCTTCCCGAGGCCCGAACGGGACGTGACGCTCCTGCTCCGGTGTCGGGATGGGCAAAGAGCGGCAAGAGCGGCGCGCCGGGTCGCGCTTGGTTCCCTCACCGTGCCCGCCCTGGAGCTGGCGGATCCGTCTCCCACGGGAGACGCGGACGCGATCGTCTCGTGTCGGGTCCTGGGCTCGTCCTCCGAGGTGGAGGCGATGGCTGCCAGCGTCGAGGCCACCGATCCAGACCGCGGTTGGCAGCGGCTGCCGGCCGAAGAGGCCGCGGAGGTACGATCGGCGCTGCGGGCCGTCGACACGCGCGGCCAGGTGGTGCTGAGATTGACGCTGCTGCCGGCTCTCCTCGGTCGGGCCCTGGCGCTCGTCGGCGAGCTCGCCGGCCGTCTCGGGCTGGAAGGTGCCGGCGCGGTGGAGACCGTGGCCGACGTCACGACGGGTCGGGTCCGGGTCGTGCTGCGTTCAGGGTCCTCCGGCCGTCATGTGGACCTCGCCGAGGCCATTCGCGATCTGCGGGACGTCGTGGAAGGAGAGGGCGGATCGCTGACCTTGACCCGGGCGCCGGCCGCCCTGTTCGCCGACGTCGGGCGGTGGGGGCCCCCGGGATCCGTTGGGCGACTGATCGACGACGTCCGCAGCGCGTTCGATCCCGACGGGCTCCTTCCGTGGGAGCGGTTTTCGGCGGAGGGGCGTCGATGACGGAGTCCGGTACCGTGCGCGACCACGACGCGAGGGTCCTGGAGGTTCGTCGGCCCTCGGACGGCAGTGTCCTGGCCACCGTGCCCGCGCAGGGCCCGGCGGAGGTCGCCGAGGCCGTGGCAAGGGCCCGCCGCATCCAGACCGAGTGGGCGGCGTTCGCCACCGAAGATCGGATCCGGCGCATGCGAGCCCTGCTTCCCGCGTTGGCCGAAGCCCGCGAGGAGATCGTGGAGACGATCCGGGCCGAGACGGGCAAGCCGGAGCTCGAGGCGTACGCCGAGGTGGCGGTGATCGCCGACCTGCTGCGCCACTATGCGGCCACGGCGCGCAGGGTCCTCAGGCCGCGCAAGGTCTCCACCGGCTGGCTGCTCGGAAAGCAGGCGGCCGTATACCGTGAGCCCTACGGCGTCGTGGGCGTCATCAGCCCGTGGAACTACCCGTTCATCCTGGTCATGGACCCCGTGGTCTCGGCGCTGTTCGCCGGGAACGCGGCCGTCGTGAAGCCGTCGGAGTTCACCCCGCTCACCGCCCTGACGGCACAGAAGCTCTTCGGACGGGCCCACCTTCCTGACGGACTGGTCCAGGTGGTCACCGGTGACGGGAGGACGGGAGCCGCCCTCGTAGACGGTGGCGTGGACAAGATCTCCTTCACCGGGAGCGCCAGAACCGGACGGAGGGTCATGGCCGCCGCGGCGCGGAATCTCACGCCCGTGACCATGGAGCTCGGGGGGAAGGACCCGGCCATCGTCCTGGAAGACGCCGATTTGGAGCGGGCGGCGGCGGGGATCGCCTTCGGCGCCTTCTTCAACGCCGGACAGACCTGTATCTCCGTTGAGCGAGCTTACGTCGTGGAGAGCGTATACGACGCGTTCGTGGAGCGCATCTCCACAGTGGCCCGCGCCCTGCGCGCCGGCTCTGCAGAGGAGGTGGACGTCGGTCCGATGACCACCGCTCCGCAGCTCGGGATCGTCGAGGCCCAACTCGACGACGCCCTCGAGCGCGGTGCCCGACCCGTGGCTGGCGGAGGGCGGGCGGACCCCGCCTCCAACGTGATGCTGCCCACCGTGCTGGTGGACGTCGATCCCGACTCGATGTTGATGACCGAAGAGACGTTCGGGCCGCTGCTACCGGTCATGCGGGTTCGGGACCAGGAGGAGGCGATCGAGCGGGCGAATCGTGGCGCCTTCGGCCTGTTCGCCAGCGTCTGGACCCGCGACGTGGAACGGGGTACGGCCGTGGCCCGCCGGCTGCGGGCGGGAGGCGTCTCCGTGAACGACGTCCTCACCCACTACGCCGTCCCCGGGCTGCCCATGGGAGGGGTGGGGCAGAGCGGGTTCGGACGAAACCGGGGAGACGAGGGGCTGAGGGAGATGACGCGCACTCGTTCCATGCTGGTGCACCGGTGGGGGCGCCGGCGGGAGGTCTTCTGGTTTCCGTATGGGTCCGGAAAGCTGGAGATGGTGCGGGGGCTGGTGGAGTGGCGTACGGGCGGAGGGCTCGGCCGGCTGCTGCGCGCGCTTTTCGGCAGGTACCGGTGAGCCTCGAGGGAGGGTTGGCCGCACAGGAGGACCGCCTGCTCGGCTGCGTCCACTGCGGGTTCTGCCTGCCCGCCTGTCCGACGTACGTGCGGCTGGGTGACGAGGCGGACTCGCCACGGGGCCGACTCTACCTCATGCGGGCCGTCGCCGAGGGGCGCTTGGATCCTGCCGCGGACGCCTTCCAGGAGCACATCGACAGGTGCTTGGGGTGCCGGGCATGCGAGAGCGTGTGTCCCTCTGGGGTGGAGTACGGTCTGCTGCTGGAGCGAGCGCGGCAGGAGGCAGCCAGCGTACGTGGGCGGGGGGCGCTGACTCGGGTGACCCTGGCTGTCTTCAGCGCGCCTACCCTTCTTCGCATCGCGCTGACGGCCGCCCGCTGGCTCCGGAATACGGGTCTGCCCGGGTTGGCGGCGCGAGCTCTTCCCCGTTCCTTCTCCGGCGCCAAGTTGGCCCTCGGCATGCTGGCGGCGACCGCTCCGGCAAAGGGGGTCGCCCGCGGCCCTCTGGACCACCACGACGGTGGCGCCACCCCGACGCGGCCCGAAGGCCGGCGCACGGTGGCGCTTCTACACGGCTGTGTCCAGGCCGGCTTGTTCGCCCACGTGAACCGGGCCACCGCCCGGACCCTGTCGGCCAACGGATTCGAGGTCGTTCCCGCACCGGGGCAGCGGTGCTGCGGTGCCCTTCACGCCCACGCCGGCGACCTGGAAACGGCGAGAACGCTCGCGCGTGCCAACCTCCAGGCGTTCGAAGCCACGGACGCCGACTTCGTCGCGGTGAACTCGGCCGGATGCGGAGCGACCATGAAGGAATACGGGCATCTGCTCGCGGAGGACTCCGAGCTTGCCGAGCGAGCCCGTCTCCTCTCCACCCGAACCCGTGACGTCTCCGAGCTGCTGGCCGAGGCTGGGCCCCGCAGGGGAGCGCCCGGCTCCGGGCGAGTGGCGTACGACGCGCCGTGCCACCTCCTCCATGGACAGGGTGTGGACGTGGCGCCGCTCACGGTCCTCGAGGCGATTCCAGGCGTCGAGATCGTCCCAACGAACAGTGCGGCCGAATGTTGCGGGGGCGCCGGCATCTACGCCATGACCCATCCGGAGCTCGGCGGGGAGATCGGTCGGGACAAGGTGACCGACGTGCTGTCGTCCGGGGCAGCCGTGGTCGTCACCGGCAATCCAGGGTGCATCATGCAGATCGGAGCCGAGCTCAGGGCCCGCGGCAGCGAGATTCGGGTATCACACCCGGTGGAGCTGCTGGATGAGAGCTACCGGGCGGCGGGGTACTACGGCCCCTCGTGACACCCGGAAATCCGTGGCCCATACTCACACCGGGTAAACGACGGCAGCGCTGCCAAGGAGCTCAGGTCAGATGACAACGATTCCCAATGGCCACACGGTGTCTCTGAACGTGGATCGCCCGATCTGGAACAGGTTCTTTACGGTCTCGCCCCTGGTGGTGATCGGAACCAAGGAACGGAAGGGGTACGATCTCGCGCCCAAGCACCTGGCGCTGCCCATGGGATGGGAGAACTACTTCGGCTTCGTCTGCTCCCCCCGCCACGCCACGTACCACAACGCGGAGCGAACGGGTGCGTTCACCGTGAGCTATCCGCGGCCGGACCAGGTCGTCCTGGCCAGCATCGCGGCCGTGCCTCCATGTGACGACGAAGAGGCGCATCGGCCCAAGATGGCCATGCTGCCGACGGTCATGGCGGAGGCGGTGGATGGCGTGTTGTTGGCCGATGCCTACGCGTTCCTCGAGTGCGAGCTCGAGCGGGTCGTCGACGGCTTCGGGCCCAACAGCCTGATCGTGGGGCGTGTGGTAGCAGCTCGCGTCGACGCCGAGGCCTTGAGGACGTCGGACGGGAGTGATGGCGCCCTGCTGCAGCACGCGCCCCTCCTGGCCTACGTCGCGCCAGGCAGGTACGCGTCGGTCAAGGCGAGTCACGCCTTCCCCTTCCCCGCGGACTTCCATCGCTGATCCCATGTCGGTGAATCACCTCGAGCTCGGCCGCGTCCGCGATCATCTGGAGACTCAGCGCTCCCGGATGGCGCAGTTCCTCTCCGAGCTGGTGGCAGCGGAGTCGCCCTCCACCCATCCCGAGGCTCAGGGCCATGTCATGGACCTGATCTCGTGGTCGCTGGAGGAAGTGGACTATCGGGTCCGCCTGCTGCCGGGTCGGCGAACGGGTGGCCACCTGTTCGCCCGACCCCTCGGCCACGTCCAGAAGCGGCGGCTCCAGCTCCTGGTGGGCCACTGCGACACCGTATGGCCGCTGGGGACGGTCAAGCGCATGCCGGTGGAGCTGGAAGGGGACATCCTGCGGGGCCCGGGGGCCTTCGACATGAAGGGCGGGCTCACCCAGATGATCTATGCGCTCCGGGCACTCCATGAGCTGGGTCTGGAGCCTCGGGTGACCCCGGTGGTGCTCGTCAACTCGGACGAGGAGGTGGGCAGCTTCGAGTCGGAGCGTTGGATACGGCTCCTGGCGCGCCGTTCCGACCGGGCCATGGTGCTCGAGCCGGCCCTGGGCCAGGAGGGGCGGATCAAGACCGCGCGCAAGGGCATCGGGCAGTTCCGCATCACGATCAAGGGCGTGAGCGCCCACACCGGGTTGGATCCGGGGAAGGGCGCCAGTGCGATCCAGGAGCTGTCCCACGTGGTGTTGGCCCTTCATGGCCTCACGGACCTGGACCGAGGCATCACGGTCAACGTCGGCCAGATCGAGGGTGGCTTCCGCCCCAACGTGGTCGCGCCCGACAGCAGTGCCGTGGTGGATGTCCGCGTGCCTACGATGGCCATGGGCCGCGAGGTCGAGGCGGCCATCCGGGCGATTCAGCCCATCACCCCTGGGACGAGCATCGAGGTGGAGGGCAGCGTGGACCGTCCGCCCCTCGAGCGCACGCCCCGGAACCGACGCTTCTGGGCGGCCGCGCGGGAGGTGGCCGACGCCTTGGGGATCGAGGTGGAGGAAGGAGCCGCAGGCGGCGGCTCGGACGGCAACACCACCAGCCAGTTCACACCGACCCTCGATGGACTCGGATCGGTGGGGGACGGGGCCCACGCCGTGCACGAGCACGTCAGGGTGGACCGCATGGCGGAGCGGGCCGCGCTCCTCGCGGGGCTCCTCCTCCTTCCACCCTTTGGCGCCGACGGACCAGCCGAGGACGGAGTCGGCCGGGTGGGCGGGAGCGGAGAGTCGGCTTGAGCCTGCGTTACGTCTTCACCTCCCTAACCCGTATCTCCGACCTGGCAGAGCGGGACTTCGCCGCGGAGACCGTCGACCGGTCCGAGTGGGAGACCGGGGACTACGTCGTGGTCGAGGTGGAGAGTCGCGCGAACCTGTACCCCATCGAGCTGCCCAACGGTCGGTTGACCGAGGTGGCCGAAGGCGACCTGTTGGTGGGAGCCCTGGGAGAGCGGTACGCGACCCTCGAGGCCACGGGTACCTGGCGCGAAGTGGGAGAGGACGGCCGCATGGACGTCCTGGGCGGGGGCGGTATCCTCGGCCGTTGCACGTCCCGGTCCCTCCTGTTGAACCCGCTGATTCGGGTGCGCTACCGGGGTCACGTGATCGTCGACGAGCACAGGGCTCGTATGCGGGACTATGCGGCCCGTGGCACGGCGGGGACCGTCTACGAGACTCCGACGGTCCTGATCATCGGGACGTCCATGTCCGCCGGCAAGACGACCGCCGCCCGCGTCATCGTCAGAATGCTCAAGTCCTGGGGACTCAAGGTCCTGGGCGCCAAGCTCACGGGGGCGGGACGCTACCGGGACATCCTGGCCATGGGCGACGCGGGCGCCGACCGCATCGTGGACTTCGTGGACGCCGGACTCCCGTCCACCATTTGCAGTCCCGAAGAGTACCGCCAGGTCGTGGGAGGGCTCATATCTCTCATGGCCGAGGTGCCGGCCGACGTGGCGGTGGTGGAGGCCGGCGCCTCACCGCTGGAGCCCTACAACGGTGCTGTCGCCGTCGAGCTGCTGAGACCGACCGTGCGGTGCACCGTCCTGTGCGCGTCGGATCCGTACGCGGTCCTCGGAGTCATGACCGCGTTCGACGCCCACCCGGGGCTCGTGACGGGCACGGCCTCGAATACCGACGCGGGGATGGCGCTGGTGCGGGAGCTGACGGGCCTCGAAGCCCTGAACGTGCTGGACAAACGGTCGCTGCCGCGCCTCGAGGAGATTCTTCGGACGTCGCTTTCGCTGGAGACTGCGTGACGGGCCCCGGAGACGCGGACGATCGCCACCGGATTCGCCCCTTCCGTACCCTCGAGGAGCACCGGGCCTGCGTAGCGCTCCAGGAAGCCACCTGGGGGGAGGGATTCTCGGAGCGGGTGCCGACCGCCATTCTCCAGGTAACCCAACGGCTGGGAGGGGTCGCGGCCGGAGCGTTCGACGCGTCGGGGCGGCTCGTGGGCTTCGTTTTCGGGATGACGGGGTTGGACGAGGAGGGGGTCGTGCACTGGTCGGACATGCTCGCCGTTCGCCCCGCCGAGCGGGACTCGGGGCTGGGGCGGAGGCTGAAGGCGTATCAGCGGGCCGTGCTCCTGGAGCGAGGCATCAGCAGGATGCTGTGGACCTTCGATCCACTGCAGTCCAGGAACGCCTATCTGAACCTCATGAAGCTCGGCGCGGTGGCCCGGGAGTACGTCCGGGACATGTACGGTGAGACCGACTCGCCGCTGCACCGGGGCATTGGGACGGACCGACTGGTGGCACTCTGGCTTATGGACTCGGAGCGGGTACGGAAGCGGATGACGGGTGGTGCGCGACACGCCGGCCCTGCCCTGTCGGATGCGGCCCCGGCCCTGAGCGCCGAGTCCCGGACGAGCGCGCCGTACGCCAGTCCGGGGCGTGAGCGACCGGAGTTGGACGAGGGGGTCGTATCGGTGGCCATCCCCGCGGAGTTGGACGCGCTGAAGCGTGACGACCCCGGGCTGGCCGCGGCCTGGCGCCAAGCTACGCGCCGGGTCATCGAACCGTACCTGAAGCGGGGATACGAGGTTCAGGAGCTGGTCCGGGACGGGCCTGTCTCCCACTACCTGCTCATGGAGAGGAAGGTGGATGAGGATTGAACGGGTGGAGCTGCGCGAGGTCCCGCTTCCCCTGCGGGAGCGCTTCGAGATCAGCAGCGGCTGGCGGCGTGACCGTCGCATCATGCTGCTGACGGTGTACGGCGACGGCCACGCCGGCTGGGGTGAATGCGTCGCCGCCGAGGATCCCTCCTATTCGTACGAAACCACGGACACGGCCTGGCACATCCTGGAGACCCTCATCATCCCGGCCGTCCTGGGCTCCGAGCCCGACTCGGCCGCAGACGTACTGGCGCCCACGGAGTGGATTCGGGGCCACCGGATGGCGAAGGCCGCCATGGAGATGGCAGCCTGGGACCTGGAAGCGAAGATCCGGGACGTCCCGCTGCGGGGGCTGCTGGGTGGGGAGCGGGACGAGGTCGCCGTGGGCGTGAGCATCGGTCTGCAAGCCACAGACGACGCCCTGTTCGGGAAGATCGAGGGTCACCTCGAGCGGGGATACCGGAAGATCAAGATCAAGATCAAGCCGGGGCGTGACGTGGAGATGCTAGCCGCGGTTCGGCGCCGCTTCGGCGACGTTCCCCTCATGGCCGACGCGAACTCCGCCTACCGGTTGCATGACCTGCCGCGCCTGATGGAGCTCGACGGCCTCGGGCTGCTGATGATCGAGCAACCACTTGCGCATGACGACTACCTCGATCATGCGGAGCTCCAATCCCGGCTGACCACGCCGATCTGCCTGGACGAGTCGATCCGATCCGTGGACGACGCTCGCCTGGCGCTGAAGTTGAACAGCTGCCGTATCATCAACATCAAGCCCGGGAGGGTGGGAGGACTCGCGTCCTCGAAGCGCATCCACGACCTGTGCCAGGACGCTGGCGTCGCGGTGTGGTGCGGGGGCATGCTGGAGTCGGGGGTGGGGCGGGCGCACAACCTCGCGCTCGCGACCCTGCCCGGGTTCACCATTCCCGGCGACATTTCCGAGAGCCGCAGGTACTGGGAGCGCGACATCGTGGAGCCCGAGTTCGAGATGTCCGACGGCATCATGCGGGTGCCGGACGGCCCTGGGATCGCCGTCTCCCTGGACCTCGAGAGGATCGACACAATGGTGGACCGCAAGGACGTGTTCAGCGCCTGAGGCCCCGAGGGTCGGCTTCACTTCGCTGTGCCCCCTGCCGAAACACAAGAAGAGGAGAGGTCGGCGCGAACCCACGCACCCATTCGGGTGTTTTCCAGAATGGAGGGGAGGCGCCGGACGCGGCAGGAGGAGCAGGCATGATCCTTCCCACGACTCGCGCTTCACTCGGGCGTCAGGAGGCCCAGCACCTGGTTCAGTTGCTGGGCAAGGGAGACACGGAGCTGAGAAGGGGCGCCGAAAGGCGCCTCGAAGAGCACGGTGTGGACAGCCTGCTGGACGACCCGCGACTCCTCAACGCCCTCCTGACCGACTCGGACGTCTCGGCTCCACCGGCGTTGATCTTCTATGTCCTGGTGCGCCATGCCCTCCTCGAGGGGGGGATCGACGACCGCGCGCTCGCGGACTACGTATCCTCGATGGTGCTCAACTTCGGTCGTGGCCGGCGGGCGTACCGGATCTCGGAGAAGGCCGAAGAGGAGTTTCGTTATCTCGTGGACGTCGTGACGTCGCTGGGTGAAGCCGGCGAACGGAAGGCGTTCCTTCTCCGAGCCCACCTGGGCAACTACTCCTTGTGGATCTCGGGCCTCTTCCCCGACTATCTACAGGCGCGCGTCCGCCGGAGGGGTGCCCCGCCGATTCGCTACTACGAGCAGATGGGGTCGGCGGGCTACCGCATGGCGTCGGAGAGTCCCCAGGCCGAAGCGCTCGGGATGGAGCAGGTATTTCGAGACGTGTCCGACCACTTCGGAGGCGTCCGCAAGGCCTTGAACCGGCTGTCCGACCGGTACCTCTGGCCCCGCGCCGGAGATCCCGTGGAGCGTCTGCTTCGGGACGTGTTGAACGGCGACAAGTAACGGCCTCTCCGGCTCCCCCTCGGCTGGAATGGCCCCGGGAAGGAGTGATCGTGCCCGCAGGAGATGGCCCCACGCCTCATGGCTCGCCGGCGGTGTGCCCGCACTGCTGGATGGTAAACCCCGGACCGTTCCGCCTCTGCGGGCGCTGCGGTGCCGATATGCGCACGATCCTCCAGGAATCGGGGGGGCTCCGGCGCGTGGCTCCGGTACAGAGCCCCGTACCCGTGGGTGCCGGCCACCGCCTGCGCACCAGCCAGCGTGTGATCCTGGGGGTGTTCGTCGCGCTGATGGCGGCGTGGTACCTGGCCCCCCTGGTCTTCGGCGTTCGGGCTCCCTCCGGGCCGACACCGCCTGCGGCGGCCCAGGGCTACTAGGGTCGTGGAGGTTGGCCCAGTCGCGTCACGGCAGGATTCTCGCCCAGCCGGACTAGGATCGGGCGGGTCGAAGACACCACGGACAGAATCGCCAGGGCGCGCGCAGCGGGCGCCCACAGGCACACTCTCGCCGTAGCCGGCAGCCACAGGCGGGACACCCCAGCGCGCCGGGCGGTACCCCTCCCCCGCAACGACCGCAGGGACGACCCGCTCCCGGCTCGCCCATGACGACCCGGGAGACCTCGTGCGGTGCAGTGACGCCCTCGGCCACCTTCCGGAGGGCGTCCTCGGCCATCAGCGACATGCCGCCCGCGCGAGCGAGCCGTCTCATGGCAATGGCCGAGGCTCCACCCACGACCTCCTCCCGCAGCGCGTCGTCCATGATGAGCACCTGGAAGACTCCCGTCCGACCGTCGTACCCATCGGCGCATCGGTCACACCGCTCCGCCTCCCGCCCTCTGCAGTGGCGGCACAGCCGCCGCACCAGGCGCTGGGCGACCACGCCCGACAGCCCCCCCGCCACGAGGAACGGCGGGACGCCCATGTGGAGCAGGCGGGTGACGGCGCCTGGGGCATCGATGGTATGGATGGTGCTCAGGACCAGGTGGCCGGTGACGGCAGCGGCCATGGCGATCTCCGCCGTCTCGCGGTCACGGATCTCCCCGACCATGATGACGTCGGGATCCTGCCGGAGCACGGAGCGGAGAGCGGCCGGAAAGGTCAGACCCGCCGGAGGCCTCACCTGCACCTGGCTGGCGCCGTCGAGACGGTACTCCACCGGATCCTCCAACGTCACCACGTTGAGCCGCCCGCGATCGACCTCTCCGAGAGCGCCGAACAACGTGGTGCTCTTACCGCTACCCGTGGGTCCCGCAGCCAGGATCACCCCCTCGCCCTGAGCTACGAGGCGCCGCAACGCCGACAGGTCGGAGGGCGCCAGGCCCATGTCGTCCAGCCCGGCGGGCGCTTCGCCCGCATCCAGCAGGCGGGCCACCACCTTCTCGCCACTCGACGCGGGCAGGGTCGAGACGCGAAGCGTCAACTCGGTCCCCCCCGAGCGAAACGTGAGGCCGCCATCCTGGGGGCGCCGTTTCACCGCGATGTCCATGCCGGCCATGATCTTGATCCGCGAGACCACGGCCGAATGATTGCTGGTGGGCAGCCGCGCGACGCTCCGGAGCACGCCATCCACCCGGAAGCGGACGTGGACGGCGTCGCCCGTGTGCTCGATGTGCACGTCCGACGCGCGCTCCGCCACGGCTCTGTGGAGGAGGCCGTCGACGAGCCGCACCACCGGGGCAGCTCGGGCCGCTTCCTCCAACGCCCGTTGCGAGGCTGCTGGGACCACTCCGTCCGGTGACTGGCCGGCGGACCCCGGTTCGGAGCCGTACGCCAGCGCGTGTCCCTGGGCCACGGCGCTCTGGGACACCACGACGGGCTCCACCCTCCGCCCCGTGCGGAACTGGATGTCGTCGACTGTCTCCAGGTCCAGCGGGTCGGCCATGCCCAGGCTCAGGGAACGGCCGTCCGTGCGCAGGGGCAGCACCCGCCGCTCCCGGGCCATGGTCGGCGAGATGAGACCGGCTGCGTCGGGATCGAACCGCAAAGGGGTGGCCGCATGGGCGAGGCCGAGCTGGAGGGCGAGACAGCGCGCCACCGTGTCTTCGTCGACCGAGCCCCGCTCGATCAGCACCTCGCCGAGGCGCCGCCCCGTCTTCCGCTGCTCCTCCAGGGCGGCGTCGACGGCCTCGCTCGGGACGTTCGCGTCTTCGACCAGAAGGCGCCCGAGGATCTTCGGCTTCGGCTGCACACCTGACGGTACCGGTCAGGCGCGGGCGTCTCCATGTGCCGGCGGGCCCGCCGCCTCGGGGCGCGCGTCCTGGGATACGCCCAGCCACCGCAGCGAGGCGCCGGGCACGTCCATGATGGACCCGAGCTCCGCGGCCCGCAGTGACGCATCCGGCCCCACCACCAGCCCCAGGGCTGGATTGCGGGTGTGCCCGCCGCGCGTGTCCTCGATATTCCCATGGTCACTGACCACGAGCACCACCGTGTCGGAGTCGCCGGCCGCCAGAAGGCCCTGGAGGAAGGCGTCCACTCGCTCGAGCGCCCCGACGGCCCCGTCCATGCCGCCGCGGTGTCCCGCGTAGTCGGTGCTGTAGTGGGCGAAGAAGGTGAGGCGGGCGCCCCGGGCGACCCGGGCCAGGTTGCCGCCCGCCTGCTCAGGTGACGGGTCCGGCAGGGAGGCGTGCCCCAGGTGCGTGCGCCAGCCCGTGTTGACGATCTCGCTGGCTACGGCGTCGCCCCGGGCGAGGTCCTCGTGGTCCCGGGTCAGCAGGCCGGCGGAGCGGGCCGCCAGTGGCGGCGCGGCCAGGCGTCGGGCCGATCGCTCGCCGGGCCACGATCGCGGATAGGCGTTGGCGAACTCCGTGTCGATCCCCGCCGCCAGCGCGAGTCGCAGCAAGCTTTCAGCCTCCAGCAGCGGCCGGAGCGCCACGGGCGTCCACGGACCGAAGTGCCGGCCGAACCGGCGCGCGGCGTTCCGTCCGGTGAGGAGGGCGGTCTGGCCGGTGCCGCTCTGGGGGGTTCCCTCGACGCCCAGCGTCGCGTCGAGCGGTGCCACTGCCGCCCCGTTATTCGTGAGGGCCGGCTCGTCCAGGGTCGGAACACCCCCGAGAGCTTTGCGCAGCCAGGGTAACCGCGCACTCAGAAAAGGGTTGTGCGTGGCGCTGGAGGGACCGATGCCGACGCCGTCCAGGAACACCAGAATGACCCGCCCGACGGGCCGGGGCGCCACCACCTCGCTCAGCCGAAGCGGGCGGAGACCAATCCGGGCCCAGGCTCGGACCGAGCATCCCCCGGGGGGTCGCGACGCATGGGACCGACGTGTGCGGCGGTCAGAGGGCCGGGCGAACGTCGATGGTGACCTGGACGGCCACGTGGCCCATGTCGGCCCGCTCCCGCACGCCGTCCCGGACTCGGGGCTCCACCTTCTTGAAGGCGGCCATGACGCCGTCCCGAAGGTGTTTGCGCAGGAGTCGCATGGCGTTCACGTCCGGGCGACTCGTCTGGGTCTCCTTCTTCATCTCTTCCAGGTCATCGGGATGGATCTCGAACGGCACCATGCCGATGTCGTCGGGCCGGCGGGAGTCCAGGTACTGGATGGAAACGGACACATCGCCGCGCGCGTGGTGCTTGGGTATGTCTCCGATGGCTCGGAACCGGGCCGCGAGGGGCGCCAGCTCGGCAGTTTGGGCTGCAGCCGTGTAGCCGCGCTCCACGAGTTGGAAGATGCGTCGCACGCGCTCGGTGCTCGTTGCGCCGCTGCCCAAGGGCTCCGTGTCGAGCTCCCGTCCCACGGCCTGTCGGTCCGTCCGGGTCCTGGGCGCCTGCTCTTCCCGGCTGCGCTGTCTGTCGATGTTCTCGAGGATTCGGTCGGGGTTGGTCCGAAAGCTCATCCGCCCCCCCGGGGCTGGTTTGACGTGGAATCCAGGATTCGAATCCAAAAGGACTCTGACGATAACGCCTCGGGCCCACCCGGGCTACCGGCCTCGGCCTTGAAGAATGGCTCGTCGTGCGCGTAGTTGAGGCAGAGGCGCCGGATCTGCTTCAAAGGAGAGGACACCGCCAATGTCAGACCAGGGCTCCCAGCTGCCGTCGCTACCCCGACGCCTTCTCGCCGTCTTTCTTTCCCCCGGTGACCTCTTCGAGCGGTTGTCCAGGGACCCGGCCTGGGTAGGCGCGCTCGTGCTGGGCGCGGTGCTGGGAGCCGGCGCGGCCATCCTCGTGCCGCCCGAGCTGTACGAAGCCGGGATGAGGGAGCAGCTCGTTCGTGCGGGCCGACCGGTGCCGGACGACCTGTCGGCCGCCGCCAACATCGCTCGCATATTCGGGTCGCTGGCAGCCCTCGTGATCGGTCCGATCCTCACGGCCGCCATGGCCGGGGTCGTGGCCTTCATCTTCACCTTCGTATTCGGCGATCAGGGTACCTACCGGCAGCACCTTGCAGTCGTGGCGCACGCCTTCCTCGTTCCCGCCGTGAGCGCGCTCGCGCTCGTGCCGCTCAAGGTCCAGGCGGCGGACCTTCGGCTGCGCCTGAGCGTAGGGACCTTTCTGCCCTTCCTGGAGGAGGGGTGGCTCTCGTCCGCCCTGGGCTGGCTGGACCTCTTCGGGATCTGGGGCTGGGTGCTCGTGGCACTCGGCGTGAGCAAGATCGACCCCAAGAGATCGTGGGGTAGCGCGGCGTCGGTGATCCTCGCACTGGTGGTCTTCGTGACCGTTGTCGTGGCGGTCATCGTGGCCCTCCGCTGACGCACTCGACCGGGGGTGCCGTCGGGGCATATCTTTGCGGCTTCCCCCAGAGCGGGGGCCTGGTCCCAAGGCGACTCGGATCGAGCTCCGAGCCCGCAGCGCGTCCCGTGGCTCCGGCGAAGCGCCGCCGAGGGTCTCTCGGCAGTGAACACGAGCGCTGGAGAGCCGGATCCGATGACGCAGCGGTGTTCCGCCACCCGCCTGGGGGTGCTTGCAGCGGCGGCTGTGCTGGCGCCCGTGGGCGCCACGACACTGGCCGGCCAGTCCCCGGGCTTGACGCCACGGGTGACGGTTCAGGTGGGCCTGAATCCTCACCAGATCGCCTTCTCTCCCGACGGCGCGCGCGTGTACGTGGCAGCCGCGGGCTCCGATCGCATAGCGATCCTGGACAGCGGGAGCGCGCAGGTACGCACCTCGCTCGAGGTGCCGGGGACCCCCATGGGCGTGGCCGTTCTGGACGGCGGCTCCTCGCTGGTGGTGTCGCGCTTCGGATCCGACCGGCTTGCCCGTGTCGGCGCCAGCGCCGGCGCGCTCCTCGAGGAGCTACACGTAGGTGGCGCGCCCTCCCTCCTGATCGGGCCCTTCCGCGGACAGCGCCTGCTGGTCAGCTCCGAGGCTACGGACCGGCTGCTCGTGGTCGATACGGAGTCCTTCCAGCTCGAGGCCACCGTTCCGGTGGGCAGGCGGCCATTTCCACCGTCCGCCACGTCGGACGGACGCGTGGCGCTGGTACCCGGCTACGACGACGGCACCGTCACCCGCGTGGACGTCGCCGCCGGACAGGCCGTATGGCAGCTGGAGGTGGGCGACCGACCCAGCGGAGGAGCGGTACTGCCCGGCGACACCCTCTACGCGGTCGCGATCCGGGGCGAGGACCGCGTTGCGCTCGTCGACATCGACCGGGGCCGGGTCGTCGGCGACGTGCGCGAGGGCATCGGTGACGAGCCGTTCTCCGTGGTCGTGTCACCGGCGCTCCGGGTGGCGTTCGTGAACAACACGGCCAGTCACGACATCTCGGTGATCGATCTCTCCACCCTGGAGGTCGTCGAGCGCGTGCCCGTGCCCGAGATTCCCATCGTCATGGCCGTCCACCCGGACGGAGGCTCCCTTTGGGTCTCGTCGGAGGGCCAGGACGGAGTCACGGTCCTGGATATCCCTGCGTCGTACCGCGGGGAGGCGCTCGCGGCCCTGCAAGGGCCGGGCGGGACCGACATCTGGGTGGCCGATCTGGTGGATCGAGAGGGCTGGCCGCAGCTCAGGTCCCTCCGCCGGGTCACGGACCGAGTGGGGTACGACAACCAGCCCCACCTGCTGCCTGGAGGACGGGTCCTCCTCTACACGTCGGTAGACGGTCAGGGTCAGGCGGACATCTGGCGGGCCGACCTCGAGTCCACCGTCGCGGAGCCGTTCGCGCGCACGGCGCCCGAGAGCGAATACTCGGCCACGCTGATGCCAGACGGGCGCTCGATCTCGGTCGTACGCGTCGAGGCCGACTCCACCCAACGCCTCTGGCGGTTCGACCGTGACGGCGAGGACCCCGAGCTGATCGTGGAGGGCGTGGCGCCCGTGGGCTATCACGTCTGGGCGGACGAGGCGACGGTGGTGGTGTTCGTGCTCGGCGACCCTCCGACCCTACAAGTGGTGGACGTGGAGTCGGGAGCGGCGAGGGTGGTGGCGGAACGGGTGGGTCGGTCCCTGCATCGCATTCCGAACCGTGAGGCCATCTCCTTCGTGGAGTTCGACGAGCGCGGCTCCGCCACCATCAGGGCGCTGGACGTGGCGAGCGGAGTCACCACGACCCTGGTGCCGGCCCGATCGGGAAGCCAGGACCATGCCTGGACCCCGGACGGCGTCCTGCTGATGGCTGAGGGCTCGGAGCTCCACACGTGGACCCCCGAGGGCGGTTGGCGGTTCGTGGCGGACCTGGCCGCGCAGGGGCTCCGCGAGATCACGCGCCTGGCCGTGAGCCCGGAAGGTGACGTGCTCGCACTGGTGGCGAGTCGTTAGGGAAGGTGCCTCAGGGCTGCTCGTTGGGCATCCGCGAGAGCACCCCGCGAAACCGCAATGCCCGAGAGGGAACGATGAAACGACGTTGGCTGACCCACGCCTGCCTGTTCTCGGTGGTGGCGGGTTGCGCGGACGGGCCCCGCTACGACGTGCTGATCAGCGGGGGCATGGTCTACGACGGAACGGGCGAGGCGCCCTACGTGGGAGACGTGGGCGTGATCGGTGACCGCGTGGCCGCCGTGGGCGACCTGTCGGGTGCTCGGGCCGCCGACACGATCGCCGCATCGGGCCTGGCCGTGTCTCCTGGGTTCGTGAACATGCTCTCGTGGGCCACGGAGTCGCTGATCATCGATGGCCGTTCCCAAGGCGACATCCGGCAGGGCGTGACCCTGGAGGTCTTCGGTGAAGGTGTCTCCATGGGTCCCTTGAGCGAGGAGATGAAGGCCGATTACCTGGACGACTTCGTCGCCTACGTGGGGTCGGAAGAGGTCGCGGCCGAGCTTCTCGGAGGTCGGCTCGAGGTACCCTGGACCACCCTCAGTGAGTACCTCGCGTTTCTCGAGGCAAAGGGAGTCGCCCCGAACGTGGCCTCCTTCCTCGGCGCGACGACGGTACGGGTCCACGAGATCGGATACGCGGATCGGCCGCCCGCGCAGGACGAGTTGGGCCGGATGCTGGAGCTCGTCCACGCCGCCATGCGCGAAGGGGCCATGGGGATCGGCTCGTCCTTGATCTACGCGCCGGCGTTCTACGCCGAAAGGGACGAGCTCATCGCCCTCTCCACCGTGGCTGGCGAGTACGGAGGGATGTACATCTCCCACATGCGGAGCGAGGGCAACCAGCTCCTGGAGGCCGTCGACGAGCTCATCACGATCTCGAGAGAGGCCGGGCTGCCGGCCGAGATCTACCACTTGAAGGCCGGTGGCCAAGAGAACTGGCCCAAGATGGACCGGGTGATCGAGAAGGTGGAGGCGGCCCGAGCCGAGGGGCTCCGCATCACCGCCGACATGTACACGTATCCCGCGGCATCCACCGGGCTGGACGCTGCGATGCCTCCCTGGGTCCAGGAAGGGGGCTACGACGCCTGGGCCGAGCGGCTCGGGGATCCCGCCGTCCGCGCCAGGGTCGCAGCGGAGATGGTGGCCGACCAGAACGAATGGGAGAACGTGATGCGGGCCGCCGGGCCGGAGGGCACGCTCCTGGTGGGGTTCAGGAACGCCGAGTTGAGGCACTATATCGGCCGAACCCTGGCCGACGTGTCGGCAGAGCGGGGAACGTCCGCGCAGGAGACCGCCATGGACCTGGTGGTGGAGGACGGCAGCCGTGTCCAGGTGGTCTACTTCCTCATGTCCGAGGAGAACATCGAGAAGCAGATCGCCCAACCGTGGGTCGCTTTCGACTCCGACGCGGGATCCATGGCCACCGAGCCACCTTTCACCGACCAGAGCACCCACCCCCGCGCGTACGGCAACTTCGCCCGTCTCCTGGGCAGGTACGTGCGGGAACGGGGGGTCATCCCCCTCGAAGAGGCGATTCGCCGATTGACCTCTCTGTCCACGACGAACCTGGGGATCCGTGACCGGGGACTCCTGGCCCAGGGATACTACGCCGACGTGGTCGTCTTCGACCCCGTGACGATCACCGATCACGCCACGTTCGAGGAGCCCCACCAGTACTCCACAGGCGTCGTCCACGTCCTGGTCAACGGCACACCGGTCCTGACCGATGGCGAGCACACGGGAGCGATGCCCGGGCGCGTCGTGCGCGGTCCGGGGTGGTCCGGTGGCGGCGGCGAGTAGCGTGGCGGCATCGCGACGTCCGCGTCCCCGCCGTTCGGAGGGCACGGCCCCGACGGGAGGGGCGAGGTCTCAGGCTCGGGTCGGTATGGGCCAGCGTGGCCCCTGAGGTCCCTGGCCCCACGCGAGAGAGCTGGCTCGATCGCCCGGCGGGCCCGCTGATCACGGCCCTCGCCATCGCCGCGGCCGCGTTTCACCTCTACGCGGCCGGGGTGGCGCCCTTCACCGCGCTGATCCAACGGCCCGTTCACCTGGCCCTCATGGCCTCGATGGGCTTCCTGGGCCTGGGAGTCCGCAGGTCCGCCACGGGTGAGGGGGGCGTGAGGAGCCGGTGGGCCACCTACCTGGCCCCTCTCCTGGTCCTCGCGGCGGTGGTGAGCTCCCTCTATCTCGTGACCCAACACGAGGAGCTCGTGCGGCGCACCGGCTCGCCGACGGGGGCCGACCTGGCCCTCGGGGTGCTCGGCATCCTGGTTGTCCTCGAGCTCACCCGGCGAACGACCGGGTGGGGCCTGGTCACCGTGGCCGTCCTCGCGCTGGCATACGCGGCGGCGGGCCCCTACCTGCCAGGCGCGCTGGCCCACCGCGGGTACGGAACGACTAGGCTGGTGGAGCATCTGTACCTCTCCACCGAGGGCATCTGGGGCGTACCTCTGGGGGTCTCGGCCGACTTCGTCTACCTGTTCATCCTGTTCGGCGCGGTGCTGGATATAGCGGGCGGAGGCACTCTCCTCATTGGTCTGGCCAACCGGGTCGCCGGGGGAACGCGGGGAGGTCCGGCCAAGACGGCGGCTATCGGCAGTGCCTTCATGGGCTCCCTGTCCGGGAGCGCCGTGGCCAACGTGGTGACGACCGGCACGTTCACCATCCCGCTCATGAAGCGTGCCGGATTCAAGCCCTACTTCGCTGGGGCCATCGAGGCCGCCGCGAGCACGGGAGGCCAGCTCATGCCGCCCGTCATGGGCGCCGGCGCGTTCATCCTGGCCACGTGGACCAACATCCCGTACGTGGAGGTGGCGGCTGCGGCGGTGATTCCGGCGGTCCTGTACTACGTGGCCGTGGTCATGGCCATCCACTTCCGGGCCGGCCGGATGGGCCTGGAGCCGGCGGGCGAGGGGGAGCGAGAGCCCATCCTACCACGGCTCCACCTCCTGATACCGCTGGTGGCCATCGTCGTGTTGCTGGTCATGGGTCGGTCACCGATGCGGGCGGCATTCTGGGGCGTTGCCAGCGCGGCCGTCGTGGCCCTCCTGGGCCGTAGTACCCGTCCGTCGCTGGAGGACGTGAAGCGGGCCGTCGTGGCCGCGGCCGGCGGAACGGTCCAGGTGGCTGCCGCCTGTGCCGCGGCGGGCATCGTGGTGGGCGTCGCGTCTTTGACCGGAATCGGCCTCCGCATGTCGGAGCTGATCGTGACCGTCTCCGGCGGACAGCTGCCGATCGCCCTCCTCCTGACCGCCGCGGGCTCCATCGTGCTGGGTATGGGCCTCCCCACCACGGCCGCTTACGTCGTGTTGGCTGCCCTGGGGGCGCCCGCTCTGGTGGACCTGGGCGTACCGTTGCTGGCGGCCCACCTCTTCATCTTCTACTTCGGCTGTATCTCGAACGTGACGCCCCCCGTGTCCCTCGCCGCCTACGCGGCGTCCGGCATCGCCGGGTCTCCGCCCCTCCGAACCGCCGGGTACGCCATGACACTGGCGGCCGCTGGCTTCCTGGTGCCGTTCATGTTCGTCTACGGGCCGCCCTTGCTGCTGGACGGGAGCGTGGCCGAGATCCTCATGGCGTTGGCCACGGCGGTCGTGGGCGTGATCGCGTTGGCCGGGAGCACCATGGGCTTTGCCCGTCGCCCCCTGGCTCCCTGGGAACGCCTGCTGCTCGGCGGGGCCTCCGTCGCGTTGATGATGCCCGGGTGGCCCAGCGATCTCGTGGGCTTCGTCATCGTGGGGCTCCTCTTCTCGCGGGCGGGGCCTGGCGATGCGGGCCAGGGCGAGTAGACCGCCGACGCCGCTATCGTTCGCCCTCGGGCCTTTCTGGTCGTGACCCCGCCATGCGCTCGATCCGTGACGCAAGGCTATCGGCCAGGAGGCGGTAGCCCTCCTCCGTGTAGTGAGAGAGGATGCGATAGGGGAAGAGCGACAGGGGATCTTGGTGGGCCGCGAAAATGGGGGTGACGTCGATGAGCGGGACTCCGGCGCCGGCGACCTGGGCCAGGATCTCCTCGCGGTGGGGATTCTGGCCCGGATCGTCGGAGAACCGTTCCCGGGCCGGCAAATACGCGATGACCAGTTGGCCTCCCCATGAAGCCACGTCGTCGCGGCCTCGCTCCAGGATGGCTCGAAACAGATCGGGATCCCAGGGGTGGGCCTCCACGACGGTCTCACTACCGATCCTTCCGATCGCCTGACGGAGCTCCCAGAGCTTGAGCCAACGAAACAGCGGGTGGTTGCGGATGCGGCCTCGCCACTCCTCACGCGCGGCAATCCACTCCCTCCGGCTCGCCTCCTCCTGTTCCCGAAGGTCGCGGACCCAGACCTCGAGTGCCCGGTCGAGCGCTGGCTGGACCTCGACGAGCTCCTGGGCGAAGCCGCCCTCGAGGTACCGTAGCAAAAGGTCCTGATCGCCCTCACCTGCCAGGTCTGCGAGGTCGTTCCCCTCAAAGAAGAGCCACACCACCAGATCAGGCCGGAGGGGCTCTCCGTACTCCCGCAGCACGGCGAGTTGCCAGAGCGGTCCGCTACCCGACATACCCAGGCTCACCGTGGAAGGGACCCGGGACCGAAGGGCGGCGCCCGCGGTGTGCGTCGGTGGCACGCACCACCCCTCCGCGTAGGAATCGCCGAGCAGGGCGACCCGGACCGAGTCCGGGCGATGAAGGCCGGGTGGGTTGTTGAAGCCGCGCTCGTCAGCGTCGTACCAGAACCACTCCCCCCACTCGTTGCACAGCACCATGAGGCGCCCGGCGACCCCCGGGGCCAGAGGAAGCAGCTCGCGGCCCTCGACACGGAGCCGTGGGGCCTTCTCGACGCTCTGCGCGTCGAAGCTCGGTAGGGCCGCTCGTCCCATCGCCTCGAGGTCTTCGATGACCTGGAGCTTCGTGCGGGGATCGAACTCTCCACCCGCCGCGACCACCTGGAGGCACCACGGCCGGTACTCGAGTCCCGCTGGACAGGCCGAATCTGCAACGGCCGCCGGCAACCCGGTCACGTTGCGGGGTCGCGCGAGGTACGTGAGGACGGCTTCTGCCCCGTAGACGGCAAGTCCGGTGGAGATCAGCAGGAGGGCGACATTCACCTGCACCTCTCCCGACGCTCGCAACGCCAGGAGCAGGGCTCCGACCAGCAGCGTCGGCACGACGTAGAAGAGGGCGACGCTCCCAAAACCCACCAGCTTCCCGTCCAGGTCTGTCATGGCGTAGAGAAAGGCCAGAAACCCCGCCACCACCCCCGCCCAAAGGACGAGGCGCGCTGCCCTCACGATCCTGTGATCCATGCGCTATCCCTCGCGTTCCCGAGCCGCTCGTCGCGACCGCGGCTCGCCGAACCTGGGACCGGCGTCACCAGCTCGCCAGAGTCCTCAGTCGACCTTCGACCGAACGTAGACGAGGACGGTCCGGTCCTGCCCTCCGTGCGGGGTTCTGAAGTCGATCTTGTCGGCCAGGTCGAGAGGGGAGTCCGCCAGTAGCTCCTCGTAGGTGGCCAGCGACCTCCAGCGCACGATCTCGGACGCCGTCGCGGGAGCGGACGACATCTCATGGTGGGGTACCAGGCACTCCTCGATGACCAGATGGCCACCCGGATTCACCATGTTGGCGAGGTTCTGGACGCCGTCGGCGTGGACACCGTCATCCGTGATCACCATCATCACGGCCGAGCTCACGATGAAGTCGTACGTCGCGTCGGTGTTGAAGGTGTCGACGCCCGCTACGTGGAGCTCTACGTCCGGGCCGACGTGGTCGCGGGCGGCAGCGATGGCCCGGCTGGAGAAGTCGAAGCCCGTTACGGCAAAGCCCATCTCCACGAAGCGCCGCGTGAAGAGTCCGTTTCCGCACCCGGCGTCCAGGAGCGTGCGGTGGTCGGGGAGCCTGAACCGCTCCACCGCGCCCCCGACCATCTCCCAGCGCAGCTCGAACTCTTCGAGGTTCTGCTCGACCGTGAGGCCGATGTGCCCGCTCGCGGAGTGGGGGTGTATGGCGTCGTAGATCTTGTCCCACCAGTGGTGGGGCTTCGCATAGGCGCCTCGCTTCTTCCGCCGGCGAAAGAACCGCACGATCACCTCCGGAGTCTTGAGGGAGCGGGTCCAGTCCACTCGGTTTCCTGCCGCTGTTGTCGGCGACAGCCGTCGCGATCGGTTGTTCCCGATCCGACAGCGGCCCGGCTCACTTGGTGGCTGGCGGACTGCGGCCCTAGGTTGGCACCTCCGGCAGCGCTTCCGCTCGAGGGGGGGCCGCCCCGCCGAGCCGCGTCGCCTTCAGCCTCACCCGGACATACATGCTCAGCCAGAAGGAAGCCTTCCGTCTTCCGTCCGATCTCCACTACATCAACTGCGCGTACATGGGTCCGTTGCCGCAGGCCACCGAGGAGGTCGGGATCCGCTGCCTGCGCCGGAAGCGCAATCCGGTCGACATCGTCCCGGAGGACTTCTTCCGGGACAGCGACGAGCTGCGATCACTGTTCGCGCGGCTCGTGCACGCGGACCCCGGACGCATCGCGATCATGCCGTCCGCGTCATACGGCGTTGCCACGGCGTGCCTGAATCTCCCCCTGGGTCCGGGCCGCAAGGTGGTCATGGCCGGAGAGCAGTTCCCGGGCAACGTGTACAGTTGGCGAAGCGCCGCTGCCCGGCAGGGCGGGACGGCGGTCATGGTGGATCCGCCCGACGCCGAGCAGCGGGGCAGGGAGTGGAACACTCGTCTCCTGGAGGCCATCGGGCCCGACACGGCCGTGGTGGCTCTCGGAAGCGTGCACTGGACGGACGGAACGCGCTTCGACCTCGAGGCCATCGGTGCCCGGGCCCGAGAGGTGGGAGCCGCGCTGGTGGTGGATGGCACCCAGTCGGTGGGAGCCGTCCCATTCGACGTGAGCGCGGTGCAGCCGGACGCGCTCATCTGTGCAGGATACAAGTGGCTTCTGGGTCCATACGCCGTGGCCCTGGGCTACTTCGGTCCCCGCTTCGACCACGGCCTCCCCCTCGAGGAGACGTGGATCGCTCGCAAGGGCAGCGAGGACTTCAAGGGACTGGTCGAGTACGTGGACGAGTATCAACCCGGGGCGGTCCGCTTCGACGTGGGTGAGCGCGCCAACTTCATCCTCGTTCCCATGCAGGTAGCGTCACTGAAGCTCGTCCTGGAGTGGACGCCGGAGGCGATCCAGCGCTACACCGAGGACCTGACGAGGGACATGCTGGTCGAGGCCGCCGAGCTGGGGTACGGCGTGGAGGAGTCGGCCTACCGCTCCCCACACCTCTTCGGCGTGAAGATGCCCGCGGGCCTGGACCTACGTGCGGTCCGGGACGCGCTGGCTCGCAGGAACGTCATCGTATCGCTCCGGGGGAGCTCGCTGCGGGTATCACCCCACCTGTACAACGACCGCCCGGACGTCGAGGCGCTGCTGGAGGTGCTCCGGGAGGTGAGGGAGCTCTAGCGGCAGGGCACGGGCCCCGCCACGGGCCGCCGTTCGCCCGGGACCGGTACCCCGCGCTGCATCGGCGATGGAGAGCGGGCGGCGGCCTGCGAGGCGGCCTACCGAGCTCCGAAGACGATCTCGGCCTGCAGGCCCACGCGAATCTCCTGCTCCTCCAGCCAGCCCTTGCGCACTTCGAGGGCGAACATGGCCGGTGCGGAAGAATCGTGGAGCGCCGTGCTCTCGGGCTCCATCTGCTTGATATCCACGATACGGCTGCGCGAGTCGAGAAAGGCGATGTCCAGGGCGATGTAGGTGTTCTGCATCCAGAAGGACCGGACCGCCTCGTCGGGGAACACGAACAGCATGCCGGTGCCGTCCGGGAGGTCCTCCCGGTACATGAGCCCCTGACGCCGCTCCTCCGCAGAGGCCGCGACCTCGGCGGTAACGGTATCGGCACCCAGAATCACCCAGGCCATGCCGCGGCCAGGGCCTTCCTGGTGGCCCGGCGTCGCTACCTCGCCCTCGGCGCCGGACCGCGGGGTCCGCATCGCGTCGTCCTCCTCCGCCGCGACCTCTGCACCGGCACTGGCAGTGGAGCCACAGCCGGCCGTGAGCGCGAGCAGCGCGAATCCCCAAACGACCCTCCTCAGCGGTCGAACGGGATCGTGGCCGGTCAGAGCCGCGGTGCGGGTGGGAATCCTCATGCGGCCCATGGTATGGTTTCCGGTCCTCTGCATGTGTAGTCTCACGTGACCGAGCCTCTTTGCCGCCTTCACCGGCGTTGCCGGGCCGCGGGGGTCCGCCTCTTGAACTCGGGCGCCCCCCCGGCACCGCTCCCCCGCCAGCGCGGAGCGGCTCTCGAACAGGCGCCAGCGTCATACTTCGAATGCGCCGAGAGGATCCACTCCAGGAGGGATGGGACCATGTCGTTCTGGGATACGGAGTTCCTGGGCAATCCTTTGAGCCGATGGGCGACTGCCGTGGGTGCTGGCGTCGTCGTCATCGTGGTGATGCGGCTCATCGTCGCGGTTGTCGCTCGTCGGATGAGGAGGTTCGCCGCCGGGACCGCCACCGACGTCGACGACCTGGTCGCCGATCTCGTGGACCGCACCAAGCTGCTCTTCGTCCTGATCGTGGCTCTGTGGGCCGGCTCCGAGTTCCTCACGCTATCGGCCACGGCCCAGGGTCGCATCCGGGCCGTGCTGATCCTCGGCCTCCTCCTCCAGACCGGCTATTGGACGACCGCGCTGGTGAACTACGGGCTGAACCGGTACCGCAGGCGGGTCAGAGACGACGACCCCGGTATCGCGACGGCGATGGGGGCGGTGGGGTTCGTCGTCAGGCTCGGGATCTGGGCGATCATCGCACTCATTGCACTCGATACGCTGGGGATCGAGATCACCGCGCTCCTGGCGGGCGTCAGCGTAGGCGGCATCGCCGTGGCCCTGGCAGTACAGAACATCCTCGGAGACCTGTTCGCCGCCCTTTCCATCGTGCTCGACAAGCCCTTCGTCGTAGGGGACTACATCGTCGTCGGGGATTCGATGGGTACGGTGGAGAACGTGGGTCTCAAGACAACGAGGGTCCGGTCGCTCACCGGCGAGCAGCTGGTCATCGGCAACTCCGATCTGTTGTCCAGCCGGATCCGCAACTACAAGCGCATGGAGGAGCGGCGCGCCGAGTTTCAAGTGGGCGTCGAGTACGGTACGCCCGCGGAGAAGCTGGAAAAGATCCCGGACATGATCAAGGAGGCCGTCGAGGCTCGTGAGAACACGCGCTTCGACCGCAGCCATTTCAAGGCGTTCGGGGACTTCGCCCTGGTCTACGAGACCGTGTTCTTCATGACGGTGCCCGACTACTTCTCCCTGATGGAAACACGGCAGGCGATCAACCTCGAGCTCTACCGGCGCTTCGAGGACGCCGGGATCGAGTTCGCGTTCCCCACCCAGACACTGCACGTGCGCACGGGCAGCGGGGGTGCGGCGCCGGGCGGCGGCATGCGGGCGGCGGTCTGAACCCCCGGCGGCTTCCGACTCCTCGGACCTCATGCGGAAGCCTCCGGACGGCGTCTGTGCCGGGAGCGAGCCCGGACGGCGCGGCCGACGACGATTGGTCCGATGGGCTCGCGACGAGTGAAGCACGATGATACAGTCAAGGCGTTACGCACGATGAGACGAAGACCCTCCAGCGGAGCCCCGAGTTGATCGACCCCGAGCTTCTGGACATCCTCGTCTGTCCCGAGACGAAAGAGGCCCTTCGCCTGGCAGACGATGCGCTGCTGGGCCGGGTGAACGCGGCGGTCGCCGCAGGACGGTTGAAGAACCGCGGCGGGCAGGTCGTGGAGCGGGAGCTGGAGCAGGGCCTGGTCCGGGAGGACGGGCAGGTGCTCTATCCGGTCTGGGACGACATCCCCGTCATGCTGCTGGACGAGGCCGTGCCGTTGGATGGCCTGGCGCCGTCGTCCGGGGCCGATGACGCGTGACCCGGAGTCCAGCACTCTGCCACTGCCGTGTGTCAACACAGAGCCGAACACCTCGAGGACCCATCAAGGGAGATCCGCCATGAAGCGCCTGCTCCTCCTCACTGCGGCCATGACCTTCGCGCTACCTGCCTCGCCGGAAGACGTCACGGCGCAACAGGAGATCCAGATCGACGAATGGGAGGTGCCGTGGGCCCAGAGCCGTCCCCGCGATCCCATGGTGGGCCCTGACGGCAAGGTCTGGTTCGTCGGCCAGCGCTCCGACTACGTCGCGTACCTGGATCCGAACACGGGCGACTTCACCAGATTCGAGCTGGACGAGGGCGCCGGCCCCCACAACCAGGTCGTGGATCCCGACGGGACGGTGTGGTACACCGGGAACCGAGCCTCCCACCTCGGCAGGCTCGACCCGGAGACCGGCGACATCGAGAAGTTCATGATGCCGGACGAGCGGGCCGGAGACCCCCACACCCTGATCCACGACGTGGACGGCAACTTCTGGTTCACGGTCCAGGGCGGGAACTTCGTCGGCTACTTCGACAAGGCGACCGGCAAGACGCGGCTGATCGAGGCCCCGCAGGTGGAGGGCGGGCGCTCGCCCAGCAGCCGACCCTACGGGATCAAGGTCAGCTCCAAGAACGAGGCGTGGGCCACGCTCTTCAACACCAATCTGCTTGCCAGAGTGAACAAGGACGAAATGGAGCTCGACCTGTACGAGCTGCCTGAAGGTGCCCGGCCCCGACGCCTCGTCATCGACTCGCACGACATCGTCTGGTACGTGGACTACGCCCGTGGCTACCTGGGTCGGCTGGATCCGCAGACCCGGGAGGTCAGGGAGTGGCCGAATCCGGGGGGTGAGGACTCTCGTCCTTACGGCGTGGCCATCGATGACGACGACCGGGTCTGGTTCGTCGAGACCGGCCTTCAACCGAATCGCTTCGTGGGCTTCGACACGGACACGGAGGAGTTCTTCAGCGTGACCGAGGTCGGGAGCGGCGGCGGGTCGATACGACACATGTACTTCGATCCCGCTACGAACGTGGTCTGGTTCGGCACGGACGCGAACACCATCGGCCGGGCCAACCTGCCGCCGAAGAGGGAAAACGTGACCGACCGGCAGTAGCCTCGCTTGAGCTTGCCGAACCTCCCGGGGGCAGCCCTCCAGGCAGGGGCCGTCCTCGGCTCGCTGCTGGTGGCCGCGTTCGCTCCGTCGCGGGCCCCCCACGCCGAAGGGCCGCCCCTGGGCCACACCGGGGGTTTCGGGGAGCCCACGTGTCACGCGTGCCACAATGAGCTGGAGCTCGACGCCGAGGGGAGCGGGCGGCTCGAGCTGGACGGCTTGCCGGAGCGGTACGAGCCGGGCGAGACCTACCTCCTGACCATCGTCCTGGCCAGCGAAGGCATGGAGCGTGCCGGGTTCGAGGCCGCCTTCCGGTTCGCAGGCTCTCCGCCGCCGGGCGCACAGGCCGGCACCCTGGCGGCGGTCGATGACCGGGCCCAGGTGAGCTATCTGGGGCTTACGCCCGTGTACTATGTGCGCCAGACCGAGGCCGGTTCCCAGGGGGCAGCGGTCGTGTCGTGGACCTTCACCTGGACGGCTCCCGATTCCAGTCAGCCCGTCACCGTTCATTTGGCCGCCAACTCGGCCAACGGCGACAACTCGCCGCTGGGCGACTTCGTCCTCACCTGGTCGCGCACGGTAGAGTCTGCCCATTGACGCCGGTCTGCCGCTCCGCGGGCGGGCCCGGGCAGCCGTAGGCACCGGCTCGTCGACACCGTATCGTGGTCGTCGCAGGGATCGTAGCACTACCAGCAAGGATCAGGCGATGCGCCCTTTGGGACTGGTGCGGGTGGGTTTCCTCGTCTTGGTGACCTTGCCTGGCGGAAACGTCGCCGCGCAGGACACCTGGGAGTGGGACATCGAGGCCGGCGGGAGCGTGTTCTTCGGCGAGGTGGACCAGACGGCGTTCACCACGGGTGTGGCGGTGGAAAAGGCCGACAGCGCCTACGAGCTGTCGGCCGGCCTCAGATTCGACTACGGCGAAACCAAGGACCGGGAGACCGGAGCATCGGTCGTGAGCCGGCGCTCCTGGCTGGGAAGCGCCTCGCTCGATTGGTCTCCGCAGTCCAGTTGGAGTCCCTTCCTGTTCGGCACCGGCGAGCAGAGCTTCGAGAAGAGGATCGATTTCCGCTACAACGGCGGCATCGGCTTCAAGCACACCTTCGTCGACGTGGGGGCCACGCGGATCGATCTGAGCGCGGCGGTGTTGGGGGAGCAGACATTTCCGGACGCGCAGACCGAGTCGAGCCCCAGCAGCGACCCGCTGGCACGCGCTTCGTTCCGTCTGCGGCTCAGGCACGCGTTCGGTGAGGGCGAGCGTCTGATCTTCGACACTCGCACCTTCTACAGTCCCGAGCTCGGCCAGGCGTCCAACCTCACCTTTCGGTCGCTCAACAGCCTCGATTACCGCCTCACCAGCGTCATATCAATCGGAGTCAACTTCGACTACGACTACGAGAGCCTGGCCGTGGATCGCGGCGCCCGCTCCAACGACACCGGCAAGGCCTACCTGAACCTCAAGGCGACCTTCTAGACTCGGGAACGACGATCTCGCCCCGGGCTACCGTCACCGCGCTTCCGCTCAGATGCACCCTCTCGCCCGCGAGCCGCACGGTGAGCGCGCCCTGTCTCTGGGAGACCTGTCGCGCCTCCATCGTCTCCACCCCGAGCTGGGCGGCCCAATAGGGGGTGAGCGCCGTATGGGCGACGCCTGTGACCGGGTCCTCGTCGATGCCGACCCACGGACAGAAGAAGCGCGAGACGAAGTCCACCGGTCCGTCCCCGGGGGCGGTGACCGTGACGCCGAGTCCCCCTTCGCCCAGGTCGATGTCGCCCAGCGCCGAAAACCGGGGCGCCAGGCTCCGGAGGATCGACTCGTCGTCAACGCGGACCACCCAGACGTGCCGGCTCCGCAGGGACGAAGACGAGGGTGGACAGCCCAACGCCTCGAGGAGGCCCTCCGGGGGGTCTGCCGGGTGTGGCGGGTCCGCCGGGAAGTCCATGCGGAGGCGGTCGCCGTCCCGATGCACGGCCAGCGGGCCGCTGGCGGACTCGAAACGCAGCGGGCCGGGGTTACCGCCCTCGAAGAGAACGTGGGCCGTCGCCAGCGTCGCATGTCCGCACAGCGGCACCTCCACGGCGGGGGTGAACCAGCGGAGCCAGCGTCGGCCCTCGTCGTCCAGGCCGGTGAAGGCGGTCTCCGAGAGGTTCATCTCCGACGCGATCGCCTGCATCGCCCGGGCATCGAGCCGATCCTCGAGCACCAACACGGCCGCCGGATTGCCCGTGAAGGGGCGGTCCGTGAAGGCGTCCACTTGAAGGAACGGGAGTGTGCATCCTTCGGACATGGGTTCTCCTCGGCGTGGTGTGAGGCCTGTCTTCCTCGCGCGTCCGGCCCGTCTGGCGCTACCATATCCGTCCGTACCCTTCGCGGGAAAGAAGGACGTTCGACTCGCGTAACCGTCGGTGCCCGACCGACGCCATCCTCGATCCCGACCTCATGACGGACTCGTCGCTGACCCTCGATCGCTTCGCGCGCTTCTATGCGCCGCTGGCCGCGACGAGTCTCCTTCTCACGGCGACCAATCCGCTGCTTACGTCCGCCATGTCCAGGAGCGTGAACCCCGCCACCGCGCTGGCAGGGTTTGGCGTCGCGTTCTCGTTGTGTGGGGTCCTCTACAGCCCCCTCCTCGTTGGACAGCAGGTGGCTGCTACGAAGCTCCTGAGCGGCAGGCCCTTCGGGCCCGTGCAGGGGTTCTGGATCCGGGTGGGGCTCCTGTTCTCGCTCCTGGCCATGGCCGCCGCCTTCACCCCCTTGGGCGAGTGGATCTTCCGGGGTGGGATGGGCGTTTCCGGGGACATCTTCGACGAGGCCCGGCTGGCCCTGGCGTTTCTGGCACCGGTGCCGCTGTTGACGGCCGTGCGGGCCGTGCATCAGGGCCGTCTCGTGGCCGGCCATCGCACCAACCCCATCGCTTTGGCCACGGGCTTCCGGACCGGGGTGCTCGCCGCAGTGGCCGTTGCCCTCACCGTGTTGACTCGGGGAGGCGCCTGGGTGGGCGGCGCCGCGTTCACGATGGGCTTGCTGGTCGAGACGGTCATGGTCGCCGCCACCCGAGCCGGGTCCGACGGCGCCTACCACCCCGTGGCGGCCGAGGGCGTGGAGATGGGCGCACAGGACGACCGGATGCTCCGGTTCTCGACGCCGCTCATGGTGAACGTCCTGCTGTGGTGGAGCACGCCGCTGCTGATCAACAGCGTCCTGGCCCGGACGCCATTCCCCGCGGAGGCCATCGCAGCGTTCGTGGTGGTGGAGGCGGTGGCCTGGTTTCTCACGGCTCCCGTCGGGCAATTCCAGCACGTCAGCATCGCGCTGGTGGACCGCAAGGAGGCCCATCGATCCGCCCAGCGGTGGTCGGTGCTCCTGGCCGGGGCAGTCGCCGTCGCGCTCGCGGTCGTCGCCGTGCCGACGGTTCGCATGCCCGTGCTGCGAGCCGTATTCGATCTGGATCCGGGGCTGCTTTCGGACATCGGCGCCGCCCTCCCGCTCGCGGTCTCGTATCCTCTGTTGTACGGACACCGGCAGTACTACCAGGGACTCTTCATCCGCTGCGGCCGCTCGGACGCGGTGGGCTGGGGCGCGGCGCTGCGAGTCGCCATCGTCCTGGCCGTGGCTCTCGTCGCGCTGGCCCCCCTGAGTCACGCTGGAGCCGTCCTGGGCGTGCTGTCGGCGGCGGCCGGACTGGCCGTGGAAGGGCTGTTCCTCGAACGCGTCGCCCGCAGGCAGGTGATGCCGATGCTCGCAGCGGCGAAGCTGGGCAAGCAGGAGTTGCCCGTCGGGGAGGGAGTCACGTCTTGAATCGATCCGACCGGAGGACGGCCATGAGCTGGCAAGCGACTTCGAGAAGGCTCAGCCTGCTTCTCGCCTGTCTCGCCGCGGCCTCGGCGTGTGGGGACGGAGCCGGCAGAGACGGGTCGGAGCGTCGGGAGACGCGATCGGGCTCCTCCCTGCCGGAGGGGTTCGCGCTGCGGCTCGACCGCCCGAACCGGGATCCGGCGGACTTCCGCGTCACCAACGGCGAACGGGGACTCGAGGTGCGGACCGGCCCGTCGGGCATCCTCTACCGGCCCGACCAGTCCGTGGACGTCGGTGACTTCACCGTCTCCGCCACCTTTACCGAGCTGGGCGCCCCCATGGGCCACCGGGAGGGCTTCGGTCTCGTCATCGGCGGTCAGGGACTGGAAGGGCCCGACCAGCGCTACACCTACTTCCTGGTGCGGGCGGACGGACGGTACGTGATCAAGAACAGGGTGGGTCCGTGGACAGAGGAGATCACGGACGGGTGGGTCCCGTCGGAAGCGGTCCGGGTAGCGGCCATGGAGGATGGCGACATATCCAACGACCTCTCCGTCTCTGTCGTGGGAGATCGGGTGCGCTTCTCGTGCAACGGTGCCGAGGTGGCCGAGGTGCCCGCAGCGGGCCTGAGCATCCACGGGGTCCTGGGTGTCCGGGTGAATCACAACCTGGTGGTCCGGGTCGACCGGTTCCGGGTGGACCGCTAGTGTGGTGCCGCAGGAGTCCTGTGCCCTCTAGCGCCCGATGCATCCACACCAGGACCCACTCGCGGCGCGAGGCGGTGCCCGCTGCGCCGCCTCGAATAGCGGTGCTGTCACCCGTCGCCGTGCCTTGCTGGGAGCGGAGCCCCGGCGCTCTCGGTGGTTACGGGACCTCCGAGGCACCACACCAGAAGGGGCGTCCACGCCGGTCTCCCGCACACCGGCGCGTCCGCTGTCGCCTCCAGTGGCGCAAGGAGGGCGCTCGCACAGCGTAGATCATACCGTGCGGGCCGCACCGTCGCAGCATCTTCGACGGGAGGCTCCAGCGGAGCGCTACGCACGTCGGACCTCTCGAGGAGCAAGATGCGGCTGACACAACTCTGTGCACTGACGATCGTGACCGCCGGCCTCCTGGCGCGCCCGAGCGTGGGCCAGGAACTGGACGGCGGGACTACGACGCGCATTCAGGGCGAGGTCCTGGACCTCGAGACGGGAGCTCCCCTCCCGGGCGCCTTCGTCGCCCCCCGTGGGCTCCGTACCGGATCTCTGGCGGATTCGCTGGGACGCTTCGTGCTCCACCTGCCCTCGGCGCCGGTCCACTACCTCTACGTCGAGCGTCTGGGCTACGTGACCTCGGAGCTCGACGTCGGGGCCGTCGAGGGGGAGCGTCCGCTGCAGATCCTCCTGAGGCCGGACCCGGTTCTTCTGGATGGGATCGAGGTCCTGGCGAATCGCTGGGACCGCCGTCGGCGGTTTTTCGATGGATCGGTGCGGGTCTTCGAGCAGGCGGACCTGGTGCGGTCCGGCGCTATGGACATGCTCTCACTGGTGAAGTCCCGCGCCGGGGCCCACGTGCGGCGCTGTGGCCCCGGGGGGCTGGAGTTCTGCGTCTGGCGCCGTGGCCGCCTACGGAGAATGGACGTCTGCCTGGACGAGATGCACCTCTTCGACGGGGGTCGGGCCCTGGAGACATTCAGCCCGCAGGACTTCTACATGGTCGAGGTCTACGACCGGGGAATGCAGGTGCGGGTCTACACGGAGCACTTCGTGGCCCAGGCTGCCAGCAGGGGCCTGCCCGTGCGCCCCCTGGAGATGGGCTGCTAGCTTCACGCCGGGTGGGGACCCCGGCGAGCGCGGCGCTCTAGACCCGCCGCCGTTTCCGCTTCAGGAAGTCCATCATGATGTACTGGCCCAACGTCACCGTCGACGTGAAGTAGGCCTTACCCCTGGCGATCTCGGAGACCTTCTTCACGAACCGGACCAGGTAGGGGTCTCGAGCCAGCATGAACGTGTTGATGAGCACGCCAGCCTTCCGACACGCCGCGACCTCCCGGTACGTGGCCTTGAGGATCGTCGGGTCGAGCCCGCCGGAGTTCGTGTAGACGCGGCCATCGGGAAGCGTGATGGCGCTGGGCTTCCCGTCCGTGATCATGATGATCTGCTGCATGTCCTTCTTCTGAGCGCGCAGCAGTCGTCTCGACAGCTCCAGGCCTTCGGCGGTGTTCGTGTGGTAAGGGCCTACCTGAGCCTGGGCCAGCTGGGACACGGGGATCTCCTCGGCGCGATCGCCAAAGGTGACGACCCGCAGGCTGTCTCCGGGGAACTGGGTGCGGATCAGGTGCGTGAGCGCCAGAGCCACCCGCTTCGCCGGCGTGAAGCGGTCCTCGCCGTACAACACCATGGAGTGGGAGACGTCCAACATGAGCACCGTCGCGCACGACGAGCGGTACTCGGTCTGGTGCACCATGAGATCGGAGTACTCCAGCTTCAGCGGGACGGTCAGCCCCTCTCGCTCGATGGCAGACTTCAGCGTGGCGGGAATGTCCAGGTTGAGGGTGTCGCCGAACTCGTAGGGGCGGCTCGCGGAGTCGGCCGCCACCCCGGTGGCGAGCTCCGGAGTGTCATGCGATCCGAAGTTGGCCCTGCCGATGGCACCCAGGAGGTTCCGGAGAGCCCGGTATCCCAGGAAGTCCATGCCCTTGCTGGTCAGGTTGAACTGGACCTGCTGGGCGGCTTCCTTGGCCTCGTCGATCTTGCCCTGTCCCGTGACATCATACGTCATGCCCGGCAAGCTGGGCTGACCACCCTCCAGGGTGATGTAGCCTTCTTCCACCATCTTCTGGATCAGCTGGTCCAGCAGCTCGGCGATCTGGCGCTGCACGTCGGCACGGCCCTCGCCCTCGCCCCGTAGCTCGTCGACCATCTCGGGGGTCAGCTGGCCGCTCTTGAGGAGGGCCTCCAGCAGCGCCTTCTTGAGGGCATCCACCGAGTCGTCTGCCTCGAGCCCGGACCATCCCCAATAGGGATGGAAGTGGGGCCCGCCCGCGAAGCCGCCGTTGAGCAGGAAGTCCGAAAGCTGCTCCATGAGGCTCTCGAGATTCAGGGCATCGAGCCAGCGACCCTTGTACTTGGTGTAGGTGGTGAACCGCACTGAGAAGCTCCCGGGTGGGCGTGTGCCGTCTCGGACCAGTCTAGCGTGCTCGGCCCGTTGGCGCACCGGCCGCGAAGATCGCTGCGCTGCCGAGCGGACAGCCTTAGGTTGGGGCGCATGAGCCCCCCTGCTCGTGGTCTCCGAACCAGGCTGCTCGCCCATTACGGGCGCACCCGCCGCGACCTCCCGTGGCGCCGGACCCGAGATCCCTACGCCATCTGGATCTCGGAGATCATGCTGCAGCAGACCAGGGTCGAGTCCGTCATTCCCTACTACAGGCGCTGGATGGAGCGGTTCCCGGACGTGGCCGCGCTGGCGCGGGCGGATATGGACGATGTGCTCCACGCCTGGGTGGGGCTTGGGTACTACTCGCGCGCCCGGAACCTGCACCGCGCCGCGCGGGAGGTGCGGGACCGCTTCGGAGGTGATCTGCCGTCGGATCCCGCGGTGCTGCGGTCCCTCCCCGGCATCGGACCCTACAGCGCCGGAGCCATCGCCAGCATCGCCTTCGGTGTCGTGACGCCCGCTGTCGACGGCAACGTGAAGCGCGTCCTGGCCAGGCTCCTGGACTTGCCGGCGCCCACCGCCACCGAGCTGCGCCGCCACGCCGCGGCCCTGGTCGATCCCCACCGGCCCGGCGACTTCAACCAGGCGTTGATGGAGCTGGGAGCTACGATCTGCACACCGCGGTCGCCCGACTGCCCCGCGTGTCCGTTGCTGTCGGCTTGTGTCGCCCTGGCCCGTGGCACCGTTCTCCAGCGCCCCGAGCGAATGGTGCGACCGGCGGTCCCTCGCCGGGTTTTCGCGGTGGGTGTCGTCGTTGACGCGCATGGTCGTGTCCTGGTCCGGCGGCGCCCGGAGGAGGGGCTGTTGGGGGGACTGTGGGAGTTTCCCGCCATGGAGGTCGGCGGTGCCGATGGGGTCGAGGAAGGGAGTCGCCTCGCGGTGCGCAGTGCGACCGAGCCCTGGAGCAGTCACCTGGCCGGGAAGGCGCTCGATGCCGTCCACCATGCATTCACCCACTTCCGGGCCAGCTATCACGCCTACCTCTTCGTCGCCGATGGGTCGATGCTCGAGACCGGGGAGGGGGTGGGTCGGTGGTTCTCACCGGAAGGGTTGGACGGCCTCGCGCTGCCCGTAGCGCAGCGGAGGATCTGGGTCCGGGCCAGGCGGGCGCTCTCCGACGCACGCGTACAGGCGGCCTTCGCGCACTCCCTGCGAGGGCCTCTCGTCAACGGGAGCGTCCAGGGATGAAGCACGTCATCCGAGGGCGCCACGGCACAGTGACCAGGGCCGGTCTCTACCTCGTCGTGGCCGCTGTCGCCGTGACTGTCGTCCTCCTGCAGGGGGTTCGATTGGGACTGCCCGCATACAGCTGGATGTTCGTGGGGGGAGTCGCGCTGCTCGGGCTTCCGCTGGTGTTGAGGCGGGCAAGGCCGAAGGCGAAGGCGAAACCACTGCCGTCCGCACCGCGGCAGAGGGCACCTCGTCCGAAGGGTGCGGACACTGGGGCCGGGGGCAGCGCGACGGCCGGTCCCCGCCCCCAGGGAACCGCGGGAGCGGGAGGGGCGGCGGCGGCCGCCACGCTCGCCTCCCAGCCCGAGCGGCCCCCGGCCCGGTCTCGCGCCGTCCTGGTCCTTCCCATGACCATCGGGGGCACGGACCCGTTTATCGATTACCTGGCGGAAGGCGTCGCCGAGGCGGTGCTCCTGGGGTTGGCCGGCCTCGAGGGCGCCCGTGTCCTCGCGAGGGACTCGGCGTTCTCGTTCAAGTTCAAGGACGTCCCGGCGGCCGAGGCGGGCGGCGAGATCGGCGCCGGATTCGTACTGGAAGGTCGCATCGGTAAAGATGGTGAGAGGCTGACCGTCACAGCCCGTCTGGTTCGCGCCTCCAACGGCCAACCAGCGTGGTCCGGCAAGCTGGAGGGCAAGCTGGAGACGGTATCGGAGATGGAAGTCGCGCTGATCCGGGCGGTGGCCGAGGCGGTCGGGCTCCCCATCCCCCCGAACGGCTCGCCGCTGTCCCCGGGACGACGGAGTCGGTCGGGGGAAGCACACCGAGCCTATCTGCAGGGCCGCTACGACTGGCACCGTGGCGGCGAGGGATACCAGCGGGCGGCCCCTTCCTTCGAGCAGGCGGTGCGAGCGGACGAGCGCTTCGCCCTGGCCCTCGCCGGTCGTGCCGAGAACCAGGTGCTGCAGGCCTTCTACGGCTACGTCGAACCGCGGTCGGCCTTCAAGCGCGCCCGCGAGTCGGCCGAGGCCGCCCTGGGGTTGGACGATGCCCTCCCCGAGGCCTGGAGCGCGCTCGGGTGTGCCCGGATGTTCCGCGACTGGGACTGGCGCGGCGCGGAAGACGCGTTTCGGCGTGCCATCGGGATCAACCCCGCCGTCGTGACGGCCAGATTCTGGGCGGGCATGAACCGGGGGCTGTCGGGACACCCCGTGGACTGGATCCGGCACTGCGTCACCGGATTCCGCCTGGATCCCCGCTCCGTCCTCGCCCATTGCCATGTGGGCTGGGCGCTTCTGGGTGCCCGGATCTACGGGAAGGCGCGAGAGGTTCTCGACCAGGCCGTCGAGCTCGATCCGGACTTCGGCTTCGCCTACTGGCTGAGAGGACGTGCCCGGGCGTACGCGGGCGACATCGATGGCGGCCTGGTCGACCTGATCGAGAGCGCCAAGCGCACCAAGGTCAATCCGATCGCAGTGGCCAGCCTGGGCTACGTGGTCGGAAGGAGCGGCAACGCCAACCGGGCCGAGCGCCACCTCCAGGACCTGGCTTCGGGCCCGGCAGGGTGGCGGTGGATCCTGCCCACCCAGCTGGCCACGATCGAGCTGGGACTGGGCCGGCAGGCGGAGGCCCTGAAGGGCTTGCAGAGCGCTCTGGAGGTCCAGGACATCTGGCTGCCGCAGACGCTTCGACGGCCGGAGTGGGACCCCCTGCGTCGGGAGCCTGCCTTCCAGGCGGTGCTGAAGGGGGCCGGCCTGGAGGAGATCCCACGCTCTCGGTACGAGCAGGCTCGCGCGATGATGGGGGTGGCACGTCCACAAGGCAGGTGAACAGGCGCCTCTGACGCATGCCGGCGGGCCGGGCCCTACGGGTGCGTCAGAACTGCGAGGGCATCTGGAACGGCAGTAGGGTGGATTCCGCCGTGCTGTCAACGTAGACGACGGCGTCGAACATGTCCGGCAGCGGGTCGGTCCTCAGGAAGTAAAGCCCCGGGTCCTCGGGCTCGTACACGGATCCCACGCTCCGGAACCAGAGCGGCACGGCCAGCCAGTCTCCCTGGCCCGGTGAAAGATCCAACGCTCTCAGGTCCAGGGCGAAGAAGGGTATCTCGGCCGCCGTGAAGCGATACTCGTAGCTGCCGGACGGCGGTGAGCCGACTTGCTGCTTCTCGATGCCGCGGAATTCTCCGTTCAACAACCGGGTGATGGCGTTGAAGGAACCCTGTCCGAAGGACAGGCCGATGGACAAGTAGTCGTCTCCCAGAGCGTCCTGCAGCAGATCTCCCTGCCAGTTCTCGAGGTAGCTCACGTGGAGGTTGTGGGCCCACATCACGACCTTCGCGTCCGGGCCCGCCTGGTCGAGGAGCCAGAGCAGGTTCTCTGCCATCAGTTGGTCTCGGTCGCCCCCGAAGCGGAGGCTCTCCTTGGCTTCCCACTGCAGAACGAGCCGGACGTCTTGCTCAGCCTTGGCGAATCCGTCGACGGACGCGCTTTCTTCCAGCTGCGCCCGGTTCCGCTCGAGGAAGGCCTCGACCTCTTCGACGCCGGCCCGACAGTCGTTTCGCTCCGGGGTCGGCTCGACGAGCCACCGGTCGCGGCTGGCCTGGCCGTCGGGCCCGTTGAGGTACTCGCGCATGCAATCGAAGCGGCTGGCCGCCCAAGCTGCGCTGTCCGCTGCGTGGTCCTGGAAGAAGGCCTCCGTGTTGGCCACGGCCATCCCGGGGAACTGCATGTCGAATCCCGTGAAGGAAACGGTCGGGGCACCACCAGGGGCCGCGTTGTGCTGCCTCATCCACCCGATCATGTCCAGCACTTCCTGCGTGTTCCAGGTCCAGAAGTACAGGCCCGAAAGGAGCTCGACCGGATTCCCGAGTCCCCCCTTGACATACCGGTCGATGCGCACCGACTCGGGCATGCTGGCTTCGATGGCGAAGACGTTGAAGCCCATCTCCTGGACGAGGAACCGGAGCAGCCGGTGCTTCATCTGGAAGAACTCCCGCGAGCCGTGAGTGGCCTCGCCTAGCGCCACGACCCGGGCGTCGCCGATGAGCTCCTTGAGCGGCTCCAGATCGGTGAAGGACCTCGTGGGCGTGGCCGTGGAGATGGCAATGGCGTTGCCCTGGAGCCAGGAGACCACGGTCTCGGGAACCGGTGGCGGGTTGATCTCGTCGATGGGTATCGGTCCGACGAATCCATCGTCGCACCCGAAGAGCAGACCCGCGTACAACAGGACCACGGACAGAGCAGCGACCTTCATCGTGCGATCTCTCTCGGGGCCGGTCCCACGACCACCCGGTTCAGGCATTGAAGGGGTCGAATCCCTGCAGCCCCTGCTTGCCGGGACTCTCGTGCCTGGATCTCTGGTAGCCGCCGGCGTCGGAGCGGCTGATCCGCCGCTCGGCCACCAGGGCCTCCAGCACGAGCTCGCAGGCCGCGGCACGGACCCCCGGCGCCGCGGCAGCCGAGGCCAGGCCCACCTGCTCCACCACGTCGAGCAGCCCGGGCACGGTCTGGAACCCCTGGACGCACGCCTCGGCCGACGCATCCGGCGAGACCTGAAGGGCCCCGCCCGTCTCGAAGTACTCGACCACGTCTTCGACGTCGGCTCCACCGGCACGGTTGTTGAACGTCATCCCCGCGGCTTTGGCGATGAGCTCCGAGGCGATGCGCTCGCTACCGTGCAGCTCCCCCTCGTACTCCAGCTCCATCTTGCCGGTGATGGCCGGAAGCGCGGCGTATATGTCGCCGATCCTGGGAACCACGGGAGCCTCGTCGAGGAGGAGGGCACGCCGCTCCGCGTTGGACACCATGCTCTCCGTGACCGAGATCGGCATGCGCTGACTCACCCCGGAGCGCTGATCCACGCGGCTGTCGGCGCGCGCGAGGAACGCTACCTGCTCCACGAGCTCGGCCACGAAGTCGGGCACCTCCACGTCCAATCCGGTGCCGTCGCGCTGCACCCACGCCTCCTGCGACGTGATGGAGACGCCGGTTCCCACGTCCTGAGGGTAGTGGGTCTGGATCTCGGCGCCGATGCGGTCCTTGAGGGGGGTGATGATCTTGCCTCGGGCCGTGTAATCCTCGGGGTTCGCGGTGAACACCATCATGACGTTGAGGGGCAGCCGGATGGGGTATCCTTTGACCTGCACGTCCCCTTCCTGGAGGATGTTGAAGAGCCCCACCTGGATCTTGCCGGCCAGATCGGGTAGCTCGTTGATCGCGAAGACGCCACGGTTGGCTCTGGGCAGAAGGCCGTAGTGGATGGTGAGCTCGTCGGCCAGGATATGGCCGCCGCGGGCTGCCTTGATGGGGTCGACGTCACCGATGATGTCGGCGATGGTCACGTCCGGAGTGGCGAGCTTCTCGACGTAGCGGTGATCCCGGGGCACCCACTCCACCGGCGCATCGTCGCCGTGCTCCTCGAGCAGGAGCCTGCCGTACTTGGAGATGGGGTGGAAGGGATCGTCGTTGATCTCGGAGCCCTGGAGAATCGGTATCTCCGGGTCCAGCAGATCGACGAGTTGCCGGAGGATTCGGCTCTTGGCCTGGCCCCGGAGCCCCAACAGGATGAAGTCGTGACGCGCCAGGACAGCGTTCACGATCTGGGGGATCACCGAGTCCTCGTAGCCCACGATCCCGGGAAACAGGGATTCCTGCCCACGCAACTTCCCCACCAAGTTCGCCCGCATCTCGTCCTTGACGGGGCGGCTCACGTATCCTGCGGCCCGAAGGTCGCCGACGGTCGCGGGCATCGATCCAGCCATGATATTCCCAATCCCGGCCGTTACGGCCGGTTCGTGTCCGAGTAGTGGCCGTCCGATCACGGGTAGGCTCGGCGGTCTTTCTCGCCGTTGCCTGGTCCCGGATGCGGCGAGGTTGGGACGCTTGCTTCCACGGGCTGTTCGAACCGGAGGCCTGGATCCCCCGTCAGGGATCCGGAGGCAAAGCAATGGGTACCCCGTGCCCGGAGTCCTGATCCACGAAGCCGACCCCACGCACCAGCGATCCTCGAGGAGCAGCATGTCCGAACTCCCGGCACTATCCGGCACGGTCCGCCCCGGCGCATATCAGCCCGATCTGCCCGAGAGCCGGCTCATTCTGGAGGAGACTCCCGATGGGGAAGCGGTTCCCATGGACGTGCTGTTCGTGGGTGCCGGACCCGCCGGTCTCGCGGGGGCCGTCGAGCTGGCTCGTCTCGTGCAAAGAGACAACGAGGATGGCGGAGAGCTGGGTGAGATCGAGATCGGGGTGCTCGAGAAGGCCGGACAGCTCGGTGAGCACAGCCTTTCGGGTGCAGTGGTGAACCCGAGGGCCTTCATCGAGCTGTTCCCCGAGATGGACCCGGCAGAGTTCCCCCTGCGCGGCCCCGTCACGGACGAAGCCGTGTATCTGTTGACCGAGGGAGGGTCCCACAGGCTGCCGACCCCGCCCACCATGAAGAACCACGGCAACAGGGTGGCGTCCATCTGCGAGATCGTCAGATGGCTGGGTGAGCGCGCGGAGGGGCTGGGGGTCAACATCTTCCCGGGCTTCCCGGCCGACTCCCTGCTCGTCAGTGGCAGCGGAGTCATCGGCGTGCGGACGACTCCTTCGGGTCTCGACCGCGACGGAGAGCCCGGCGGCAGCGACTTCATGCCCCCCATGGACCTCACGGGGCGGGTCACGGTGCTGGCGGAAGGCACCCGGGGCACGCTCTCCCAGGCCTGGCTCAGGTGGCAGAACGTGGGCTCCGAGAATCCCCAGATCTTCGCCCTGGGGGTGAAGGAGCTGTGGGAGACGGCGCAGCCGCTGGACCGGGTCATCCATACCCTGGGCTGGCCGCTGCCCAAGGACGCCTTCGGTGGGAGCTGGATGTATCCGATGGAGGACAACCTCGTTTCCCTGGGCCTCGTCGTGGGACTGGACTACCGGGACGCTCGCCTCGACGTGCACGAGCTGCTCCAACGTATGAAGCTCCACCCGCTGTTCAAGCCCTACCTCGAGGGCGGTGAGCTGGTGGAGTGGGGCGCGAAGACCATTCCGGAGGGGGGCTTCTACTCGGTTCCCGTGCGCCGTCACGGCGACGGCCTGGTCATGGTCGGCGACTCCGCGGGCTATGTGGATGTCCCCTCCCTCAAGGGGATCCACTACGCCATGCATTCGGGCATTCTGGCCGCTCGGACCATCTTTCGAGCCCTCAAGAAGGATGACACCTCGGAGGCGGGCCTACGCTCCTACACCGACGCGGTGGACACCAGCTACATCATGGCGGACCTGAAGAAGACCCGGAACATGCGACTCGCCTTCAAGAGCGGCTTCTACCGGGGAGGGCTGAAGGCCGGGCTGATGACGCTGACCGGCGGGAGCTTTCCCGGTGGACGAATCTCGGTTCCCGAGGACGTGGACGAGACACGCACGGTCGGGAGCGGGGGGCCCCGGGTGTCGCCGGACGGCAAGCTCACGTTCTCGAAGGTCGATGCGGTCTTCAAGTCGGGGAACCAGACCCGAGATGACATCCCGCCGCACTTGCTGGTCGGCCAGGACGTCTCGGCCGAGGCCGCCGAGCTGTATGTCCACATGTGTCCGGCGGGGGTCTACGAGCGCAACGGGGACGAGCTGGTTGTGAACGCTCCCAACTGCGTGGACTGCAAGGCCACGGACGTCCTCGGGCCGCGGTGGATGCCCCGCGAGGGCGGCAGCGGGCCCGCCTACAGACGGATGTAGCCGCCGGGCCCCTGAACCCGGGTCGCCTGCAGCGGTCGAACGAAGAGCGCCCCCGATCGTCGTGATCGGAGGCGCTCTCTTGCCTTCCGGCGCTTTTGGACTCGGGCGGCTCAATCCACGGAGCGGCGCGGGTCGGAGACGCGGATCATTCGCCGAAAGGGCGCTTGTGCTCCTCCTCGGCGGTCGCCACGCCGGTGAGCTCGAGGGGACGGGCGTCTTCCGCCATCTGTCTCAGGGCCTGGGCCACCTTGGGGCGGCCGCCCCGGTCCTCCCGCAGCGCGGCCCTCAAGAGCCATTCGCTTCTACCGAACGCGTCGTTCATCGTCTTCCTCCCGCGGCACCCACTCTCGTCTCGGAGTCGACCGGCCTGTCTCGGGTCGAGAGAAGCTCGGAACGCCCTGCTGAGTAGGATCTGGCGGACCTCGTTTGTGGGTTGTTCCCGGTGCGATTCCATGCATCGAGCGTGCCACGAGAGGTCGGCGAGGGGAGAGGACTCCGTAAGTTTCACCTCAACAACGCGTTGGACGTCAGGTGCATGTCGCCGGGTCCAGGCGGGCTGGCCGGCCGATGACCTCGAAACGCGGCAGGATCTGTCATCTCGCGGGACTCGTGGTCCCGCCTCCGCCACAGCGTCCCATTCGTGCATTCCCCGGCACACCGATCCAGGGCATCTTCGGCCGTGTCGCCGAGGCTCCGGAGCAACGCGACGGATGAGACAGAGTGGGCCGGAAGGCCGGCCCGGAAACCTCGGGAGGACATCATGAGAACTCGAACGATCGCCATGGCCCTCGCTTCAACCCTGGCGGGCGCCGGATGGGTTTGGGCGGACTGCGCCCAGTACATCTCCGGCGGCGCGGACAGCCCCTCGAGCGGCTACCTGCTGGGAGAGACGCTGGTGACGGAGGAGACGAGCTACGGGGCGGACGCGGGCGTCTACGCCGGGCGCCGGGTGAGCCAGACCTGGTCGGTGGGACACTACCGGATGAGTGACGGCTCGACCATCGACGTCGACTGCCGGACCTACACGCAGATCTGAGGGACGCGGGGGCGGCCGGCTCGTACCGGTCGCCCCCCGTTCGCGCACTCTTGGACGGAGTCGGTGCCAGTGCAAGTACAGCGTTACCGGAGCGTCGCGGCCGCGACAGCGGCCCTGTCGGCCATCTTCGGGTGTTCCTGTCGCCCGGCCAGGGAGGTGCCGGCCGAGGTCGTCTTGGAGGGCGCGCTTCGACCGGTCGAGCTGACGGCCCAACGGGTGGAGACGATGGAAGACACGTTGGGCTTCCACGCTGCCACGGACCTTGTGCCCGTTCCGGGAGGCTACCTGGTGATCGACGCGGGCAATGACAGGCTCGTGAGGTTGGACCGGAGCCTGGAGCCCGTGGGGGTGATCGGTCGAAGTGGATCGGGTCCGGGCGAGCTGGAGGCGCCACTGGTGGGGGACCTGACCCCAGACGGCGTGGCTGTCGTGGAGCTCTCCAACGGACGGGTGTCGTTCTTCACCTTCGGAGGCGTGTTTCAGCGCGTCGTCGCCCTCCCCGGGCGGTGGGGAGACCTGGCGGTGGGGCCCAAGGGCGATTTGTTCCTCGCGAGCGCGCCCGCCCACGTATTCCTCACACGGATCGACGCGAACGGGGAGAGCATGCCGTTCGCCAGGAGGATGCATGCGCGCCAGGAGCCCTCCGGGGCACCCGAGGGGATCGACCGACGCGACAGGGTGGCCGTAACGGATGCAGGCTCCGTCGCAGTGCTGGACAACACGGAGGGTCATGTGCTGCTGTACGGCAATGACGGTTCCCTGGAGAGGGCCGTACGCCTTCCGGATTCGGTGGTGCAACGAATCCGGTCCCGGAACGAATCACTCCGGAGCCGGCTCGCCAGGCAGGGTCGCCGGGTCGTCGGCGCCCACATCGCAAAGACCTTGAAGCGCCAGCCAGACGGACGGCTTCTCGTCCTCTTCACGGCCTCGCCCCATTTCGGCATCCTTCTCGAGCCTGCTTCCCTCCGCGGCCGTCTCCTTTCGGTACCCGAACAGTCGGGCCCCTGGGAGCCGCTTCTCAATGCGGCTGCGGCGGTGGTCGAGGGTGACGAGATCACTGTCCTGCACACGTACGGGGTCAGCCGCTACAGACTCGGCGACGGATCGTGATCCGGGTCGTTCGGTCGCTTCTGTCGGTGGCCGTGCCGACCGTCGTGGCGCTCGCGCTGGCGCTAGCCTCGGCAAGTGTCACCCGCTCTCCCGGGCCCAGGCTCGTCACCGTCGCCGATCATGTTCCTGCGGCGCTCGAAGGCGCCGGCGTCTCAATCGGTCCAGGCAGGGGGACGCTCACCGTGCGCGTGGTCGGCGACTACGAGTGCTCGGCTTGCGAGGCTCTGGACAGACGGGTGGGTCGCAGATTGCGAGCCCTGGCCGCCCAGGGCCGCATCCGGTACCAGCTGGTGCAGGCGCCTCTCCGGCCGCATCGGCGAGCCCCGAAGGCCGCCGCCGCACTCTTCTGCGCCGATCGTCAGGGGGATCCCTGGCGAATGCACACCCTTCTGGTCGAGGGACGGGCCGAGTGGGGGTGGGGAGAGGACCCGCACGAGGCGTTCCGGCGCTACGCCCGGCGGCTCGACCTGGCGGTGGACGAGTTCCAGAAGTGCCTTGCGTCGCCGTACGCGAGCCTGCGATTGGAGGCGGACCGGTCGGCCGCGGCCGGCATCGGCGTAGCCGGCGTGCCGGTGATCCTCGTAGGCGCGACCCTGGTCACGCCGACCAGGTCCTTTACGGAGGTCCTGGACGTGGTCGAGGCCCGGCTGGCGGACCGGTAGGCCACCCTGGCGCCCCCTCGTACGAGCGCAGATCAGATCGGTCCCGATGGACCATTCGGTAGCCCGCCCCGAGTCGCGAGGTTCTCCTGTATCGGGGCAGATTCCACTGTCTCCGATGCAACTGCAGATGGGGCACAGAAGCCCCGATGGAGGATCGATGAGCATGGGAGAGCAGGTAGTGCGAGCCATGGCGGCGGTCCCCGGTGGACGACGCTACCCGCTGGTGGCGGCGATGTTGGTAGCGGCGGCGTCCGCCGGGTGGGCCTTCTTCTGCCCACAGCAGCTGACGGCGGGGAGCACCAGCCTCGTCCTCGTGGCGGAGGAGCTCCTGATGGATGACGAGTCGGGCGACGGCGCAGTCGTGGGGATCTACAGATCGTCCAGCGGTGGGACCCTGACCATCGCGTGTCCCAGCGAGCACGCCGACTACGACCGGACGGGCGCATCGGCTTGAGTCAAGGGGGGGGTGGAGGGCCTTCCTCCGGGATCTCGATGCCGACGCCTGTCGGGGTCCGTACGAGCCGGGGGAGGATCGCCGGGATCGGGCGCCCCGCAAAGGAGGCCATGAGGGCGTCCACGGACTCGAAGCCACTGAGCGTCCCAAGCGTCTTGATGGTCGGAAAGACCATGGGAAGGTCGCCCTCGGCATGCAACTCGAGGGCGATCTCGGGCGGGAGCCAACGGGCTTCGGTGATCTCGGAGCCGTCTGGGCGAGCTTCCTCCCCCGCGGGGACCAGAACGGCGAAGAACCGGGTGTCATACCGGCGTGGCTCCGCCCGGGGCGTGATCCAGTGTGCGATGTACTCGATTGCTCCGCCGCTCAGGGTGACGTCCAGAGTGGCGAGAATCTCTCCGAACGTCCGCTCGCCTCGGTGCAGCTGGATCTGGGCGGCTCGGGTATCGGGAGAGGCGGCCGCGCTGGCCGCCGGCTCACCGGCCGAGTCCGAGGCAACGAGGATCCCCGTCTCCTCGAAGGCCTCGCGGATCGCCGCTACGTAGTAGGCGATGGCCGAGGGAGCCTCATCGTAGAGGCGCAGTCGGCCGGCGGCCTGCTCGACGGACAGCCCCTGCACGTGCGCGAGGACCTCGGGGGCCGCGTCGTCCGTCTCGACACGCCCGCCCGGGAACACGTACGCGCCCGGCACGAAGCCCACGGTCCGGTTGCGGCGCAGCAACAGCACCTCGGGCCCGCGATCCGACGGTCGCAGCAGCACCACGGTCGCAGCCGGGCGGGGCGCGACGGGGGAGTCGGGCGGGCGGTCCACGTTTTCGGCGAACCCCTCGGGAAGGGAGTCAGCCGGGATCTGGAAATCTGGCTCGGTCATGCCCCGAATCGCCCTTTCTTCTGAGGCTCTTCTGCAGCCCCACACCTAGAACCCGCCCGCACACCCGTCCCGGCGAGGGTCGGACGCCGCCGACCAGCCACGCTCGAGGCGCATGACGGCCTGGGCTCCACCGAAGACGACGTCGTCGTCGGATACGATCTGGTGGCCGAGGCGGGTCAACTCATCCCGCACGGAGCCGCCGATTCCCGGCTCCAACGCCACCCGCTTCTCGTCGAGGTGCCGGAACCGGGGAGCGTCCACCGCCTGCTGCAGGTCGAGGTGGAAGAGGAGAAGATTGAGCAGCAGTTGGACCTGACCCTGGGGTTGCATGGACCGACCCACCACACCGAACGCCAAGGTCGGGTCGCCGCTTCGGCTCAGCATGGCCGGGATGATGGTATGGAGGGGTTTCTTGCCCGGCGCGACCCGGTTCGGATGGTCCTCATCCAGCACGAACGCGCCTCCGCGGTTGTGAAGGGCGAACCCGGTGCCCGGGACCACCACGCCCGAGCCGAACCGCCAGTAGATCGAGTTGATGAAGGAGACCATGTTGCCCTGTGAATCGGCCACGGCAAGGTAGACGGTGTCGTTGCTGGCGCTATAGATCCCGGGTAGAGGGCCTGCCGCGGCGTGGCTCGGATCGATGAGAGATCGCCGGTGCGCCAGCGCCGCGTCAGAAAGCAGAGCGTCGACCGAGACACGCATGTGGTCTTGGTCGGCCACGTGGCCGTCCAGGTCGGCAAAGGCCAACTTCTTGGCCTCGATGAGGTGGTGGAGGTACTGAGCCGAGTTCCACCCCATCTCGGTCAGGGGCAGGGGCTCCAACAGCCGCAGCATCTGGAGGGCGGCGACGCCCTGGCCGGCCGGTGGCAGCTCCCAGACCGTGTGCCCCGCGAATTCGGTGCCGATGGGCTCGACCCAGCTGGCTTCGTGCCCCGCCAGGTCCTCTCGGCTCAGGACCCCACCGAGTGGCTTCAGCGACTCGACCATGCGGCTGCCCAACCGACCTCCGTAGAGGGAGCCCGCACCCTCGGCCGCGATCTCTCTCATCGAGCGTCCCAGGTCCGGGTTGGCGAACCACTCACCCGCCCGCGGCGCCCGATGTCCGTCCAGCAGGAACGTGTCGCGGGCTCCTTGGTCCTGGGCCAACGACAACACCTGATCGGACCATCCGTCGGCCACGATGGGCGAGACCGGAAACCCCCCCTCGGCCAGACGAATCGCGGGCTCGAGGGCCTGGGCCAGGGAGAGCGTGCCGAAGCGGGAGAGCAGCGCCTCCCAACCGGAGACGGCACCGGGTACGGAAATGGTGGCCGGCCCCCGCTCGGGCATCCTGCCCCCTCCCGCGGTCGTGAGCGCATCCGGGGTGGCCAGGCTGCCGGAACGCCCGCTGGCGTCCAGCGCGACAAGGGAGCCCTCCCGTGCCCACCAGACCTGGGCGAAGGCGTCACCGCCCATCCCAGTCATGTGGGGCTCGACGACGCCCAGGACCGCGGCGGCCACCACGGCTGCATCCACCGCGTTCCCCCCGGCGCGAAGCGTGGTCAGCGCTTCGCCCGTCGCCAGCGGATGACTCGTAGCGGCGGCGGCCTTGGGTGCGTACACGGTGGAGCGGGTGGAGCGTCCTTGCATGGTGCGCGTCGGGGTCCGAGTCAGGCCGTTTCACCGGGATCGAGCAAGGCCGCCCGGCCGGGAAACAGCTCTACGACGCGTTCGGCGTCCTCCCTGCGGCCCACGGCGCCACCCCAGTGCACCGGGACCACCACCGACGCACCGCACGCCACGCCAGCCCGGGCGCTGTCCTCCGGGCCCATCGTGTAATGCCCTTCGCAGGGCAGAAAGGCCACGTCGCACCGGATCTCGTACATGGAATCCAGAAAGTCCGTGTCGCCGGCGTGATAGTAGGTGACGTTGCCCACGGTGAAGACGTAGCCGAGCCACCCCTGGGCCGGTGGATGGAACTTCTTCGTGACGTTGTACGCGGGCACCGCCAGAACGTCGATCCTGTCGAGCTGAAGAAGATCTCCCGGACGCAGGAAGTGATCTCCATCCTCGAGCTGCTTCTTCATCGAGGCCGGGGCGATCACCACCGTTTCGGGTCCCCTCACCCGTGCGATGTCGGCCTCGGAGAAATTGTCATAATGGGGGTGCGTCAGCAGGATGTAATCCGCCTGCGAGTCCTGGTCCACGCGCCATGGGTCGACGTGCATCTCGACACCGGCGCGGCGGATTCGGATTGATGACTGTTGGAAGAACGTGACCCCGTCCAGCGGTCCCGGCATGCGACCTCCCTGGCCAGGCGATGGCGGTGAGCGCGCCTGAAGCTAAGCCGGGGTGGGTTACGGTAAAAGGTCGCGGTTAGTCACGTTCGATCGGCGGGGTCACGCCAATTCGGCAGTGAGCCCTGCAAGTCAGGCACGAAAACCGGGATGAATTGTTGGCCTGCTTCGTGCACGACCCTGGCAGGAGCCGTATTGTACTGAACTTCGACGCGAATCAGTCCTGGCGCCCCGAGCCGCCCCCCCGGGGTGCCGAGACGAGCGAGGGATAATGGCCGAGCGATTCTCACTTCCGGTACTTCCTCTTCGGGACACCGTGGTCTACCCTGGTGTCGCCGTGCCCATTTCCGCCGGGCGGCCTGGGACGGTAGCCGCGGTGCAGGAGGCTTTGGACGGCGACCGCCGACTCTTCGCCGTGGCTCAACGCGAGAACGTCGACGACCCGGAGCCGGAGGTTCTGTACAATGTGGGCACCGTCGTCCGCATCATTCAGACTCACCGGGTGCGGGGTGGCGTCCAGCTGCTCGTGCAGGGTGAGGATCGCGCCCAGTCGCTGCACTACGAGCCGGACACCGCGGGAATGCTCTCCGCGGACCTGCTTCCCATGGACCGACAGTCGCCTCGGAATCCTGAGTCGCCGGCCTTCCAGGCCCTGGATCACGAGCTACGGGATCGAGCCGCCGAGCTGGGCACTCGCAGGGGCGTACCGGCCGAGGCGCTGAACCAGCTCATCCAGGGGGTGGACGAGCCTGGGGCGTTCGCCGATCTGGTGGCGTTCTACCTCGAGCTGCCCACGGAGGACAAACAGCGCCTGCTCGAGGTGCTGGACGACGAGGAGCGCATGCGCATGGCGCTGGTGGCCGTCGAGCGGGAGCTGGCGAGGCTCGACGCGCAGGAGGAGATCCAGGCCCGAGTCCAGGAGGAGTTGGGCGAGCGGCAGCGCGAGATGCTCCTGCGTGAGCAGATGCGCCAGATCCAGAAGGAGCTGGGCGACGAGGACGAGAGGAACGACGTCGAGGAGCTTCGCACCAGGGTCGCGGAGCTGGAGCTGACGGATGATCAGCGGACGGACGTGGAGCGGGAGCTCAAGCGGCTCGAGCGTACCAGCCCTCAATCTGCCGAATACCAGGTGATCCGCACGTTCCTGGAATGGGTCACCGAGCTCCCGTGGTCCGAGCGCACGGAAGACAAGATCGACATGGCCGTCGCGGAGGAGATCCTCCACGAGGACCACTACGGTCTGGATGACGTGAAGGACCGCATCCTGGAGTTCCTGGCCGTGCGCAAGCTCCAGATGGAGCGGTCCGCCGAAGCCGCCGCGGCGGACGAAGAAGAGACCGAGGCAGATGCCGGGCCGAGGCTGGAGGGCAACGGCACCCCGAAGGGGTCCAACGGCGTGAACGACGAGGGATTCCCAGTCGAGGGGGCGTCCCCGGCCGCGGGCGCGGACGACGGGGATTCGGATGCCGACGACGACGGCATGGACGCCGCGGCCGCTTCGGGCCGGGGTCCGATCCTTCTGTTCGTGGGCCCCCCGGGGGTGGGCAAGACCAGCATAGCCAGGTCCATCGCCCGGTCCCTTGGCCGGAAGTACGTCCGTATCTCCCTCGGCGGCGCACGAGACGAGGCCGACATTCGCGGTCACCGGCGCACCTACGTGGGGGCGATGCCGGGACGGATCATCCAGGGGATGCGGCAGGTGAAGAGCAAGAACCCGGTCTTCCTCCTGGACGAGGTGGACAAGCTGGGGATCTCCTTCCAGGGAGACCCGAGCTCGGCGCTGCTCGAGGTCCTCGATCCGGCCCAGAACGCCACCTTCACCGATCACTATCTCGGGATTCCGTTCGACCTTTCCGAGGTGCTGTTCATAGCTACCGCCAACTACAGCGATCGAATCCCGGCGCCACTGCTGGACCGGATGGAGAGGGTGGACTTCACGGGCTACACCGAGGAGGAGAAGCTCGAGATCGCCAAGCGGTACCTGCTGCCCCGTCAGCTGAGGGAGGCGGGTCTCAAGGTGGACGAGCTCGAGCTGGATGACGACGGCGTCCTCTCGGTGATTCAGAAGTACACGCGGGAGGCGGGCGTTCGGCAGCTCGAGCGCGAGCTCGGCAAGCTGGCCCGCAAGGTAGCGCGGCGGATCGCCGCCGGTGAGCTCGGCGAGGGCCCGGCCAGCGCGGAAACCGTGAGAGAGCTGCTGGGGCGTCCCCGGGTGCACCCGGAGCGGATGGCCGCCGAGGACATCGTCGGCGTGGCGACCGGCATGTTCTACACGCCCATGGGTGGCGACATCATGTTCGTGGAGGCCAGCGTCATGCCCGGAGACGGTAAGTTCGTGCTGACCGGCCAACTGGGCGACGTCATGAAGGAGTCGGGCCGCGCGGCGCTGAGCTACGCCAAGGCCAACTCCGAATCCCTGAGCATCGGCGAGGACGCCTTGGCGGGTAAGGAAGTCCACATCCACGTGCCTGCGGGCGCGGTTCCCAAGGACGGGCCATCTGCAGGCATCACCATGGCCACCGCGCTCATCTCCGCGTTGTCCGGGCGGACGGTCCGCGCCGATGTTGCCATGACCGGCGAGCTGACCCTCACGGGTCGGGTTCTCCCCATCGGGGGGGTCAAGGAAAAGCTGCTCGGGGCGCACCGAGCCGGGATCCGGGAGGTCATCGTGCCCATGGAGAACGAGGCCGATCTCGAGGACCTGCCGGAATCGGTTCGGACGGAGCTGACCGTCCACTGCGTCGAGGACCTCGACGCAGTGATGGACGTCGCGCTACGGCGGGGGGGGAACAAGAAGCCCCGGAAGAAGACCCCCGCGCGGCGGCGCAAGACGGCCGAGGCGGAGGCCGGGCCGGAGGCGGCAGCGTCCTGACGGCTGACGGGCCTGGAGGGGTGTGAACACATCGGGGTCGGCCGGAGACGGTCGGCCCCGATCGAGTATTCGGCCGGTAGCGGACCGAAGCCGCTACCCGACTACGATGCTGCCCGTCCGTCCGTCCACCACCTCTCCGATCACGGCCGCCACCGGGCTGCGCCCCTCCAGCTCGGCAAGGAGGACATCCGTGCGGTCGGCGGGGACAGCGATGAGGAGTCCACCCGAGGTCTGGGCGTCGGCCAACAGCGTCCGGGTGTCGGGGTCCAGGGCTCCGAAGTCCACATCCTCCGCCAGATCCACCAGGTTGCGCTTCGTCCCACCCGGCACGTGCCCTTCCGCTACGAGCTCCCGGACCCCGTCGAGGACGGGCACGGAACCAGCGTCGATCCTCGCAGCCGCGCCGGACGAGCGGAGCACGTTGCGCAGGTGGCCGAGCAAACCGTAACCGGTGACGTCGGTAGCGGCGGAGACACCGACATTCTGCATCGCCTCCGCAGCGCCGCGGTTCAGGGCCGACATGACCTTTATGGACTTGTCCACGAGCTCGGGATCCGCGGCGCCGTTCTTGATGGCGGTGGAAACGACGCCGGCGCACAGCGGTTTCGTGAGAACGAGGCAGTCGCCGGGCCGGGCGCCCCGGTTGGTGACCAGCGCCTCGGGGTCCACTTCGCCTATGGCAACCATCCCGAACTTGGGCTCCGGATCGTCGATGGAGTGCCCGCCCAGGATGGGGATGCCGGCTTCACGGGCCTTCTCCGACCCACCCCGGATGATCTCGCTGAGCAGGTCCCGATCCAGGTACTTTCTGGGGAAGCCGACCAGGTTCAATGCGAACAGAGGCCGAGCGCCCATGGCGTAGAGGTCCGACAGGGCATTGGCCGCACCGATGCGGCCGAACGCGGCCGGATCGTCGACGATCGGCGTGAAGAAGTCGACCGTCACGACCAGCGCTCGGCTCTCGTCCAACAGATAGACGGCTGCGTCGTCCCCCATGGATGCGTCCACGAGGGCTGCCGGGTCCTCGACCGGAAGAAGGTGACGCAGCACGTGCGCCAGCTCGGACATCCCGAGCTTACACGCTCACCCGGCGCCGTGGCTCAACTGCGTCAGCCGAATCGCGGGACGCTGGTCTCTTGGCTCGTGACTCATCTCTGGACAGTGGAAGGAACGGACGGTCGGACCGGGGGTCCGATCTACCCCTCCGGCGCCGTGGCAGCCGGACGTGAGAACCTAGCATCCACCGGACGCGGCAAACAGCGGAGACATGACCTCGCGCGTGACAGGATCGCGGGCCGATCTCCAGAAGGAGATGGGCCGATCGGAGTCCGAGGTGGACCTCGCCCGGGCAGCCCTGCTGGTCGCCCGGGAGGAGTATCCCCAGCTTCCCGTCGACCGGTACCTGGGACGGCTCGACGAGCTTGCCGAGAGGGTCGTGGACAGGCTCGCAAACGAGCAGGCGCCGATGCTCGTCCTGAACGAGTTGGTGCGCACGCTCTACGGGAGCGAGGGCTTTCGCGGGAATCAGGATGCCTACTACGACCCGAGGAACTCGTTTCTGAACGACGTGCTCGATCGCCGGGTGGGAATACCACTGACGCTGGCCATCACGGTGCTCGAAGTGGGTTGGCGCCTCGATCTCCCCCTGGAAGGAGTGAGCTTTCCGCGGCACTTCATGGTGCGCTTCAAGGGAGAGGGCGTGAACCTCCTGCTCGATCCCTTCGAGGCCGGCGAGCTGCGTTTCGAGGACCAGGCGCAGGAGCTACTGGACCGGGTTTACGGCGGCACCATTCGCATGCGGCCGTCCTTCCTGAGGGTGGCCAGCAAGCGGCACATGCTGGTGCGCATGTTGACCAACCTGAAGGGCATCTACCTCAATGCCCACGACGACGTCCGGGCGCTCGCGGCGGTGGAACGTGTCATGCTCCTGTCTCCCGAGGTGGGCGACGAGAATCGGGACCGAGGAATCCTCCTGGCCCGAATGGGCCGCAGGGAGGAAGCCCTGGAGGAGCTCGAGCGCTATCTGGATCACACGCCGGACGCGCCGGACGCAGGACGCATCGGCGGAGTCATCGAGGGGTTGAGAAGAGGGGACGACACTGCCGGATTCGACGGGGAGGGCGATGGTGAGTGATGGCGATCGGGGGATCATCCTGATCGAGGAGCACCGTGTGGAGGGGGCGGTCTTCGGTCCCGAGGGTGAGAGCACTCCTCCTCGGCATTACGGGGATCCTGCCGCCGAGTATGCGGCTGCCACCTCGGCCGCGGTGGTCGTGGATCGGTCCGAGCGCGGGCGCTTCCACGTCACCGGCCGTGCGCCGTCCCAGATGCTGGAGGGCATCCTCACGGCCCGCGTGCCTGCCGCGCCGGCGACCCAGAGCCACGGGGGCGCCGTTGGCCAGGGCGCCTATTCGGCCGTGCTCACCCCGAAGGGGCGCATGATCACAGACCTGAGGGTGCTAGCCGTGGGCGGTGCGGGCGAGAGCCTACTCCTCGACGTGCCCGCGCCGGGCGTCCATCCGCTCGTGGCCCATCTGCGACGGTCGCTGCCCCCGCGCCTGGCCCGGCTGGAGGACGTGTCGGCCGCCTCCGCCATGGTGACGGTGGTGGGACCCGCCGCCCCCGAGGCCGTGGCCGCCGCCGGGAGGGGTCTGCTGCCTGGTGCGGATCCGGCCGCTGTGATCGAGGCCCTGAATGCACTCGGAGACCTCGCCTACCTGTGGAGCGGGGCCTCGGGCACCTGGGTAGTCGTCGTGGGCGCTGCCCACGGCGGAATGGCCGCCCTGGACATCCTCGGTGATGCCGACACGGTCCGGGCGTGGTGGCGGGGCCTCTTGGCTGCGGCCGTCAGGCCGGCCGGCCAGGGCGTCTTCGAGACGCTCCGGGTCGAGGGCGGCCAGCCGGCGTTCGGGGTCGACATGGACGAGGACACGCTCCCGCCCGAGGCCGGCATTCAGGACCAGGCCATCGACCACCGGAAGGGCTGCTACACAGGGCAGGAGGTCATCGTCCGCATCCGCGACCGCGGACACGTGAACCGGCGCCTTCGTGGCTTGCTCTTCGGCGACGTGCCCACGCCGGCGGCCGGGACGCCCCTCTTCCAGGTGGAACAGGACCGCGCGAGAGGCCACGTGACCAGCGCCGTCTCCAGCCCTCGGCTCGGCCAGGTGATCGGGATGGGCTACGTACGCCGAGAGCTCGAGCCTCCGACCGAAGTGCGGCTGGGTTCGCCGGACGGCCCTTCGGTGGCCGTCCGAAGTCTCGACAGCGGCTGGGGGCCTCCACCGGGCTGACCTCGGCAGGTCCGGCCTCTCGCGGCCACACCCCAACGCCATCGGACCCAAGCGGCGCGGCGCTAGACCTCTCGGGTGATCTCCTCCGCCCGGGTCCTCGCCATCAGCGCCTCGACGATGAGGCCGCCGTGGTGCTTGCCGTTCTCGATGAAGATCTTGTTCGCGTTGTCGCCGGCGGCCAGCACGCCGGCGATGTAGACACCGGCCACGTCCGTTTCCATGGTGGAGACGTCATGGGTGGGTATCCCGGTCTCCTCGTCGATGCTCACACCGAGGCTCCGGAGGAGGTGCGGGTCCGAGCGCCAGCCCGTCATGGCCAGGACGAAGTCGTTCTTGACCTCTCGCGACCCGCCCGTGTCCTCGTTCCGGATGACCACCGATCCCGGCCGGACTTCGGTGACCCGGCTCTTCCAGTAGACGGGGATCTCACCGCGCTCGAGGCGGTTGGTGATGTCCGGCACCACCCACGGCTTGACGCCCCTGTCGACGGTGTCCAGGAAGTGCACCACGGAGACTCGCGCTCCAGATCGATACAGCTCCAGGGCCGCTTCGACCGCGGAGTTGCCCGCGCCGACGATCAGCACGTCCTGATCGAAGTAGGGGTAGGGCTCCGTGTAGTAGTGGTGGACCTTGGGCAGGTCCTCGCCGGGCACGTCCAGGTAGTTGGGCTGGAAGAAGCTGCCGGTGGCCACGACCACGGCCCCGGCCTCGGTCACCCGCTCTCGGCCGTCGGCCCTCCGCGACCGCAGCGTGAAGCTTCCCTCGTGGCCGGTGACGCTCACGACTTCCTCGTACTGGCGGACCTCCAGCTGCCACTCCTTGACGACACGGCGGTAGTAGGCCAGTGCCTCTCTCCGCGTGGGCTTCGGCTCCGCGATCGTGAAGGGTACGCCCGAGATCTCCAGCTTCTCCGCGGTGCTGAAGAACGTCATGTAGTAGGGATAGCCGACGAGGGACTGGGTCACGCACCCCTTGTCGAAGAGGACGGTCTGCATCCCGGCGGCACGGGCGGCCGCGCCGGCCGAGATACCGCAGGGCCCGGCCCCGATCACGGCGATGTCCACTCTATTCGGCACTCGGTGATTCCTGACGCTCGGTTCGACCCGGGAGAGCGGCCCGAGCCCGACGACTCGCGGTCCGCACCCCGGCGCGCCCCGGGGGGCGCCGGTGCTCGATCTCCTGCGGGTCGCGCGGTGCACCCATCGCTGACCGCAGGGCCTCCAAAGGTAAGAGAAGGTGGACTCACGGCCAGCGCCCCCGGCCTGGGGTCCCATTGCCGGGGCCCGGCGGGCTCCGTCATCTTCGGAGTCGTCCGGGGCGGGTCCGCTCCGGTCCGACGAGGCAACCCCCACGGCCAGGCCTTCGATGTCACGCACCGAGTCGCCGGAGAAGGAAGCGCGCAGATCCTTGAACCGACTCCGCAGATCCCTGGAGAAGAGCCTGCGAGAGATGGACGCCCTGGACGGAGCCATCCGCTCGGCGGAGGGGGCCGATTTCCCATCGGCCGCCTACGACGAGGCCCGGGGCTACGTGGACCGTCTCCTGTCCTTCCTGGACGACGAGGAACGTCGACTCCGAGACAAGGTCCTGGCCGCCGGCGGTCTGGAGCCGGGTCGAATCCGTCGGGCGTCGACGCTGGAATAGGCAGTGGATAGGCGGACCTTCATCGGTGCGGGTGCGATCGTCAGTAGTGCCTCGTTGTTGGGGGCCCGGCGAGCCGGTACGTGGGAGTTGGGCGTGGCGCACGCGCCGGACCTGGTGCTCCGAGGCGGCGCAGTGATCGACGGCACGGGTTCGCCGGCCCGGGAGGCCGACGTGGCGGTCACGGGGGATCGGATCACGGCGGTCGGGCGGGTGACGGAGTCCGGGGCGGAAGAGATCGACGTGAGGGGACTGGCCCTGGCGCCAGGCTTCATCGACATCCACTCCCACGCCGACCTGTCGCTCCTGGTGAATCCCCGCGCCGAGAGCCGCGTGCGCCAGGGGGTGACCACCGAAGTGGTTGGGCAGGACGGGAGCTCGGTGGGGCCCTGGTCTAACGACGCGTTCGAGTCCACCCGTGACCGGTACCGCGACCGGTACGGCGTCACCATCGACTTCAGGGACCTTGGGGGATTCCTGGGCCGTCTCGAGCAGGACCCGCCGGCCGTGAATCTGGCCACTATGGTAGGGCACGGAACCGTCCGAGCCGCGGCGGTGGGAATGGAGGATCGGCCCGCCACCATCGCCGAGTCGGAGCACATGAGCCGGCTCGTCTCCGAGGCTCTGGCTCAGGGCGCGGTGGGTCTCTCCAGCGGGCTGGAGTACACCCCGGGCTCCTTCGCCCACCGGAGCGAGCTGGTGTCGTTGGCGGCCGTCATGGCGGGCACGGGCCTGCCCTACGCCTCCCACATGCGCAACGAGGACGACGAGCTCCTGGCGGCGGTGGAGGAGGCGCTACACGTAGGCCGACTCGCCGAGGTCCCGGTGCAGATCTCCCACCTCAAGGCACAGGGCCGTCGAAACTGGTGGAAGGCCCGTGTGGCCCTTGGCGCCATCGAGGCCGCACGCGCGAGCGGCGTCGATGTGCACTTCGACCGTTATCCCTACGTAGCCTACGCCACGGGACTGTCGAATCTGTTTCCCGCGAGCGCCCGCAGCGGCGGCGCGGCCGAGTTCCTGCGGCGTCTGCAGGACGCCGAGTCCCGGCCGTCTCTGGAGCGGTATTGCCGGGAAAAAGTGGAGCTGTTGGGCTCCTGGGACGCCGTACAGATCACCTCGACCCGGACCGGCCGAAACAAGTGGGCCGAAGGCCGGCGTCTCGGCGAGCTGGCCACCGAGCGTGGCGAAGACCCCTTCGAGATGGTCCGTTCGCTGCTCGTGGACGAGGAGGGCAGCGTCGGCATGATCGGCTTCGGGATGTCCGAGGAGAACACCGCCCGGATCCTGTCCCACCCCCTGGGAATGGTGTGCTCCGACGGAGGCGCATACGCGCCCTACGGCGTCCTGTCCGAGTCATCTACACATCCGCGCGCCTACGGCGCTTTTCCGCGCCTGCTGGGCCGTTACGTGCGGGAGCGCGGTGACCTGAGTCTTGAGGATGCGGTCAGCAAGATCACCGCCATGCCGGCGGGGAAGCTCGGTCTCGCCGATCGGGGGCACGTCCGGGTGGGAGCATTCGCCGACCTGCTCGCGTTCGATCCTTCTTCCGTCGCCGATCAGGCGACATTCACCGAGCCACACCGCTACGGGCTAGGCATCCCCCTCGTGGTGGTCAACGGAGCGGTGACCATTCGGGACGGTGAGCAGACGGGTCGGTTGGCGGGGAGGCCTCTCCGGGGAAGCGCGTACCGGGCCCCGTGAGCTTCGTGGATACGGACCCCGCCGAGTCACCGGGCCGAGGGGGGGACTACACCGCCATCGCCGCCGAGCTGGCGGCGAGGTTCACCCGCGGGGTGGCCGCTCCGCTGGAGGCCCCCGTATTCGACGGCCTGGCCCGCCGGGTTGCCGGCTATCAGTTCGAGCACTGCGCTCCCTACCGCGCCTACTGTCAGGCGAGGGGAGTCCGGCCCTACGCGGCGGAGAGCTGGACGGACGTTCCGGCCGTGCCGGCCGCGGCGTTCAAGGTCCTCGACCTGATCTCCCACCCGCCGGGCGCTTCGTCAGCGGTATTCCGCACCAGTGGCACGACGGCCGCGGGGACCACTCGGGGCGTGCATCACGTGCCCGATCTCGACCTCTATCACGGGTCGCTCCTCCCCAGCTTCAGGGCTCACCTGCTGCCGGAAGGCGGCCGCATGCCAATCCTCTCGCTGGTGCCCAGCACCTCGGCGCAGCCGGACTCGTCTCTGAGTCACATGATGGCGGTGGTAACGGAGAGGTGCGGTGCTCCCGGAAGTGGCAGCTTCCTGGGCCCCTCGGGTGCGTTGGACGTGGGGGGCGTCGTCGCCGCGGCCACCGACGCGTCGAAGACGGGCACGCCGGTGCTTGTAGCCGGCACCGCCTTCGCCTTCGTTCACCTGATCGACGCCTTGGACGAGTCCTCTACGACGCTCACCCTCCCCGAGGGCTCCAGAGTCATGGAGACCGGTGGCTTCAAAGGGCGATCGCGGGAGCTGACCAGGTCCGGCCTGTACCAGGGCATCGCCCGCGTTCTAGGCGTCACCGAGAGGTGGATCGTCAACGAGTACGGCATGACCGAGCTGCTGTCCCAGTTCTACGACGGGGTCGCCGGCGTCGCCGCCGCTGTCGAGGCCCCTGGGCCTCGGAGTGGACGCGTGCATCGCCCACCGCCGTGGATGCGCACCCGGGTCGTGGACCCCGTGTCGCTGGAACCCGTTGCCGAGGGCCAGCCCGGCCTGCTCGCTCACCTGGACCTGGCCAACCTGGGGTCGGTGTCGGCGGTGCTTACCGAGGACCTGGGCGTGAGGGAGGCAGGTGGCTTCCGGCTCCTGGGCCGGGCTCCCGGCGCAGAGCCCCGGGGCTGCTCGATCGCCATGGACGATCTACTCGCAGCGGTGGGACGGTGAGCGCAAGCCGCGCCCCCTACCTCGATGGTTGGGTGCTGCCCGCCGGGGTGTCCGCCCCGGCGGGACCGCCTCGCACCGTCCCCTCGGAGGGTAGCGCCTGGATCCGCTGGATCGAGCCTTCGGCGGAGCTTCTGGACGACGTGGCTGACGCCCTCCGCATGGGTCAGCAGGCACTCGCACGCCGGCCGTGGCGGGAGATCGCCCGGGTGGTGGGGCGCGTGGCCGAGCGCCTGCTGGACCCCGAGGACGACCTGCGCACCGGCGCACTGGGATCTCTGACCGACTCTTCCGGCCTGTCCCGCGAGATGGCGACGCTGGTGCTGGAGGGCATGGCGGGGGACTGGCGTGCGGATCGGCTGACCCGGGCGGTGGAGGCAGAACCTCCGCTGGCAGACGCGTTGGACGGCTTCACAGGTGGCCTCCCACGCCTGCGGGCACGCGGGTATCCGCTGACGCTCCACATCGGTGCCGGGACCGTGCCGGGCGTCACCGCGACGTCGGTGATCCGGGCGCTCTTGGTGAAGTCGGCGGCCTGGGCGAAGCCCGGCCTGGGCGATGTGGCCCTGACCACGGCGCTGGCCCGTGGGCTGGCCGGTGTGGACCAGGAGGTGGCGGCGTCCGTCGCAGTGACGTATTGGCCCGGCCACGACACCCCTGTCGCGGTGCTCGCCAGACCCGATCTGGTGGTCGCCTACGGCGGAGCCGACACCGTATCCAGCTTGCGGAGCGGGCTGCCGGTCACCACCCCTCTGGTGGCGTATCATCACCGCCTGAGCTTCGGCGCGGTGGCGCGGGAGGCGCTGAGCGCCGCGGATGCCGGGCGGGCGGCCGAGGCGGTGGCCATGGCCGCAGCGGTCTTCGACCAGCGGGGCTGCGTCTCTCCCCACCTGATCTTCGCCGAGGTCGGTGGTGAGGTGGATCCCCGGGCATGGGCCGCCCGGTTGGCGGAGGCTTGCGCTCGAGTCGGTCGGTCGTTGCCGCTGGGGAGGTGGACGGTCGGCGAAGCCTCCGCGGTGCAGCAGCTGAGGGGTGCCATGGAGATGAAGGCGGCCGTGGACCCGTCGGTGTCCGTCGCGACGGGCGAGGACCTGGCATGGACAGTCGTCGTGGACCCCGACGCCTCGGCCGAGTCGCCATGCGCGGGGAGGACGGTGCGGATTCGCCCCGTGGAAGACCTGGCCCGGATCCCCTCGCTCCTGGCGCGCCTCGCGCCGGTGCTCCAGACGATGGGCTTCGCGGGTCCCGGCGACCGGGCCGCGGAGCTGGCCGAGGTCCTGTCGGCCGTGGGGGTGACCCGGGTCTGCTCGTTCGAGGGCCAACCGTTTCCCCCGCCGTGGTGGAAGCACGACGGGAAGAGTCCGTTCGCCTCGCTGGTGCGGTGGACGGAGCTGGATGTGGGCTGACGGCCGCAGCGTACGTCGTCGGGGTGTCAGGACAGCGTGCGGCGCAGGGCCTCGGCTTGCTCGGGAAGGAAGCCGTAGAGTACCACCGTTTCGATGGTGTCGGGGCGCTCGCGGGTGAACCGCCTGATCTCGCTCACCATGATCCGCGCGGATTCGTCGAAAGGGAAGCCGCCAACGCCCGCGCCAAGCACAGGAAAGGCCAGGGAGCGGATGCCGTGCTCGACAGCGATGCGGAGCGATTCACGAGTGGCGGACTCGATCGTACCGGCGGAGGCCGGCTCGTCACCCATGGCGGCCGCATGAATCACGTAACGGGCGGGGAGATCTCCGCCTCCGGTCAGGGCGGCCTGGCCGACCAGGACCGGACCGTGCCGTCTCACGTACTCGTCACACTCTGCCTGGATGGTGCCGCCGCCCCGCCGCAAGATGGCGCCAGCGACGCCCGCCCCGAGGATCAGATGATTGTTGGCGGCGTTGACGACCGCATCGCCGCCGAACGCGGAGATATCACCTTCCTCGACGCGAATCAGAGTCACGGCGACCTTCCGGCGTGCGTCCTACTCGTCTTCGCCGGGCTGGGGGTCGGCCCGCCACAGGACCATGTGGCGATTCCCCTGTGGCGTCTCCTCGATCCGAACAGTGAGGGAATCGCCTTCGTCGATGCCCAGATCGTCCCGCATGTCCTGAGGAATCGTGATCCTTCCGCCGACGCCGACGGTAACATCCCCATAGTACAGCGTCCGGTAGATGGCCATCCAGCCTCCTCACTGTTGTTATTTTGCGGCCTCGAATCTACAGCGTCGCCGGAGACTCGGCAAAGCGATCACACTGGCTGGACGGTGAGTGGGAGACGGGTCGTGGGAACGTCGCGACGCGCGACAAGCGGAGTACGATGACAACCAGCAGTGACGGCTTCGCGGTGCGCCTTCAAGGCGTGACCAAGCAGTTCGGGCGGCACGTGGCCGTGTCGGAGCTGGACCTCGAGATCCCGCGGGGTGCCGTTTACGGACTGCTGGGACCCAACGGATCAGGCAAGACAACGACTATCCGGATGATCATGGGGATCCTGCATCCCGACCGGGGACGGGTGGACCTGTTCGGGGGGGATCCGGACGTGACGCGCCGGACCCGGGTGGGCTATTTGCCCGAGGAGCGGGGCGTATACAAGAAGATGAAGGTCATCGAGTTTCTCGTGTTCCTGGCCGAGATCCGGGGCGTGGATCGTCGCGAGGGAAAGCGGCGGGGCGCTCATTGGCTGGCGCGGCTGGAGCTGGAGGACTGGGCCGAGAGGAAGCTCGAGGACCTGTCCAAAGGGATGCAACAGAAGGTGCAGTTCATCGCCACCGTGCTGCATGAGCCCGACCTGCTGATCCTGGACGAACCGTTCAGCGGGCTGGATCCCCTGAATCAGGACGTGCTCGAAGGGATCGTCAGGGAATACCAGGCAAGCGGGACGACGATCCTCTTCTCCACCCACCTCATGGACCAGGCCGAGCGGCTCTGCGAAAAGGTCTGTCTGATCTCCCAGGCGACCAAGGTCCTGGACGGGGACCTCGTCGACCTCAAGCGCGCGGAGGCGGCGGGCGTGGTGGCGGTGCGCTTCGACGGCGACGCCGCATGGCTGACTGGGCCCGACGTCGTCGACGTGGAGGAGATCGGGGGTGACGTGCACCTCGTCCTCGCCGACGGAGCAGACCACCAGGCGATCCTCCAAAGGGGGATCCGATCCGGGGCACGCATCCACCGGTTCGAGGTGGTGGAGCCCCGTCTCCACGAGATCTTCGTGCGACACGTCGGAGGCCGGGCGGCATCCTCCTGGCCTGCCGTTACCGACGCGCCGGCCGCTGCCCCGGGTACGGGAGGCTCGTCGTGACGAGTCCGGTGATCTCGGTGATCCGCCGCGAGTACCTGCAAAGGGTGAGGAGCCGATGGTTCCTCTTCACGACCCTGGGCCTTCCGGTGTTGATGTTGGCCCTGGTGCTGGTGCCCGTCCTCATGGGCGAGCGAGATGCGCGGCGGGAGCGCCATCTGGCCATCGTCGACGAGACGGGCCAGCTCTTCGACATCGTGGCGCCGCGCCTGGCCTCCGCCGGCTACACGCTGGACACGCTGACACACGGCGCGGCCCCTCGCGACCTGAACGTGCGCGTGGTGGAGGGTGACCTCGGCGGCTATCTGTGGCTGGACCGGGAGACCCTGGCGAGCGGGCGGGCCCGCTTCGTGGTCAACGAGAGCCCTTCGGCGATTCGCCGCTTCGCGGTGGGCCAGATCGTGGCGCGCTCGGCGCTGGACGCCCGGCTGAACGGTACCGATGTGGCTGCCGACCTCGCCGTGCTGCTGGAGGAGTCCGAGCTGGACGTGCAGACGCTGGGTGGCGACGGGATCGACGACGACATGCCCGCATTCCTGCGCGCGTTCACGGGCACCTTCTTTCTCTACTTCGTCATCTTCTTCTATGGGATCGCCGTGCTCCGGTCCGTCCTCGAGGAGAAGACAGGCCGCATCGTGGAAGTCATCGTGTCCTCCATGAAGCCGTGGCAGCTGATGTTGGGGAAGATACTGGGTGTGGGCGCCGTGGGGCTCACTCAGCTGGGCGTGTGGCTCGGCTCGGCGGTGGTGATGATGCTCCTGGCGGCGCCCAGCGCCGTCGCCTTCCTGCCCGAGGGCGCCACGCTGACCGACTTGAAGGAGCTCCTCCCCGACGCACGCCTGCTGGCGGTGTTCGCCTCGCTATTCCTCGCGGGCTACTTCCTGTACGCCGGCCTGTTCGCCGCCGTGGGCGCCATGTGCTCGACTGAAGAGGAGGCGCAACAGGCCCAGTTCCCTGTCATGATGCTGTTGGTGGTGCCCTTCGTGATGGTGACCGCTGCGATCCAGAGTCCCCATGCACCCCTGTGGGTGGGCCTCTCCCTGGTGCCGTTCTTCAGCCCGATCCTGATGTATGCCCGGGCAGCGGCCGGGGCGGCCGCGACGTGGGAGATCGTGCTGAGCCTGGTGCTCATGGGACTTACGACCCTGGCGGTCGCGTGGGTGGCCGGCAGGATCTACAAGGTGGGGATCCTGATGCAGGGCAAGCGTCCGACCCTGCCCGAGCTCGTGCGCTGGGTGCGGGAGGCCTGAGCGGGAGACGTCCGAGCGCCTCCGCCGGGGCCCGAGCCAACGATCAGGGCTCGATGGCGATCCGGCGGACGATCTCCTGCTCGTCGCCGCTGCCTTCGTCCGTGACCTTGACGTGAATCAGATAGTCGCCTGGCTCAACGTCCGTCAGCAGTAGGCTGAGGTACTCGGGCACAATGCCCTCGCGCGGTTCGCCGACGCGATCGAACCGGAGGCGGGTGTCCGCATCGTCCCCCAGTCCCACGAGGTTGCCGAGACTGCGTACCACGGACGAGACCAGCCCCTCGGCCGTCACGTCCTCCACGGTGATCTCCAGCTCGTACCGGGCCTCTCCGTTCCCGTTCGTGGCGAGCCCATATAGCTCGAAGTAGAGATGGATCTCCTCGAGGGCCCGGAACGAGAGGTCCCTGCTCGCTCCGATCGAGAAGTCGGTCCAGCGGATGGGCTCGGCGACCCGGGGGGTCACGCCATCGGCTACCACCAGGTCCGAGAGAGACAGGCCGTCCGAACGGAAGCCGGGGACGGGGAGCAGACCGCGCTCGGTCCCGGCGACCTTGGACTGCCGGGCGAAGGCCTCGATCGAGTAGTCGTAGTCTGCCGGGTAGAGCTCGGTGGCGAACGCGAGATTCCCACTCGCGTCGGCGGGGATCGAGCTTCGCAGCTCGGCCGTGTCCCGATGCTGAGGCGTGAAGAGGAAGAGCGCGGTCGTGACCGAGTCGCCCTCGAACAGCAGGAACCGGGAAGGTTCCGCTTCCACATACGCAACGACCTGAGTCAGGTCCGATTCACTCCCCCGGAGCCGGGCGATCTGGTGCGGAACCTCGACCCACGTCGTGACGGCGCGCGATCTGAAGACCGTGGCCGACTCGGTCTCGGCGAGCTCGCTGGCGTACGCCTGTGTGTTGGCGGCCTGATCGAACCGGACGCTGCGGTAGCCGGCCTGGCTGTAGAAGATGAAGCTCGGCGCGTCCACCCTGTAATTCCAGAGGATCCACCGGTCCGCGGTCCCGGAGGCCAGTCGCGTCGAGGTGTTGATGGCCCAGATCCTCCGGGGCGGACCGTAACGGACGTAGACCAAGCCCCGGTCGCTTTCCCACCCCCTCATGCCGAGCTCAGGGGCACCGAAGTTGAGCTCGGCAAAGGCCACCCGGGCCACGTGCTCCATCCATCGTTCGTTGCCGGGGACCAGGTAGAGCGGGTCCGACTTGGCCCAGAGCACGTCGGCGTATTGGCGCTTGCCGACGTCGCCCAGGCCGGCATAAGCGGTCCGCTGGCTCCGCTGCAGCAGGGCCGAGACGTCCTCGAAGGCGATCCGCTCGCTGGGAGGCATGAGGGCCAACCCACGCTCGAAGGACCGGTGGGCGTCCTCCCACTGCGCGCTTTCGTACAGCGCCAGGCCCTCGAAGACCCAGGGGTACGGTCGGCCCGGATAGAGGTCCACGAGCTCCGCTGCGACTTCACGGAACTCCTCGGTTCTGCCGAGACGCAGGTAGAGCGCCATCAGACCGCGGGCGGCGGGCTCGAAGCCGGGATCGTAGGCGAGAGCCGTTCGGTATTGCTCCTCGATGCGGGGTGGATGGGTTTCGGCTCGATCGCTAGCCGGGTTCGCCACCTCCTCGAAAAGGAGATTGAAGTCCCGGGCCCGCGTGTAGTTGTAGCAAAAGAACGCCACGCCGGCGGGACAGAATGCCCCGGAGCTCGTGCCGCCCAGGGGGTCGGCCGAAGCCTCGCCGAACTCCCGACGGCTCGGTGGCAGGAAGACGAGATGCTCGTAATCCGCCAACTCCTCCTCGAGGATGCGCCCCAACTCGTAATGGGCGTGCGCGGCGGCTCCGGGATCGAGGGCATCCGCGCGGTCCGGGTCCAGCGCCTGCTCCAGGAGCCTACGGGCGTCCACCCGGATGTTCTGCTTTCGCTTGAGGAGGCCCATCTCCAACAACACCGCCCGATCGCCGTCCCGCAGGTCGAAGGCTCGCTCCAGGAGTGCCTCCGCCTCCCTCCGTTGAGCGAACTCCGTCTCGTTGGAGCCGGCGGTGCGGGTCAGCAGTGTCCCCAGAGCGAACACGGCGTCCTCGTGGTCGTGATCCCGCTCGAGGGCCCGCCGCAGTAGCACGATGGCCGTGGCGGTATCGCCACCCTCGGCCATGCGAACCGCGTCCTCGTAGAGCTCATCGGCGGTGAGCTGACGCCCCTGGGCACTCCCGTGGGCTGCCGGGGCGGCGTGGAGCACGAGAGCGAAAAGGACAAGGCTGGTTGTCCGACCCATAGCGCGGAGGACTCCGACGGAGGTGTCTTCGCGATCGTCCTACACGAGCCCCGAGTCGAGAGGTCCGGGGCGGGAGCGGCGGATCAGTCCGGGTCGGGCAGGGCCGACCGCAGGAGGGCAACCAGCTGGTGGTCCGTGAAGCTCCGCGCCCGTCTCATGGCCTCCTCGTAGGTCGGCTCGATGACGATGGTGGCCGTGTGAACGGGCGCCTCGCCCTCGTTGGCGTCGGCCGCTTCGAAGCGGAGCCGGGCCCGGCTCGCGCCCCCCCAGGACGGGTCCTCCTCGAATTCCATGTGAACCTCCCAGAACCGGCCCTCGTGGCTGACGGTGGCCAGGTGCTGGACTCGGGGCGAGCCGGAATCCGGAATCTCTGGAGGTTGGCCTTCCATGGGCAACAAGTAACCTCCCGGACCATCCTGCGAAAGCATGTGATCGGCACGATCCGGGGGCCGCTCGGGAGGCCCCGACCGACGTTGACAGCCCCATGGGACCCTCTCTAACTTCCGGCCCGCCAAAACGATGATCTGGCCCGCGCTACGGGCCAAAACCCGATTCTCCCGAGCAACGCCTCGCTATGAAGAAGCCATGGCTGGTCCTGGCGCTGGCCGGAGCCACCCTGACGGGCACGCTCGCTTTCGTGGGCGCGCAGAACAGCGAAGCAGGCCAGGAACCAGAAACTACATCCGTGGCGGCCTCCTCGTCCGAACAGCCCGTCGCTTTTCCCCACAACACCCACGCCGGCTCAGGCGAGGGGCAGTTCGGCATCGACTGTCAATACTGCCACTTCTCCGCCGAGCGCTCAGTGGACGCTGGGATCCCGCCCGTGGCCAGCTGCATGGGTTGTCATAGCATGATCCCCGGGAGGAACAACCCGGAGGAAGTCACCAAGGTACGGGAGTACTTCCAGAACCAGGAGCCCATTCCCTGGCTCCGGATCTACAAGGTGGCCGACCATGTGCATTACCCCCACATGCGGCACATCGCAGCGGGCCTAGAGTGCCAGCAGTGCCACGGCGAGGTGCAGGAGATGGGGGTCATTCAAGAGGTGAACCAGACGCTGAGCATGGGATGGTGCATCAGCTGCCACCTGGAGCGAGAGGCGGCGGTGGACTGCACCGTTTGTCACTACTGATCCCGGCCAGATCCGGTTACCCGACCAGGAAAGAACCCGGATGCGTGACGGCATAAAGAGACGAGACTTCCTCAAGGTCCTGGGCGCCAGCGGCGCAGGGGCGGGCCTCGTCGGCTGTAGCACCGAGGACGTCGAGCGGCTGCTCCCCTACGTCGTGCCGCCCGAGGAGATCACCCCCGGAGTGGCGACGTGGTATGCGTCCGTATGCGGTGAGTGCGCGGCCGGTTGCGGAATCTGGGTGCGGACGCGCGAAGGCCGGGCCGTCAAGATCGAAGGCAACCCGGCGCATCCGGTGGCCCACGGCGGCCTCTGCTCCCGGGGGCACGCGTCGCTCCAAGGGCTCTACAACCCCGACAGGTTCGCCGGCCCGATGGTGCGCGACGGCGCGAGCCTTCGGCAGATCTCGTGGGAAGAGGCCGAGGGCATGCTCGCCGCTCGGCTCCAGAGCGCCGGCGGGGACGTCCTGCTGCTTCACGGCCGCGCGGGGCCGACGCTCCGTGACGTGATGGACAGCTTCGTGACGGCTGCCGGGGGAACCCGCGTGGAGTTCGACGGGCTCGCGGACGAGCCCCTGCGCGAGGCGGCCCGCATCGCCCTGGGCCGAGACGTCATCCCGGTCTTCGATTTCGAGTCTGCCCGCTTCGTGGTCTCATTCGGAGCCGACTTCCTCGATACCTGGCTTTCGCCGGCCGGGAACGGACGGGGGTTCGCGCGCATGAGCGGCGTGGATGACCACGGCTCGAAGGGTGAGTTCGTGTTCGTGGGCCCGCGCCTCTCCTTGACCGGGCTCAATGCGGACGAATGGGTGCCCATCAACCCGGGATCCGAGGGTCTGGTGGCGTTGGCCATGGCCAATGTGATCGCTGCGGACGGCGCCGGCGCCGGCCCCTACGCCGACGTCCTGAGCGCCCACGATCCCTCGACGGTCGCGGGCGCCACGGGCATCTCGGCCGAGACGATCGAGGACTTGGCCAACCGGTTCGTCGCCAACGCTCCCAGTCTGGCCGTAGGACCGGGCGTGGCCGGTCAGCACCGCGGCGCCACCGCCGCCAACCTGGCGGTGCTGGTGCTGAACGCCGTGGCCGGGAACGTGGGGCGGACCCTGCACGTGCAGGGCGGCGGCCAGTCCTCGCCGTCCGGATCCTACGCCCGTGTGGAGGCCGCTATCGCCGCGATGTCGTCCGGCTCCGTGGGCGTGGCCATGGTCCACGGCGTCAATCCGGCGTATTCGCTCCCGACCGCGTCCGGCTTCGCCGGGGCGTTCGGAGGCGTGGGCTTCAAGGTGTCCTTCGCCTCGGCCATGGACGAGACGGCGGCCCTCGCGGACCTGATCCTGCCGGACGCCCACACGCTCGAAGCCTGGGGTGACTCCAACCCCCGCCCGGGCGTGTTCGCGATCCAGCAGCCGGTCATGCAGCCGGTTCCGCACTTCGATTCGAAGGCCACGGGCGACGTGCTCCTCTCCGCTTCTGCGGCTGCGGGGCGGGACCTGGGCGCGGCGAACATGCAGGATCACGTCCGGGCACGCTGGGGACAGCTCCATGAGGCCTCCGGCGCGGCCCAACCGTTCGACGACTGGTGGCGGGCGTCCCTGAAGGCAGGCGTGGTGGAGGTTCCCCTCGCCACGACTGCGGAGGCGGTGACCCTGCGCTCGCCCGACGCGGCCCTGACCTTCGACGCGCCCGCGCTGGACGGCGACGGGGAGTTCACCCTGCTGGTTTACCCCTCGCCCCGCTTCGGCGACGGCGAGCACTCGAACCGGCCGTGGCTGCTCGAGCTCCCTGACCCCGTCAGCAAGATAACCTGGCACTCGTGGCTGGAGATACATCCGGACGCGGCCGCCGGGCTCGGCTTGCGGAATGGCGACATCGTCACCGTGTCCTCGCCTCACGGGTCGCTCGAAGTCCCCGTGTGGACCTACCCGGGTGTCCGTGCGGACACGGTGGCGCTGGCCATGGGGGGTGGTCACGACGACTTCGGCCGATATGCCACCGGACACGGCGTCAACGCCATGGCTTTGCTGCCCGCCGAGGCCGAGCAGCTTTCCGGCGGGCTCGTCCGGCTGGGGACGCGGGTCGCCGTGACGCCCACCGGCACCCACCGTCGCCTGGCGACCATCGAGGGCTCCGACAGCCAGAGCAACCGCCCCATCGCGCCGGCGGTGGCCCTGGCAGACCTCGGCCACGCCGAGGAGGAGGGGGCCGAAGAGGGCGGTCATGGGCAGCACATGGAGATCCAGGAGGGTGGCGGCTTCGTGCCGGTGCCCACCGACGGCCTCCCCCAGGACTACCCCCTGGCTGGCCAGGAGTACGGCGGATATGCCGATGACCACCCCCGCTGGGCCATGGCCATCGACCTGGACAAGTGCACGGGGTGCAGCGCGTGTGTCGTGGCCTGCCAGTCCGAGAACAACGTGCCCTGGGTAGGGGAGGACCAGGTCCTCATGGGCCGCGACATGGGCTGGATGCGGATCGAGCGATACTACGACCACGTGGACGCGACGCACGCCGGCCACTTGGACGTCCGCTTCCTGCCCATGCTGTGCCAGCACTGCAACAACGCCCCCTGCGAGCCGGTCTGCCCGGTCTTCGCAGCGTACCACACGCCCGACGGCCTGAACGGTCAGGTCTACAACCGCTGCGTGGGAACGCGGTATTGCGCCAACAACTGCCCCTACAAGGTCCGGGTCTTCAACTGGTACCGGTACACGGACCAGATCCCGGAGCCCATGAACTGGCAGTTCAATCCGGATGTCACGGTTCGGGACAACGGTGTCATGGAGAAGTGCTCGTTCTGCGTGCAGCGCATCCGCGAGTCCCAGAACCGAGCCGTGCTCGAGGGCCGTGAGGTTCACGACGGTGAGGTCGTCCCCGCCTGCCAGCAGAGCTGCCCAGCCGAGGCGATCGTGTTCGGCAACATCAAGGACTCGAGCTCCCGCGTGGCGCGCGTGTCCGAAAACGAGCGGACCTATCGGGTCTTCGACGCATTCATCAACACGCAGCCCGCGGTGACTTATCTCAAGAAGGTGACCTTCCACGAGGTCTCCGACGGAGGGCACGGCTGATGGCCCTCGCGACGGAGCAACCCCGGGGCGCCCTCTCCCATCCCGACGTCCAATCCTACGCTGAGGTCAACCGCGACATCCTCGCGATCCTGGGCCGGCCCGGGCTCGGATGGTGGGCGCTCTTCTCCGTGGCCGCCGCTGGCGTGCTGCTCTTCTTCGGAAGCTGGGGCTGGCAGATCTACGCCGGGATCGGCGTGTCGGGCCTCAACAGCCCCATCGGATGGGGCGTCTACATCACCTGCTTCGTCTTCTGGGTCGGCATCGCCCACTCCGGGACGCTGATCTCCGCCATCCTCTTCCTGTTCCGGGCGCCGTTCCGCCAGTCCATCTACCGAGCCGCGGAGGCGATGACGGTGTTCGCGGTGATGACGGCGGGGCTCTTCCCGTTGGTCCACCTGGGACGGGTCTGGCACGCATACTGGCTGATTCCGTACCCGAACTCCCGGTTCCTCTGGCCGAACTTCCGTTCGCCTCTGGTCTGGGACGTCTTCGCGGTCACGACCTATTTCACGGTCTCGGCGGTCTTCTTCTACCTGGGCACGATCCCCGACCTGGCCGCTGCCCGTGACGCGGCCACCGGCCTGAGAAAGAAGCTGTACCAGGTCACGGCGCTGGGTTGGCGGGGAACGGACCGGGAATGGCACCACTTCGGCAAGGCGTACATCTTCCTGGCGGCTCTGGCGACGCCGCTGGTGCTCTCGGTGCATTCGGTGGTGTCCTGGGACTTCGCCATGTCCATCGTGCCCGGCTGGCACGCCACGATCTTCGCACCGTACTTCGTGGCGGGTGCCATCTTCTCGGGTGTGGGCATGGTCATCACGCTCGTCGTGCCGCTCAGGAGGGTGTTCCATCTGGAGCACTACCTGACGGTCAAGCACTTCGACGCGATGGCCAAGCTGTGCCTGCTCACCTCGATGATCGTGTTCTACGCCTACGTGACCGAATACTTCATGGCGTGGTACAGCGGCGAGGAGGTCGAGAGAGCTGCCTTCTGGCACCGGGCCTTCGGCCACTACTGGTGGGCCAACTGGATCATGCTGATCTGTAACGGCATGGTGCCGCAGATGTTGTGGTTCAAACGGGTGCGGCACTCGATTCCGGCTCTGTTCGTCATCTCCATCTTCATCAACATCGGGATGTGGTTCGAGCGCTTCGTCATCTTCGTGACGTCGCTGCACCACGAGTACGAGCCTTTCGCCTGGGGCGTGTATCGGCCGTCCCTGACCGAGATGGGTATCCTGGTTGGGAGCTTCTGTTGGTTCGGCTTCTGGTTCTTGCTCTTCACCCGAATCCTGCCGCCCGTGGCCATCGCCGAGCTGAAGGAAGTGCTCCCACCGCCCCTACGCGGACGGACGAGGGAAGGAGCGGCGTCATGAGTGGCGTGCTGGCTTCCTATGACTACCTCGACTCGACGATCGAGGCCGTCGAGCAGCTCCGCAAAGCGGACTTCAAGGATATCACGGTCTACTCGCCACTGCCGGAGCACGACCTGGAGCAATCCCTGGGCTACGGTCAGAGCCCGGTGCGCATCTTCACGATGGTGGGAGGACTCACCGGTGCTGCCACCGGCTTCGCGTTCACCACGTGGACCTCCATCGACTGGCCTCTTGTGACAGGCGGCAAGCCCATCGTGTCCATCCCGGCGTACGTGGTGATCGCCTTCGAGCTGACCGTCCTGTTTGGCGCGCTGGCCACGGTCATCGGCCTCTTCATCAACAGCCGGCTCCCCAATGCCAAGCCGATGGTCGTGTATGATCCCGAGTTCAGCGCCGGGCGCTTCGGCATCTACGTGCCGGCCGCGGGTGCGAGGCTCGACGAGGCACGGAGCATCCTGCGGGCGGCGGAGCCGGCGGAGCTTCGTGAGGACAGGGAGGGGGCGCACCATGGGTAGGGTGAGGCAGCGGCGGAGTGAGAGCTTCGGCGCCCTGCGCGTCCTGGGAGTGGCACTGCTCGTGCTCGCGACGGGGTGTTCGCCCCTGGACGACGCCCTGGTCGCGATCTTCGGACGCAGCATGCGCAGCCAGCGGTCTTTCGACCCCTATGAAAACCCCCGGATGCCGGCCGACGGGTCGGTACCCTTCTCGTCCGCCAACTTCCCTGCGGCCCCCTTCGAGTTCAATGTCGGCCAGCCTGAAGCTCTGGCGCAGGAGCCGCCGCCGTTCACGCAGCTGATGCTCCTCCGACAGAGCCCGACGGTGGTGAACCTACAGAACCCGGTTCCTCCCACCGACCAATCCCTGGGCCGGGGCGAGGTGCTCTTCAACCGGGTCTGCGCGCCCTGTCACGGCGAGGAGGGCCTGGGGGCCCAGGCGTACATCATCGAAGTACACCCTCTGTTGGCCGCGTATGACCTGGCCGGCGCCACCGTGGCTGGATACACCGACGGGTACCTCTACGGCATGATCCGGGTCGGCCGGGGGGTCATGCCCGCGTACGGGCACCAGATCAGCCACTTCGACCGATGGCACATCGTGAACTACGTCCGGCAGCTCCAGGCTCAGAGTGGAGTCGGTGCACCCGCCGACGCCGCCGGCCAGTAGCGCCAGAGAAAGCGGAATGGCTCACACCCACATCCCCGACGAGATCCCGATCCGGTATCTGGCTCGCCCCCGGTGGTGGAACATGCTGGCCGGCGTCCTGTTCCTGGTCGGGGCGGTCTCCTTCGTCATGGCGCTGTCCAGCGACGGCAGCCGGGCCTGGCAGGCGTACATCGTCAACTGGCTCTTCTTCACCAAGGTGGCCATGGGGGCGGTGGCGTTCACGGCGGTGACCTACATCGTCAAGGCCAAGTGGAACTGGTCGGTGCGACGCATCAGCCTCAGCCCCGTGTCGTTCCTGCCGATCTCGTTCCTGCTCTTCCTGCCGCTTCTCGTGGTCATGCGGGAGAACTACTTCCCGTGGATCGAGGAAATGGCCCACGACCCGATCCTCCAGGCCAAGTCCGCTTGGCTCAACATCCCGTTTCTCGTCACGCGCAACCTGTTGGGCGTGGCGGTCCTGTTCGGACTCGCCCTCGTCTTCGCCAGAAGGGCGCTGCGGCCGGACATGGGTCTGGCGGAGAGTCACGAGGGCGGCCACGCCGGCCGTGCGAAGTGGCGGGCCCGCCTGACCAAGGGTTGGAGGGGTCAGGAAGCCGAGGAGGTGGACAGCCACCGGTCTCTGGCCCGCATCGCGCCGGTGCTGATACTGGCATATGCCCTGGTCATGAGCCTGCTGTCGTTCGACTGGATCATGTCGCTGGATCCCCATTGGTACTCGACGCTATTCGGCGGCTTCTTCTTCATGGGCGCGTTCTGGGCCGGGATCGCGATCACCGCTCGGCTGTGCGTCTTCCTCAAGTGGCACGATCCCGAGATCGACAGGATGGTCGGCAGCTCGCAGCTTCACGACCTGGGCAAGCTCGCTTTCGCCTTCACGGTGTTCTGGGGCTACCTGTTCTTCTCCCAGTACCTGCCCATCTGGTACGGGAAGCTGCCGTGGGAGCAGACGTTCGTCATCGAGCGGGCGGTGGCTCCTTGGGGTAAGCTCTCGGCCCTGTGGATCGTGCTCTGCTTCGTGATACCCTTCGCGGCCTTGCTCGGGCGGGCCCCGAAGATGCGACCCCTGTGGCTCGGGGCCTTCACCGGCGTGATCCTGGCCGGCCTCTGGCTGGAGATGTACCTGTTCATCGCTCCGGCCCACTATCACGGCGGCTCGATCTTCCCCGGCTGGGAGCTGCTCGTGGCGTGCATGTTCGCCGGTCTGTTCCTGCTGGCCCTGGGATGGTTCTTCTCCACGTTCCCGCTGGTGCAGCTGTGGCAGCCCATGGTGGAGCCGGAGATCATGGGATCGGAGTTCACGGATCGTTCCCGCTCGTCCCGGGTGGTGGGAGGGGACTGAGCTCGGCGGGTCTCTGGACAAGGGCGGCCGCTCCCCGAAGGGGCGGCCGCTTTGGTTGGTTGGGAGCCCCGTCGGCGGAGCGCGGTAGTGCTCAACCCGCTCCTGCGAGGCTGGTCAGGACCTCGTCATGAAGGGTCCCGTTGGTGGAGACGCCAGATCCTCCGTGCACGGTGGCTCTGCCTGTGACATCCGTGAAGCGACCGCCCGCTTCGGTGACGATCGTGAGCAACGGAGCTGCGTCCCAGGGTGAGAGCACGGGATCCACCATCACGTCGGCGCGGCCGGTGGCGACCAGGGCGTGGCCGTAGCAGTCTCCCCACGTGCGGGCGAGCGCAGCCAGGCCAACCAGCTTGGAGAAGCCGGAGTCGTGCGCCGGGTCCACGGCAAACCGCAGATCTGTGGTCAGCACGGCGGCTTCCGCCAAGGTCTCGGTGCCAGACACCCGAGCAGGACGCCCATTCCAGTTGCATCCGAGGCCGCGGGCCGCCGATACCGTCTCACCGAGCGCCGGGAAATGAGCCACACCCACGGCCGGGGCCTGGTCGATCTCGATGCCGATGAGCACGCCATAGAGCGGCACGCCCCGCATGAAGGACCGCGTGCCGTCGATGGGATCTACGATCCAACGGATTCGCGCGCCGGGATTGGACTCCCCGAACTCCTCCCCCAGAATGCCGTGGCCGGGAAAGCGCTCGGCGATCGTCTTCCGGATCAGCAGCTCCGCCGCGCGGTCCGCCGCGGTAACCGGGGTGCCGTCGCCCTTGCGCTCGGTCGCCAGAATGCCGCCGAAGTGGTCCAGCGTGAGGTCGCCGGCCGCCCTGGCTGAGGCCTCGGCCGCCTTCAGCAGCTCCTGGAGCTCTCGGGTGTCTGGATTCGGAGGGTTCTCAGTCTCGTCCAAGTGGCCTACGCTTCTTCGTTCACGGCAGTCGACGCTCTGGCGGCGTCGCGCTCGGCCTTGCGCCGATAGAGGTCGTCGTCGGCCGCCCGCACCAGGTCCTCCATGCTCTCCATCTCCCCGGGACGGAAGCATGCGAGACCGTAGCTGACGGTCACGTCGGAGGCGGACAGCATCGGGTCCGCCGCCACGCGCTGGGCGATGCGTTCGGCGTGCAGTCGACCGCCCGCCGACTCCGTGTCGGCAAGGACGGACACGAACTCGTCGCCACCGAATCGGGCCACAAGGTTCATCCGCCGAGTCTCCGCCGCAAGGATCGAGGCGAAGGTTCGGAGGGCATCGTCGCCCGCCACGTGACCGTTGGTGTCGTTGAAGCGCTTGAAGTCGTCCAGGTCCAACAGCAGCAGCGTCAGACTGCGGCCCCGTCGGGCCGCGGCTATCTCCCGCTCGAGGTGGGCCTGAAGGTGCCTCCGGTTCGGCAGGCCCGTCAGGGGATCGGTCATGGACTGGGCCTGAAGGTCCGAGTGCAGGCGAGCGTTGACGAGCGCCACGGCCGCCTGGCTCGCCAGCCGCTGTGCGACGTGTAGGTCCTCTTCGGAGAAGCTCTCCGGCTGGGTCCGGCAGACGGTCAGCGCGCCTTCCACGTTTCCGTTCAGGATGAGCGGAATCGCCAGGCTACAGGCCGCCGTGATATGGGGGCGCAGCACCTCCGGCATGAGTCGGTTGGTGCGGAGATTCTCCATCACCGCGACACGCCGGGTGTCGATCAGGGCGTCGAGGAAGGTGCCGTCCACCGTCCATCGAAGATCCTGCGGGTAGTCCGTCTCGCCCTGGGAGGCCGCGATGCGGGCCTCCCGGCCCTCGATCATGTAGACCGCACCCCCGTCCGCGTCCAGGAGCTCGCTGGCCGAGGCGATGACCTTGTCGATCACCTCCTGGGCGTCCAGGGAGCTGGTCAGGGCCCGTCCGATCTCCTCGATGCGCTCGGCCTCCAACCGACGGCGCTCCAGCTCCGAGACGTAGCGGGCGTTCTCGATGGCCACCGCAGCCACATCGGCGATGCCCTGGAGCAGCTCGAGGTCCTCGGGCCGGTAGGCTCCGGCTTGATAGCTCTGCGTGCTGAGGGAACCGAGCACTCGGCCCTTGTAGCGGAGGGGAGCAGCCATGGCGGATCGCGTGATCTCGCCGTCCTCCTCCCCCAGAAGCATGAGGGAGTGATCCCGCACGCCGTCGAGGATCAAGGAGCTACGGCCCGAGCGGATGACCGCCGAGTCCGATCCGCGGTAGGAGATCTCCACCCGACGCTCCCTGCCCCTGTCGGCGTAGAACACGACCGTAGCGAGATCCTGGGCTTGATCGTAGAGCGAGACGTAGAACCCGGATGCCTCCACGACGCGGGCGGTCTCCCGGTAGATCGTCCGGTACAGATCCTCCGGGCTCAGCGTCCCGGTGAGGTTCCGACCGATCTCCAGGAGTACGCGATACCTCTCCTCGAGGCTGCCTCGCGTTGCTCGGGTATCGGGGTTTGCCATATGACCTTCGACCCTCTCGCCCTTTCGGGCTGGAGCGTAGGCGTCTGAATCTGCCGACTCCCCGCGCACCACCTCCGGACCGACGCCGAAAGCTCCGGCCGCGGTCGCGCGCGAAGGGGACCCGGGGCACACCCGGGCCCGTGATGCCCATCACTCGGTGTTATCGGCGCTTTCGGGCGATTCTTCAACCCGCTCCCGTGGATCGGCCTGCCGGTCCAGGAAGTTGCCGATTTCGAAGCCGATGGCACGAAGGAGGCGAGCCTCCCGGAGGTCGGGCTGCGCACGGCCGATGACGGTACGGATCGTTCGGAGAATGCTCTCCGGTGCCCGGGCCTTGTAGAAGTCGATGCGATGCAGGCCCGCCTCCAACGCCGCGTACGTCTCCTCGAGCTCCGCCGCCGTCGCCGGACGGGTGGATCGACGGCTCCGGGGCAGCGCGTCGTCCGCATCCACGGCCTCCTCCGAGGCCAGAAAGATCTCGTAGAGGACCAGGAGGCAGGCCTGGGCCAGATTGAGGGACGAGAACTCAGGGTCGGTGGGGATGATCGCGACGGCGTGACAGATGTCGAGCGCCTGGTTGGACAGGCCCCTGTCCTCGCGGCCGAACAGGATGGCCACCGAGCCCTCCCGGGTCTGTTCCACGACCCGCCGGGCGAGGGGTCGAGGCCGCGCGTAGTTCCGTTGCGCCGTCCGGGCCCGGGCGGACGTGCCAACGACGAAGGTGCAGTCGGCCAGGGCGTCTTCGAGCGCGTCGAAGTGCCGGGCGCCGTGCAGGATGTTCTCGCTTCGGTGGGCGATACCTTCGATCCGCCAGGGATCGAACTCGGCCGGCCGGACCAGGCGCAGGTGCCTGACGCCCATGTTGTTCATGGCCCGAACCACGCCCGCGATGTTCACGACGTCCTGCGGCTCGACCAGAACGACACTTATGTTGTCGAGTAGCGGGCCAGGCATGGCCAAGCCGTTGGGCTCACCGATCCCTGTGGTCTTCTCCCGGGGGGAGGGAAGCATCCTCGTCTCCGTCCCGCTCTGAGCCCTTGAAGGACGTCTTGAAGTTCCGGAGTCCCTCGCCCAGACCCCGGGCGATGAGAGGGATGCGCTTCGCGCCGAAGAGAAGGAGCAACACCGCGAGCACGAACGCGATCTCGGCGACACCGAAAGATCCCATGGGTCAATCCTCCGACGGAGGGGACTCGCTCGGCCGCGCAATGGCGGCGGCACGGCCCGGATTCGTTGTCAAGCGGCTTGTCATGTGCGCCATCACCTCAGCAACAGCTTCGCGATGGTCTGGAGCTGCATGTTGGTGGTGCCCTCGTAGATCGTGCCGATCTTGGCGTCCCGGTAGAGCTTCTCCACCGGGTACTCCCTGGTGAACCCGTAGCCGCCGTGAAGATCGATGCACATGGACGCCACCCGCTGAGCGACCTGTGACGAGAACAGCTTGGCCATGGCTGCCTGGCCGAGGAACGGCTTTCCGGCGTCCTTGAGACGTGCAGCGTTGTAGACCAGCAGACGCGCCGCCTCGATGTCGGTGGCCATCTCGGCGAGCTGGAATTGCACGCCCTGGAACTGGGCGATGGCGCGGCCGAACTGCTCCCGCTCCTGCACGTATTTCACCGTGTGATCGAGCGCACCCTGGGCCAGTCCCACCATCTGGGCACCGATGCCGATACGTCCCTCGTTCAGCGTCTCGATGGCGACCTTGTACCCCGTGCCCACCTCGCCCAGCACGTTCGCGGAGGGCACGCGAACGCCTTCCAGAATGAGCTCGGTCGTGGAGGACGCCCGAATGCCGAGCTTGTCTTCCTTCTTGCCGACGCTGAAGCCGTCGGTGTCACGGTCGACGAGGAAGGCCGTAATGCCCTTGTACCCGCTTTCCGGATCGATCGTGGCGAAGACGATGTAGACTCCCGCCTCGTCGCCGTTCGTGATCCACAGCTTCTGCCCGTCGAGGATCCAATCGTCGGCGTCCGGTCGTGCGCGGCAACTCAACGCGAAGGCGTCCGAGCCGCTGCCCGCCTCGGACAGGGCGTAGGCACCCACCAGATCGCTCGCCAGACGCGGGTAGTATCGCTGCTTCTGCTCCTCGGTCGCCCAACGGACCAGCGCGTTGATGACCAGGGTGTTCTGCACGTCCACGAAGACGCCCACGGCCGGATCGACCCGGGAGAGCTCCTCCACGACCAGGACCGAGGTGAAGAAGGAGGTGCCCGTACCTCCCATGGCCTCCGGGATCTCGATGGCCATCAGACCGAGCTCGAAGAGTTGAGGGATGAGCTCCGGGTCCAGCTTCCCCTCCTCGTCCATGCGGTGGGCCAGTGGTGCCAACTCCGACTCGGCGAAGTCTCGAACGGCGTCCCGAAACATCTGCTCGTCTTCGGACAACTGTGTCAGGGCCGGATGACCCGTCTCCGTAAGGAGTCCAGACATGAACGATCTCCGTTGATCGGTCGCAGAGGAGCGAGTCGGGGTCCGGACCCGCCTCCACCCTCTGTCATCAGTTACCTGGAAGGGATGTATCATAACTCACTGCCGGAAGGGCCAAAAGCACATCACCATCCCACTCGGACCCAGTGGACCGGCCGCGGATTCGGCCACTCCGACCGCACACCCGCGAGCAGGGGCGTCGTGAACTTGACGCTCCCCGACTGCGTCCTTAATTGTCACCGGCCGCGATGGCCCGAGCACTCCGCAGGGGCTCAAGGAAGCCTGGAGGAAGCATGTCCGAGATACCCGATGGACTCTACTACAGCGAAGAGCACGAGTACCTCAAGCCCACCAACCAAGAAGGCGTATACCAGGTGGGGATCACCGACTATGCGCAGGGCGAGCTGGGCGACGTGGTGTTCGTCGAGCTGCCCGAGGTGGGCGAGTCCTACGATCACGGTGACACGTTCGGGACGATCGAGGCCGTGAAGGCCGTGAGCGACCTATACAGCCCGGCCCGCGGGGAGGTCGTGGAGGTGAACGCCGAGCTGGAGGACGATCCGTCCCTCGTGAATTCCGAGCCGTACGAGGCGGGCTGGATGATCAAGCTGCGCATCGCCGATGCCGCCGCCCTGAACGAGTTGCTGGACCCGGCCGGATACCGCACCCACATCGGCGAGGAGGGGTAAGGCAACACAGCGGCAGGCGCCGGAACGACACCCGCACAGCGGGGTTTCTTTCCCGCTGAGACGAGCGTGTGCTCCAAGAGACAGATCAGTTCGGGTCGGGCGGACGCTGCGCCGCCCACACCGGCGGATTCGGTCGGCGAGGCCGGAACGTGCCACCGGCGCGGCTCCCGCCCTCGCCGTCTGTTCGTGAGGGTTGCGGAGAGCAGGATCCCGCGCCTTCGAGCCCCTGAAGAGGCGAGCGCTTCCCATGTCCATTTCCATTGCTCCCCAAGCGGACTTCGAGGGCCGACACCTGGGTCCCGGTCCCGCTCAGGTCGGCCGAATGCTGGACACGTTGGGCGTCGATTCCATGGCCGAGCTGGTGGACTCGACGGTGCCGGCGGACATTCGCATGGCCGGAGACCTGTCGATCGGCGACGCTGTTCCGGAGCACGATCTCCTCGCCTCCCTCCGGGAGATCGCTTCGGAGAATCAGGTCCTCAGGTCCTATATCGGCTTGGGGTATTCCGGCACCATCACTCCGGGGGTCATCCTCCGGAACATCCTGGAGAGCCCCGGTTGGTACACCGCCTATACCCCCTATCAGGCCGAGATCTCCCAGGGCCGTCTCGAGGCGCTCCTGAACTTCCAGACCATGGTCATAGACCTGACGGGGCTGGAGATCGCCAACGCATCCCTGCTCGACGAGGGTACGGCGGCGGCTGAGGCCATGACCATGTTCCACGCGGAGAAGCGCGGCAAGCGCCAGCGGTTCTTCGTGTCCGAGTCGTGCCATCCTCAGACCATCGAGGTGGTGAAGACACGGGCGCGCCCCCAGGGCATCGAGGTCGTGGTCGAGGATCACCGGGGGTTTCAGCCCGACGGCGATCTCTTCGGGGCGCTCCTCCAGTATCCGGCGACCGACGGAGCCGTGGAGGAGTACGGCGGGTTCATCGAGAAGGTGCACCAGGCCGGCGGATTCGTGGCGGTCGCCACGGACCTGCTCGCCCTCACCCTCCTGAAGCCCCCTGGTGAGCTGGGTGCAGACGTCGCGGTGGGAAGCAGCCAGAGGTTCGGCGTCCCCATGGGGTTCGGGGGCCCCCACGCCGCCTTCATGGCCGCGCACGAGGCGTTCAAGCGGAAGCTACCGGGCCGGATCATCGGCGTCAGCGTCGACGCGGAGGGCAACCAGGCCCTTCGCATGGCGCTGCAGACCCGCGAGCAGCACATCAGGCGGGAGAAGGCCACCTCGAACATCTGCACCGCCCAGGTGCTGCTGGCCGTCATGGCCGGCATGTATGCCGTGTACCACGGACCCCAGGGGCTACGGCGGATCGCTTCCCGGGTTCACGGGATGGCCACCGTTCTGGCCGACGGACTCCGCGGGCGAGGTCACGAGGTGCTCCACGACACGTTCTTCGACACGATCCGTGTGCGGCCCGCGGGCACCACTGCCAGCGAGGTGATGTCCCAGGCCCTGGCATTGGGCATCAACCTCCGTGACTTCGGTGACGGGACCGTGGGTGTGGCCCTCGACGAGACCGTCCGTCCCAGCGACGTGGATGACCTGTTCGCCGCGTTCGGAGAGAGCCACGGGGCGGAGCCAACGGCGGCGAGCCTCGCCGATGCCGCCGAGGAACCGTCCTATCCGGAGGCGCACGCTCGCACCAGCCCCTACCTCGAGCACATGGTGTTCAACCTGTACCACTCCGAGACGGAGATGCTCAGGTACCTGCACCGGTTGGAGGCGAAGGACCTGTCGTTGAACACGAGCATGATCAGCCTGGGCTCGTGCACCATGAAGCTGAACGCGACGACGCAGATGGAGGCCGTGACCTGGCCCGAGTTCGGCGGGCTTCATCCCTTTGCGCCTCTGGATCAGGCCGGCGGGTACGCCCGCATCATCGCCGACCTGGAACGGTGGTTGGCGGACATCAGCGGGCTCGGGGCCGTATCGCTCCAGCCCAACTCGGGCGCCCAAGGCGAGTACACGGGTCTCCTCACCATCCGGGCGTACCACGAGGACCGCGGCGAGGAGCACCGATGTGTCTGCTTGATACCGGGTTCGGCTCACGGTACGAATCCGGCCAGCGCGGTGATGGCCGGCATGAAGGTCGTGGTGGTACGGACCGACGAGGCGGGGAACGTGGACCTGGACGACCTCCGGGCCAAGGCGACGCAGCACACCGACCAGCTCGCCGCGCTGATGATCACCTACCCGTCCACTCACGGCGTCTTCGAGCCCACCGTCCGGGAGGTGTGCGACATCGTTCACGAGAACGGTGGCATGGTCTATCTGGACGGGGCCAACCTCAACGCGCAGGTGGGCCTGGCTCGACCCGGCGACTACGGCGCCGACGTCATCCACATCAACCTGCACAAGACGTTCGCCATTCCTCACGGGGGGGGCGGCCCGGGCATGGGCCCCATCTGCGTCAACGAGAAGCTGGCCCCCTTCCTCCCGGGCCACCCGCAGGTGGAGGTGGGAGGGGAGCGAGCCATCGGTCCCGTATCGGCGGCGCCGTGGGGCAGCGCCAGCATCCTGGTCATCTCCTGGGCGTACATCGCTCTGCTGGGCAGCGCGGGACTGCGTCGCTCGTCGGAGATCGCCATCCTGAACGCCAACTACATGGCCAGGCGGCTCGCCGATCACTACGAGATCCTCTATACGGGTCCGGGAGGCCGGGTGGCCCACGAGTTCATCGTGGACCTGCGGCCGCTCAAGCAGTCGTCGGGGATCAGCGCCGAGGACGTGGCCAAGCGGCTGCAGGACTACGGCTTCCATAGCCCGACCATGTCGTTTCCCGTAGCCGGCACCCTCATGGTAGAGCCGACCGAGAGCGAGTCGAAGGCCGAGCTGGACCGCTTCTGCGACGCCATGATCTCGATACGGGCCGAGATCGAACAGGTGGAGATGGGACTCGCCGATCCGGAGGACAATCCGCTCAGGAACGCGCCCCACACCTCCCTGATGGTCACGGCGGACGAGTGGAATCACCCGTATTCGCGCCAACAGGCCGCGTTCCCCGCGCTGTGGACACGCGAGCACAAGTACTGGCCGCCGGTACGGCGGGTGGACAACGCATACGGCGACCGCAACCTGGTGTGTGCGTGTCCCCCCATCGAGGCGTACGAGGAGGCGGCCACCGGCGGAGCTGTCTGACCTGCAGGGGGCCTCGGAGGACGGTCGGCGTCACCGCCGGCCGGATCCGGCCCAGACAAGGAGACCACCATGCCCCGCATCGATTACCATGGGCACGCGACCGCCACCGTCATTGCCGACGACGGCACGCGGATCCTCATCGATCCCTTCCTGGACGACAACCCGGCTTCCGAGCTGAAGCGCGCAGACGTTCAGGAGCTGGACTTCATCCTCTGCACGCACGGTCACTACGATCACTTCGCGGACACGATCCCCCTCGCTCGGCAGACGGGCGCCATGGTCGTGTCCACGTTCGAGATCGTGAGCTTCCTCGGGACCAAGGGCATCGAGAACGTCCATCCGCTCCACATCGGAGGCGGGCATCACTTCCCCTTCGGGTACGTGAAGATGACGCCGGCGCTCCACGGCGGTCAGGTGGCGGGGGACGACACCGGTGCGTTCACGACCGTCCCCGGAGGGTTCTGGATCGACTTCGGCGGGAAGACCCTCTACCACGCGGGAGACTCGGCCCTGCTCATGGAGATGCAGCTCCTCCGGGGCAAGGTGGACGTCGCCATGCTTCCCATCGGCGACAACTTCACCATGGGGCCCGAGGACGCTGCCCGGGCCGTGGAGTTCATCCAGCCCGGCGTGGTGATCCCGATCCACTACAACACCTGGGACCTCATCGCGCAGGACCCGGAGCACTTCCGGGCCCTGGTCGGGGACCGTGCTCGGGTCGAGATCGTGGAGCCGGGCGGGAGCTTCTCCTTCTGAGCCCACGACCGGTGGGCCTGGCCGGCGCGGGGCGAGGGCCGGTCCGGTGAGCGGCCGAACGCCACCGCCGGCTCGTTGGCGCGTCATCTCCGACGGGGCGCTGCCCGGCGCGCGCAACATGGCCGTGGACCATGCCTTGGCCCGGGAGCTTCGGTCGGGCGAGGGCGTGCTCAGGCTTTACCGCTGGGATCGCCCCACCCTATCCTTCGGACGGAACGAGGCGGCAAGGGGTCTGTACGACGCGGCCTCGGCCCGGGAGGCCGGGGTGGCCTTCGTCCGTCGGCCGACGGGCGGCCGCGTCGTGCTCCACCACGAAGAGCTCACGTATGCGGTGGCCGTGGGGGTCGGGGCAGTCGGCGGATTGCGAGACACCTATAGGAAGGTGAACCAGGCGTTGGCGACGGCTCTACGGTCGTTGGGGGCGCCGGTGGCGCTGGCGCCTGCGCCGGGAGCTGCCGCCGGTCCGGGTGCGGGGCCCTGCTTCGATGCCCCCGCCGAGGGCGAGGTCGTGGCACGGGGCCAGAAGCTGGTAGGAAGCGCACAGGTCCGGATGGGTCGCACGATCCTCCAGCACGGCTCCATCATCCTGGCCGGTGACCAGGCCATGATCGGCACCTTCGGTCCGGTGGCCGCGTCCCGGCCGCCCGCCACGCTGGAGGCGCTCCTCGGATCGGTGCCCCCGCGGAGGCAGCTGGAAGCTTCCCTGGTGCCTGCGTTCGAGGAGGTACTGGGCGGCACCTGGGACGGCGGCGAGCTGACGATCGCGGAGCAGGCTCTGGCGGAGGGACTGGAGTCGCGCTACCGCTCGGCAGACTGGACCTGGCGGCGGTGATCGCCATTTGGGTGTCGCCCCTCGCCTGTCGACCCCGTAGGGGAGGCGCGTGGCGCCCGAGTCGAGCGCCACGGAGAACCGCGAGAGGGGAGAGAGCCCAGATGTCGCACCGAGCGAAGGCCACCGCATCCCTCGTGGCGTTGTGCCTCCCGGCCTGCGGCTCGGACCAGGCTGCCCCGACAGCCGCTGCGGACGCCTTCTGTGCCGAGGCGATGGCTGCGGTGGAGTCGTTTACCAGCCAGCTCCCGGAACCCACCGGCGAGCGCTACGGGGGTACCGCGGTGGCGGCAAGCTACGGTCCGCTGGCGGGCGGGATGAACTCCCTCACCGCCCCCGACTACTCTGCGCGGCAGCACCACGCGTTCGTGAACCTCATGCCGCTCGTGCGATACGACCAGGAGCTGGAGTTCGCGCCCTATCTGGCTCAGTCCTGGGAGCTCTCGGAAGACGGAGGGCTCACCTTCCACCTCCGCGACGACGTCCTTTGGCACGACGGCAAGAAGACCACAGCCTACGACGTGGAGTTCACCTACAGGAGGGCGGCGGACCCCGCGACGCAGTTCCCCAATCCCAACTACTGGGCCAAGTACGCTCCAGGCGCAGATGCAGTGACGGTCGTGGATTCCTTCACCGTGCGTTTTCAGCTCGAGCCCCATCTGGACTACCTGGACGCCTGGACATCAACGGCCATCATGCCGGCACACCTGCTCGCGAACGTGCCTCCCGCCGAGTTGGCCCAGCATCCCTTCAACACCCGCTGTCCGGTCGGCAACGGGCCGTTCGTATTCGTGGAGCATCGGCAGGACGACCGGTGGATATTCCGGCGCAACCCGGCCTTTCCACCGGGGCTGGGCGGGCCACCCTACCTGGACCGCTACGTCTACCGCATCGTCCTCGACCAGTCGACGCTGCTCGCCGAGCTGCTGACCGAGAACGTCGACTTCTACTCGGCACCGGACCCGGACCAGTCCGGCAGCATCGTCGAGGCGGAGCACCTGGACCTGCGCAGCTTCCCCTTCCGGCAGTACACGAGCGTCGTGTGGAATGGACGGAAGCCGCAGCTCGCGGATCGTCGGGTGCGCACGGCCCTGACGATGGGCGTCGACCGGGGCGAGATCATCGACGTGCTGCTCCAGGGGTACGGAGAGACCGCGAACTCGTCGGTGCCCTCGTTCCACTGGGCGTTCGACCCCACATCGGCGACGGAGATGCCATACGACCCCGACGGCGCGCGGCGCCTTCTGGAGGAGGCGGGGTGGAGCGACCGGGACGGGGACGGCGTCCGGGAGAACGAGGCCGGGGACCGGCTCGCCGTCACGGTGGCTTCGAACCAGGGCAACGCCGTCCGCGCCGATCTGGCCCAGCTGGTGCAGGCCAGTCTCAGCCAGATCGGCGTCGAGGTCCAGACCCGCATCCTGGAATACCAGACCATGCTGTCCACCGTCCTCGATCCCGAGGCCCGTGACTTCGAGGGGGTGGTTTGGGGTTGGGTGAACGACTTCCGGATCGACGACACGGACCTCTTCCATTCGCGGGCGGTCGACGGCCCCTATGCCCTGTCAGGCACGGTCAACCCCGAGCTGGACGGGCTGCTCGACACCCTGCAGCTGATCGTGGACAGAGACGAAGCGCGCCCCTACTGGCATCGATATCAGCGGGCGCTGATGGAGGAACAGCCGTACAGCTTCCTCTACTTCAACCACCGACTCGTGGGGCTCAACCGCCGACTCCAGGACGTCGAGGTGGACGTCCGTGGTGAGTGGGTGAACGTGGGGAGCTGGTGGATTCCCGGCGATCTTCGGAAATACGGCAGCGGTGGGGACCGATAGCTCGGCCGGTACCTCTCCGGACTCGGGCCGCACGAGTCGCACCGACCCCCGCCCCGTCTCGGGGCCGCTGACATGACCCGCTACCTGGCCCGACGGCTCCTCGGGGCGATTCCACTGGTTCTCGGCGTCGCCACCATCCTCTTCTTCATCGTCAACCTCGCGCCCGGCGACCCCGCCCTCGTGTACGCCCGGCCCGGGATGGACGCCGCGACCATGGAGCAGATCCGGGCCAACTTCGGCCTGGACCGTCCGATTCACGTCCGGTACGGGCGATGGCTCGCTTCGCTGGCCCGCGGTGATCTCGGGTACTCGTTCGCCCGGAACCGCCCCGTCACCGAGCTCATCGCCGAGATCCTCCCGAACACGCTGATCCTGGCGGGGGTGGCGTTCGGTATCGCCTTCCTCGTCGGTATCGTCCTGGGGGTCATCCAGGCGGTTCGTCAGTACTCTGCCCTCGACTCGATCCTCAGCGTGCTCGCCCTCTTCTTCTACTCCATGCCGTCTTTCTGGCTGGCGCTGATGATGATCCTCGTCTTCAGCCTCTTTGCCCGAAACGTCTGGGAGTGGCCGATCTGGTTCCCGGCATCCGGTATGACGTCCATCGACTACGAGTTCCTGGGCGGTTGGGAGAGGCTGGCAGACCGGGCGAGGCATCTGTTCCTGCCGGCCATGTCTTTGGCCCTGGTCCTCTCCGCCGGGATCGCCCGCTACATGCGCGCCAGCATGCTCGAGGTCATCCGTCAGGACTACATCCGAACGGCCCGGGCGAAGGGCCTGCCTGCCCGCTCCGTGGTCTTCAAGCACGCCTTGCGGAACGCCCTGATCCCCGTGGCCACGCTTTTGGGGCTGTACCTGCCTTTCCTCTTCAGCGGGACCGTCTTCATCGAGACGGTCTTCTCCTGGCCGGGCATGGGCAAGCTGGTCGTGGACGCCATCAACCAACGGGACTATCCCGTGGTCTTGGGGGGCAGCCTGATCTTCGCCACGATGGTGGTCGTGGGGAACCTGCTGGCGGACATCCTCTACGCGGTCATCGACCCGCGGGTGCGGTATGACTGAGACGCGTCGCGGCCGGCTGCTGGCGGGGGTGCTGCCCGGAGTGCCCCAGCTCCTCGAGGGCCGGTGGGGAGCCGGGCTCTTCGCGCTCGTAGCGTGGGCCCTGGGACTGTGGACGCTTCTGGTGCGCTGGGAGCGGGTGTCGGGGCTTCCCTACGAGTCGCCGGGGGAGTGGGTGGCGCTGGCGGCCCTGGTGGCGGCCATCCTGGGACCGTGGCTCTGGTCCGTCCGGGGAGGGAGGCTGCGCGCCGCCGAGCGCGGGGACGGCCAGTGGGCCCTGACGCTTCGCGCGTTCGGGCGAAACCGACTGGCTTTGGCTGGGATGGTCGCCATCGGCCTGTTCTACATGGTGGCGGTGCTCACTCCGTTCCTGGCTCCGTACGACCCTGTGCACCAGGGCGATCTGGCCTCGCAGCGCTTCCTCGGCCCCAGCGCGGCCCATCCCCTCGGCACCGATCAGTTCGCCCGTGACGTGCTGTCCAGGCTTCTCTATGGTGCACGGGTGTCCTTGAGCATCGGGTTCATCGCCGTGGGGATCAGCGTGACGCTCGGGACCCTGATCGGCGCCGTCGCCGGCTACCTGGGCGGCCGGACCGACAGCGTCATCATGCGCTTCGTCGACATGGTGATCGCCTTCCCACGGCTCGTGCTGCTGATCACCGTCATCGCTCTCTTCGAGCCCAGCATCTTCCTGATCGTGGCCGTGCTGGGCCTGACCCAGTGGCCCTACGTGAGTCGTATCGTGCGCGGCGAGGTCCTGAGCCTGAGGGAGCGAGAGTTCGTGCAGGCGGCCCGCGCGCTGGGCTACTCGCGGCGGAGGGTCATTCTGCGTCACATCGTGCCCAACGCCATGGCGCCGGTGATCGTGGCCGCTACGCTGGGCATCGGGAACACCATTGTGCTGGAGGCGGGCCTCTCCTTCCTCGGCTTGGGAATTCAGCCGCCCGATCCGTCGTGGGGCAGCATGGTGGAGAACGGGCGGGACGTGCTCCTCCGGGCCTGGTGGATCTCCACGTTCCCGGGCCTGGCCATCGTGCTCACTGTGCTCTCCTTCAATCTGGTAGGGGATGGCCTACGAGACGCCCTGGACCCCCGCCAGGCGGGTCGACGGTGAGGCGGTCCCGGTGACGGCTCCGCTGCTCCAGGTGACCGACCTGCGGGCGTGGTTTCGCACCGAGTCGGGAGAGGCCCGGGCCGTGGACAGCGTTTCGTTCGAGGTCGGGGCCGGCGAGACGCTGGGAATCGTGGGCGAGTCCGGCTGCGGGAAGTCCGTCACGGCGCTCTCGATCATGGGCCTCGTGGATCGGCCGGCCGGGAGGATCGTGGAAGGAAGCTCCATCCGTCTCGACGGTGAGGAGCTCGTGGGGGCGACGGAGTCCCGGTACCGTCAGGTCCGGGGCAACGACATTTCCATGATCTTTCAGGAGCCCATGAGCTCGCTGAATCCGGTCTTCTCGGTGGGTGAGCAGATCGCCGAGGCGCTCCGTCTACACCGGGGCCTCGACCGGCGCGCGGCTCGGAGGGCGACTGTGGGGCTGCTGGAGGAGGTCGGGATTGCCGACGCGGAGCGACGCTATGGGGAGCACCCACACCAGCTCTCGGGTGGGATGCGACAGCGGGTCATGATCGCCATGGCATTGTCGTGTCAGCCGCGTCTCCTCATCGCCGACGAGCCCACCACCGCGTTGGACGTCACCATCCAGGCTCAGATCCTGGCTCTGTTGGCCGACGTGCAGGCACGCCGCGACATGGCAGTGATACTGGTGACGCACGACCTCGGCGTCGTGGCCCAGTCGTGCGACCGGGTCCACGTCATGTACGCCGGCCAGATCGTGGAGACCGGGAGCGTGCGCGACATCTTCCGCTCCCCCGGGCATCCCTATACCCAGGGGCTACTCCGCTCGGTGCCGGATCCGGCCCTCCGGGGACAGAGCCTGCTGCCCATCCCCGGAGTGGTACCGCCGGCGACCCGGTGGCCCGCGGGGTGCCGCTTTCACCGACGGTGCCCGTACGCGTGGGGGCGATGCGGCTCCGAGGCCCCCCGTCTGCTCGAGACCCCGGAGGGCACGTCGCGCTGCTGGCTCGTTGCCGAGCCGGAGAGGGCGGCGAAGGGAGGGGACCTCATGAGCGGACCCCCCGCCGGTCCGCCTCCCACCGCCACGGGGGAGGCATGAGCGAGCAGGCCTCGGTCGGGGACACCACGACGCCGGCACCGTTGCTCCTGGAGGTCGAGGATCTGGCCGTCCACTTCCCGCTGCGTGCCGGCCCGTGGCGCAGGGGCGCGGGGTCGGTGCGGGCAGTAGACGGGGTGAGCTTCGCGCTGCGGCGGGGAGAGACGCTGGGCTTGGTGGGGGAGTCGGGTTGCGGCAAGTCCACGACCGGCCGGGCGATCTTGCGGCTGGTGGAGCCTACGGCGGGATCCGTGCGCTTTGCGGGCCGGGACGTCCTGGCCATGGACCGCCGCGCCCTGCGAGCGTTCCGGCGGCAGGCCCAGATCATCTTCCAGGATCCCTTCTCGTCCCTCAATCCCCGGGCAAGCGTGGGCAGCATGCTCGAGGAGTCTCTCCGCGTCCATGGCCTCCATGGAGATGGCCCCTCCAGGAGGAGGCGCGTCCACGAGCTCCTGGACCTCGTGGGACTCAGACCGGACCACGCCAACCGCTACCCTCACGAGTTCTCCGGTGGCCAACGGCAGAGGATCGGCATCGCCCGGGCCCTGTCCGTGGAGCCGGAGCTCATAGTCTGCGACGAGCCGGTCTCCGCGTTGGACGTGTCGGTGCAGGCCCAGGTCATCAACCTCCTGGACGCTCTCAAGCGAGAGCTGGGCCTGACCTACCTGTTCATCGCCCACGATCTGTCCGTAGTCGAGCACGTGAGCGACCGAGTGGCCGTCATGTACCTTGGACGGATCGTAGAGTCGGTGGGGGCCGAGCCCCTCTACCGAACGCCGCTCCACCCCTATTCGCGGGCCCTCCTGTCAGCGGTGCCGAGGCCCGACCCGACGGCCCGCCAGAGGCCAGTGCTTCTCCCGGGCGACGTCCCCAGCCCGGTCAGCCCTCCCTCCGGTTGTCCCTTTCACCCGCGGTGTCCATTTCCTGCCAAGGACGACTCGTGCCGGCAGGTCGTGCCGCGACTCGAGGAGAAGGCCCAGGGTCATCTCGTGGCCTGCCACAAGGCCTGAGCGGACCGGGACGTTCGCGTCACCGGTCGTGCGGGGCGATTCGGTGAATCCAGGTGACCCGGACCACATGGCCGGGGCCTCGCGGCTCTTCGCTTTCGCCTTGATTTCGGGGGTTGACACGTCAGAAGGCGCCCGTCATTTTGCGGACCCTTGTCGCAAAGTCTGAGTTGCCCTACAGTTGGGGCTTCTCAATACAAACAGGTGATACGCATCCGCAGGAGGTCCTCTTGGACGGAGTGATGAGTCTCTACAGCGCCCTGCTGCAGATCCCCGGCATGGAGCAGGCGGACCAGACGATCGGCGAGCAGGTAGTATTCGTCTGGGATGAGATGGGCTTCATGCGGTGGCCCCTCGGGCTCTGTCTCGCCCTGGGTATCCTCGTCATCATCTGGAAGTTCTTCAGCCTCATGGCCACGGGTGCCAAGACGCGGCGCATTCTGAAGGAGGTGGACGAGCTCCTGGCCCAGCAGCGCCTCAGCGAGGCCCTCGAGGTCACCCGCTCGTCCGACACTCCGGCGGCCAATATCCTCTACGCCGGCCTCGAGCGGTACGAGGAGGGGACCGACCGGGTGCTCAAGGCCATCGAGAACCAGGGCCTCATCGAGCTGAGCAAGCTCGAAGGCGGCCTGGTGATCCTGGCCACGCTCACGAACATCGCGCCGCTCTTGGGCTTCCTCGGGACCGTGATCGGCATGATCATCGCCTTCCAGTCCATCGAGATGGCAGGCGAGGTGGAAGCGACGCTCGTGGCGGGCGGCATCAAGGTGGCCCTGCTGACCACAGCGGCTGGTCTCACCATCGCGATTCCAGTCAGCATCGCCCACAACTACTTCGTGTCGCGCATCGACAGCCTGGTGATCGACATGGAGGAATCGGCACAGAAGATGGTCGACGCCCTCCACGCCATGGAGGTCGGGGCTGCCTGACGGCCCACGGGTCGACCGATTCGACGAAGCCGCAAGGCGTTACGACCGCAGGCTTGCATTCGTGTGGAGCCCCTCTCTAAGCTTGTGGTCCGGGCCGCGATTCGCCCGTGGTTTCACCTGCGCTGGAGGGTTGAGGAATGCCCAGAGGGACCGTGAAGTGGTTCAACGACTCGAAAGGATACGGCTTCATCCAACGACCAACGGGTGACGACGTCTTCGTCCACTTCTCCGCCATTACCGGCGAGGGGTTTCGAACCCTGGCGGAAGGCGACCAGGTGGAGTTCGAGCTTCGTGAAACCGAAAAGGGTCTCCAAGCCTCCGAGGTGACTCGGCAGCAGTAGGACCTCGTCGGGTCCAGCGGAAGGCGCTCCGCGGCTGACGCCGCGGAGCGCCTTTTTCGCTGTGCGCCAGGCATGGCGCGGCCCGCCGGGAGGCGGGCAATCAACCGTGAGGCGAAAGCCCGGCGGGAAGTGACTTGGGGGTGAGAGTCCCCTGGCCAACCACCAGGGGTGCCGGCACCGACGGCGGATCCCTATCTTGCCGACCCATGGTCGATATTCCAGCGAAGAAGGCACCGCGTCTGTACCTCATCGACGCGTATGCCCTGATCTACCGCTCGTACTTCGCGTTCATCAGTAACCCCCTGATCAGCTCGACGGGCGAGAACACGTCGGCGCCGTTCGGATTCGTGCGGTTCCTCATCTCTCTCAGGGAGGACTACGATCCGGACTACCTGGCCGTGGTGTTCGACTCCGGTCGGAGCGAGCGGGAGGTGATCTTCCCGGAGTACAAAGCGACCCGGGCCAAGATGCCTGACGAGCTCCGCTCCAGCCTGCCCAGGATCCGCGAGCTCATCGCGGCATTCCACGATCCTGTGGTGGAGGTGGATGGCTACGAGGCCGATGACGTGATCGGCACCCTGGCGGCGCAGGCCGAGGCCCGTGGCCTCGAGTGCGTGATCGTCTCCGGGGACAAGGACTTCTACCAGCTGGTGCGGCCCGGCGTGAGCCTGCTGAACCCGGGCCGAGGCGGAGCTGCGGGCGTCGAGGCACACTGGGTGGACGAGTCCGGGGCGACGGCGAAGCTCGGCGTGCCGCCGGATCGCGTCGTCGACTACCTGGCCCTCATCGGTGACTCCTCGGACAACGTCCCGGGAGCGCCGGGCATCGGGCCCAAGACCGCTCTCAAGCTGCTGGAGCAGTTCGACACCGTGGAGGGTGTGTTGGACCACGCCGCCGAAGTCACGGGGAAGCGGGCCCGCGAGTCCCTGCTCGAACACGCCGCCGACATCCGGCTCTCCAAGCGGCTGGTCACGATCCAGCAGGACGTGCCGTGCGAGCTGGACCTGGAGCGCTTCCAGGTGCACGAGCCGGACCGGGACCGTCTCCGAGAGCTCTTCATCGAGTTGGAGTTCCGTAAGCTTATCGAGGAGTACACCGGCACGGCAGGTGAGGCGGACGCCGAGGGCCTGTCCCTCGACTACCGCATCGTTGCCGATGTAGGGGAGATTCAGGGCCTGGTGACGGAGCTCCGGGCTGCCGGGTCCATGGGCCTCGCCACCGTGGGGTCCCACACGGACCCGCACCGGGCGGAGCTTGTCGGCCTGGCCGTGGCCGTGACGCCTGGTACCGCCCGCTACCTGCCCCTGGGCCACCGGGAGGCGCCGGCCCTGGCCCTCGGCGACGTGACCGATCCCGCCCGGGCCAACCTTCCCGGGCTCGACCAGGCGGAGATGGCGCCGCTGGCCGAGGTACTGGCCGACCCGGCGGTGGCCAAGGTGGGCCACGACCTGAAGCACCACGCCATCGTGCTGGAAGGGGCCGGCGCACCTGTGGAGGGCTTGAGCTTCGACGTCATGGTGGCCTCGTATGTGCTGAATCCGGGCCGCCGGGCCCACGACCTGCCGTCACTGGCCGGGGACCTCTTGTCGCTGGGCGTGCCGACCCGTGCAGAGGTGACCGGCACGGGTCGATCCGCGGTGCCCATGGTGGAGGTCAGCGCCGCCGCCGGGATGGAGCTGGCCGCCAGGGGCGCCGACGCCTCTCTGCGCCTGCAGCGTCGCTTCGAGCCCCAGCTCGAGGATCAGTCACTCGCGGAGCTGTTCCGGACCGTCGAGATGCCCCTCGTTCCCGTCCTGAGCCGCATGGAGCGACGGGGCATCGGCATCGACACGGCCTTCTTCGCACGCATGAGCGCGAAGCTCGAAACGGAGCTCGCTCTGATCCAGGACGAGATTCACAAGATCGCGGGCCTGGAGTTCAACTTGAACTCGAACCCGCAGCTCAGAGAGGTGCTCTTCGACCAGCTCGAGCTACCGGTGCTCAAGCGCACGAAGACGGGGCCGTCCACCGATGCCAGCGTCCTGGAGGAGCTGGCCGCCATGGGCCACAACGTGCCGCGGCTCCTCATCGAGTACCGTCAGCTCGAGAAGTTGCGCAGCACCTATGTGGACGCCCTGCCCAAGCTGGTGAACCCGAGGACGGGCCGGATCCACACCAGCTTCAACCAGGCGGTGGCCGCCACCGGCCGGCTGTCCTCGAGCGATCCGAATCTCCAGAACATCCCCATTCGAACCGAGCTGGGGCGGGAGGTCCGAAAGGGCTTCGTGCCGGCGGCGGGGCACGTCTTCTACGCCGCGGATTACTCTCAGGTCGAGCTCCGCATCCTGGCCCACTTCTCGGGAGACGACGCCTTCGTCACGGCGTTCCGCCAGGGGATCGATGTCCACAAGCAGACCGCGTCCGTGATCTTCGACGTGGCCGTAGAGGACGTCACCGCCGGCATGAGAGCTCAGGCGAAGACCATCAACTTCGCAACGCTGTACGGCCAGGGGGACTTCTCCCTGGCCCGCCAACTGGGAATATCCCGTCAGGAGGCAAAGGACTTCATCCGCAACTACTTCGAGCGGTTTGCCGGCGTGCGCGCGTTCCTCGACGCCCAGGTGGCCATGGCCCGGGAGCGCGGATACGTCGAGACTCTGGGCGGCCGGCGACGCTACGTGCCGGAGCTTCAGTCAAACAACTGGAACATCCGCCAGTTCGGCGAGCGCGTGGCGCAGAACACCCCCATCCAGGGAACCGCTGCGGATCTGATCAAGAAGGCCATGATCGACATCCAGGACGCCCTGGGTGTCGAGCGCTCGTCGGCGGCGCTTCTCCTGCAGGTGCACGACGAGCTCCTCTTCGAGGTTCCCGCAGACGAGGTCGACGCGCTCCGTCCACTGGTGACCGCGAAGATGGAGGGGGCCATGGTGCTGGACGTGCCCCTCGAGGTCGACGACGGCGTCGGCGAGAACTGGTACGAGTGTAAAGGCTGACGCCACCTTGATACCCCCTCCGGTCGACTCGCCGAGGAGGGGCGCTTCCAGCAGCGATCGCTGGCTCAGCCGCCATCGTCGGGTCCAGCTTCGATACTGGTCCCGGATTGCCATTCGGACGCCCAGCCCAGCTCCCTACCGTTCATCGAAGCCTCGACCGCCCCGGCGCGGTCCGCGTCCGCAAGCGATCCACGGAGGAGCGCACAATGAGCCGATCGGTGAACAAGATCATCCTGGTTGGAAACATCGGGAGGGAGCCGGAGGTCAGGGAGACCCAAAACGGGACCAAGGTCGCCCACGTCTCCCTGGCCACCAACCGCCGTATCCCGTCCAACGGCTCGGACGGAGAGGAGCGGACGGATTGGCACCGTCTGACGCTCTGGAACCGACTCGCCCAGTTCGCCGAAGATTACGTGAACACCGGGGACCGTGTGTACGTCGAAGGCCGTCTGGAGTACGACTCCTACGAGCGGGACGGCGTTAGCATCCCCACGGCCGACGTCAACGTCAAAGAGCTCGTCCTGCTGTCGCCACCGCCGTCCGGGGCCGAGTGAGGGCCGGGCTGGGGCCTCTCAGAGTACCGGCCAGAACTGTTTGCTCGCAAAGAAGTTGAGCTCCCACTCGCCCCCGCTCGAGAGGCCCCGGCCCAGCTCCAGCCGGACGACGTTCCAGAGGAGGTCGACACCCAGTCCCGCGGACGTCCGCGCCGAGCCCGTCGGAGCCTGGGCCCACGCTTCGGGCAAGGATGCCCGGGCCAGATCCGTTCCGCCGAGCGCGCCGAACGCCCGGACGCTGACCCACGGCCAGGCGACCGCGGCTCGACCGTCAGCGCGCAGGAGCCAGAACGCGTCGCCGACGAAGGACCGGAACGGGTATCCCGGCACGGTGCTCCGTCCACCCAAGAGGAAGAGGCCCTGCCCGGGAGTGCGGTCCGTCGTGGCGCCACCCTGGAGCTGGACCTCGATATCGCCGTGGCGATCGAGCCACTCGCGGCCCCAGGTAGCGCTGGCCGTGACGCGCGTGTAGGCGTCGCCGTCGAAGGCTGCCAGGGTCAAGGTGCCGTCCACCTCGAACCCCGAGCCCGGCGCCCAGTCAGCGCCCAGGTCGAGGGCGAGGACGTCGCCGTCGTCAGTAGGCAGCACTGGGCGGAAGGGAGCGGAGACGGAGTCGCCGATCACGTCTCGGGCCGTCCGCTGCCTCTCCCAGCGGGTCGTCACGCTGAGCCCCCAGGCATCACCGACCGGGAAGCCCTGCTCTGCCGACACTCCCGAGGTGAAATAGAGATCCTGATAGTCCTGGCTTTGGGCGATCACGGCCAGCGTGTTCACGGCACCGCTCGCGGTCACGATGGGGCCGATGTCGCGAGGCTCGTTCAGGAAGGCGATGAGCCGCGCGCCGGGCCAGCGGTCACCGCCGTCCAGTGCCAGTCGCAACTGTCCCTCGCCTCGCCCCAACGCGTATCCCCCAGAAACCCGCAGGCCGATCCCATTGTCGGGGCGGTGCGAAAAGCCCACGCCCAGGAACGTGCCTTCGGCACGGTTCCGCCGGAGCAGGGAAGACACGCCGGGTGTGTAGAGGCGGACGGGGAGAAGCCCGCTCAGGTACTGGGTACGCGCCAGATCCGTGGCGTGGGCCCGGATGGCGTCCAGATCGGGCGCCGGACCCAGGCCCTCTTCTTCGAGTTGAGCGTAGAGACCCTCCTCGAACTCGAAGGTCTTGCGGGCCTCCTCGGGGAGCCCGGTCACACGCGGTCCATCGAACAGGCTCAGCGGCACGTCCTCGTTCAACTCGTACCCGCTGATCTCGAAGCGGCCACGGATCACGCTTCCCATGGGGAAGTCGAAGAACGGGGCCTCACGTCGGATCTCGACCTGCTGTCGGTGGGGAAGCCAGTAGCGACGGTCCCACAAGGCGTTATCGAGGGAGATCCGGATGTAGTCGAGGTACGAATCGACGTAGGAGGCAGGTGTGAAGGTGAAGCTCATCCGCACGACCGCCGCAGTGCTCCGGTCGACGTACACGCTGCCCACGAAGCCGGGACGCTCCACGTCCCGGGGACGAACCTGGATCTCCTGAACGCGCACGGGTGCCTCGGGACCGGCGAACCGGATCGTCAGGGAGTCCCCCAGGCGGAAGTCGTACACACGCTCCGAGGCGGCGGCCAGCGGGTGCACGACCGCGGCTACCTCGTCGCCGTCGCCGAGTCGGATACGATCGCCGAAGTCGTCCTGGACGACCGTCAGGTGATCGAGATGGTACTGAATGTTGGTCGGGAGCTTCTTCTCATCGCGGAGGCCGACGATCACCTGTTTCGTGAGGTTCGGCGACCGCCAGTAGAGCTGGAGCGCGACCTGATCGGTCTTGACCAGGTTGCGCTCCTCGGACCCGTCGTGGTCGACGAAGAAGTAGACGTAGCCCCGCGCATCGGCCGTGTAGCTCGTGAGGCCCTCCTCGAGGACCGTGCCCTGACGCGTCCGGCGTGCCCGCTGCACGAGCTCGAGGGCCTCGGCCGAGTCCCACTCCTGGGCGGCCAGCGGTCTCGGGGGGCCAACGCCCGACAGAAGCATGACGGTCGAGATCAGGCCGCGGAGCCCAGGCACAGCAAAAAGGGTCCCGGCTCCACACCCGTTGGAGCCGGGACCCACGATGCGCGCAGAGGGACCGGTGCGGCTAATTCGCCAGCCAGAAACCCGACAGCGACTCCCCATGCGGGCTCTCACGGAGCTTCTCGAAGGCACGGTTGCGGATTTGTCGGATCCGCTCGCGGGTAACACCCAGAAGGGAGCCGATCTCCTCCAGGGTCCGCTCTTCACCGTCGTCGAGACCGTAGTAGAGGTAGAGGATCTTGCGCTCCCGCTCCGTCAGGTATCGGTCGAACATGGACTCGAGGAAGTCCCGGCGCGCGATGGCCTCGACGTCCTCTTCGATGTCCCCACTCTCGATGCCGGCGAAGCGCTCACCGAAGCTGGCGCTATCCCGATCGCTCCGGTCGATGGGGGCGTCCAGGCTGAGCTCGCTGGCCGCGACGCGGCGCAGGGCCCGGATCGTGTCCACGGGCTCCTCCATCTGCTCGGCGATCTCCTGATCGGTCGGCGTCCTGCCGAGCTGCTGGGTCAGCGCCGTATTGGTGCGGGCGAGCTTCGCCAAGTTGGAGTTTTGGTTGAGCGGAATGCGGACCGACCGGGTCTGCTCGGCGAGGGCCTGCAGGACGGTCTGGCGGATCCACCAGACGGCGTAGGAGATGAACTTCACACCCTTGTCGGGATCGAACTTCTTGACTGCCTTGAGCAGCCCCTCGTTCCCGATACAAACCAGCTCCGCCAGACCGAGCCCTCTGCCCTGGTATTTCTTCACGTAGGAAATGACGAAGCGGAGGTTCGCCGTAACCAGGCGTTCGGCCGCTTCCTTGTCACCGGCTCTGGCCCGGCGAGCGAGGGCACGCTCCTCTTCGGGGTTCTGGATCAGCGGGTACTTTTCGACGTCCTGCAGGTACTGGTCGAATGAGTCGAGGCCACGTGAGGAAGAGAACATCCGTTAGCTGTACCTCGGATTGGGGATCGAAGGGCGCAGCAGGCAAGACCATCGGTCGGCGTCGACTGGACCACGCCCCGGAAAGGGGCCGGATCTCAAGGCCGTGTAACGAGTTTTTCGAAATAACCCGTCCAAGTTAAAACGCTCGGATCTCGCGGTTCAAGAGTCTTCGCTACCTCTTCGGGTCTGGTCGGCGGCCGGCGTCTCGTTGGAGGCAGAGGAGCAGTACTCTCTTCTGTCTCGGGGGTTCCGGTGCCGCTGCCCGTCTAGTGAAGCTCGAACGCCAGCTTGCGCGGATCCGGTCCGTCGCGGGGCACGACGATCCACAGCGGCCGGGCCTCAGGACCCGAGATCCGCACGCAGTAGCAGAGGGGGCCCTCATAGGACCGCGTTCCGCTCGCCGGCTCGAGCTCGACGGATTCCACGCTCCCCCGCGTCGGCCGCACGAAGGTGGGCGCCCGCCCTCGTACCACCAGCCACCCCCGCGAGACCGCGCCGGGCCGGGGGAGGCCGACGCAAGCGGCGGGCGTGCCACGGAGGCGGCCACCTGTCACGACTCCTGTGGGTGCGAGCCGGTGCTTCATCCAACTCGGGAATTGCCGGGGCGTGAGCCACCCCGGTGCGCGGACGAGAGACCGTATCCCGGCCAGCACCAGCCGGCTCGAGAGCATGAAGGCGGAGATCAACCCTCGACCGCGAACGACGACCAGCGCCGCCGCGACTGCTACGAGCGTCCAGAAGCCCGGAGGCCAGAGCCACCACGCGATCACCAGAGCCACGACGAAGAAGTCCTCCAGCAAGAGGCCTCGCCCGAGGCTTCGCGCCTTCGCGCCGATGCCGGCGAGAAAGGCCCACCCCGAGCGGACGACGTGTGCCGCCAGTGCAAGGACGGCGGCGAGCAGGGCCACCTGAACGACCATTGCGGACTCTTCACCGGCCATGAGGAGCACGCCCAGGGTGGCCGCGCCGACGGGACGCACGATCAAGCACAGCTGACGCCAGATCAGGTTCGGGCCCGGTCGCCGCTCCAGCACCGCCTCGGCAAGGTACATCGCCAGCGTGGGCAACAGCAGCCAAAGCGAAGCCAGGTCGGCCAATCCGATATGGGGCGGCGGGACGCCGGCCAGCGCCAGAGCCGAGAGTAGCCCCACGGTCAGGAACAGGTCGACTCCTGCAGCGGTGCCGGCGAAGACCCCCGCGAGGAGAATCGGGCTCATCACGGCTGATGCTCGGGTGCCGGAGGGTGACTCGTCAGCGTCAGCGAGGCGTTGATCCCCCCGAACCCGAAAGAGTTGGACACGGCGACGGTTACCGGTCCAGATCGCCCCCTCTCCGCCACGTAGTCGAGGTCGCAACCCTCGCCGGCCGTCTCGTGGTTCAACGTCGGCGGGATCCAGCCGTGGTGGATGACCAAGCTGCAGATCGCTGCCTCGATGGCGCCGGATGCCCCCAGCGCGTGACCGTAATAGGGCTTGGTCCCGGAGATGGGGACCTGGTACGCTCGCTCACCCAGCGCGCTGCGGATGGCCAGGCTCTCCGTGGAGTCGTTGAGGGGCGTGGAGGATCCGTGGGCGTTCACGTAGGCCACGTCCGCCGGTTCGACACCGGCAGTCTGGAGGGCTCGCGCCATCGCGCGGCTGGCTTGGGCGGCGTCAGGTCGGGGCGCGGTCATGTGGTGCGCGTCGTTCGTCGTGCCATAGCCCTTGATCTCGGCGTAGATGCGGGCACCCCTGGTCAGCGCACGCTCCCGTTCCTCCAGCACCAGCACGCACGCTCCCTCGCCCATCACGAAGCCGTCTCGATCCCGGTCGAACGGCCGGCACGCCCCGGCCGGATCCTGGTTTCTCGTGCTCATGGCCCGAATGATGGCGAAGGCTCCGAACGACAGCGGAGCGAGAGGGGCCTCCACCCCTCCGGCGACGGCGACGTCGGCGATGCCTTCGCGAACGAGCCGCCATGCCTCTCCCACGGCGATCGACCCCGAGGCGCAGCTCATGCCGTTGGTGGAGTTGGGGCCCGTGAAGCCGAACTCGATGGCGACGTTGCAGCTCGCAGCGCCCGTGAAGACGGTCAGCGCCAGACGGGGGTCGACCGCCCTGGGTCCCCGGTCCAGGAACCGACCCAGTTGGGCCTCCGCGTGCGCGACTCCGCCGAGGGCCGATCCCATCTGGACCGCAACCCGGTCGCCGTCGAACTCCGTGCCCTCGAGGCTCGCGTCCTGGAGCGCCTGCCGGGTCGCCGCTATGCTGAAGTGCCCGAAGCGGTCCAGACGGCGCGCCGCCGACCTTTCCATGAAGTCGAGGGGATCGAACTCGTTCACCTCGGCGGCGATCTGCGTGCGGAACGGGCTCGAGTCGAAGCGGGTCACACCCGTCACGGGCGATTGTCGCCGCTTCAAGCCATCCCAAAGCCCGTCGACCCCGATCCCTGCTGCGGTGATAGGCCCCAGGCCCGTGACGACGACGCGCCGGGCAGAGCTGCCATTGTCGGATCGCTCGAGCTCGCGGGTCGGACCCTGCGGTCGGCCGTTCATGCGGCGGCCCCAAGCTCCGCCGTGCGGACGACGCCTGCCAGCGTCCGCTCGGCGATGAAGCTGATGAAGTGGGGTCCGATCACGACATCGGCGGCGAGACCGCCGATGAGCGGCCACAGGGGGCCCGACCACTCGTGAACGATGCGCAGACGCGAGCCGCCACCGTCCATGGGCATGATCTCCCAGCGCACGTCCATCCCCCGGGTGATGCCGTCCACGTGACGGTAGAGGACCAGGCCACGCTCCCGGTCGTGCTCCATCTCGGAGACCCACCAGGTGGGGTACGCCAGGGGCCCGAAGCGCCGCCACGCCGCCATCTCCACGAGGCCGGCGGCAAACCCGTCCTTGCGGTGAAAGCGTACCCATCGGTAGTGGGGCAGGATGTGGGGCCACCGCTCCACGTCGGCGGCTACCTGAAAGCACGCATCGGGGGGGGCGGTCGTGGTTCGTTCGTCAACGGTTCGCATGGACCTCAGCTCGTCGTCGGAGAGTTACCGGCTCGCCAGAGCCGGGGGTTCAGCAGGGATCGAACGGGCGCGGCGTCGCCCGTTACGCGGATCAGGCCGCTGGCCAGTCGGGGCCGGCGGTGCAGCAGTCCGATGGCCGTTCTACGGGGGCGCCGCCGTGAGACGGCCGCTTCGACCAAGCGTTGAAGGCGACGGCCCGGCCGTATGGCGGCGTCGACCTCGTCCTCGTACCACCGGAGGAGACGGGCGGGAGCCTCCGCGCCGCTCAGCAGCCGGTCAGCTGCTCGCGCTGCGAGCTCGGCCGTGCGCAGGGCGCGGTAGATGCCTTGCCCGGTGAGGGGATCGAAGTACCCGGCGGCGTCTCCCACCAACAAAACACCAGGCGCCGTGGGGCGGCGCACCGGCCAGTCGAAGGGTCCGGAGGCCCACGGGCCGTCTACCAGGTCGGCGTCCCGTACCCACTGGATCCCGGAGCGTTCGAGCCGCTCGATCACGAGGGCCCTGGCGTTCCGGGCGAGGAACCGGCCGAACCGGTCGCTGCGCACGACCACGGTGACGTTCCAGAGGCCGTCTCGTCGGCGGAGCGGAGCCAGGCCGAGGGTGCCCAGGTCGTCCAGCTCCAGCGTGCCGGTTTCGGGTCCCCGGGGTCCCTGCACATGGCACGTCAAAGACACCTTGCGAAGACGGGGTCCGCGCGCGAGCGATCCCAGTGCGCGCGAGACCACGGAGCGCAGCCCGTCGGCACCCACGATCAACCGGGGTCGCAACACCACCCGAGATCCGTCGCTCCGGCGAGCGGAGACCGTCGGAGGCGCCCCAGCCTGCGCCGGTTCCACCGTCTCGACCCGGACGCCCGTGCATACGCGGGCGCCGCGACGGTGGGCCTCCTCGAGCAGCGCCGAATCCAGGTCCAGCCGCCGGAGCGCCAAGCCCGGCGCTACGGGATCGAACCGCGCTTCGGCCCGGGTCCCGTTCCCGGTCCGGAGCGACCAGCCACGGAGCGGGACGGGGTCGATCCTCATGACGAGGGGGAGCAGATCGAGACGGCGCAGCATCGAGACGGCCCCCGGGTTCAGGCATTCACCGCACGGCTTGGGCCGCGGAAACGTCGACCGATCCAGCACTGCAACCCGCCAGCCGGCCTTCGCGAGCAATCCGGCGGCCGTGCTCCCTGCAGGACCGCCGCCGACCACCACCACGTCGGGACGCTCGCATCCCTCGTCGACGATCGAGGCCCCGGCTCCTTCGATGATCATGCGGGGGGATTTTCTCCTGCCACCCGCAGATCCAGAGGTGAGTCTCCCCGGGCGGTGGGCACTCCCTCCAACACGAGCCGGAATGGGAAGTGTCGACGAACGAGGGGCTCGCGCAGCGGGGACCGGAGGCCGAGCGCCAGCAGCTCGGCGAGGGTGAACGACCGGAGCACTGAGAGGGGACCGTCGTGTCGGGTGATTCGGTTCCGCCGCCACAGCGTCCAGGACAGCAGGCGCGCCGACCAGTAGCTCATGGTCCCGCGCTCCAGGTCGTTGACGAGGATCGTGCTCCGCGTCACCCGAGCCATTTCGGCGATCAGGCGCACCGCGTCCTCGTCACGGAAGTGGTGGAGGGTCAGAGTGGAGAAGGCAACGTCGAACGCACGATCGCGGAACGGCAGGGTCAAGGCGTCGGCGCGCACGAGCCGGGGGCCACTCCGCCGACGCGCACGCTCTCGGGCAACCGCAAGAACCTCCGGGTGATGGTCCAGCCCGGTGACGGACCAGCGGGAACCTCTAGCCGCCGCCCAGGACGTCAGCTCGGCGGCCGTGTCCCCGTTGCCGGTACCGACGTCCAACAAGCGGAGCGAGCCGGGCAAGAAGCGTTCGAGGTGTCGGCGAAGCGCACGGAGCCCACCGAACAGGCGGTTCACCTGCGACACCTGGGAGAGAGACTCGGCCAGCTCCGCGTGATCCTGCTCGACGCGATCCAACAGCTCCGACCGATGTACGCGGGCGCCCGCGCGCCATGCGTTACCGCGCGACCGCATCGAAGAGCCCCGCCGCCACGCCCGACCGGCGGCTGCGTTGTAGCTGGCGGTCCTCGAGCCCCGTCAACAGGCCCAGGATCTCCAACGGCGTGATCCGGAAGATCACGTTGTCGAGCGCCGCGTCCGGTCCAAGGGGCCAGGCGAAGTCGAGTCGCACGATCCGGCGCGTGCCAGCAGGAAACCCGAGCCGCAACCCCATCCCCACGTTCCCCTGGATGCCGGAGTTGGACCCGAACGGCACGTCGCCGGCCCAGGCCACTCCCATGTCGCCGAAGACGGTGATTCCGGTATCCAAAAGATCATCCAGGGGCGTGTGGAGCCGGATGCGGTCCTCCAGGTTGAAGACGAGGCGCTGGCCACCCGGGAAGTGCTCCTCCCGGTACCCCCGGAGGATGTCCTCGCCACCCAGCGTCAGCTGAAAAGGCATCTCCATGGACCAGCCGGCCGCCGCCGTACCCCTCAGGAAGAGGGTGTGATTGCTCTGGGGTGACGGCCGCCAGTACGTGTACAAGTCGAGCTCGGCGATGATGTCCCGCCACCCGTGCCGGCCATCGCCTTGCTCGAAGAGGTAGCGGCCCTCGACGTTCAAGGCCGTGTTCACGGTCCATGGACCGGGGGCACCGCCGCCAAACAGCTGCACCGCGGCGAAGAGGTCGTCGGGGGCGTCGGCCGGCGCGTCCGACAGGAGCGGCACGCCGAGGCCGAGGGTACCCAGGACTTCCCACCCGACACGGATATCCTGCACCCCGACCAGGGCATCCAGTCCGCGGCGCTGCACGAATCGGACTTGCCGGTGGCCCATGACCAGGTTGACACGGGTCGTCTCACGCTCGACCGCCTGGGGAGCGATCGCCGCCACCGTGGAGGAGTCCGCAGGCTCGGTGTTGTCGAAGTCCCCCTCCGGAGTCACCTCGACGTTGTCGGGAAACCCGGGAAACGTGAGACCCTCGAAGGTGAGCCCCAGTCCGAACATGGTGAGGCGGCCCGGCTCACAGCACCTCCGTGCCGCCGTCAGCTCGATCCGTCGCTCGGTGAAGGGCACCAGCACGTTGCTGAAGTCCGGGGTCTGGGGTGTAGAGTAGGCGAACAGCGTTTCCCTCGAGGCGAGCTGCTGGCGCGCTGCGACCTGTCCGACCTCGCCCAGGAACGGAAAGCGCAGCTCCTGCACGAAGAAGTCTCCCACTCGCGTGTTACCCAAGGAGAGCCGCCCGTCCCACCGGCCGAAGAGCCGCGGTGACTCGACCTCGACGCCCTTCTCCTGGAGCTCCCGCCTCTCCCGGAAGAAGACGCCGATGAGTATGCCTCGGCCTAGAAAGTTCTCTTCCGTCAGCTCGAGCCGACGCAGCTCGAAGCCGTCGCTGACGGCGATGCCGAGATCCAGCTTCGTCGTCCACTCGTCCCACGTGTCGACGACGACGTGGTTGGTGCCGTCGGGCTGCGGCACGGCGAACACGTCGGCCGAAGCCAGGAAGCGGTAACCACGAAGGATCCGCCCGGACTCCCCGAGGAGAAAGGGGTCGAGGCAGTCGCCCGTGCGGAAGAGGAGCTCACTGCTGATGAAGCTCTCGCGGGTGCGCACGTGTAGCGCGTTGGCGGCCCTGTACGCCCAACGAATGGCGCCGGACGTGTGTTCCTTGGAAGTATCGAATACCGAGTGGTTGTCGATGAAGACGTAGGACACACGCCCCTGCGGACAGACCTCCGCCCCCGCCACGCCGGGCTCCTGGGCCGAGCCGGCAACAGGGGCCAGCCCCGCGAGAGCACCGAGCAGGCACACCCAAGGGGCCGGCCTCGCCGAGGGCCGAGAGCCGCGGCAGTAGGTGATGGCTCGGCGCCCCGGGCGGTACCGAACCCGGTCAGAGCGAGGCGAAGAGGTCCTCTTGATCCTCATCCTCCGAGCCGCCTTCCCGTTCCAGGAGGGCGGCGATTCGCTGCTCCCATCCCTTCACGTCGAACCGCACCTCGTTCGCGAGCATCCGGCGAAGCACAGGATTGATGTCCCCCAGGTCCTCCAGAAGCTCGGCGAGCAGGTGCCTGGCCTCCCCGGCCCGGAACTCCTCGTCGGGCAAGCGCACCATGTCCCGGAGGATCGACCGTTCGGAGCGCGAGGCCACGACGGCGTCTTCCACCGTGGAAACGTACACCTCCGTGCGGCGGCCGGCCCCGCGGTCTTCGAGAATGGGGCTCAGACCGACGATCTCGTCGGAGCGCCAGAACTTGCCGTACCCCAGGGGGACCATACGACCGCGGATGATGTCCAAGAGCCTTCTCCTTGCTGGCGAGTTGGAGAGACGTTTCGGGCGGGAGCTTGACGCCGAGGCCGCTTCGTTCCATGAAACTGGCCCCGCGGCTCCGGCGCGACGCGGTAAACTACCGGGAGCCGCGTGGCGAGGCGAGACGGTCCCCGCTCCCGGGGCCCCGAGCCTTGCGTCTCACCCGGGCGGGGCCTGACGCTGTTTGACCACCGATTTGCACCCCGGTAGCATACGCTCCTGGCCGTATGTCAGATCAACCGGCACCCGAGGCATCGGGCGGGCAGAGATCATCGGGCCGGTGCCCCTCGGCATGCGCGACCCGATGCAGGTGCTGCAGAGAGGAACGACCACGCAGGACGTGATCAACGTGGCCACGATCGCGTCGGTAGACGCGCAGACGCCGTTTTCGCAAACTTAGCGTTCTCGGATGGACTGGCGACGCCTCAGGGCGGGCCGGTCCAGCCGGGCCTAGCGCTACCACGAGCGGCGGGCCCGCCTGACTGAGGATCCGCCGCATCCCGACGGAGGACCCTGATCGATGACGATCACGATGACAGACCTTGCGGTCGTAGAGGGGACGGGCGGACGGAGCGAGAACGGGCTCGAGATGCACGGCCTGTCGCCGACCCGGCCCGTACACTGGAACCTGTCGCCGGCCCGCCTCTACGAGGAGGCCATGGCCCGGGACGAGGGTCGCCTGGTACACATGGGAGCCTTTGCCGCCGTGACCGCTCCCCACACCGGCCGGTCGCCGAACGACAAGTACACGGTGGATGATCCGACGACGACGGACTCCGTCGACTGGGGCAAGGTCAACGTCCCCATCTCGGAGGACAGCTACCGGCTGCTCAAGGAAGGTGTGATCGAGTACCTGAACGGGCAGGAGCTCTTCGTGCGGGACGCCCAGGCAGGCGCGGACCGGCATCACGGGATCAACGTGCGGGTGGTCACCCACAACGCGTGGCACTCCCTGTTCGCCTACAACATGTTCCTCCGCCCCGACGAGGCCGAGCTGGTGTCGATGAGGCCGGACTTCACCGTCCTGCACGCCCCCGGGTACACCGCGGATCCCGAGAAGCACGGTACCCGTTCGCCCACGTTCATCATCGTGAACTTCGCCGAGCGAACGGTGCTCATCGGGGGCAGTTGGTACGCCGGCGAGATCAAGAAGTCCATCTTCTCGGTCATGAACTACATGCTGCCGGACCAGGGCGTCTTCCCCATGCACTGCTCGGCGAACATCGGTCCCGAGGGCGACACGGCTCTCTTCTTCGGCCTCTCCGGGACCGGCAAGACCACGCTGTCTGCAGACCCCGAGCGGGGGCTCATCGGCGACGACGAGCACGGATGGAGCGACAGCGGGGTCTTCAACTTCGAGGGGGGCTGCTACGCGAAGGTCATCAACCTGAGCGCGACGGGCGAGCCCGAGATCTACCGGGCCACGCAGATGTTCGGCACGATCCTGGAGAACGTCGTGCTGCACGAGAGCGATCGGACCATCGAGTTCGACGACGGCTCCATCACCGAGAACACTCGGGCCTCGTACCCGATCCATTACATTCCCAACGCGGTGATCCCCGGCATGGGTGGGCATCCGCGGAACGTCGTGTTCCTCACTGCGGATGCCTTCGGCGTGCTGCCGCCGATCTCACGGCTCTCGCCGGAGCAGGCCATGTATCACTTCATCTCCGGGTATACCGCCAAGGTGGCCGGGACGGAGCGGGGAATCACGGAGCCGGTGGCCACGTTCTCGGCTTGCTTCGGCGCGCCCTTCCTCCCGCGCCACCCCTCCGTGTACGCCGAGATGCTGGGTGAGCGGCTCCGTCAGCACGGATCACGGGTCTGGCTGGTGAACACCGGTTGGACCGGTGGTGGCTACGGCACGGGATCCCGCATGAAGCTCGGCCACACCCGCGCCATGGTGCGGGCGGCCCTGGCCGGCGATCTGGACAGCGTGCCCACGGAGGCGGATCCCGTGTTCGGTCTGGCCGTGCCGACGTCGGTGCCGGACGTGCCCGGTGAGGTGCTGACGCCGAGAGAAACCTGGGCGGCGCCAAAGGCGTACGACGAGGCCGCCAGGAGGCTGGCGGGGATGTTCCAGGACAACTTCGAGCAGTTCGCCGACCGGGTTCCCGAAAGCGTGAGAGCCGCGGGGCCCCGTACGGCCTGAGCGCCGGCGCAGTGCGCGAGGAGGCTGGTGGCGGCGACCCGGTCGGGGACGCCGCCGCTTTGCCCTCGGGCAGCACCGGGCTCGAGCGGCCCCGCGCCAGCCTGTCGGACCTCTTCCGCACGTTTCTGAAGATCTCCTTGCTCGGGGTCGGTGGACCTTCGGCCCACCTCGCCCTCATGCTCGACGAGGTGGTGGAGCGGAGGGGCTGGATCGACCGGGAGCACTTCCTCCATCTGATCGGCGTCACGAACCTGCTGCCCGGCCCCAACTCCAGTCAGGTGGCCATCCACGTGGGCCACACGCAGCGTGGTGTCCCGGGGGCGTTGGTTACGGGGCTGGCCTTCCTCACGCCTACCTTCCTCATGGTCACCGGCCTCTCGGTGGTGTACTTCCGCTACGGAACCGTGCCCGCGGTCGCGCCCGTCCTGTGGGGGCTGAAGCCGGTGATCGCGGCCATCATCCTCATGGCTGGCTGGCGCCTCGGCATGGTCGCGATGCGAGGCCGCGCCGGTCCCCTCCTGGGTGCGGTGGGGTTGCTCGTGGCCGTCGTGGCGGGGCGCTGGATCGTGGTGTCCATGGCTGTGGGCGGGCTCGTCACGTGGTCTCTGTGGCGGGCCAGCTCGGGAGGTCCAGGATCCCGGTCCCCGGGCGCGGGGGTCCCGGGCAACGGGGCGCCGTCGGCACGGGGCGACCAGGGGCCCCGGCACGACCCGTCGGCACGGGGCGGCCAGGCTCGGACGGACACGCCGGGGGAGCACCCCGACGCCCCCAGCCCTGCCCTTCTTCTCGTTCCTCTGCCCGGCGCCGCGCTGGCCGCGTCGGCAGCGGCCCTCGGCAAGGTGTTCTTTCTCCATCTGGGGATCGGTGCGGTTCTGTTCGGTGGTGGCTACACGCTGGTGGCGCTCCTGGAGCCCCACGCGGTCGCCGGCAGCGGTTGGCTCACACCCGGGGAGTACCTGGATGGCATCGCGCTGAGTCAGGCCGTGCCGGGTCCCATCTCCACCCTCTCCGCGTTCGTGGGATACGCCGCTGCCGGCCTGCCGGGCGCGGTCCTGGCTACGACGGGCGTGTACCTGCCGGCCTTCGTGGCCGTGCTCCTCGCCGCCCGCCATGTGGAGCGCCTGAGGGGGGCCGAATGGGCGCGCGCCGCTCTGGACGGGGTCAACGCAGTCGTAACCGGCTCCATCTTCGGCGTGGGCCTGTCGCTTCTGCCTGCCGCGGTGGACGGCGCGTGGGCCGTGCTGCTCTTCGTCGCAGCCATGCTGGCCATGGCTCGCTTCCGCGTGCCCGCCGCCGCGGTGGTGCTGGTGGGCCTGGGAGCCGGCGTCGCCAGAGCAGTGCTCTCGTAGCGCGCAGGAAGGGCCCGGCGTGCGAGGGCCGGCGCATCACGGCGCGGGGAGAGGGCAGGCCTCGCTCGCCGGATCCGGGGCCGGCCGGAGCCACGCCGTGCCTCTCGCCCCGAGCGGCCTTATCATTGTGCGCCCGTGACCGGACGGGGGCACCGTCCGGATCGGCACGCACCACGGCCGGAGCCCGTAATGCCAGTCCGTAGAGAGTCCTCGAGAGCGTGCGCACGGCGTCGGCCGGCCCGCCCAGCCGTCCTCGCTGCAGCGCTCGGGGTGCTGCTGGGCGCGGGGCTGATCCGTCCTTGCCCGACCGCGGCGCAGGCTCCCGTTTACGTGCCACCCGACGTTCCGGCCCGCTACCATCCGCTACCGCCGCTACGGGAGCAGGCCAAGGAGATGCAGACGTGGGTGGAGGCCCGCCTCAGCCGCGTGCTCCCGAAGCTGATGGCGGAATACGACGTGGACATGTGGATCCTGTCCATGCGGGAGTACGGCGAGGATCCGGTCTTCTGGTCGATCATCTCCGAGAGCACCTTCGCGGCGCGCCGTCGCTCCATCTACGTCTTCACGCGCCAGCCTGACGGCGCCGTGGAGCGGCTCGCGCTGGGCGGCACGTCGCAGGGAGGGCTGTTCGAGATCTACCGTTCACCCCACCCGACGCCCACCGGTGAGGACGCGGAGCTGTGGGGCGACGAGCAGTGGCGCCTGCTCCACGAGGTCGTGGCCGACCGGGATCCTGGCAGCATCGCGTTGAACATCGATGAGACGTGGGCGTTTTCCGACGGCCTGGGCTCCGGTGAGCGGGAGGCGCTGGAGGAGGCTCTTGGGCCCGGATATGTGGGCCGGGCGAAGCGCGTGCCCGAGCTGGCCATCGACTACATCGCGGTGCGCGTGCCGGAGATGATGCCCCGATACCGGAAGATCGAGGAGACCGTGCACGCCATCATCGCGGAGGCGTTCTCCAACTCGGTCATCACGCCGGGGGTCACCACCACGGAGGACGTGGTGTGGTGGCTTCGGCAGAGGGTGAACGACCTGGGATACGGCTCTTGGTTCCAGCCGTCCGTCTCCGTGCAGAGAGCGGGCGAAGTGCCGGAGGAAGGACCCGTCGTCATCCAGCGGGGCGACATGCTGTGGACGGACTTCGGCGTCGTGGGCATGCGCCTCAAGACCGACACGCAGCACAACGGCTACGTCCTGGCCGAAGGCGAGACCGGTGTCATCCCTGGCCTCGAGGCTTGCCTCGCGGCGTCGAACCGGATGCAGGACATCCAGCTCGAGGAGATGCACCCCGGGCGGACCGGAAACGAGGCGCTGCACGCGGCGCTGGCTCGCATGGAGGAGGAGGGGATCACCGGATCGCTCTACTCACATCCCATCGGTGACCACGGGCACGGCGCCGGCCCCCTCATCGGTCTCTGGGATCGACAGGAGGGCGTGCCCGGTCGCGGCGACGCGAAGCTCCGCCCCTCGACGTGGTTCTCTGTCGAGCTCCAGGCGACGGTGCCGATTCCAGAGTGGGGTGGGAAGACCGCGAGCTGCCGCCAGGAGGAGGAGGCCTACCTGGACGAGAACGGCGACCGGCACTGGGTATACCGCCGGCAAACGAAGTTCCATCTCGTCTGGTAGGACGCCGCGGGCTCCCTCGACGAAAGGCCACCACGCCCACCATGCCCCCGCGACGCCCCGGCAAGGTCTTCGACCGCTCCATCGTCGAGGGACCCATCCCCAGCGCCGTCTGGAAGCTCGCGTGGCCTACCATGTTGCAGAACGTCATCGGCGGCCTCCAGGGCATCGTCGACCACGCCATGGTGGGCCACTACGTGGGGTTTCAGGGCAATGCCGCCATCGGCGTCGCCTGGCAGATCTTCCTGGTGGTCGTCGTCTTCATCATGTCCCTCTTCACGGGGATGGGGGTGCTCGTGGCCCGGTTCACGGGCGCCAACGAGCCCGAGAAGGTGGATCGGACCGTCTACCAGGCCTTTATCACCGCGCTGGTCCTGGCGGTGGGCATCATGGCGCCCCTCGGGTACTTCCTGTCTCCGAGCCTCTTGAGCCTGGTCAACGCCGCCCCCGAGGTTCAGGCCGAGGCGCTGCCGTACATCCGGATCATGTTCCTGTTCAGCTTCGGCATGATGCTGTTCTTCATGCTGGGTGGAGCCCTCCGGTCGGCCGGCGATGCCCAGACCCCCCTGCGACTGGGCATCGTCCTCACGGTGCTGAACGTCGTCCTGAACGTGATCTTCATTCGGGGCCTGGGACCGATCCCGGCGTTCGGTACGGCCGGCGCCGCCATGGGCACCGTGATCGCGGGCGGGATCGTGAGCCTGATCGGCGTAGCCTTTCTCTTCAGCGGAAGGTGGGTCGTCCACTTCCATCGGGGGATGAGCCTCAAGCCCGACTGGGCGATCATCAAGTCCCTGTTCCGCTTCGGATTGCCCACCGGGTTTCAGGGCGTGGCCATGAACGTTGCGGGAGTGCTCCTGATCCGGTTCGTGGGCTCCCTCGAACAGAGCGCCGAGGCTCAGGCTATCTACGCGGTGAGCTACACCCAGCTATTCTCCTTCATCACTTGGACGTCCGTGGGACTCATGGGTGCCACGGCGGCGGTGGCCGGTCAGAACCTGGGCGCGGGTCGCCCGGATCGCACTCGCAAGGCCACGTGGGCGGCTACCCGCATCGGACTGACTGTCGCGCTGGCCATCGGACTGCTCTTCATCGCGATCCCGGAGCGGCTCCTGGCGATGTTCGGCCTGACGGACCCCGCCGTCGTCCAGTTGGGGGTCGAGCTGCTGGCGTACCTGAGCGTATCCGGCCTGTTCATCACCGCCGCGCTCGCGTATACCGGCGGTCTCCAGGGGACGGGCGACACCAAGAGCCCCCTCTACATCTCGATCGTGTCCCAGATCGTCGTTCCCCTGGGCATGTGCTGGGTGATCGACATGGTATGGGGCCTCAGGCCCGCCGACATCTGGCTCGCCATCGTGTTGGGTCACGCCACGCGCTGCCTCCTCAGCGTGTGGGTCTTCCGGCGGGAGAAGTGGCGAGACATCAAGGTGGAGATCGGCTCCGGCTGACCTCGGAGCTGTTCGCCGGGCCCGCAGGGTGCTCGAGGCAAGCACGTCGGGCGCCGCCACCGGGGTGCTCTCCCGCTCGTCCCCGCTGTCACGGGCCGAAGCCGGACCGGCCTGGCAGGGTGAGTCAAGGCCGATGCGTTATCTTCCATCCGTTTCAGGACCCCATGCCCGGTCGGCGACGGTGGCGAGCCCGAGAGTGACCACCGCGCCCGGCCGGGAGGAATCTCGAACCGAGTGCCGTGAGCCGTATCGAACACGAAGTCGGACGTCGCCGGACGTTCGCGATCATCAGCCACCCAGACGCCGGCAAGACCACCCTGACTGAGAAGCTCCTCCTCTACGGCGGGGCCATCCGGTTGGCCGGCTCGGTGAAGGCGCGCCGCGCCGCCCGCCACGCCACGTCCGACTGGATGGAGATGGAGCGGGAGCGGGGGATCTCCGTGACGTCTTCGGTCCTCCAGTTCGAGTACGGCGACTTCCAGGTCAACCTGCTCGACACGCCCGGCCACCAGGACTTCTCGGAGGACACCTACCGAACGCTCATCGCGGCGGACAGCGCTGTCATGCTCCTGGACAACCGGAAGGGTGTCGAGGAGCAGACGCGAAAGCTCTTCAAGGTCTGCAAGCTGCAGCGCACGCCGATCTTCACCTTCGTGAACAAGTGCGACCGGTCGGGAGAGGAGCCGCTCGAGCTGCTCGACGACGTGGAGGCCGAGCTGGGCATCGGCTGCGTGCCGTTCACCTGGCCCATCACGAAGGGCGACCGGTTTTTGGGGGTGTACGACCGGAGGGCCAAGCAAGTCCTGCTCTTCGATCGCGGCGGGAATCACGGGGCGCTCCGCTCGGACGTGTCGGCCGGTGCCCTGGACGCACCCGAGATCCGCGAGACGCTGGGCGAGGACGTGCACGACCGGCTCCAGGAAGACGTGGAGCTGTTGGACGTCGCCGGCTCGGAGTTCAGCGAGGAGGCGTTCCTGGCCGGGGAGGTGTCGCCCGCCTTCTTCGGCAGCGCCCTCACGAACTTCGGCGTGGAGCCCTTCCTGCAGGCGTTCCTGGACATGGCGCCCCAGCCGGGTGCCCGCTCGACCGCGTCCGGCAGCGTGGAGCCCCAGGATGCCGGCTTCAGCGGCTTCGTCTTCAAGATCCAGGCGAACATGGATCCGCGCCATCGGGACCGGATCGCCTTCGTGCGGATCTGCTCCGGCCGTTACGAGCCCGGAGCGGTGGTGACCAACGTGCGCTCCGGAAAGGACCTGCGGCTCTCGGCGCCCCAGCAGCTCTTCGCGCGCGAGCGGTCAGCGGCCGAGGAGGCCTGGGCGGGGGACGTGGTGGGCGTCCTGGACAGGGGGAGCCTCCGCATCGGCGACACGCTGGCTACCGACCGAGACCTGGAGTTCGCGGACATTCCTCGGTTCTCGCCCGAGCACTTCGCCCGCATCCTCGTTCCCGATCCGCTTCGCCGCAAGCATCTGGACACGGGGCTGCGTCACCTCTCCGAAGAGGGTGCGGCCCAGGTGTTCTATCGCGACGGCAACACGGGCCCCGAGCCGATCGTCGGGGCCGTGGGCATGCTACAGTTCGACGTCCTGCTCCATCGGCTCCGGGGGGAATACGGTGTAGAAGCCCGGCTGGAGTCGTTGCCCTACCGCCTCGCGCGCTGGGTCACGGGACCGGAGGGCGAGATCGCCAAAGCCGCGGCCGTGCGGGACCGGAGCCTGGTGTTCGACTCGAAGAACCAGCCGCTCTTGTTGTTCATTTCCGAATGGGCGCTGCGGGTCGCCATGGAGCGATCAGAGAGCCTGACCTTCTACGAGGTCGCGCCGTAGCGGTAGCTCCGCCCAGGGAGCCGTTGGACCGGGCTCAGGCAGGGCTCATGTCCGACTCCGCCGACGGCGCCATCGGGCGCTCGACCAGGAGAATCAGCACGGCGGCGAGAAGCACGAGGTCCTTCAAAAGGAACTGGCCGGTGCCGCCGATGGCCGGGAAGCCCATATCGGGGTGCCAACCGGGTAGCGTCACCATGAAGGTGAGCGTCGTGCCGAACGTGGCGAAGGCCAGAGCCGCGCCCCACACGAACAAGGACGGCCGAAACCACCAGGTGGCCAGGAACGCCACGGCCACCAGCTCCATCATGCCGATGAAGTTCGAGGCCCCCTGGGTCGAGAAGACGACGAGCAGCCACGACATGAAGGGGCTCGTCCGTAGCAGGGGCTCGATCCCCGCCGCCTCGACCGCCGTGAACTTCATGACGCCGATCCAGCCCAGGACCAGGATCAGTCCCACCAGCATCCCGCTCTTGCCGAAGCGGCAGAGACCCGAGCGTTGTGGAGCGCTCGGGGGGTAGGCTTCGCTGCAGAGGTAGAGGGACACGCCCAGGATGGGCACGTACTTGAGCAGCCCCTGTCCGGAGCCGATGTACGGGAAGCCTCCCATGCTCTCGATCCAGACCGGGCCCGTGAAGAACAGCGTCAGCGGGAGGAGGGCGAGGACGGCGGAAAGCAACGCGCCGACCCGCAGCCGCAGCCCCGGCCGCCGTCCCACCGCCAGCAGTAGTCCTGCGCCTACCTGAAGGACGCCGGCCGTCACAGCGACCGCCCCGGCCGCACCGGCAACGCCTGCGAGCAGCCGGTTCTCGGCCAGGACCGTCTCCATGGCCGACGCACCGTACGCGGTGAATCGCATGGCGCCGGTCCAGACCAGCAGGACGGCAAGGCTCCAGCGGGCGAGGGCTGCACCCACGTCGCCCTTGCGCACCGACGGGGGCGGAGCGAGGTCCATGCTGTCTCCTGTCCTGGCGGGAAGGGACTCGTAGGGCCAAGAGGGTGCCGGCCAGCGCCCGCGTCAATAGAGGCCGCTCCCCGGTAGGTGGATTGCGGTTCCCGCGGATCGTACCTTGCCCCGCGGGAGCGACGGCCCGGAACGTGGTGCCCACCGATGGCCGGCCGGCTCGCCCCCAGCGGTACCGCTGACCCCGAGATGCCGAGGCGCCAGATGCCCAGCTATTGGCTGATGAAGTCCGAACCGTACGTGTACTCCATCGACGACCTCGCGAAGGACGGCAGCACTTGTTGGGAGGGCGTACGCAACTACGCGGCGCGCAACAACATGCGCGCGATGGCGGTGGGGGACCTGATCCTCTACTACCACAGCAACGCGAACCCGCCGGCCGTGGTGGGGATCGCACGGGTCTGCAAGGAGGCGTACCCGGATCACTATGCGTGGCAGCCGGGGCACAAGTACTTCGACGAGAAGTCCTCCGAGGACAGTCCCCGGTGGTCGATGGTGGACGTGGAGTTTCTGGAGAAGTTCCCGCGCGAAGTCGGCCTCCCGGAGATCAAGGAGCGGACGGATCTCGCCGAGATGGTTCTGGTGAAGCGGGGGAGGCTCTCGGTTCAGCCCGTCCGAAAAGACGAGTTCGACAAGATCACGAAGATGGGTCGCGGATGATGCCGCGGGCCACCCTCGGTGAGCTCGGGCCCTTGGCGCGCTCGCGCTCGCCGCTGGAGGCGGCCGGCGCGATTCTCCTGGCGATCACAGCCAGCGCGCTCACAGCCCCCTGGCGTCGCCCGTTGCTGCTGGCGGGAGCCGGCGGCCTCCTCCTGGCGATGGCCCCGGGGACGCTCGCGGCCCAGCGATCGAGCGCTGACACCGTTCTCACGGCGGGGCTGGAGGCTCCCGTCGAGATCCTGAAGGACCGCTGGGGCGTCTCGCACATCTACGCTCAGAGCGAGCACGATCTGTTCTTCGCCCAGGGGTACAACGCTGCCCGCGACCGGCTGTTCCAGCTCGAGATGTGGCGGCGACGGGCGACGGGAACGATGGCGGAGATCCTGGGGCCCGACGAGCTGCCCAGGGACCGGGGGGCGCGCCTGTTCATGTTCAGGGGCGATCTGGATGCCGAGCTC
>JBDHHQ010000006.1:0-137009 GCA_039589315.1 Gemmatimonadota bacterium
CATCACGATCCAGCACTGGTACAGCGTCGGTGGCGGTGAGAGCGGCCACATCGCCGTCGATCCGCGGAACCCCGACATCATCTACGCGGGGAGCTACGGGGGCACCCTGACGCGAAGGGATCGCGCCGCCCAGCAGACCCGGAACATCTCGATCTACCCCGAGCTGGCGGGGGGGCAAGCGGCTCGGGACCTGAGGTACCGGCTCCAGTGGAACTTCCCGGTCCGGATCTCGCCTCACGATCCGGACGTGGTCTACGTCACCTCACAGCACGTCCACCGCTCCCGCGACGGCGGGCAGAGCTGGGAGGTCATCAGCGGGCAGAGCTGGGAGGTCATCAGCCCGGACCTGACGCATGACGACCCCCTCGTGCAGGACTATTCCGGTGGCCCGGTAAGCCGGGACAACACCGGCGTCGAGGTCTTCGGCACCGTGTTCGCCTTCGAGGAGTCGCCACACCAGCCCGGGCTCTTCTGGGCCGGGAGCGACGACGGCCGGGTCCACGTGTCCAGGGACGGCGGCGCTACGTGGACCGACATCACCCCACCGGACCTCGAGCGCTTCACCACCGTCAACATGATCGACCTCTCCGCTCACGACCCGGGCCGGGCCCACGTCGCGGCGCACCGATACCGGCTGGACGACTTCACGCCCATGATCTGGCGCACCGACGACTACGGCCAGAGCTGGGAGCGCATCGCCGACGGCACGCGGGGCATACCCTCCGATCACTTCACCCGGGTGGCGCGGGAGGATCCGGACCGGCGCGGGCTCCTCTACGCCGGGACCGAGTTCGGGATGTACGTCTCGTTCGACGACGGTGAGCGCTGGCAGCCGTTCCAATTGAACCTGCCGATCACGCCCGTCACGGATCTGGCCGTCCACCAGCAGGACCTGGTCGTGGCCACCCAGGGGCGCTCCTTCTGGATTCTCGACGACCTGACTCCCCTCCATCAGTTGCACGCGGACGTCTTGGCGGCGGCCGTACACTTGTTCGCGCCGCGAGCAGCGTACCGCTGGCTGGAGGAGGGACGGGGGCGGGGCGGCAACACGAACACCTTCCGGGACGACTACGGCGGGGCCGCGGTCGATTGGGAGCGCGTGGGGGAGGACGCACCGATGGGGCTGCAGGTCTTCTACACGCTCACGAGCCCCCCGGGCGACATTCGCCTCGAGTTCCTGGAGACCGATGGAAGCCCGATCCGAGCCTTCACCGGAACGGACGTACCGGCCGAGCTCGGGATGAACCGGTTCGCGTGGGACCTTCGCTACCCCGACGCCGAGATCGACGGGGAGCTGTTCCGCGGGACCTCGTCCGGGCCCAAGGCCGTGCCGGGTGAGTACACGGTCAGGCTCGTGGTGGACGGTCAGTCACAGTCCCGAACCTTCCGTATCCTGAAGGATCCGCGGATCCCGGCGACGCAGGCCGACCTGGTGGCCCAGTTCGACATGCTCCTCGAGATCCGCGACGCCATCGAAGACGCCTATGGTGCCATCGGGGAGATCCGCAACGTGAACGCGGAGCTCGCGTCAGGGGGAGACACCGGGCTGTCGGACCAGCAGCTCGAGGCCCTGAGCGAGATCGAGCAGGCCCTGATCCAGGACCGGATCGAGTACCGCGAAGACGTCTGGAACTTCCCGTCGAAGCTGCGGCACCAGATCGCCTACCTGGCTTCGGTGGTCGCGAGCACGGATGCGGGACCGACCGATGCCGCAGTGGAGCGTGGGGGAGAGCTCAGAGCCGAGTTGGACGCCCTCATCGCGCGGCTGGAAGAGATGCTGAACCGACCCATCGTGAGTGAGGATGATCCTATCCAGGAGTGACGTCGAGTCGGGGTTCTGGCGATACAGGCCGGAGGACGGCTTCCCGCCGGGGCCCATCCGGTACGTCCAGTCCTACGACGGCAACACCCGCTTGAACGTCAGTTGCACGCAGACGGAGCTGTCCCACTACGAGCAGAAGAAGCTGGTCGGGGAATGGTCCGAGTTTCTGCCCACGCTGACCGAGGTCCGGTTTCTCTGGTTCTCCTCTCGGGTGAGCCAACCACTGTTCGACGCCGCCTGCTCGATCCCGAATCTCACGGGGCTGTACGTGAAGTGGAGCGGGATCAAGGGCTTGGAAGCACTGCAGCACCTGTCGGGGCTTCGCTACCTGCACCTGGGAAGCTCGTCCCAGGTCGAGAGCGTCGAATGTCTCTCCTCCATGAGCAGCCTGAAGGTCCTCGAGCTCGAGAACCTCAGGCGGATCCAGCGGCTCGATCCCCTGGCCCAACTCTCGGGTCTCGAGGGACTGGCGCTGTGGGGGGCTGACAAGCCGTGGAAGGTCGAGACGTTGACACCTCTCGGTGGTCTGCAAGGCCTGCGCTACCTGTTCCTCAACGGTCTCAGGCCTGCCGACACGTCGTTGGAGCCTCTGAGGCAGCTGGGGAATCTGGAGAACCTGAAGCTCGGACGATGGTGGCCCGAGGATAAGGTGATCGAGCTGCAGACCACGAACCTGGGACTGAGGATTTCGTAGAGCGGCGCCGCACCGCGCTCCTGCAGTGCCTCCGCCAGGCTCCGGAAGCCCTGGCGCCCACGCTCATCTCCGAGCCACGGGGTCCGGCCCCGCTGCTGTGGGTCGCGGAGATCCCGACCTGACCGGGACCCAGTCCTCGCGACAGACTGGCGCCCGGACACCCACGGAAGCACAGTGGGGGATGCCACACGAGCCCGAGATCGGGGCGCCCCGGGAGCCGACGCTCTTCGAGGCTGTCGTGACCCTGGTCCTCGTCTTCGCCGTCGTCCTGGTCGGCATTCGCCTGCAGGGCGGGCTCACCCGCTCTCCGCTCCCCCTGTTGCTGGCCCTGGGGGTGGTGAGTGTCGTCGGGCTGCGTCTCCACGCACCCTGGAGCACGATCCAGCAGGGCCTCGTGAACGGCATCGCGCGCGTCGGCATCGCCGTGTTCGTCGTTCTCCTGGTGGGGGCCCTCGTGGGGGTCTGGATCCAGGCCGGCATCATCCCGAGCCTGGTGTACTACGGCCTGCGCCTCGTCACCCCGGGCGCGTTTCTGGCCACGGCCTTCCTGGCCTGCGCAGTGATGTCCACGGTCACCGGCACATCCTACGGCACCATGGGCACCGTGGGTGTCGCCCTGATGGGGATCGCAGCGGGGTTGGAGGTGTCCCTTCCCATAGCCGCCGGGGCCGTGATCAGCGGGGCATTCTTCGGCGACAAGATGTCCCCCCTGTCCGAGACGACGAATATCGCCGCGGCCATGGGCGCGGTGGATCTGTTCGCTCACATCCGCTCGATGCTCTTCACGACCGTCCCGGCCGCGGTCATTACCCTGGGACTGTTCCTACTCGTGCGGGGAGCGGCTCCACCCACGGGAGCAGAGGGTGTCGAGGCGCTGCGGATCAGCCTCGAGGCTGCCTGGGACGTCCACTGGCTCCACCTCCTGCCCATCCTGCTGGTCCTGGCCATGACCCGGCGCAGGACACCCGCGCTCGTGGCGCTCTGCTTGAGCGTGCTTCTCGGCGCGGTGTGGGCGCTCCTCTTCCAGGGCGCCAGCCCAGCGACCATCGTGGACGCTGCGGTCGACGGATTCGGCGCCGGAACGGGCGTGGAGAGCATCGACAGCCTCTTCGGTCGCGGCGGCATGGCCGCCATGGCCCCCGTGGCCATGATCATCATCGCTGCGGGCGCGTTGGGTGGAGGCCTCGGAGCCATCGGCGTGTTGGAGCGGGCTCTGACGGCACCGCTGAGTCGCGTGCGCTCTCCGGGAACGCTGGTCGTGAGCGTGCTGGTATCGTGCTACGGCATTCTCGTCTTCACCGGCAGCACGACTCTTTCGCTGGTGCTCCCCGGACAGGTCTTCCTGCCGGCGTTCCGGGCCAACGGCGTGGACGCTCGCGTCATGACACGGACGCTGGAGGACGGAGGCACCTTGGCGAGCCCGCTCGTGCCTTGGACGGGCGCGGCCCTGGTGGCCACGCAGATGCTGGGCGTGCCGACGCTGAGCTACCTACCCTACGTCTGGTTCGTCCTCCTGGTGCCGGTATTCTCGGTGCTCTTCGGCTACACGGGAATCGGGGTGTGGCGCACGGAGGCTCACCTGGACGAAGGGCCTCGAGCCGCCCGGGCGTCGCTTCGGAGCTGGTAGTCCCACCGCGATCCACGTCGAATAGGGGCCCGCACGGCCCCGTCGACTACCCGAGCCCTGACCGGGAGAGGGCCTCGGCTCACATGCCGACCAAGGAGATTCGATGACACCAGCGTTGCTGCTGCATTGATGTGGAAGACCTGGACTGAGCGCAGGTCTCCAAGCGGGGAGAAGCCGGAACGATCTAGGCGTCAGGCGTCGAGGTGGCAATCGCCACCTCGGGATGAAACGCCGGGGGACCGGCAGCTTGCTGGCCCGCGCCCCGCCGGCCCATGTTGTCTTTGTCGAATCCGGCAACCGCCGACTCCCCTGGAGACGCCTGCATGGACCTCTCCCGACGGGATTTCCTGAGAATCTCCGGTCTGGCCGGAGGCTCAACGCTCGTGAGCTCTCTGGGCTTCGATCTGAAGCCCGCCTGGGCGGCGGCCCGTCAGCTCAAGATCTCGAACGCCCGGGAAGTCCGGACGGTCTGTCCCTACTGCGCCGTGGGTTGTGGCACGATCGCGTACGTGCACGGCAGCGGGGGGCTCAACACCACGCCCACGGTCATCCACGTCGAGGGGGACCCGGACAGCCCCATCAACGGAGGCACCCTGTGCCCCAAGGGGGCCTCCCAGATGCAGCTGGCCATCAGTCCGCGGCTGCAGAAGACACCCCTGTTCAGGGACGCCGGGTCCAGTGAGTGGCGCGAGGTGGATTGGGACTTCGCCATGGACTGGTTCGCTCGACGGTTCAAGGAATCCAGGGACCGCACGTTCGTGGAGCGGGACGACCAGGGACGGACCGTGAACCGGTGCGAGGGCGTCGCCTGGGTGGGAAGCGCCACCGTCGCCAACGAGGACGCCTACTTCATCACCAAGACCATGAGGGCCATGGGGTTGATGTACATCGACCACCAGGCCCGCATATGACACAGCCCCACGGTGGCCAGTTTGGCCGCCACGTTCGGCCGGGGCGCCATGACCAACCACTGGAAGGACATCAAGAACGCCGACGTGGTGCTGGTCATGGGCGCCAACCCCGCCGAGAATCACCCGTGCGGGTTCAAGTGGGCCCTGGAGGCCCGGGACGGCCGGGGCGCCGCCATCGTCACCGTCGACCCCCGCTTCACCCGCACGTCGGCCGTCGCTGACCGCCACTTACAGATTCGGCCGGGCGCCGACATCGCCATACTGGGCGGGTTCGTGCGCAAGATCCTGAACGACGGACTGTACCACGAGGAGTACGTCCGGCTCCACACCAACGCCTCCTTCATCGTCCGGGACGGCTTCGCGTTCGAGGAGGGGCTGTTCAGTGGCTTCGATCAGGCCGCCGGCGCCTACGACAAGACTACGTGGGACTACGAGCGCGGGCCCGACGGCTACGTGCGGCGAGACGCGACCCTGCAGCACCCGCGGTCCGTCTTCCAGTTGTTGAAGCACCACTTCGACCGGTACACGCCCGACGTGGTGGCCTCCATTGCAGGCTGCACCGCCCAGGACTTCGATGCCGTGGCCGACATCGTCTGCTCCACCGGGACCGCGGACCGGGTGGGCACGATCATGTACGCGGTCGGCTGGACCATGCACACCACAGGGGCGCAGATCATCCGGACGGGCGCCATCGTCCAGTTGCTCCTGGGCAACATCGGCCGGCCGGGTGGGGGCATCAACGCGCTCCGGGGTCACGCCAACGTCCAGGGCGCTACCGACCACGCCATCGTTGCGGGGATTCTGCCGGGCTATCTGCGGGTGCCACGGCCGCACCAGACGTCGCTGGCTGCCCATCTGGCCGAATCCACCCCCACGCCTCTCGTGCCGGACACCGTCAACTACTGGGGCAACTATCCGAAGTTCTTCGTCTCCCAAATGAAGGCGTGGTTCGGCAAGGACGCCACGGCGGCGAACGACTTCGGTTACCACTACCTGGCCAAGCCTCCCGGCGACGCCACCTGGCTTTCCATCTGGGACGAGGCTCACCAGGGTCGGATGGAGGGCTTCATCGCCCTGGGCTTCAACCCGCTTCTGGCTGGCCCCGACGTACCCAGGCTCCTCCGGGCCATGTCCAGGCTACGCTGGAAGGTGGTCATCGACCCCTTCATGCTGGACAGCGCCGAGTTCTGGAAGGCGCCCGGGATGGACCCCGCCGAGATCGACACGGAGGTCCTCTACCTGCCGGCCGCGCATTGGATCGAGCGGGACGGGTCTTTCACGAATTCAGGACGCTGGGCTCAATGGAAGGAGAAGGCCATCGACCCGCCACCGGGGGTTCGCTCCGACACCTGGATCCTGTCCGAGCTCTTCCGGCGCGTGAAGGCGCTCTACGAGGCCGAGGGCGGCGCCTACCACGATCCGATCCGGAACCTGCGCTGGGACTACCTCGACCCCAGGGAGCCCACCCTCACCGAGCTGGCACACGAGATCAACGGCTACGACCTGGACACTGGACAGCGCCTGTCGTCCTTCGGTCAACTCCAGGCCGACGGCAGCACGTCATCTGGCAACTGGCTCTACTGCGGCAGCTTCCCCGACGAGGGCAACCTCATGGCTCGCCGCGATCCGGCCGACCCGGCCGGGCTGGGCTTCCACCACGAGTGGGCGTTCTCGTGGCCCCTGAACCGTAGGGTCCTGTACAACCGGGCTTCGGCCGACGCCGACGGCGTGCCCTGGGACAGCACGCGGGCGGGCATCCGATGGAACGGGCGGGAGTGGATCGGCGACGTGCCGGACTACGGACCGACCACGCCACCCGATCGGGCAGGGGCGTTCATCATGACGGAAGAGGGCGTGGCCCGGCTGTTCTCGAGCCATCTGGCCGAGGGCCCGTTCCCCGAGCACTACGAGCCAGCCGAGAGTCCGAGCCCCAACATCCTCCACGAAGCCGTGGCCGTGAACCCGGCGGTGAATTGGTACGACGGCGTGCAGGAGACGTTGGCCGAATCGAGCGAGGAGTACCCCTACGCTTGCACGGTGTACCGGGTCGTCGAGCGGGAGCACTTCGTGACGTCCCACGTGCCGTACCTGGTGGAGGCCATGCCGGACTTCTTCGTGGAGGTGCCGGAAGGACTGGCGCGGGAGAAGGGCATCGAGAATGGGCGCAGGGTGCGGGTCCGGTCCAAGCGCGGTGAGGTGGAGGGAGTGGCGGTCGTCACCCGTCGCATCCAGCCGCTCACGGTCAACGGCCAGACCTGCTGGACCGTTGGCATTCCGGTGCACTGGGGGTTCGTGGGGATCACTCAGGGCTCCATGGCCAACCTGCTCACCCCCTTCGTGGGCGACGCCAACACCCGTTGTCCCGAGTTCAAGGCCTTCCTCGTGGACGTGGAGCGGGCATAGTGGAGAGCCAGGCCCGGAGCAGCGGCGCTCTATCGGTCAAGCGCATCTCGGCGTCTCCGGACCCGGCGCCCGGGATCCGCGAAGGTCCCGAGTTCGCCAAGCTCGTGGACATCTCCCGCTGCATCGGCTGCAAGGGCTGCGAGGTGGCCTGTAAGGAGTGGAACGAGCTCAAAGCAGAGCCCACCTACAACTTCGGATCGTATCAGAGCCACCTGGACCTGACGCCCGACACCTGGTTGCTCATGCGGTTCCATGAGACCGACGTGGACGGGACGCTCCAGTGGCTGATCACGAAGGACGCCTGTCTCCACTGCGAGGAGCCCGGTTGCCTGTACGCCTGCCCCGCGCCCGGGGCCATCGTCCAGTACGACAACGGCATCGTCGACTTCAACCAGGAGCACTGCATCGGCTGCCAGTACTGCGTATCCGGCTGCCCCTTCGACATCCCACGCTTCAACTCGGCCACCCGCAAGGTCTACAAGTGCAACATGTGCATTGACCGGGTGGAAGCGGGGCTGGAGCCCGCGTGCGTGAAGACGTGCCCGACCAACGCCATCGCCTGGGGCAGCAAGGAAGACATGAAGACGCTGGCCGAGAACAAGGTCGCGGCGCTGAGAGAGCGGGGCTACGCCCAGGCGACGGTCTACGATCCGCCCGGCGTGGGTGGCACGCACATGTTCTACGTCGTGCCGCATGGCGACCGCCTCGAAGAGTACGGATTGCCCTCGGACCCCACCGCGAGCCCCGGGGCGTTGAGCGCCCTGGCCGGTCTCAAGAAGCTCGGTGCGGCAGTCATGGGCGTCGGGTTGGTGGCCGCGGCGCTCCACTATCTCCGGTATGGCCCCGAGGTGCCGGAGGAGGGTGGGGAGGCGGAGGCCGTCGAGGCGGGGGCGGCGGCGCGCGGTGAGCCCGGGCCGTGAACGTGCCCCGCAGCGAGAACGACGGCGCTGGCCGGACGAGGAGACCAGCGGGCGGTTCATCCGGGGAGCGGAGCGGTACGCGCGCCGCCGGGCCGGCCCGCCCCGGGAATGCGGTGGACGAAGGGGCCAGGGCTGGAAACCCGTCCGGGCGCGTCAGCTTGCGGCGCTTCACCTACCCCGAGCGGATCGTCCACTGGCTGGTGGGCCTCACGTTCGTGTACCTGCTGTTGACCGGGTTGGCCTTCTCTCATCCACGCCTGTTCTGGATGACGCTGCTGAGCGGCGGCGGCCCGGCGGCCCGCATCCTCCATCCCTGGGTGGGTCTGCTGTTCAGCGGCTCCCTGGGGGCCATGTTCTTCATCTGGGCCCGGGACATGGGCGTCGGGCCGGAGGACCGGGCGTGGCTCCGGTCCGTCCGGGCGTACGCCACCCGTCACCGGGACGGCGTGCCGCCGGCCGGCAAGTACAACGGGGGCCAGAAGCTCTTCTTCTGGGGAATGACCGGGCTGGGCCTGATCCACCTGCTCAGTGGGATACCGCTGTGGTTGCCCGACGGCGTGGTGGGGACCGGCGCGTTCGGGGCAGGCACCGTGAACGGAATGCGCCTGGTCCACTACCTCACCACCGTGGCGGGCGCACTCCTTCTCATCGTCCACGTCTACCTCGGCACCGTGGCCTATCCCGGCACCCTGGGTGCGATGCTCCACGGTCACGTGAGTCGAGCGTGGGCCCGCCTGCACCACCCTCTGTGGAAGCCAGACGAGGGCAACTGAGGCGCGTGTTTCGCAGCCATCCGTCGCCCTCGGTGGATGCGGTGCGGCCGCATTCGGTCGCCGGACCGTGCCGTGCGGAGAGGGGACTCCGTGTCGGTCTGGCGTGATCGGCGGGGAAGGGCAGTCACGCTCATGGCGCGACACCCGCACGCCGAGGAGATCCTCGGGTTCTACGTGGCGGTCCTCGAGGCTCAGGAGCCGGTTTGGCGGTGGGCGGGCAGTGCCTTGCGCGCCGCACCGCCGCCTGCCTCACCGCGACTCGCCGTCGAAGCACTGGATCCCGTCGTCCTCCAGGCCAGGTTCCGGGAGCTCCTCGGCCCTCTGGTCGTCGTCGCGCCTCCGTCTCTCTCGGAGGTCGGAGCGGGTCTGCTCGAGCAGCCTGCCCGGGCCCTCGCCGAGTCTGTGGCGGTGGCACTGGGCTCCGAAGCCGAGGCGGCTGACGGCGTCGCCGGACAGGCCCTCCTGTTCTTTGGGTCTGCCTTTCTGGAGCCCATCGTCATGGCGGCTCGTGGCGAGCCGGGGACCGCTTCGGCGGCTGGAAGCGCCGCGACCGCCGGGCGCGCTGACTCCCGTGCGTCACACTCACCACCCGCGGGTGGCACCGACGGGACAACCACGTGCCGCTTCTGCGGTCGGGCGCCCCTCGTCGCCGTCCTCCTGGATGATGCGCAGACGAAGGGGGGGCGATTGGCCGTGTGCGGGTTCTGCACGGAGCGGTGGACGATGCGACGGGCCGTCTGCCTCGCGTGCGGCGAAAGCGATACGGCGCGACTCCTGCATCACGTGAGCGAGTCGTTCCCCCAGGTGCGGGTGGAGGAGTGCGGGTCCTGCAGGACCTATCACAAGACCATCGACCTGCGCGTGGAGGGTCGCGCCGTTCCCGTCGTGGACGAGCTCGCGTCGGTGGAGCTGGATCTGTGGGCGCAGGAGCGCGGGCTGGAGAAGCTCACGCCGAATCTGCTCGGGCTGTGACCGGGCCGATTCCCGGCGAGGGCATAGGTGCCGGTGGCGCCCTTCCTGGCGACCGCCATCTGGCCCGGTCCGACCGACGTAGATAACTTTCTCTGAGACTTGTTCTCAATCTCATACGGCTCGCACAGATGTCTCGGAGCACGACACAGCAGGCTCAGGCGGACCCTCAGCTCAGGCTGCTCGACGTCCCTCTACGTCAGACCGTGGAGTTGGTGCGTATCGATTTGCCGCCGCACGACGCCGAGCCCCTGTTGGACCGTGGTCTTCTGCCCGGCTGCTCGCTTTGCCCTGTGCGCCGCACGCCGTTCGGTGACCCCATCGTCTCGTTGAACGGCACGCTCCTGGCACTGCGCAGGGAAACCGCGGATTGTCTCTGCGTTCGGCTTCCCGAGCCGGCGGCGGATTGAAGGCCCTGCACGTCATTCCGCCAACTGCGGTACCCGTGAACGCAACGCCTTCCTCTTCGCGAGGCGTGGACGACCGACCCGACGAGAGCGTGCCTCTCGTGGCCCTGATCGGTCCCCCGAACTCCGGCAAGACCACCCTCTTCAATCAGCTCACCCGGTTGCGCCAGAAGGTCGCGAACTACCCCGGCGTCACTGTCGAGAAGCACCTCGGTAAGGCGCGGCTGTCGGGCGGCAAGGCCGTGGACGTGGTCGATTTACCCGGTGTCCACGGCTTCTCGGCCCGTACCCTCGACGAGCGGGTCACTCTCGACGTGCTGGACGGTCGGATCGAGGGTCTCGAGGAGCCGGACGCCATTGTCGTGATCGTCGATGCGACACGGCTGGAACAACACCTGATGCTCGTCGAGCCCCTCCTCGAGTTCTGCCTCCCGACGCTGCTCGTCCTGAACATGGCGGACGAGATGGTGAGGCGGGGCGGCGGCCTGGACGATGACGCGCTGGGCCGTGAGCTGGGTCTCATGGTGGCGCGGACCAACGCCCGGGCGGGCGACGGGATCGACGATGTCCGAGCGTTCCTGGAGGGTGTGGGGACGCACGGTCCACCACCGCCTCCAGGTCGGATCGCCACCGGTCGCGTCTCCCGGGTCATGCACCTACCGATGATCGACGCGTTCGCGGCCCGCAGCGGGTACGTACGCCGCGTCCTGGAGCGGGCGCGATTCACCTCGCCGGGGCCGTCGGGCCTTACGGACAAGCTCGACTCGGTCTTCCTCCACCATGCCCTGGGGCCGTTCATCTTCCTGGCCGTGGTCATGCTGGTCTTCCAGGCCATCTTCACGTGGGCCGTACCCCTCATGGACGGCGTGGAAGCAGCGGTGGCCGGGTCCGGGGCGTGGGTGTGGTCCGTGCTGCCGGACTCCTGGTTTCGATCGCTTCTCGTGGATGGCGTCTGGGCCGGCGTGGGAGCCGTGCTCGTCTTCCTCCCGCAGATCCTGATCCTCTTTCTCTTCCTGGGGATCCTCGAGGATTCTGGCTACCTGGCGCGCGCCGCCGTGATCGCGGATCGCCTGATGTACCGTGTGGGACTCCAGGGTCGGGCGTTCCTGCCCCTACTGTCCGGGTATGCCTGCGCAGTGCCGGCCATCCTCGCGGCCCGCACCGTCGAGGACGAGCGCGACCGGCTCGCCACGATCTTCGTGACGCCCTTCATGACGTGCTCGGCGCGACTCCCGGTGTACGCGCTCCTGATCGCGGCATTCATCCCCGCGCGCCCTGTCCTCGGACCCCTCATGGGTTCCCGCGCCGCGACGCTACTCGGGCTTTATGCGCTGGGTGTGGTCGCGGCCGTGGGCACGGCCTTTCTGCTCAAACGCACGCTGCTGAGGGCCCCGCGTGCCTCCTTCATCATGGAGCTGCCGCCGTATCGCGTGCCCACGCTCCGGTCGCTCACGGTTCGCCTGATCGACCGCAGCAGGATCTTTCTTCGCCGAGCCGGGAGGATCATCCTCACGGTGGCCGTGGTCCTGTGGATCCTGACCCAGGTGCCGCGCGTAGCTGGAGGCCCCCCTCCCGTCGACTCGAGCGCTCTAGCGAGGATCGGTCAGGTGATCGAGCCGGCGATCGAGCCGCTGGGGATGGACTGGCGCATCGGCGTGGGCCTGGTCTCGTCGCTGGCGGCCAGGGAAGTGATCGTCGGCACGTTGGGCACGATCTACGGCGTCGAGAGCGCCTCGGAAGGATCGCTGGAGCTCCAGGAAGCCCTGCAAAGTCACCTGAGCCTGGGCGGCGCCGTGGCGCTGCTCGTGTTCTTCGTGTTCGCCCTCCAGTGCATGTCTACGGTGGCCGTGATGCGGCGGGAGACGGCTGGATGGAAGTGGCCGACGCTTCAGTTCACCTACATGCTGGTACTGGCGTACGTGGCCGCGTTCGCTGCGTATCGGCTGTTCTAGTGTGGTGCTGAAGAAGTCGTGATGCTATTCGAGAGCCACTGCATCCCGCCCGGCGGCGTTGCGGTTCCTCCCAATAGCGCTGCTATTACTCGTCTCCGCGCCTTGCCGGTTCGGGCGCATCGGCCCTCCGGCCCGGCGGCTCGGGAGTCGAGTGGGGGGTAGTCGTGGGACGACTCCCGGCCCGGGGGGCCGTCCCGCGCACACGCTTCAGCCGCCGCCGCTCGGCTCGGGCATCAAGACCCGGTACTCGTCCCACGAGCCGTCGTTGACCGCCGGGAGCTCCGCCTTCCGTGGCTACTCCAACCGCAGCGTCGCCATGGGATCCACCCGCGCGGCCTTCCGGGCCGGCAGGTAACAGGCCGTGAGGGCGACGATCACCAGCAGTCCGGCAATGGCGCTGAAGGTGACCGGGTCCGTGGGGGAGACACCGAACAGGAGGCTGGCGATCACCCTCGTGAGCCACATCGATGCCAGGACGCCGAGTCCCACGCCGGTCAGGATCACGATCATCCCCTGACCCAACACCATCCGCAGGATGGACTCCTTCCCAGCGCCCAGCGCCATGCGGATGCCGATCTCGCGGGTGCGCTGGCGTACGGCGAAGGCGATCACGCCGTAGAGCCCGACCGAGGCGAGCACCAGCGCCACTGCCGCGAACACGGCGATGAGCGTCATGGCGAAGCGAGTCGCGGCCATGGCGTCGTCCACATACGCCGACAGCGGTCGGACCCGGTACACGGGAAGCTGGCCGTCCATCTCAGCTACCTGGCGGGAGACGGCGCCGACCAGCGACTCCGGTCCGATTCCGGCGCGGGCCACGACCGTCATCTGGGTCCAGGGAAACAGGTGGTGCGGGATGAAGAGCGTCTCTCGCGAGTCTGCCGTCAGGGACTCGTGCCGCATGTGCTCCACCACACCGACCACGTCGAGGAAGAGCCGCTGACCGAAGAGGTCGATCCCCAGCACCTTGCCCACCGGCGACTCGCCCGGCCACACCTTCTCGGCGAACGGCGCGTCGATGATCACGACGTGCGCCCTGCCTGAGATGTCGGCCCGTTCGAAGCTCCGTCCGTCGAGCAGGCGGGTGCCCATGGCAGCGAAGTAGCCGGGCGTGATGACCCGGAAGTTCGCCTCGTTCTGGGTCCAAAGAGACGGATCCTCGTCGTCCCGGCCGTAGGGGCCGGTCCAGAAGCGTCCGCCAAGGGGGAGGGGGAAGACCCCGCCCACCGCCTCCACCCCGGGCAGCGCGGCCACGCGGGGCTCCATCTCCTGGAAGAACTGGGTGCGGGCCTCGACACCGCCGTAGCGGGAGAACGGAAGCGAGATCTTGTACGTGAGCACGTCCTGTGCGTCGAATCCGGGCCGGACGTCCTGGAGGGCCGCGAAGCTGCGGAGCATCAACCCGGCGCCGATGAGCAGGACTACGGACAGGGCCACTTCGGCGATGACGAGCGCACCACGAGCGCGCAGCCCGGAGGCTTGGCCGGTCCGGGCCTGGAGCGCGTCTCTGGGACTCGCTCGCCGGGAGTCCAACAAGGGCGCGAGACCGAAGAAGATGGCGGCCAGCCCTGTGGCCGCCAGCGTGAAGCCCAGCACGGGCAGGTTGATGGCGATTTCGTCGACCCGCGGGAGATTCGGTGGCCGCAGCGCGAGGAGCGCGTCGATGCCGAGCCGGGCGAGCAACAGCCCGCCTACGGCCCCGAGGGCGGCCAGGAGCATTCCCTCGACCACCACGAGCTGTACCAGGCGACCTCGAGCCGCGCCCAACGCTACACGCACCGCCATCTCGCGCCGGCGCGCCGAGGCGCGGGTGAGAATCAGGTTGGCCACGTTGGCGCAGGCGATGAGAAGCACGAACCCCACGGCGCCGAGCAGAGCGAGCAACGTGGGACGGACGTGGCCCACCACGTCCGCGTGCATGGGCACCACGTCGATCTGCATGCCCATGTTTTGGTGGAACTGGTGACGCTCCCGCTGCCGCGCCGCGATGGCGTCCATCTCGGACTGGGCCTGCGCGACCGTGACGCCCGGCCGGAGACGAGCCACGACGCGCAGGTTCTGAGACTCCCGATTGCCCTGGGCCAGGTCGAGGCGGAGCGGAGTCCACGCATCGATGTCGGTGGGCATCCCCGCGTCCACCGGCATCATGACTTCGAATCCGGACGGCATGACACCCACCACGGTCATAGGCTGAAAGTCCATCTGGACTGCCCGACCCAGAACCGAGGGATCGCCGCCGAAGCGCCGCTGCCAGAAGTCGTGGCTGAGGATCAGCGCGCTGGCCGGAATGGGGATGGTGGGATCCGTGAACGCCTTCTGGGGGATCGGCTTCTCGTCGGACTCCACGAAACCCCGCCCGAGCAGCGGCTCCACGCCGAGCACCTCGAGGTAGTTGGCGGTGACGCTGGCGAGCTGGATCTGCTCGGGCTCACCCTCCCCGGTGAGGGACGACTCGGCCACGTTGTTCGTCGCCGCAAAACCAAGGAAGCCTTTCGCTTGCTCCCGGTAGTCGGCGATGTCGGGGGCGGCCACGGGAGCCTTCGGGTAGCCCGTGGTCTCCATGCGGTTCCAGACCAGCACCAGCCGCTCGGGCTCGTCGTAGGGGAGCGGTCGAATGAGGACCGCGTTGACCGCGCTGAAGATGGCGGTGTTGGCGCCGATCCCCAACGCCAGCGTGAGGATCGCTACGAGGGTGAAGCCAGGGCTGTTCGCGAGCTTGCGCCAGCCGTACCGCAGGTCTGTCCAGAACGATCCCATCATCCCGACCCCTCCCGAAAAAATTCTTTCCGCAATCCAACGTACAATGTCCGGCGCTCCGCGGCCAACGGTCGCATGGGCGCGAGCGGGCGGCCGCCGCCTACGCTCAGAGCTCCTGCCCCACTGCCTCCTGCCACAACGCCCGCACTTCGTCGTCCTGTCCTGTCATCTCCCAGCGGACGAGGGTCAGGGGGATCAAGCCTCTGGACAGCAGATCATCGTGAAAGGCGCCCAGCGTGAAGTCGTCGCCCAGGGCCAGTGAGCGCTCCGACAGCAACTGCTCGATCTGGATCTTCCCGATGATGTAGCCGCTTCCCGAGCCGGGCCGGCGGAGATAGCCCTCCAGATCGTATCGACCCAGATCCTCCTCCATGTACGGTACGAACTCGATCATGTAACGGTTCGCCTGGTCGAGGTTGAACTCGCCGGCGTGCATCTTGGTCTCGGCGTAGATCCGGCTGGCCCGCTTCATCAGGGCCACGTAGAACAGCTGGTCCGCCTGCGGCACGTCCCGCGTAAGCCCCGCGAGCAGGAACATCTCCTCGAGGTAGGTGGCCCAGCCCTCGGCCCGGGAGCTGTCGCCGTAACCCCGCCGGATGGGATTCTCGATCCGCCTCGCCACCATCCCGTCGAAGCGGTGTCCCGGAATCGAGGCGTGAATGTGGTTGTTGAAGGTATTGCGGAACTGGAGCTCCTCCCAGAAGTGCCGGTCCGTCAACGCGCGGGGACTCCAGAAGGTGTCCGTTTCGAACGACTCAGGGGTGTCGTCGGGGAAGGTCAGGAGGTACTGCTCGACCACCATTCGCCGGATCTGCTCCTCCGCTTCACGAGTGCGCCGCAAGTGCTGCTCCCGGCTGGTGGTGAGCTCCAGCGCGGGAAGGCCTCGGTCGCGGTTCCGCGCGATCTCGTAGGCGGCGCGGTAGCGGTGAAACTCACGTTTGCCCATCAGGGCCATCTCGGCTGTTCCGTAGGGCAGGAGCCGGACGTTCCGGAAGTACCAGTCGAGATGCTCGGCGCCGATGCCGGCTGATGCAGGCATCTCCGGCCGTCGCTCCCGCAGCCAATCCCGATACCCCACGACGGCATCCAGGGCGGCGGCACAAAGCGCGGAGTCGCCGGGCTGTGTTTGGGAGACGCGGGCGCACAGGTCCCCGTACCAGCCGATCGTCCCCTCCGGTGGATCGTCGCGGTAGGGCTGTCCCTGCCCGACGCCGTCGAAGTTGCCCAGGTGGAAGATCGCGAGACTCGCCAGCTCGCCCAGCGGATCGGTGAGGTTGTCCTCGGCCTGTCGCAAGGTGCCGGGCACCGCTGCCAGGGCGCTCCGCCATCGCGCAGCCTCTTCGCCGGACAGTGGCAGGTCGACGTAGGGCACCCGTCTCACCTCGTTCAGGTACAGGATCGGATCCCGTTGCCACGGGCGGGTCACGCGGTGCTCGAACGCCAGCCCGTTCGCCTTCGCCCAGACCAGCAGGTAGTCCACCTTGCCCGCGACCGACCACGCCGTCGGGTCGATCTCCCGGAGCCGCGTCTGAGCCCGCTCGACGGCTCCTGCCCGTTCGGCCATGGCGGCCGCACCGTACCGTGGCACACCGTCCTGGCGGTGCGGTCCGCGGAGAGCGGTCAGCTCCGCATCGAGGGAAACCAACGCGTCCCAGCCAGGATCGGCCTGGCCGGCGACATCGGCTGGGACGAGTAACCCCACGAAGGCCAGCGCGGCGGCTGCCGCGGCGGCGCCGGGTCCGCGCCGTACCCCATCCGTCTCTGACATGTTCTGCCTTTCTCGCCTCTGCCAGTGCGGGTCGTTCATCGTCGTCGAGCCCGGAGGTGGCGCTCGAAGTGCTGAACCAGCTTGCCGAAGGCGAAGCGCGTCTGAGCGAGACCCTCGTTGTCCCACCCGTGGCCGGCGTCCGGCAGCATCACGAGATCGACGTCCTTCCCCAGCATGATCAGCCGTTGCACGAGTGTCGCGGTGTCTTTGAACAGCACGATCTCGTCGCGCATTCCGTGAATGATCATCAAGGGATCCTCCAGCCCGGCCCCGTGCAGGAATGGCGACGAATCCGCGTACTCCCCAGGCTGATCCTCCGGAGCCATCATTACGGCCATCTGACCCGTCAGCGCATGCCACACGTTGGTCGCGGGAGCTCCTGCGACGCCGGCCGCGTACAGCCCGGGCTTCCGAAAGAGCGACATGATGGTCATGAGCCCGCCGTAGCTCGAGCCCCAGATGCCTACCCGCTCCATGTCCACGTACCCCTCGCTCTCGAGGAAGCGGACTCCGCTCTCGAGGTCCTCGATGTCCAAGCCGCCGTAGTCGAGACGGATGCCGCGGCGGTGGTCGCGGCCCCGACCCCAGCTGCCGCGCATGTCCACGTTGAGCAGGACGTACCCTTCCTGCGCCAGGTACTGGTCGAGGCCCCAGGTCGGGTGTGCGGTCCGACCTCCCCACTGGTTACGGACGCTCTCCGTGTAGACGGACCCGAGGATCGCCGGATACCTGTGGCTGGGATCGAAGTCTGGAGGGAGCGTGAGACGCCCGTGCAGCGCCGTCCCGTCCACATGGCTCCGGAAGGTCACGTACCGCGGCTCGACCCACGAAAAGCTGTGGAACTCCGGGATCGGGGAGTCGGTGATGAGGCGCTCCATCACGGCCAGGCTGTCGTCGAGGCCCCGAGTCGCCGCCTCGGGATCGAGGGTCGTGAGCAGCAGCTCCGGTGGTGTGGCATCGCTCGAAAAAGCCACCGCCGCGTAGCGGCCGTCGGGCGACAGCGTCGGCGAATGTGTTCCCGGCCGATGGCTGACCCGAGTCACGCCGCCTCCGGGATCCTCCACGTGAAAGAGCTGCCGCTCTTCCGGATGGTCACGGTTGCCGACCACGAGCACTCCGCCCTGGACCGGGTGCATCTCGGCTACCGCCCAGTCACCACGCGTCAGGCGCATGGGCTCGCTCTGCTCCGACCTCTCCCCTCCGGCTTCCAGCGCGTAGACGTGGTAGTCTTCGTCTCGATCCGAGAGGAAATAGAGCCGTCTGGAATCGGTGGACCAGGCGATGCGCCAATAGTAATGGGTTTCGTTGAGCGGCTCCTGCTCGCGGACGACGATCCGCCCGACCGGAGCGCCTGCGGCATCCCATTCCACCAGGAAGATCCGCCGGTCCTTTGCGTAGAGGTCGCTCGTGTCGACCGCCAGACGATCGCCGCCGGGCGCCCAGGCGTAGCTGAGCAAGAGCCACGGGGACTCGGGAGACGCGGGTCCGTCGCCCAGTGCGACCCACTGGACCGGCTCGTCGCCCCGCAACGTGGCCGCGTCCACAACGCCCAAGCGTTGCCGCGCCGGCGCTTCGCCTGGATAGGCCCGGCGCACCTCGACGAGTCGAGTTTCGTCGGCCAGATAGTCCGGGATACCGCGCAGCGGGACGTCGCGCCGATCTCGCTCCAGAACGGCGATCCTCGGCCCCGCGGGCGACCACCGAAAGCTGGCGATGCCGACTTCCGGCCCGGGGCTGTCGATCCTCCGCACGGCGGCCGGTAGCCCGCTGGCCGCCGCGGGCGGAACCTCGGCCGCCATGAGCCACAGGTGGCCCTCCCTCACGAACGCGAGGAGATCCCCCCTGGGCGAATAGGCGGCCTGCGTCTCGGTGGCCGGGGTGTCGGTGAGCCGTCGAGGCTCCTCGCCGGACGTGACGAGCCAGAGATCGCCTCGAAACGTGATCAGCAGCCACCGTCCGTCCGGATGCCAGGTCACGGCCGTCACGCCGGGATCGCCCTCCACCCGCTCCTCGGCCTCCGCCACTGCGACGGGGTCAGGGGCCGCACCCGGCACGAGCTCGAGGTGAGGCATGTTCGTGATCCGGGTCGGCCCTCGATCCGGCGCCGTCGCGTCTACGACCCAGACGTCTCGGAAGTCGCGCCCCTCATCGTTCCAGAGGAACGCCAGGTGACGCCCATCGGCCGACCAGGCAAAGGCCCGGGGGGGCGTCCCGATGAGTCGGGGTGAGGAGTAGAGCCGCTCGATCGTGAGCCGGGGTGTCTGGGCGCTCGCCCGTCCTGACGGGATGGCCAAGGGGGCCGCGACCGCCAGGAGGGCCCCGAGGCGAAGCATTTCTCTAAACATGCGAACCAAGATCCCAGGGGTTGAGGGCAGGGGCAACAGACCCGGAGCGGCTGCTCGACCCGGTCGTGCTCAGCGCGGCACGGCCGCTGCCGGGACACCTGTCACAGAGGGGCGGCGTCTGTAGGGACTTCGCCGCCGTCTATGGAGCGGGGTTGAGGGTCTTCCTCACCCGCAACCACGTCGTCTGCGGGGACCTGCGGTTGCACCAGATCCCCGACGCCCTGGGCAAGACCCTGGACGGCATCGGTGTCCCTCGGGGAGATACGCTGTGGCTCCTGGAGCTGAGCGGCGGGCTGAGCTGGTTCCCCGGGGGTGGGTAGCGCGGTCCCCCGGCAGTCAGCCAGAGAATGGGGCCGCAGGGGCTCGGGCACGTGCACGTTTCGGAATCAGGGCACGTGCTCGACGCTCGAGTCGCCGGCAGCGCCGGTCATGAGCTGTTCGACCGAGCGGCTCTGCGTGTCCTGCACATCATGCGTTTTGGGCCTGCCGTGAATCGCGACGGGGCAGTGCGGGTATGGATAGAGCTGCCCATCGTCTTCACGACGCGATAGACTACCCTTCGGCGGCAATGCTCCCCCGGACTCGAAAGACAGATGAGAGCTCCATCGGTTCAACGAGCCACGACACTCCCCGTGCTCCTCCTCCTCGGGGCCTGCGAGTCCGAGCCGCCCCCGGAGCACGGCCAGGCGACAGCGGATCCCGCGATCTCGGCGGCCGATATGCTCTCCTACCTCGAGGCCAAGATCGACATCGCCGACGACAAGTTCATGGAGTTGGCCGAAGCGATCCCGGAGGAGTCGTACGACTGGCGTCCCATGGAGGGCGTGCGTTCGTTTCGCGAGATCTTCATCCACGTAGCGGCGGACAACTGGCATGGTGGCGCGCTCATGGGCATTCCGACGCCGGACGACATCGGAGTCTCCGACGAGGGGCCGACGGTCCGGGCCTATCAGGAGCAGCACCTGTCCAAGGCGGAAACGCTGACGCACCTGCGGCGCTCGTTCGACTACTTCTCGGACGCGCTGGACCAGACCCGACACCGGCTCGACACCCCCGCGATGTTGCGCACGACGGAGTTGACGTACGGAGACCTCTGGGTGCGCCTGGTGACCCACATGCACGAGCACCTTGGTCAGAGCATCGCCTACGCTCGCGCCAACGAGATCGTGCCTCCCTGGAGCCGGTAGACGGAGCTGACTCGGGCGTGGTGTTCGGCCCGAGCCCACGTCTACGGCTTCCGACGTCTCCGCAGAAACGCCCGGATGGGCGGTTCGATGAGGGACTGGGCGAGGCGCCGGTCGGACCCGCCCCTGCTCCAGGGCCCGCGCTCCGAGACGCGTGACCGGTCGCTCTACTCCGTCACCACCTGGTCCAACAAGCTCCTCAACTGTCCCATCAACTCCTCGTAACGCTCGTCCAACTGCTCCATCCGAAGGTAGGCGTTCGCAGGCGGCGGATCGTCCGACCCCGAGATGAGCGTCAGGATGTTGGCGTAGTCGGTCGTGAGTTGGGGGTGAAGGTTCGCGTGGTCGCCCCGTTGATTGTGCTTGTAGAGCTGGCCCAGCACCTCCTCGATCTCCGCCTTGGCGCTCGCCGCGGCACGTCCGTCGGAGCCACCGCGGGCGATGACCGCGTCCAGCTCCTCGATCCGCTGCTGACCTTCGGCCACGCCGAGCTGGACGGCGGTGATCCGATCCCGGGCCTGTATGGCCAGGTCGAACTTCTGCTGCAGCTCGGCCATGGGCGTATCGACCCGGGGATCGAGCTTGACCTCGAACTCCTGGGTCTGGGACCAGCCGTCGGCCGTGCGGAGGGTCACCGAGTACGTCCCCGGCATGGCCAGAGGGCCGTCGGTGTCACCCGTCACGACCGCGATGCGCTGGCGGAAGCCCTCGTTCACGCCCGGGGCCAGGTACGCCGGGGGATAGCGGAGGTCCCACACCAGACGATGCGTCCCAGGCTCGGTGTCGATCTTGGGCTCGCCCACGACGGTCACGACGGGTTCCCGCATGCGTTGGAAGGCCTCTTCCTTGGTGCCAGGCCCTTCGCTGGAGAACGACCGGACCAGGGCGCCGCTCGCGTCCCGGATCTCCATCGTGACCTCACCGCTGGGCGACTCCGTCCAGGCGTAGAAGATCATGGCGCCTTCCGGCGGGTTCTCCGGCCATACGCCGCCCCGCGCACCACCCGCCAGCCGGAGGCGGAACGCATCCCTCGGCTCGAAGAGGAAGCCGCCGTCGGCGCTCGCCGCCCGGTCCACCTGATGCAGGGGGGTCACATCGTCCAGGATCCACAGCGCGCGCCCCTGCGTCGCCACGATCAGGTCGTCCTCGTGGACCAGAAGGTCCATGACCGGCGTGCGGGGGAGGTTCTGTTGGAACGGCTGCCAGTGGGCCCCGTCGTCGAAGGAAACGAAAACGCCGAACTCGGTGCCAGCATACAGAAGACCTCGCCTCGCCGGGTCCTCCTGGATCGCTCGGGTCGGGTGGTCCGCCGGGATCCCGTTCGTGCCGTCGGTGAGCAGCGTCCAGGAGGCGCCGTAGTCGTCGGTCCGGTAGATGTAGGGACGGAAGTCGTCCATGCGGTACCGCTGGATCGCCGCGAAGGCTCGGCCCGCATCGTGGGGCGACAGCACGATCTCGTTGACGGTGCTGTGCAAGGGGAGCCCCGGCGGTGTGATGTCCTGCCAGCTGGCACCATTATCCCGGGAGATGTGGATGGCGCCGTCGTCGGAGCCTGCCCAGAACAGCCCACGCTCATGGGGCGATTCCTCGAAGGCGAAGATGGTGCCATAGACCTCGACGCCGGTCTGGTCGTAGGTGAGGGGGCCGCCCGGCGGCTCGTCGTGCAGCTCGGCATGCTCGTCCCACCGCGTCAGATCCGGGCTGATGACCTCCCAGGAGTGCCCTTCGTCCCGGGTGACGTGCACCAGCTGGGAGGTGTGGTATATGACGTTGGGGTCGTGGGGTGAGAACCGCAGCTGCGAGACCCACTGCTCCCGGTAGGTGATCTCTCGGTTCGACAGCGCATGCGGCTCCTGGGGCCAGATCCACACCTCGCGCCGTTGGTCCGTCACCCGGTCGAGGCGGCTGACCCAGCCCTTGCACGACCCGAACACCACGTTGGGATCCCTCGGGTCCACGGCAATGGGTCCGGTCTCGCACCCAGGTCCCTGGAACCAGTTCTCGAAGGGGGTGAGGCCCCTGGTGGTCCGGCTCGCCACCGAGATCGTCGTATTGTCTTGCTGTGGGGCGAACAGGCGATAGGGGAACTCGTTCGTGGCGGTGACCGTGTAGTACTCGCCGGTGGGCTGGTTGTACTGGGTCGACCACGTGGCCCCGGAGGTGAAGGTGACGTTGGCGCCCCCGTCGTTCGACTGGATCCAGATGTTGGGCTGATCGGGGTTGATCCACATGTCGTGGTTGTCCCCGTGGGGCGTGGGGATGTTCGTCAACGTCTCGCCGCCGTCGTCGGACCGGAAGAAGCTCTCGTTGTTGATGAAGACGACGTCGGGATCCGTGGGGTGCGCGTCCACGTGCGTGTAGTACCAGGGACGCGCCAGCATATTCCGGTCGTCGCTGATGTGACGGAACGACGCGCCCCGGTCCTCGCTCCGGTACAGGCCGCGCAGGTCTCCCTCGGCCTCCAGCAGCACGTACACCCGGTCGGGCATCGCGGGAGAGATGGCCAGGCCGATACGCCCGATCATCTCGGGGATGCCGTTGGTGAGCCGAGTCCAGGTATCGCCGGCGTCCATGGTCTTGAAGACGCCACCGTCCGTGGAGCCGCTCCTCATGGTCCAGGGCTTCCGCTCGGCGGTCCACATCGCGGCGTAGAGGGTGGCCGGGTCGTCCGGGCTCATCATCAGGTCGATGGCGCCCGTGCCCTCGTTGACGTAGAGGATCTTCTCCCAACTTCCGCCCCCGTCGAGCGTGCGATAGACGCCCCGGTCCTCACTGGGCCCGAAGATGCTCCCCAGCGCGGCGACATAGACGTGGTCGGGATCCTGCGGGTGGATCCAGATCCGGTTGATGTGGCGCGATTCGGGTAGCCCGACCCACTCCCACGTCGTTCCGTCGTCCGTGGAGCGGTACATCCCGTCACCCACGGAGATGTTGCCCCGCACGCCCCCGGAGCCACTGCCGGCGTAGACGATGTCGGGGTTGGAGGGCGCCACGGCCAGCGCGCCGACCGGGCCCACGTTCAGGTAGCCGTCCGAGATGTTCCGCCAGTGGTGGCCTGCGTCATCGGTACGCCAGATCCCGCCTCCCACGGTGCCCATCAGGAAGGTATAGGGCCGGTTTCGGTACCCCGTGACCGCGGTGGACCTGCCCCCACGGGTCGGTCCTACCGAGCGGTATCGCAGGGCCTCGTACAGGGCTGGATCCACGGTGGTGTTTCCGTCGGGGGTCTGGGCGAGGAGAGGGACGGAGGTCAGCGAGAGGATGGCGGCGACCGCCAGAATCCCGGAGAGGCGGAAGATCATGAAAAGCCTCCAGAAGTTGGGCACGATCTGAACCGATGGCGTGAACCTAGGCTGGGGGCTGGCCGTGCGCACGGGGTGGACCCGAGCCGAGCGGTGGATCGGAGGCCGGCGCCAACCAGCCCCCGACCCACGTCCGCTCGTTCACCCGCGCACGATGCCTCCGGTGGAGAATCGTCCGCTCGTCTGAATCGACATGGCCGCAACCTGACGCGCCACTATCAACCGATTCTGGGAGTGGTGTCGGAGAGGTGTCGTCTTCGCCCGGTGCCGCACCTGTGAGGCGTGCGGGGGGACGGAGGGAGGCGGAAGCGAAGGGCTGATGCCTACGAGGCGCCAGAGCCGGCTAGCGCTGATCGACCTCCCGGTCCCCCGCCGCCGGCGCGGCCGGAGCGTCCTCACCGAGACCAGCGGCGATCCGGGTCTCTCCGAGGAACGCCAGCGCGTCCGGTTCGCCCGCGTGCCACAACGCTGCCGCGCGCCGGTAGTGTTCCACCGCATCGGCCTGGCGGCCCAGAGCCGCGTGGGCTCGGGCGAGTCCGAGATGAGCCGGGGCCAGGTACGAGAAGTCCCACATCTCGGTAAGTCCCTGATACCACCCGATGGCCTCCTCGTAGTCGCCTCGCTCCTCGAGGATGCTGGCCCGGAGGTACCGATCATGGGGGCGGCTCATGAAGGGAGACGCGGCGAGCTCGTGAACGGAAGGGTGCTGGACGATGCGGTCCAGGTGCACCAGGGCGGCGTCCGGGTCATCTTCGGCGTAGGCGATGTGGGCCCGAAGGCTGAGCTCGAGCGTCGTCTCCAACAGGCCTGACCCGAATTCGTCGAGGTGGCTCGTCGCCTCCTGGGACTCACCTCGGCACGTGTCCGTGAGGCCGAGAAGATAGGTACGGAGCGCCTCGTGCTTGCCGTTGTGGACGAGCAGCAGCTCGTTCAGGCTCTCATCGAGGTTGGAAGCGAACTGCCAACCCTCCAGCTCTGCGTGGGCGGCGGCGGCCTCGCTCCTGTTCGATCGGCCCGGAAGACATGCCTGCATCGCCTGGAGCTCGAGAGCCCAGCCGCGCGCGTGGTCCCGGGCGCGACGGGTGTCGTCATCGCCTTCGCTCCACTGGCCCTGTGCCACGTTGAACACGCCCGACAGGAGGTAGGCCACGCCGAGCCAGTCCTTTCTCGGCATGGCCTCCGGTCGCTCCGCATACCAATCGACCAGGGCCTCTGCCTTGTCCAGCTGGCGCCAATGCATGGCGAGCTGCGCTGCCGGGTAGCCGATTTCGCCGACGGGATCGTCGACGCTGGGCAACACCTCGTCGATTGGACGGCCGTCACTCAGCGCCTCCGAGTACTCCCAGGCCCGGATCATTCGGCCTTCTCCGGCGACCCGACTCTGGAGTGAGTCGAAGCGGGCCCGCTCACCGTCGGTAGCCGCGAACTCCATGAGGTGGAGCATCACGTCGCCAAACGCCGGGGAGACGGCGAGTAGCCGGTCCAGCCACGGACGAGCTTCTTCCCGGGAACGCCCTCGAATCGGGTTGTAGAACATCAGGACCTTGGCCAGGCCGTAGAGGGCCTCCACATCATCATCCCAGCGATCCAGAATCCGGACATACCGCTCCTCCGCGTCATCCGCCCTCCCGTCCAGGAAGTCGCGCCACGCCAGGACGAGATTGCCGTCGTGCTCGCCCAGAACGCCGGCGAGCGAGCCGGCTTCATCGGCAACGGTGAGAGCTCGCCGGTACTGCTCGTCCCATTCCAACGACTGGGACAGGCGGTAGTGCGCCATGACGAATTCGGGGTCGATCTCGACGGCCGTCTCGAAGTGGGAGATGGCCGATTCGAAGTCGGTCGCCAGGAAGTCGCGTTCCCCAGCCTTGTATGCCCTGTACGCCTCGATGGACTCGGTGCCCGGGCCCGTCAGCTCGGTGGGACTCGGGCTCAGCTGTTCCAGGAGCGCGAAGGCCGCGTTCTGGACGAGTCTGTGTTGATAACCCACGGAGTCCTCCTCGAAGTGACGATGAATCGGACCATCGGGTCTCTCCGTTTCGTAGAGTGAGATCGAGAGGGAGAGGGTCGCCTCGTCCACCTGGCGCATCTCGCCCAAGGTGAAGTGGGTGGCGCTGAAGGCCCTTGCGAGTTCCGCCGCGGAGTCCGGGGCAAGGGTGTGGCCGCTTCTCCAATCGATGCGCGCACCCACGTTCACGTAGGGGACGCTGGTCACGTTGCCTACATCGGCGAGATAGTCGCTCAACAGGGACCAGAGCCCGGACAGCTCCGTAGAGCTTTGCACCGCCGGAAACGGGAGGATGGCGACCCGGGCCGGCGAAACCGCCTGGGCGACGGGCCCCGCTGTTCCGTTCGCGCCGCCGCGTGCACCGTTCGTGACAGTCGCCCAGCCCGCCACCAGAACCACGGCCGCTCCGCCGGCGCTGACGAGCCCCCACCGCATGCGTCGTGCTCCTCCTCCGCCCCCGGCCGAGCTCCGCTCGGCATGGTCAGGCGGCTCGGTCTCGGTGGTGGGACCCGCGTGAACCGGGGGCTGGCCTTCCGACCGGGCCAGCCCAGGCTGAGTTGGGAGGCCCCATTGCTCCGGACGCGTTCCCTCCGCGACCTCCGGCGGGCCGGGGCCGGCCGCCTCAAAGCCCCCGGTCAGCCCCGTCCGAGATGGACGCTCTCTCAGGCGACGGGCCAAGGCCTCTACCTCCGGGTTCGGCTCGGCCTGGAACTCCTCCTCGAACAGGGCGGCGTGCTTCCTGGCAAACTGAAGCGCCTCTGACCGCTGGCCCGCTGCTTCCAACGACTCCATGTAACCGACCGCCACGGAGGCATCGAGGGGGTCGTCCTGGATCAGGCTTCGCCACCACTGAACTGCGGAGGTCGAGTCTCCCTGTCCGTCGGCTGCCTCAGCGAGCGTCCGCAGTGCCTTCCTGTACTCCCGCGCGAGGCGGTCCCTCGTTCCGTCGGCCCACCGCTCGAACTCGAGCGCATCGTCCACGAAGAAGCCGTCGAGAAACGGACCGGCGTAGTAGCTGACTGCCGCCTTCAGATCATCGCGTTGCAGGGCTTCCCGGTAGGCCGAGACGTCGCTCCACACCATGTCGGCGTTCAGGCGGAGGTCTTCACCCGTCGCGAGGACGGCATCTTCACCCAGGGTCTTGCGGATCACATAGAGGGCTTCCGACAACAGCCGCCGGGCCTTGGTCGGTTCCGCATCGGGCCAGAGGTATCCGACGAGCTTGTCCCGGCTCATCAGGCCCTGGGGCGCACCGGTAAGCAATGCCAGCAGTGCCAGGCGCCTCCGCTGGGCACTGCGCCCCGTCACTGGCTCTCCCTGGATCTTCAACGAAACCCCGCCGAGGAGATTGAGCTCGGCGCGTTTCGACGCGAGCGCCGCGTCCCGAATCGAGTAGACCGTGACAGGCCGCTCGACGTTCTTGAGCTGATGCTCGCCGGCGAAGCGGGCGGAGAAGACGGATTGGTTCTGGACCTCCCTGTAGACCTTCTCTGAGATGTAGACCGTTCCGGGCTCGGCGACACCCTGTATGCGCGAAGACCGATTCACGCAGTGCCCGTAGACACCCTGATCGTCGTACGCGACCTCGCCCTCGTCGATGCCGATTCGTAGGGGAAGGGCGGGCTCGAATTGAAGCACCCGTTGAACCTCCAGGGCGGCCTTGACGGCAGACACGGAGCTGGAGAAGAGGCTGAGGCTGCCGTCCCCGAAGAACTGGACCAGTCGGCCCCGATGCATCGGGACGATCTCTTGTACTGCTTTTCGGTGCCGGGATCGGGCCGCACGGGCGGCGTCTTCATCGGCCTGCATGAGGCCGGTGTAGCCCACCAGGTCGGTGAACATCACGGCGGCCAGGTGACGCATGGGCGGGTTGGACATGCGACTGACTCTGGTCGAGTTGTGGGAAAGGCTTCCGGGTCTGTCAGGCCCGAGGACCAGCGTGAGCATCCTCTACGAGAAATCGTCGTTCTGGGCGGCCTGAACAGAGACGGCCACCGCCGCGCGGCGCACCGCGACTTTCAACTTGAGTCAGGAGACGCTCCTGCCGCAATACGGCACAGGTCGGCGCGGTCAGGACTCCGTGTATGTGCCGGCGGACTGCGCGAGCGCGATTCAGCTACCGCTGGAACGCGCTTCTACCCCGCCCGAGCCGTGGGCGCGCTCTACACCGGAGGCGCCTCCATCCCGTACTGGGCCCACTCCTCCTTGGCCGGCCCGAACACCCCCGGCACCTGGAGGCCGGCCTGTCTCATCAACACGGTCAGCTGGGCGCGGTGGTGTACCTCATGGAGGACGAGGGCGTGGGCGCTCGCCCCCCGGGTCCAGCTCTGCCCGTACATGTCGTCCGTTTCCAGAAGCCCCTCGTCGGACCAGTTGGCGGCCACCGCCTCGACGAGCTCCGACGACACCGCGCCGTACGCCTCGCGGATCTGATGGGCCGTCTGGGGTGGAGGCGTATGCTGGTCGACGGACGAGAGCCCGAGACCGGTCCGGTTCATCATCTCGGGCACGGTAACGACGATGTGCCATGCGAGACGCCGGATGGTCCGGTGACCGTCGGCTACCTCCTGGTCCAGCGACTCGTCCGTAAGGGCGCCGAGGATCCTGTCCGTGCCTTCGGCGAGGTTGCGGTACTGATCGAGAAAATCGTCTACGCGTCGGTACATATGCTTCTCCTCGTCTCAGGATCGGGGGGCCGAGGCGACCCGCCGGCCGGCCTACCGGATTCCGACTATCCCCCGCACCGAGTCGATCAGCTTGGGAGCGTCCCAACCCACGCCATGGCGGAAGACGATCCTGGTGTCTTGGATGTGTCCGTCGGCTTCCGGGTCCCCGCGCAGCACGACCAGGTCGGCCACCTTGCCCGCTTCCACGGTTCCCGTGTCTTTGTCGATGCCCAGCACCTTGGCGCCGTTGGCGCTCATGATCCGGATCACCTCGGGCGGGGTGAACCCGGCCTCCAGGAGCAGCTCGTAGTTCTTCTGATCCCCGAAGCCCGGGGGTGCCGCGCCGTAGCCCGTGGGATCAACGCCTGCAGCCAGCAGCCCTCCTGCTTGGACGAACGCATACTCGTACTCCAGCGCTTTCTGATAGAGGTCGGGATGGATCCCCACGCCCGACTCGGGATCGGCGTTGCGGCGCGACTCGGCGATTTCCCGGACCTCCGCGGCGATCTCGGGCGCCAAGATGTCGTACACCCGCTCGTCGATGGGGGGGCGCCCCGGCACCGAGATCTCGTAGACGACGAGCGTGGATGTCATGGCTACCCCGTTGTCGATCATGGCCCGGAACGTGGACTGGACCTCCTCGCCGTTCACGTCCAGGTCGCCATAGGAGGAGCGGAAGCCCGGCGGGCATCGGTCGGGCTCCTTCCCCGGCGCGTACTCGCTGTTGGCGAACAGCCCGTGCTCCACGTTGTCGATACCCAGCTCAACGGCCTCCCTGTATCCCACCGAGCAGAGGTGAGCCGTGACTTTCACGCCGTGCTCGTGGGCCTCTTCGATGGCGGCGCCGAGCTCGGCCCGGGAGATCCAGGTGTAGGCCTTGAACCAGCTCACCCCCTCTTCCGCCCAGTACCGTACCACGCGCCGGGCCTGTTCGGCACCGTTCAGGCGGGTCATGGTCTGGGACCCCTGCTCACCCGTCAGGTAGGGGCCGGTGGTGAACAGGGTGGGGCCGATGGTCCGGCCGGCGTCGATCTCGCGCTTCAGGTTCAGCTCTTCGTAAGGGGCCCGGGCCCCCGTGGTTCGGATCGTGGTCACACCCGAGGCCAGATAGAGCCTCGATCCCGAGAACGAGAGCTGGGCGGCCCGGCCGTTCCCGCCCGTGTAGTAGCTGTGGTCATGGAGGCCTACCAGACCGGGGATCACCGTGTGGCCAGCCAGGTCATGGACCTCGGCTCCAGGGGGAACGTCGACTTCGCCCGTCGGGCCTACCGCGGCGATCCGCTCGCCCTCGATGATGACGGTCTGACCCGTCCGAGCGGGTGCTCCCGTGCCGTCGATGACCTTCACGTTGGTGAGAGCCACGATCGGCGCGTCCACGGCCACGTACTCCCGGAGCGCAGGGCTGAGCTCCTGGGCGGATGCCGGCGGGGCGGCCAGCCCGGTGGCCAGAAGCACGAGAACGGCGGGACACACCTTCATGGTCGAGGCTCCTTCACGTCGAAGACGAACTTCATGCCGGACTCCAGGTGCTCGGCAATGTGGCAATGAACCATCCAGCGTCCGGGGTTGGTGACGTCCAGGAGGATGTCCGTCACGGATCCGGCCGGCAACAACACCGTGTCCTTCCACACCAGGTTGGGGTTGGCGCGCCCGTTCTGCTCCAGCACCAGGAAGCGCTGGCCGTGGATGTGGAGGGGGTGCTGCATGGCGTGGAAGGCCGAGCGGTCGTTGGTAACCCGGATCTTCACCACGTCCCCGACCCGGAGGTCCCAGTCGATGTCCATGTTCTCCCGGCCCGTGACCGGGTCCCGGACGATCCACGCGACCTCCTCTCCCGTGCTCGCCCAGTTCATCACGGGCATGGTGCCGGTCCACTCGACGGGGTTGAAGTAGACCCAGTCGTAGAGCATGGACTGCTCCACCTGTGTGGGTAGGTTCGACACCTCGAGCGTCAGGACCAGCTCTCGCTCGGGGAGATCGTCGAACCGGTCCCGGAACTGGTCGATGTCCGCCACCACGTCGGCGTTCGTGCGGAGGATCGAGAACGCCGCTGCATGGCTCTCGGCGGTGGGCTCATCCGAGACCAGGATCGTTCCCAGCTCGGACATCTCCGGCAGGAACACCCCCATGCGGTGGTTGATGCCCTGGACGCGGTTCTGCAGGGCGTAGATCCCTGGTTGCTCAAACAGCACGTCGACGACGTACCGCTCCGCTGGGGAGACGACCACGCTCTCCACCATCTCCTCTCGCTCGAACCGGCTTACGTCCGAGGCCACGACTTTGAGCGGGAGCGTGCTCGGAGCCTCCGCCCTCGAGCCGGGATCCTCTCGAGAGGCTCGGAGCGAGACGTTGAACGTCCTCGTGTTCGAGACGTTGGTGAAGAAGAACCGGACCACCTCTCCCTGGTCCACCCGTTGCTCGAAGGAGGGCTCGCCGTTCACGAGGAACACGTTCCCGAACCGGCCCATGAGCATGTAGTTGGCCGACTCCCGCCCGAACGGCACGACGCCCTCGTCGTCCAGGAGCAGGTCGTCCAGCATCAGGACCACTTCCCGGTTGGAGGGGCCGTAGGCGCCCGGCTTCACCGGATCCACCAGCATGTTGCCGTAGAGTCCCAACTCCTGCTGCACGTCCTCCCGGTGGTGGGGGTGGTACCAGTAGATCCCGGCATCTGGGAAGTGGACCTGGTAGCGGAAGGTCTCACCGGGCTCGATGGGGTCCTGGGTGACGCCGGGCACTCCGTCGAAGCGGTTGTCGTGACGGAGCCCGTGCCAGTGGACCGACGTGGGATAGGGTGTACGGTTCTCCACGTTGACGAAGATCGTCGCCTCCTGGTCCACGCGGATCAGGGGGCCCGGGTGCTGGCCGTTGAAGGCGAGCATCACGAGCTCCCGGCCACGGATGGTCCGGCGCACGAGATCAGCGACCAGATCCAGCGTACCGCCGTTGGGCAGCTTCACCCACTGACGGGACGTGGCCTCGGGCAGGTCCGCGACCGCCACGCCGGATGGAAGGAGCGGAGCCACGCGCGGCCGAAGTGCCATGACTCCGGGGAGCATGGGAACACCTTCGTACCTGGGTGGCATGGCCCACTCCTCCGAGTGGGCGCGCCCGGCCACGACCTGCTCTGCCGACGGCGCCTGGGCGAGGAGGTCGTGGGCTTCCATGCGGCTCGACGGCGACCGCGCTCGGAGCACCAAGGGCCCGGTCCGCTGGGTGACGTCCCCCGAGGCCTCCGCGGTGATCAGGATCATGAACTTGTTGAAGGCGACTCGACCCAGGTCGTTCCGGCCGCCTGTCACCTCGCCGAGCTTGACGACCGGGTCGAGCACGAGGGGTGTGGCCCATGCGACATAGGCGTTGTAGGGACCGAGCGCCGACGGCTCGGGGAGTCCCTCGATCCAGGCGGTGAGCTCGTTGACATGATGCCCATCCGGCGTGACTGCGACACCGAAGGGAGTCCGCGCCGCGGCCAGCTCGACCACGCCCGTTGCGTCGCCTCCCCGGGCGGCGGAGAAGAGTCGGGCGCAGAACAGGTCGGAGGTCAAGCGATCGGGGTTCCGGATGCCACCAGCCGGGCCCCGCTGGGAGGCCTGCGGTTCCCGTGGTACCCCGTCGGCCGTCAGCACATCGCCGCAGAGCCGTGACTCCGCGGCCAGCTGCCCAGAGGCCGAGACCGCGGTCACGGCGGCTGCGACCAGGGTCAGGAACCCGGCAAGGCCAGGCCATCCCCGCCGAGCGAGGCCCCGGCCCACGGAGAGCGAGCTCGACGCTCGGGTTCGGACGATCACGCCACGCCCGGCACGCGGGGTGCCACGACTGGGCCCACCCCGTTCGACTCCAGCAGGCGGTTCAGCGCGTCGAGCTCGTCCCGCAGGATGGCTTGCACGACCTCCAGCTCGAGGGTCAGCTCCTGGTCCACGTCCCGGAAGCGCTCCTGAAGCCCTTCCGTGGGACGGGCGTCGATGTGCTCGCCGCGCTGCGTCTGGGCCGCCGTGATCAGCCAGTTGAGCTGCCGGCGAACCCGACCCGGTTGGTCGAATAGGCCCAGCTCCTGGACCAGGCCATCGCGGGCCGCCTGGAGTCGCTCGGAGAGTTGCGCACTCTCCGTGACAGCTCCGTCCACCCAGCCGGCGTCCGGGAACGACTCCGGCAGCCGTTGCTCCAGGCTCGTCAGCTGGTCGCGGACATCGTCGATGCGGCCCACCGCGTCGTCCAGGGCCGAGAGGCGGGCCATGGCCTCGTACAGGAAGTCGAACTGGTCTTGGAGGTGGGCCACCGAGACCGTGGTGAGGCGGGGGTCCTTCAGGACCGTGAGCGGCTGGGTATCGCTCCAGCCGTCCACGTCCAAGCGGACTCGATACTCGCCGGGCACGGCTCGGGGACCTCCGCCGGAGGTGAGGTCGCGGCCCGGCCTGGCGTACCGCAGATCCCAGACCAGTCGTTGTGATCCCGCCTCGGAGGGTATCCCCTCGAGGCGCCGGACCACGTCGCCGTCGGCCTCCAGGATCTCCAGCGCCACGGAGCCCGCGCCGGCGGCCAGCTGGTAGTAGATGACCGCCCCTTCCGGCGCGTTGGTGCCCTTCGCGTCCTCCGGAATCATGGCGCCGAAGACGTGGTCCCGGGCGTAGTGGCCCGGGCCGTCCTGCCAGCGGGAGCGGTAGGCCGGGCGCGGTCGGTGGAGACGGCCTTCCCCGACTTCGCCCGCGTCGACCTGCCGCAGCAGGCTCAGATCGTCCAGGATCCAGAAGCCGCGGCCCTGCGTCGCCACGGCCAGGTCCCCGAAGGTGGGTTGGATGGCCAGGTCCGTGATGGGGGATGCCGGCAGCCCCCCCTCGAGCTCCTGCCAGGACGCGCCATCGTCCAGCGAGACGAAGAGGCCGAACTCGGCACCCGCGAACAGCAGGCCCTCCCGTTCGGGATCCTCCCGGATCGTCCGGGTCGGGTGACCTGCCGGGATACCGTTCATGCCGTCGGCGATGCGGATCCACGTGGCGCCGTAGTCGTCGGTCCGATATAGGTAGGGCTGCCAGTCGTCCAGGCGGTATCGGTAGGCCGCCAGGTAGGCCCGCTCCGGACGGTGTGGCGAGGGCTCGATGCGGTTGACCGTGGCGGGCATGGGCAGGTCGGGTGGCGTCACGTCGGACCAGCTCTCGCCCCCATCCCGGCTCAGGTGCACCCGCCCGTCGTTCGATCCCGTCCAGAGAACCCCCTGCTGGAGAGGCGATTCCCGGATCTGCAGGAGCGCCGACCAGATCTCGACACCGGTCACGTCGAAGCTGACGGGGCCCCCGGCCATGGCGAAGCGGGCGGTGTCATTCCCCGTCAGGTCCGGTGAGATGATCTCCCACCGGTGTCCTTCGTCCGTGGAGCGGTGAACGAACTGGGACCCCACGTACAGCACGTCCGGGTCGTGGGGCGAGATCTCCAGGGCGAAGTTCCACTGCATGCGGTACCGCAGGTCAGCCTCCGCCATCCCCTCCTGGTTCTGGGGATAGGGCCGAACCTGGCGGAACTCCTCGGTGCGCGTGTCGGTCCGGGCCAGGCGGCCGCCGAAACAGCCGCTGAAGACCACGGCCGGGTCGTCGGGACGAGGTAGGATGGGGCCGGTCTCGCACCCGCCGTGGGACCGCCAATGCTGGAGCGTCACTCCCGTGCCGGTGGCCGCGGTGGGGAGCGAGAGGGACGAGTTGTCCTGCTGGGTGCCGTAGACGCGGTAAGGGAACTGGTCGTCCACCACCACCGAGTACATCTCGGCGGTAGGTTGGTTGAGCTGGCTCGACCAGGTGCGGCCGCCATCCAGCGTCACCGTGGCCCCGCCGTCATTCCCCTCCACCATGATCCTGGGATCGTCCGGGTTGATCCAGAGATCGTGATGGTCGCTGTGCGGCATGCGGAGCGACTGGAAGGTCCGCCCTCCGTCCACCGACTTCCACAGGCCCGAGTTCAGCGCCCAGAGGGTGTTCTCGTCCGTGGGGTCCGCGTGGAGATGGTTGTAGTACCACGGCCGGGAGCGGATCCTCCGGTCGGGGTTGAGCAGGGCCCACGTCTCGCCTCCGTCCTCCGAGCGGTACAACCCTGCGTCGTCGTCGGGCGCCTCGACCAGCGCCCAGACCCGGTCCGGATTCGTCGGGGCCACGGTCAGGCCGATCTTGCCGATGAGCCCCGAGGGAAGCCCGTTCTCCAGCTTTCGCCAGGAGTCCCCGGCATCCGTCGTCTTGTAGACGCCACCCTCCGGTGCGCCCGAGATCATGGTCCACGGCTTCCGCTCCCCACGCCACAGCGCCGCGTACAGGATGCGAGGGTTCGAGGGGTCCATGACCAAGTCGATGGCGCCGATGGAATCCGAGTGGAAGAGGACCTTGTCCCAGGTGGCGCCTCCGTCAGTCGAGCGGAAGACGCCCCTCTTTTCGTTGCGCCCGAAGGGGTTGCCCGTGGCGGCGAGGAAGACGTGATCCGGGTCGCGGGGGTGGGTTCGAATGCGGGCCACGGTTCCGGTTTCGCTCATACCCAGGAACCGCCAGGTGCGGCCTCGGTCGTCCGAGCGCCACACGCCCTTGCCGGTGGTGGCGTTCCCCCGAATCGCGGCCGAGCCCGTGCCGACGTAGATCACGTTGGGGTCGGCCTCAGCCACCTCGACGGCTCCGATGGAGCCCACGTCCAGCCAACCGTCGGTCACGTTCCGCCAAGACGTGCCGGCGTTCTCGGTGATCCACACGCCGCCACCGGTCGAGCCCATGAAGAACGTGTGCGGCCGCCCCGGCACGCCGTCCACTGCCGTGACCCGTCCGCCGCGGAAGGGCCCCAGCTGGCGGAAGGTCAGGGCGTTGAGCGTGGGGGGCGGCAGCGGGCCGTCCTGCGCCCGGAGCGGGATGGCGCCTTCAGTCGTAACCAGGCCGAAGAGGACGAGCCAGACGGCGGGGCGGGGGACGCGAGTCCGGAGCGGCATCGGGTGACCCTGTGTCGGTGGCGGTTTGAAGCTGGGGAGCGCCAGGAAGACTTCCCCCGGGGACCCGGCCGGGTCAAGGGCGAAGCCGGGTCCCCCGAGGCCGCCACCGAAGATCGGTTACCTGGACAGGAGCCGGTCGACCGAGAGGCCGCCGCTTCCACGGATCACGACAGCGACCGCGATGCCGATGGCGAGCAGGAAGAACTCGACCCCTTCGCCGGGCTGGGTTCCCGCCCAGTTCATGAAGAACCCGTTCTGCAGGTGCGACGTCGCGGCCGCCACCACCATCACCGCGCCAACGCCCAGTGCCGCGAACCGCCCCATGACGCCCAGGATCAGAGCGAGGCCGCCGAAGAACTCGACCAGGATGGCAAGCAAGGCGAAGACGGCCGGGATCCCCATGGTCTCCGTGAAGAAGGTCATCGTTCCGGTGAAGCCATACCCGCCGAACCAGCCCAGCAGCTTCTGCGCGCCGTGGGGAAGGATCATGACCCCCAGCGCGAGGCGTAGAATCAGGCCGGTCGCCTCGGCATCCGTGGCCAACAGGCGGCGGAGTGTCCGGGGAATCGTCTGGGACGACGAGAAGTCGAGTGCGTCGAGCGTTGCTGTCGTCGTGCTCATGAGAAAACTCCTTGTGATAGCAATTGTTGACTAGACAGGTATTACTCCAATGAAAACCTGCTCTTCATCGCGGTAGACCCGCCCGGACGCGGTCGAGAAGCGCGATCAGCTCCATTGTCTGGGCCGTGTCCAGCCCCTGCAGCGCCTCTTCGTCCCTCCGGTCCACGAGGTCACAGGACACAGCGACGATCCGAGGCCAACCGCTCCCGTTCCACGAGGCCCTTCTTCTCGAGGCGATCGATGAGCCGCGTGATCCCGGGCGTGGGTTGGATCAACCGCTCACCGATCTCCAGCGTCGGCAGTCCGGCAGGGCCAGCACCCCGGAGAATCCGCAGCACGTTGTACTGCTGGACCGTGAGGTCGTGGGCGGCCAGAGACTGCTCCAGGAAGCGATGCACCACGTCCGCCGCCCGGGCCAGGGCCACAAGGGCTTCCTGAGCCGGCGACCGGAACGGCCGGGTCTGCCGGATCTCCTCGCGCACTGAAGTGGGCGTGTCCATGCAGATACTATAATAGTCATTAAATAACCAGTCAAGTAAGTTCCGGCAGAAGAAACGCCGCGTGTGCGAGATCAGCACCGTTGAAGAGGCTGGGATGGGGCGCCTCAACCCATGAGCTTCTTCAGGAGGCTTCGCACGGCGCCCTCGTACCGCTTCACGACGAGGACGGAAGCCGGCGAATACCGAGCCACTCGCTCTGGGATCTCTCCCAGCAGGATCTTCTGAAAGAGGGGCTCGCGCGCGGCGCCGAGAATCACCAGGTCGTATTCCCGGCTCGCCTGGGCGAGCCCTCCGGCGATGGACCTGGACTCGATGACCGTCTCCTCGACCGAGACCTCCGGACCGATGAGGTCCGTCGTCTTCTCGATCCACCGACCCGCCTCGACTCGATCCCGCTCCGTGGCGCCCGGCGGCACCACGTTCACCGCCGTGACCTGCATGTCGAAGGCTTTGGCGAGCGTACCCAGCATCTCCCCGGCGAGGCGGGCGTGGCTTCCCCCCGCGGTCGGGAAGAGCACGCGTCGAAACCGGGCCTCCGGCACGAGCTTCAGCACGAGCAAGTCGCAGGGGGCGTGACGAATGATCTGATCCGCCACCTCGCCGAAGATCCGGTCCCTGGTGTTCGTGAACCCCTTCCAACCGATCAGGAGCAGTTCGGCCCGATGCCGCTCTGCGGCCTGAAGAATGCCCTCGTGCACCCGGTGCGCGACGATCACGTCGGTCTCCAGGTCCATCCCACGGTGAGACGCGTGCTCCCTGGCCGACCTCAGCAGGGGCTCCCGGTGGTGCGTGAAGCGAAGGCCTTCGTGGATGGGGAGCTGGATGGGCACGTTGACGACCGTGACGGCCACGAGCCGAAGACCTCGGGCCCGGGCCATGGGGATGGCGAAGTCCAGCATCGGCGCCACGTGGTCGGGGTTGTGCAGCGTGACCACGACGGACCGTTCCTCTCGGGTGGGCACACGGCTCGGAATCAGCACGCGGGGCTTCACCTCGGCGGACACCTTCTCGAAGTACCCGAAGTAGACGAGCAGGCCCAGGACGATCCAGCCGGCGGTGATGTACCACGCGAGGGGCTGGAAGCTGAACTGGTACAGGGCCAGGAAGACGTTCAGGACAACGCCGAGGATGGGCGTTACCGGATAGAACGGGACCTTGTAGCGTCGGGGAATCTCGGGTGCCTTCCGGCGAAGGGCGATGAGGGAGAGGTTCACCAGCGCGAACGTGAGCAGGAAGATCAGGCTGGCTGCCGAGCCCACCGCCTCGATGGGTAAGGTCAGGGCCATGGCCAGCAGGATGGCGCCGGTCAGGTAGATGGCGACGTCCGGCGTCCGCCGCTTCGGGTGGATTCGCGCCACTCCCCGCGGAAGCCACCGGTCCCGCGCCATCGAGAACGCAACGCGGGACGACGCCATGACCGTCGCGTTCAACGCCGACATGGTGGAGAGCAGGCCGCCGAAGACGATGACCGCCACACCGAACGCCGGCATGAAGTCCTCGGCAGCCCTGACGATGGCGGTTTCGCCGTACTCCCCGAGGAATTGCCAAGAGGGACGGTCGCCTGCCGAAACCGCCCCTAGGGAGACGAAGAGGATCAGCAGGTACATGGTGACGGTGATGGCCAAGGCGATGAAGGTGGCCCTGGGGATGTTCCTCTCCGGCTCCTTGATCTCCTCGGCGACGGTGGCGATCAGGTCGTAGCCCTCGAACGCGATGAAGGTGAGACCCATGGCGACGATCACCCCTCCCGAGCCGAACGGGAAGAACGGCCTGAACTGCTGGGCCGCGGCGTCCGGGGCCCCCAGCACCTTCTCGAGGCCGTAGAAGATGAACACACCAAGGACCACCAGCTTGGCGATCGTGAGCGCATTCTCGGCCTTGCCCGTGACGGCCGCACCCCGGGCGTTCAGCGCGATGAACGCCACTCCGATGAAGAGTGTGACGAAGAGGGTGGGCGCGTGCTCCCCCACCACGCCGAAGAACGCGTGGGTGACGCCCGGGAAGTACTTGAGGAAGAGCTCCCAGAAATAGCCGGCGAAGCCCAGCGCATACAGGCTGCACGCGACCGTGTAGGCGAACCAGAGCATCCACCCGGACGTGAAGCCGAGCGCACCCGGGAACGCCATCCGCACGTAGGAATAGCCGCCGCCGGCTCGGGGGACGGCGGACGCGAGCTCCGCGTAGGCGAACGCGGTCATTAGCGTGACCACGCCATTGAGGGCGAAGGCCAGAATGGAGGCGGGTCCCGCTACGCCGGCCGCCATGCCCGTAAGCACGAAGATGCCGGCGCCGATCATGGCCCCGACGCCGATCATGGTGGCGTCGAAGAGCCCTAGATCCCGGGCGAACGTGGTCTGGGACGAATCGTGATGAGCCATGACCGACCGGACTGCGTGGTTGGGCCCAGCGTCGGGTCCGACGGTGCGACGAGGGACGGCGTCACAGTGGCCGCGCCGCTTCGGGGAGGCAAGACGCGGCGGGCGAGGCGGGGGGCGGCTGCTGCCCGATCCGAGCGACGGCCCGCGGACCGGAAGAACTCCCGGGGCCTCCCATCAGGACGATGACGGAAACGCTCGCGTTCCGGACGAGGTGACGTAAGCTTGGGAGATGGTCAACTTCCCCGATCCCCTGGACGAGGCGTTCCCGCTCGGCGATGGCACGGCCGATCTCGGCGCCGAGGCCTACTGCCCCTACTGCGGTGAGGTCGTCGAGCTGGCTCTCGATCCCGGGGGCGGCAGCGTCCAGGAATACGTCGAGGATTGCCCGGTCTGCTGCAGGCCGTGGCTGGTGACCGTCAGGTGGGACCTGGACGGGCTCGCCACGGTGGATTTGAAAGCCGAGGACGAGTCCTAGTGTGGCACCTCGCCAACACGGGGATCCCCGTCTGCCGCCGCAACGAGGATCGGCGGTCCAGCGGATCCGACGCTCCCGCGCCATTCGGCGCGTCCGTCACCTCCGACCCCGCCCGACGCGGCGCGGCCGCTCATTCGGCCCGCAACGCCTCCACTGGATCCACCCGGGTAGCCCGGAGAGCCGGTACCAGGCAGGCCGCCGCGGCCACGAGGGCGAAGATGACCGCGATGCCTCCGAAAGTGGAGGGGTCGGTGGCGGTGATCCCAACCAGCATGCTCTCCATGACGCGGGTCAGCGCCAGGGCCGCAACCAGGCCCAGGCCGATCCCCGCTCCGGCCAGCGCCATCCCCTGTCGGACCACCAGCCGCAATATCGTGCGGCGCTCGGCGCCGAAGGCCATGCGAATGCCGATCTCGCCCGTGCGCTGGCGAACCGTGTAGGCCAGGACTCCATAGAGACCCACCGCCGCGAGCACGAGAGCGATGAGGCCGAAGATGCCGATGAGAACCAGGGAAAACCGCGTGCTGGCCATGGACTCGTCCACGTACGCTTGCATCGGGCGCACGTTGTCCAGGGGAATCAGCTCATCGAGGGCCGCGACTTCCCGCCTGACCTGCCCGACCAGGCTCGTGGGCTCCACCGACGCCCGGACGGCCCAGGTCATGGCACCGAAGCTGCCCACGTAACGGTCCGCAAAGAAGACGGTCTCCCGCCCGTCGCGAGCCACCGAGGGGTGCCGCTGGTGCTCCACGACACCGATGATCTCGACGAACTGCGGCTCCGGGGTCGTAGCGCGGATGAGAATCCGCTTCCCCACTGCCGACTGACTCGGGAATAGCTCCTGTGCGAGCTTCTCGTCCACCACGACGACCAAGGCGCTGTCCGCGTTGTCCGCCTCGGTGAAGGTGCGGCCCTCGATCAGGCGTGTGCCGAGCACTTCGAAGAAGCCGGGCAGGACCACCCGGTAGTCGGCCTGGCCGTACTGCGTCTCGTCCTCCAGCGCCTCCTCCGGACCGTAGCGACCCGCGAACGCCTGCTCGTCCAGGGGGATCGGGAAGGCACCGCTCACCCCCACCACGCCGGGCAGCCCGGCCAGGCGCTCCTGGAGCTGTCGCTGAAACAGGTCCCGATCCGTCGGGTCCGGATAGCGCGCGCCAGGCAGCTGCAGCCCGAAGGTCAGCACGCCCTGGGCATCGTAGCCGGGATCGACCCGCTGAAGCTCGACGAAGCTCCGCACCATGAGCCCGGCGCCGATGAGGAGCACCAGCGAAAGGGCCACCTCGGCGATCACGACGCCGTTGCGTAGGAGCCGCTGGACGTTGGAGGTCGCCGAGCGGCTTCGCTCCTTGAGGGACTCGGTGAGCTGAAGGCGGGAGGCCTGGAGCGCGGGCAGCAGGCCGAAGATGAGCGCCGCCAGGAGCGTGGCGCCGACCGTGAAGCCCAGGACCGCACCGTCGATGCCCACCGTCTCGATCCGAGGCAGGTCCCCCGGCTGGAGGGCCAGGAGCAGGTCGATCCCCACGGTCGCGAGCAGCAATCCCCCGAGGCCGCCGACGGCTGCCAGGACCACGCTCTCGATCAACATCTGGCCGATGATACGCCGGCTTCCAGCTCCCATGGCGGCACGCACCGCCACTTCACGCTCCCGGGCCGAGGCTCGCACCAGAAGCAGGTTGGACACGTTGGCGCAGGCGATGAGCAGCACGAACGCCACCGCGCCCATGAGCGCCCACATGACCGGACGCACCTGACTCGTCAGATCCTCGTGAAGCGGGACGACGTGCAGCTGGAATCCCGAGGTCTCCTTGATCTGGTCCTGCTCTCGAAGTCGGGTGGCCAGGGCAGACATCTCCGCCTGGGCCTGCTCGATGGATGCGCCGGGTCGGAGACGGCCGACCACCCTGAGGAAGACGTTGTTTCGGTTCCCGGTGTCGAAGTCGATCCGGGCCGCGGTCCAGAGGTCCACGTCCTCCGGCATTTGGGCGCCGGGTGGCATGTGCAACCGGAAATCGGGAGGCAGGATGCCCACGATCTCGGCGGCCTGGCCACCCAGCTCCACGGAGCGACCGACGACGTCCGGCGCGCGGCCGAACTTCCGCTGCCAGAAGCCGTGGCTCAGAATGACGATGCCCGGCGGCTGGGACCCCGCCTGGGCGTCGGGATCGGGCGGGATCACGTCGTCGGGGATGAAGTCCCGGCCCGTGCTGGGACTCACGCCCAGGAGCCGGAAGAAGCTCTCGGTGACGCCGCCGACCGTGATCTGGACCGGATCGCCTTCGCCGGTGAGCGGCTGCCGAAACGTGAAGACGCCGGCCAGGTCCTCGAAGAGCTCGGTCTGCTCCCGGTAATCGCGAAAGTCAGGGGGCGAGTGGGGCCAGTACGGCATGTTTCTGGCCTGGAGCTCTCCCCAGACCATGACGAGCCGGTCCGGGTCGCCGTACGGGAGGGGTCTGAGCAGGACGGCCCGCACCACCGAGAAGATGGCCGTGTTCGCTCCCACGCCGAGCGCGATGGTCACGATGGCCACGGCCGCGAAGCCGGGGTTCTTGATCAGCGACCGGACGGCGTAGCGGACGTCTCTCCACGGTTGCTCCATCTCACCCCTCCCGAGCGTCTCCAGCCGATCGATGACACGGCCCGCGGCCGCCCCCATCCAACATCGGGCTCAGGGCCGGGTCGTGCAAAGAAACGCCCGGGCCCCATCCCTGCGCCCGTCAGATCCGGGTTGGTCCCTGCGTGGCCTCGGACGACCACGTCATGAAGTCTCGGATGTCCTGGTTGGACGTGACGATATCCTCGGCCCGCAGGTACATCATGTGGCCGCTCGGGTAGCGCTGGGGGCTTTCGGCGCCGAGACGTTCTCGGCCGTGATACTCACCGCCTTCGTGCTGAACCTGATCACGCCTGCCGGCCTGAAGGGATGTGCCGTGCTGCTCAGCCGACAGGAGGACGGCCGCCTCGAGCATGCGGTGCTCGAGGCGCCTGGTGGAGCCGGCCGGAGGCGATCGGACCGGGGACGACACCGGCCACAGGGGCAGGGGACGACGTCTGGGGAATCGGGGGACGAGGGGCCTGGCGCTCACTCCTCCACGTTCGGACGGACCTCCTCAGTGCCGGCACTGGGCAGCTGGTCCAGGAACTCCCGGACGAAATGGCCGAGTGCCTCCCAGTCGGTGTACACGTGATCGGTGGACGTGTCGGTGTCCCCGCCGGCGTCCCGGGCGATTCGCCGCATCATCCACCGCAGCACCCGCCCGTACCGGGTGTAGAGCAACGCCCCGGCCACCGGCTGGACCGCCGTTGGCTGCCAGCCGGTCTCATCCAGGAACTTCTCCACCGTTTCCACGACCGTTCGGGCCGCCTCGGCCCGCTCTTCGGCCGTTCGGTCCGGGTCCTCGGCCGTGGCTTCGGTGAGACTCACCGAAAGGAACGCGGTGGGTTGGACCGCGAGGGCCTCCCGGTTCGTCTTCACGAAATCGACCATGTCGTCCTCGTGTGTGCCTGCATGGACCGAGGCGGCCAGGATCACACCGGAGAAGTCCGCCAACACGATGGCACGATCGACCTGCCGCACGTCGAGCAGCGCGGCAGGACGGCCGAGCTCGTTCAGCGTATCGGCCACCTGGTCGGCCACGTGGCGGGTATGTCCCTCCCGGGTCGCATAGGCGATCAGCACAGGCTTCATCAGTGCCACCTTTGCTCAGCGTGAGCGCACGGCCCGGTCCCGGATGCCCAGGAGCATGGCCCGCTCCATGATGAAATGCACGGGCTCGAAGGCCAAGAACGTGAACGCAAGCGCAGGCGCGGGAGCCGAGCCCGCCCCAGAGATGCGCACGGTGAGCCGGCTCCGTTCGCTCCCGTCCTCGAGAACCACGAACGCCCCCCAGTTCCGCAGAACCACGGCGCGACCGGGCTGCCAGAGCTCCACCCGCCAGCCGGCGCTCTCCCGGAAGCGGCCGCCGAGCCAATTCGGAGGGGCGGCGGGGACCAGGTCGCCCACCCGCCGTTCCTGCCACGACGGTACGATGCGATCCGCGTTCCGGATGCGGAGGCCGAACAGATTCTCCAGCCAGTCGTAGCTGTAGAAGCCGCCGCGATCCTGTCCCATCTGCGCCAGCCACGGCCAGACGGCTTCCGGCGGTGCATCGATGCCTACGGTGTGCTGGATCAGGTAGTCGTGCGGAGAAGGGTCGTCGCCCGGCAGGGCCAGACGCAGCTCGTGGGGATGCGTTCCCCAGCGCATGTGCCAGGGCCGAGCCGCGATCAGAACCGCCAGCACGAGGAGCGCGAGTCCGGCGGCCCAGCCGCCGATCCGCTGTCGCCGCCCCGGGCCAACCGGTACCGTGGCATCGGCTTGATCGACGTGTCGCCAGGCTCGTGCGGCCACACCCACGACCCCCACGTTGAGCAACAGTCCGATCCAGGAGTCCGGCTGCCAGGCCAGGAAGATCATGACCGTGGAGGCCACCGAGCCTCCTGCCGCCAGGTGCCGCCAGCGCGTCCGCAGTGGCCTGGCGCCGAGCAGGCCCAGTCCCCCCGCGGTGAGGCCCAGCGCGGCGATCGACCACAGCGCGGTGCCGAGGGTCGCCGTCAGGGCGATGGGTAGCCCGAACAGGGCTTCCCGGTGGGGGCCGGGAAGGCGCGTGACCGCCGACCCCGGTCCGGCCTGGGCGAGGCCGTGGAGAAGTAGGATGGCACCGATGGCCCGTCGCATTCGACCCCACTCGTTGTCCAGTGTCTGCGGCGACCCTTCTACGATGGGATGTGGGGGCTCGCGGTGTCTGTGGGGCGCCTCCCGCCGGGGTTGTGGGGCTGCCTCTGGTGTGCGCTCGCCCGGCCCCACATCGTGGTGAACCTGGGCCGCCGCTCCCGTCTGGGGCGGCGCGTCCGCCGTCGCGTCGTCGATTCGGGGCCACAGCCGCCGGAGTCCATGCCAAAAAAGCCGATCTCCACCGGACGGGTCGTCGTCGTGTCGTTCGTCGTCGACCTCCTGGATATCGTCACCAACCTGATCGTGGCGGTGCTCACCGGCAGCGCGGTGGTCTTCGCGGAGATGGCCCAGGGCATGGCGGACTCCATCGGCTCGTTCCTTCTCGTGATCGGATATCGCCGGTCTCGCCGCCCCCGGGACGAGGCGCACCCGCTGGGCTACGCCCGGGAAGTGTTCTTCTGGGCGCTGCTCTCGTCGATGATCATGCTGTTCCTGGGGAGCGGGCTTTCGCTCTTTCGTGGCTTCCAGCAGCTGACCCGGGCTCAGCCCCTCGACCGCCCCCTGTTGGCGCTGGCCGTCATGGTGCTTTCAGTGATGACCAACGGGTACGCGCTGAGTCAGAGCGTGCGGAAGCTGCGTCCCGAGGGGAGCTCGCTGGTGGAGGCGTTCCGCAGCTCGAGCCGTCAGCTCGTCAAGACGGCGCTGCTCCGCGACGTGCTCGGGACGCTCTCTGCGGTGGTGGGACTGATCGCCCTGGGCTTGTACATGGTGGTGGGGTCGGTGGTCTTCGACGCCATCGGCGCCATGCTCATCGGGGCGCTCATGTGCGCCTTCGCCGTGTTGCTCATCGCCGAAGCTCGGAGCTACATCGCCGGCCAGGCCGTGCCGAACCACGTCCGCAGGCAGATCCTGAATGCAGCCCTGTCCGTAGACGGTGTCGAGGCGGTCAACGAGCTCGCCGCCGTCGTGGCCGGGAGCGAGGAGATCGACGTGGAGCTGGACCTGGACCTCGTCGACCGGTTGACGACTCCACAGGTGGAGGCGGTCCTGGACGCCGTGGAGGGGGAGATCCGGCGCCGGGTTCCCAACGTGCGCACGGTGCGCGTTGACCTGAACCCCGCCCGCCCGCCGAGATTGGGCCGGGGCGCGGCCGGAGAGTGATCCCCGGGCCCACAGCCAGCGGCGGCTTCGCTCACGTTCGTGCCGCTGCGTTCTCGGCTCCCGCTCTCGTCTCCGGTCCCCAGGGTCGGAGCCGTCGACCGTCAGTCCGTGGCGTCCCTCCGGGTGAGCCGATGCAGCAGCACCGCCGCCCGCTTCGTCTGGGACGCGAGGCTCGGCAGGTGTGCCGTCTCCTGCGGTGAGTGGTCGTTGGCTCCCATCATGCCGACGCCGTCCAGGGCCATGTCCACCAGCCCCGCGGTAAACGAGACATCGGCGGCGCCAGCGTTCCTGGGGTTGACGGCCTCGACGGGACCGAGGCCCAGGTCCCGGCTTACCTGGTCGTAGATCGCCAGCAGGCGGTAGTTGCCCTCGCTGGGCGCCAGTGGGGGATAGCCGTCCCGGAATGCGATGCGGGCCTCGGTGCGGGGCAGATGCTCCGCCACGATCTCCCGCATCAGGGCCTTCGCGTCCTCTCGCTGCCGGATGGAGATGGCACGCAGGTCGCCGGTCACGATCGCCGTTTGCGCCGTGACGTTGGTCTTGCCGAAGGCGCTTCCCCGGGCCAGCTCGCCGTCGAAATCGACGTCCGTGCCTCCCAGGATCACTCCCGGGTTGAAGGTCAGGTCGGGCATGGACGCCAACCGATCGTGGAAGCCGGTCAGGATGCGGGAGGCCTCGTAGATGGCCCCCGACCCCACCTCGGGCTGGAAGAGCTGGGAGGAGTGGGCCCGGAACCCGGAGACCTCGAGTCGCCAGCTCGTGGATCCGCGGCGCGCCACCACGGCTGTCCTCGGGTTCCCGTCGCCGTTTTCGAAGGCCACGGCGATGTCCGCCTCGCGGGCGGCGTCGACCAACGCCTCTCGGGCGAGATCGAGCGGGCTACCTGCCTTCTCCTCGTCTCCCGTCATGATCACGGTGATGCTCATGTCGTCGAGAAGGCCCGCCCTCTCCAGCGCACGGAGCGCGAATAGCAGGATGACGTCACCACCCTTCATGTCGGCGGCGCCGGGTCCCCGGGCCGTGGTGTCATCCACCGCCTCCCACTGCTGGAAGGGACTGTCGGGCTCGAAGACGGTATCGAGGTGTCCGATGAGCAGGAGCCGCGGCCCCTGCCCGGAGCGCCGCGCGACCAGGTGACCGGCGCGTTGGAACGGGGTGCCGTCCACCCAGTCGGTCTGGAACCCCAGAGCCGCCAACTCTTCCTGGAACACAGCCCCGACGTCGCGGACGCCTTCCAGGTTCATGGTGCCGCTGTTGATGTTCACTACCCGCTCCAGGAGCGCCATCGCGTCCGCGTTCCCCTGCTCGACGTGCTCCACCACCGCGAGCTCCGCCGGTGACAGGCCCGCAGGCGCGTCAGCTACGGCGTCCTGTGCATGCGCCGTCCCGGAGGCGGGGAGGCCGAGCGCGACGGTGAGGCCGAAGGCGGTGAATAGCCGACGCATGAGATACCTGTGAGCCGGGGTGGATTGAACGGAATGCGATTCACGTTCGAGTGAACCGGAGGGCAGGGCAAGGGGGAGGCCCGTGACCGAACGACGAAGGGCGGGCCGCCAGGTGGCGGCCCGCCCCGGCGTCGGGCGACGCTTCCGGCCGACCGGGCCGGCCCGCGCTCAGGCCTGTGCTGCTTTGAACACCGTGAACGTAGCGCCCTGGTCGTCGGCGATGACGGCAAAACGGCCGACCCCGGTGTCCGTCGGCGGAACCGCGACCGTGCCGCCGAGCTCCTGGGCCTTGTCCGCCGTCGCGTCCACGTCGTCCACGGCGAAGTAGACCGCCCAGTGGGGCGGGACCTGGCCGGGCCAGCTCGGGTCGATGGCCATGATGCCGCCGTTGGGCCGGTCTCCGGCGGTGATCAGGTTGTAGGGTTCGGGGCCGCCCATGTCCTGCGCGTCGACTCCCCACCCGAGCAGCCTGGAGTAGAACTCGATGGCTTCGGGAACAGCCCGGGTGTAGAGCTCGTTCCAGGTCAGGGCTCCCGGCTCGTTGAAGATCTCGGCTCCGGCGTGGGTGCCAGCCTGCCAAAGGCACAAGTGTGCCCCGGTGGGATCCTGAATGACCGACATGCGGCCCGAGTCCATGACGTCGAAGGGCCCCATGACCACCGTGCCCCCGAGGCCCTCTACCCGGCCCGTCACGTCGTCGACGTCGTCGACGAGCACGTAGGACCACCATGCCGGCGGCACGCCCTGCTCCCGCTGCTCGGGGGCCAGGGTGGACAGGCCCGCCACCTGCTTGCCGTCCTTCGTGAAGAGGGTGTAGGTCCCCCCCCCTTCGACGGGCACGTCGTCGTAGCCCCAAGCGAAGAGTCGCGAGTAAAACGCCTTACCGGCGTCCTGATCCGGCACCGCCGCGTCGGTCCAGGAAAAGAGACCGTGCTTCAACTCGACCTCGCTCATCGTCCTCCTCCTCAGTCCAGGGTCTTCGTCCACCGGGGACGTTACCGAACGGCGCCGGCGGTGGCGCGGCGCCGCGCTGCCCCCCGGGCAGCGAAACCGAACATAAACCGAACATTGGTGCGCCGCCACCTGGTAGGTCAAGTTGACGAGTCACCCGGGCACCGCGTCAAGGAGCAGAGCCATGGAGCAGTCGATTCGTTACGCCATCGTGTTGACGTCAGCCGGTCTGGTGGCCTGGGCCACGGGGTGCCGTGCCCCCGCTCCGCCCTCGGCAGGTGCACAGGACGCCGAGGTGCGGGCCGGCTGGGAGTGGTCGGACCGAGAGGTGTTCGAAACCGTGAATCAGGTCCGCGCCGGCCGCAGCCTCCAGCCCGAGTCCTGGCCCGGCGGCGCCCGCGTGGCGGTGCTGCTCTCCTTCGATGTGGACAACGAGACGATCCCGCTGCGCTATGGCGAGCCGACCATCGGGGGTCTGTCGCAGGGCGAGTACGGCGCCCGGGCCGCCCTCCCGCGGGTCGTCGACCTCCTGGACGAGCGGGGAATCCCGGCCTCGTTCTTCATCCCCGCCATGAGCCTCTGGCTGAACCCTGGGATGGCGGACGTGATCCAGCGCGCGGGCCACCACGAGTTCGCCGTCCACGGGTGGATCCACGAGCGTAACTCCGATCTCGCGGAGGACACGGAACGGGCCCTCCTGACCCGAGCCGTGGACTCCCTCACTGCGTGGACGGGGAGTCGCCCCGTAGGCTACCGGGCCCCCTCGTGGAACTTCAGCCCCTGGACGCTGGGGCTGATTCGGGAGCTCGGCTTCCTCTACGACAGCTCGCTCATGGCCGACGATCGCCCGTACGAGATCATGGCGAACGGCGAACCCACCGGCGTCGTCGAGCTCCCGGTGGAGTGGATTCTGGACGACGCCCCCCTGATGAATCCCCTGGGGGATCGGTACAGCTCGCCCAGGGAGGTGCTCGAGGTCTACAAGGACGAGTTCGACGTGGCGTACGACGAGGGCACGATGTTCCTCTTGACCATGCACCCCCACTACATCGGACACCGCTCGCGGATCGTGATTCTCGATGAGCTCATCGATCACATCGTCGCGAAGGGCGAGGTATGGTGGGCCACCCACAGACAGGCGGCCGAATACGTGGCGCAGCAGGCGGGAATGACTGTCCAATAGGGCTGGTGCAGGCCTGTTCGAGGGCCCGCCGGGCAAGGTCCCGGGGCTGCGGACGCCCCATGGGCAAGTAGCGGTCGCTCCGCTACATTCCGGCTCCTTTTGTTTTGCTTCATCGGAGAGGAAGATGCGAATTGTAAGAAGTCTTGCCGCCGCCACGGCAATTGCCGTCACCGCCGGATGCCAGCCCGGTGACTCCGTCGGTACGGCGTCTCTCGACACGGACGACCAGAAGGCCAGCTATGCCATCGGCGTACAGGTCGGCAACAACCTCAAGCCGACCGGGGACCACCTCGACGAAGCCGCCTTCGTCAGGGGAATGAGGGATGCACTCGCAGAGGCCGAGCTGGCCCTCCCCGACGATTCGCTCCGGGCCGCTTCGCAGCGGCTCCAAGCCATCGTCCAGGAGGAGCAGTCCAAGGAGCGCGAGGTGGCCGCCGAGCGGAACAAGGCCGAAGGAGACGCCTACCTCGCCGAGAACGGCGCGCGAGATGGCGTGGAATCCACCGAGAGCGGTCTCCAGTACGAGGTGATTCGGGAAGCCGAGGGGCCGACGCCCGGACCCACGGATCAGGTGACGATCCATTACACCGGGACGCTCATCGACGGGACCCAGTTCGACAGCTCCTACGACCGTGATGAGCCGGCGACTTTCGGGGTGACCGGCGTCATCCCCGGCTTCTCGGAGGGCCTGCAGCTCATGGAGGTCGGGAGTCAGTACCGGTTCGTGATTCCAGGGGCGCTCGGGTACGGCGAAGGCGGGGCGGGTGGGGACATCGGTCCCAACGCGACCCTCATCTTCGAGGTAGAGCTTCTGGAGATCGCCCAGTAGCGACCGCTCCACAGAGCGCACGACGCCCCGGCCCCAGCGAGAGGGGACCGGGGCGTCGTGATGCCCGCGCTCGATCGCACGACCCGTCCAACAGGACGAAATCCTTCCATCCCGGCTGGCGCCACCATATCTTGGAGATGCCCATGAGCGCTCTGCGCCTGGCAAGCTCCGGCGCGTGGGACACCAACCCGACGAGCGCAACCCGCACCGAGTAGGGCCGGTGGGCTGTCTGCAATTCCGCAGACGGTCCGTTCTCTCTGTATATCCCCCATAGGGAGAGAGCCCTATGCACAGGCTCGACTACATCGGCATCCTCGCAATCCTCTTGCTGCTCGGTCTTCGGGAGTCCACCGACCTTCACACCCAGATTCCCGACTCGAACCCCTTCACGGCGGCGGACGCCGAAGAAGGGGCCGCGCCGTGGGACGACGGCGTCCTGACGTTGGACCTGATCGCACGCGATGGCGCGTGGCTCGTTCGTGAGGAAGGTGGGGAGCCTGCGGTGAAGGCCTGGGACGTGGGTCCGGGCTCCCCGGACGACGACCCGATCACCCGGGTACCGCAGGGCGCGTTGGTGCTGACCAGGATTCGGAACGCCACCTCCCGGCCCCTGGAGGTCAGGGGTCCGTGGTCCCAGGGAGGGATGCCCCTCGAGCGGCTGGAGATTCCCCCCCAAAACGAAGGCACGGCGTGGTTCGCGGCCGAAGACCGAGGCCGGTTCGAGTACCGGGCCGTCCACTTGGGTGAGGCCCATGTCGACCGGGAGCCCAGGAGCTTCAACGGCGCGTTCGTGGTCGTGCCTGAAATCCGGCCGCCCCGTTGAGGGCGGTCCCCGCCGTTGGGTCGGCCGAAGCTCGCCCCAGCGGAGGCGTCCAGGCTAGACTACAGCCGACTCCCTGGAGACGTACCCGGACCCCCGAGGCTCGGGCGCCACTTCCGTCGAGGTGGCGCCAGCGTGCTTCGCGACCACAACGGAGGGCCAGACCGTGCACACAAGTAGGCGAGGGTCCAACCGAGAAGGGTCCGGCTGGCTCCGGCCCGACAGGCTCGGTCCTGTTTGGCTCCTGACCTCCATCGTCCTGGGCGCCGCGCCCGCGGGCGCCCAGGCGCCCTCTCCCGGCGTGCGAGACCTGAGCTTCATGGCCGGCTGCTGGGAGGGAGGCTTCGTCGCGCGGGACGGCACCGAGGGGATCATCGAGGAGCACTACACCGCTCCGAGCGACGACCTCATGCTTGGCACGACCCGGTACCTGCTGGATGGCAAGGCCGTGCAGTTCGAGCTGACCTCGATCCGGGACGTGGACGGCGAGGTGTCGCTCCTTCCGTACCCGGGCGGCAGCGCGTCGCCGGACACCTTTCGACTGACTCGAGTCGAGGACGGTGCTGCGGTCTTCGAGGCCCCCGAGCACGACTTTCCCAGGCGGATCATCTACCGCCGAGCGGACGGTGACCGACTCGAGGCTCGCATCGACGACGGGACGGACGACGGCCAGGCTCGAGAGTGGCGGCTTCGACGGGTGGCGTGCCCGCGGTAGGGTTGGGTCGCCCCACGCTCGGACACTATGTTCAAGGGCCGCCCGCAGGGGCGGCCCCGTGCTGTCTTACCCTGGAGTCGAATGCTGGACAGACCACTCAGCCGCGCATCCGCTCGCGCCCCTCTGCTTCGCGCATGGTGGGTGGCGTTGTCGGTTCTCCTCGCCTCGAGCCGCATCCTCGCGGGGCAGGCGGCCGACGCCGTTCGTGTGGAAGGTCGCGTGCTGGACGCGGAGACGGGTGGCGGCGTAGCCCGCGCGACGGTCCAGGTCGGCGAGCTCGGCGGCCCTGCGAGTGACCAGAGCGTCACGGACGGTCAGGGAGCCTTCGTCTTCGACGGATTGACGAGCGGGACCCTCCAGATCCGCGTGCAGCACATCGCGTACGGCCTCAGCACCGACACCCTGAGCGTTGCGGCGGGCGAGCTCGTCACCGTCGAGTACCGGGTCTCGGTCCAGCCCATCGAGGTCGTGGGAATCTCGGTTACCGCCAGGGCGCGCCGGGCCCCCGCCGAGCTCGCCCGTGGTACGCGTGTCGACGGGATGACGGCGGCCGAGGTGGACGCGGTCCGGACCCGGGTCAGCTCGATGGAGGATCTCCTCCGGCTCGGACGCGTCCCCGGCCTCTTCATCCGGGAGCAGAACGGCACGCTCTGCGTCGAGCGCAGCCGCGACCGCGCCCGCCTCGCGGGAGGGTGCAACATGGTGACGGTGGTCGTGGACGAGGTCGTCCAGACCGACGGCGCCGTCGCGGTGACGTTGCTGAACCCGGACTGGGTGGACAGTTGGGAGCTGGTTCCCTCGTCCGAGGCGGGCGTCCAGTACGGCCTCCTCTCGGGCAACGGCGTGCTCAAGATCCAGACGCGGAACGGACTGCGTCCTCCCCAGGGGTATGAGGGGATCGCCCAGACCGGGCCGCGCTGGGCCCTGTCGGCGGCCTTCCTCGCTGCCGGATCGTCGACGCTGCACGACGGCGTCATCAGGATTCAGAGCGAGGGCGGAGTCGCCGGACTCGCCTACACGGAGCGCACGAGCACTTCGCCGGGCGTGGAGCTCGCCGTGCGCTGGAACTCCCGACGATGGGGATTCCTCGGAGTGACCGGCTACGGCTCCTCGGGGTCGTCCAACGCCGAGTACAACCTGGGCAACCGCATCGACACGGTGGAGCGGGACTACAGCATCGCCGGCGTCGATCTGTGGTGGGGGGCGCCCCTCATGCGCAGAGGTGCGTGGAACGCGAGCCTGGCGCTGGGTCCCTCGCTGGCTTGGCAGAAGCTCACGGTGGAGGGGCACCCCCAGGAGCTCGGCGATCCCGGGGCGGATCCTCCACCGTCGGTGGAGTGGACGGACCGCAGCTGGTTCGCGCCGGGCGCCATGTTCCTCGGAGACCTGGGCTATGACTTCGGACCGAGAAGTGGGGTCTTCTTGGGCCTGTCGATCCGCCTGCTCTCGACCAGCGGCACCGAGAGCTGGGCGACGCAGGACCAGCAAGCCATCCTGGACGCCACGGGCAACGTCGTCGAGCTCACGTATCAGGGCGGCATCGCGGCGTCCTTCTCGCTCAGGACCGGCTTCCGCTGGTATCCGTAGGCGGCTCGCCAGGCCCCCGGGAGCAGGCCTGCAGGATCAATCGGTGCGCGCCGGCCGCGCCGGCCCGCGGATCCACCGCCCTGGCCGCTCCCCCGTATAGGCCCCGTTGAGGATCACGGGCTCTCCATTCACGACCAGATGATGGACGCCCACGGCGTACTGATGCGGATCCGTGTAGCTGGCACGGTCCGCGACCGCGCTCGGATCGAACACGGTGAGGTCCGCCAGCATGCCCTCGGCGACGAGCCCCCGCTCCATCTGGCCGTACTGCTCCGCCGGCATCCGCGTCATCTTCCTCACCGCCTCTTCCAGCGTGACCACGCCCAACTCCCTGACGTACCGGGCCAGCACCCTGGGGAACGCGCCGTAGCTGCGGGGATGGGGATAGCCGACTCCGTAGGCCACGGGGTCGCCGTCCGTCTCGATCATGGACACGGGATGCTGGAGAATCCGGATCACGTCCTCCTCTGCCATGCCATGGTATATTGCGCTGAAGCCCCCCTGAGTCTGCAGCTCCATGAGGACCGGAATCGCGGCATCGAGGGTGTTCGGCAGACCTCGGTCGGCCAGGACGTCGGCCATCGTCTTCCCGTTGAAGCGAGGATCGAAGCGCATGACCCGGATCTGGATGCGCCGCATGTCCTCACCCGGCCGGTCGCTCCGGATCAGATCGCGCATCTCGGCTTCGATGCGCGGTCTCAGCTCGGGATCCGCGAACCGTCCGACCATCTCCTCGTGGCCCCCGGCCAGCACCCACTGGGGGAAGAGGATGCTGGAGCCGGTCGAGGAGGCAGTGTAGGGGTAGAGGTCGTGGCGAACGTCCAATCCGGCCGCCCGGGCGGAATCGATCATGGCCAGCGTGGCCGCGGATTGCCCCCACTGGGCCCGCCCCGCCGCCTTGTGGTGGTTGATCTGGGCCGGGATCCGGGCTTCGTCCGCGATGCGGATGACTTCGGCCACGCTCTCCAGTAGGCCCGAGGCTTCGTTGCGCATGTGACTCACGTAGATCCCGCCGTGCGCGCTGGCCACCTTGGCGAGCTCGATGACCTCCTCCGTCTCCGCGTATGCAGCCGGCACGTAGAGCAGGCCCGTGGAGAGCCCGAGAGCCCCCTGGCGCATGGTCGAGTCCACCAAGACCCGCATCTGCCCCAGCTCGCCCTCGGTAGGCGCCCGATTCTCCATGCCCAGCACCTGACGACGAGTCCAGGTATGGCCCGCGAAGAACCCGACGTTGACCGCCACGTCGAGGGATCGCGCGTACTCCTCGAGGGGCCAGGGCTGCCCTCCCGAGTGAAGGCTCGCGATGATCGTCGTGATGCCCTGTCGCGTGAAGTTCTCGGCCAGCGGGTACTCGTGGATGGTGGTCTGGATGTGGGCGTGGTTGTCGATGAAGCCCGGCGCGACGACCAGCCCTTCGGCGTCGACCACCGTGGTGGCCAGGGAAGGATCGATCCCCTCGGTGGACACGGCGACGATGCGGTCCCCACGGATGGCCACGTCGGCTGCAAAACCTGGATCTCCCGAGCCGTCGACCACCGTCCCACCGACGAATGCCAGGTCGTAGAGGGTGTCCGCGGCTCCCGTGGCGGGGTCGCCACGGCCCCCGTCGGAGGGCGCGCACGCAGCGATCAGAAGGGCAAGCGTCGCAAGGGCCACGCGCCACGTGGCGCCCGGGATCGGGCGACAGAGAGTCGGGCGAGTCCTGGCGGCGGTGGTGCCCGTGTGGGCTCCACTCGGGGGGAGTCGGGTCATGCCGGGCAAGGCGCGGCGGTCGGGCGCATTGTCCATGATTGCCTCCGGATCGGGCCACGAAGAGTAGCGCCGGACCGACCCCGTCGCACGACGCTCTCCACAGGGCCGGGTCGGCTCCGCCGCAATGCCCACCGACCGACCACTTGAGATTCGCGGGGCACGGCCCCCAAGTTGACGGCCTCACCCGAACCAGAGAGGCACCTGATGACGAAGCTCTGGACGCCGACATGTCGCGGGGGGCTCGCGGTAGTCCTCGTCGCTGGGATGGCTTGCTCGGAGGCCGACGAGCCTGCCGCCGAGGCCGTGGTCGTATCCGCCGACGTGGAGGATCGTGACGCCGCGCTGGTGGCGCGTGCGGCACAGTTCGAGCTGAACACGGAGTGGGAGGTGCCTCCAGGAGATCCCTTCGAGCACTCGACCGCGGGCTTCGCCAAGATCCTCTGTTCCGCGGTCTTCATCACCGGGCGGGACTGGAGGGAGGCGGCCGAGAACGCGGGCTACTTCGTCTCCAAGCCCGAGGAGCGCACGATCGTCACCGACACGGTGATCGATCTCGAGGGACGGGCGGTCCACCTCACCATGGAGAACGGCGTCACGCGCACCGCCAGGTTCTACGGCGATCAGGGGTGCGTGACACTGCCCAGGGGCGAGGACTCGGCGTACTTCGCGCCGGTCGCGGTGGAGAGCGCGCTCCCCGACGCCGCCACCACCCTCTGGCCCATGGGAGACCGGCTACCGGACGAGCCGCTGCCGCCCGGGGTCGATGCGGAGAAGGTGGCGGCCGCCGTGGAGGCCGCGTTCGATCCACCGGAGGGACTCACGGCCGCGTTCGTGGTCACCTACCGGGGCCGCATCATCGGCGAGCGCTATATGGACGGCCTGGACATGCACACCCAGCTCGCCAGCTGGTCCATGGGCAAGAGTCTCACCGGGACCCTGATGGGTCGCTTGATCCACATGGGTGTGTACGGGCTGTGGCAACCCGCCCCAGTTGATCCTTGGTATCAGGTGACCGACGATCCACGGGCGGCGATCCGCATCGGCGACATCATGCGCATGTCGTCGGGCCTCCGCTTCGTGGCCCCGCAGGATCCGGACTACGAGTACGAGCTGGGCTACCCGGCCGGGTATCCGGATCACATCTACGTGTACACCGGCGCCATCGACGCCTTCGAGTGGGCCACGACCCGACCGGCGCAATGGCCGCCCAACACCGTGGGTCGGTACCGAAACTCGGATCCCCTCACCATCAACTACCTGATCCGGAAGGCCGTGGAGGAGCGAGGTGAGGAGTATCTCACGTTCCCACAGCGAGAGCTCTTCGATCGCATCGGCATCCGCAAGATGTACCTGGAGACGGATCCGTATGGGAACCTCCTCCTGCAGGGCTACGACTTCGGCACGGGCCGCAACTGGGCTCGCCTCGGCAATCTCTACTTGCAGGACGGCGTGTGGCAGGGCGAGCGGCTCCTGCCCGAGGGCTGGTCCGATTACGCCGGCACCGTGGCCCCTGCATGGGAGGCCGACGGACGGATGCAGTACGGCGGGTCCTTCTTCTGGGTCAACGGCGAGGACCAGTTCCCGATCCCCCGGGACGCCTACTACATGGCGGGAGCGGGAGGGCAGAACACGATCATCATCCCCTCGCGCGACCTGGTCGTGGTGCGCCTCGGCCACTACAAGGGCAGCGGGCCGGGGCGCGACGCCCTGGAGCGGGCACTCGAGCTGCTGATGGAGGCGGTGCCGGCGGGGTCGGGCTCGTGAGATGCGGAGGGATTCACATGCTCGCTCTACCGCGCTCCAGTGGTCGTGTCGAGAGCCCGTCCGGGCCCTCGTGAGCTGGGCGCCCGGCGGAGAGGCGGACCGCATCGCTCCCTTCTTCACCGAACGGCCCGTCGGCCAGCGGTAGGGAGGCCGGCGGAGCTCAGGCTCGCCGGAGGAGGGGGCGGGCCAGGCAGGTGGGGCCTCCGCACCCCTTGTGGCTGATCTCGGCGCCGTTGAAGACGATGACCTCCACCCCGGCTTCCTCCAGCCGGCGCCGGGTGACGGGGCTCCCGTCCACGGCCAGCACCTTGCGGGGGGCCAGCGCAAGGACGTTGGGTCCCTTCGAGTCCAGCTCTTCGGCCGGTACCTCGACGAGCTGCATCCCCCTCTCCAGAAGCGCCTGCCGGAACGGCACCGGCATGAGCGGCGAGTGGACCAGGGCGAGGTCGTGGTCCACGGGGCTCAGGATGGACATCAGGTGGAAGACGTCGTCAGGGCCACGGTGGTGGGGCAGGGGGACGACGATGAGCCGGTCGATCTCGTCCCGGACCAGAGCGCGGAGCTGGCGGATGCCCTCGTCGTTGGTCCGGTAACCTCGGCCAACGGCCAGCGTGCGCCGGTCCAGCCAGACGACGTCGCCTCCCTCGAGGCACCCCTCGCCCGTGATCTCGCCGAGGATGGGAATGCCCAGCGTCCTGAGTGCGGCAGCCTGGGCCGGTGGCTCGCCACGCCGCGCTGCCTTGCCCATCCGGCAGAGCACGACGCCCTGATCCGTCGTCACGGAGGCGTCGCGCACGTAGAGCGAATCGAGGCCCACGCTCTCGGCCGGCGGGAGCAGGTCCACGCGGACGCCCAATCCCTGGAAGACCGCCAGGAGCCGGTCGTATTCCTCCACCGCCCGCGCCAGGTCCGGCGGGCCCAAGTAGCGCAGGTCCTCCCACTCGGCAGCGATCCGCTCCTGGCTGAGGAACGCGTCCCGGGGGTGCTTCAGCAGGATGCGCTCCAGGGTCCCAACCTCGCACTGGGCGGTCAGCTCGATCGCCCGGGCGGGGGCGTGCGGGGGGGTCACGGCCGGTCCAGGGCGTCGAAGGTCACGTTCCAGATCGGGTACCGTTCCCATCCGTCGTAATCGAAGTGCCACCACTCGAAGTCGTACACCCTGAATCCCTCGGCCTCCATGGCGTCCCGCAGCAGCTCGCGGTGCCACCGCTGCCGGGAGGTTCCGCCGGCGTAGTCCGGGAACGAGCGCTCGGAGAACTCGTCGTAGACGCTCGTCATGGCGACGGGCTCGCCCGTGGCCCGATCGAAGAGCGTGAGGTCGACGGCGGCGCCGCGGTTGTGCCGTGACCCACTGGACGGGTCAGCCACGAAGATCTTCATGCTCTCCGGGGTGGCGTCCCAGAACATCTTCGTCACGTACCAGGGCCGATACGCGTCGTGGATGAGGAGCCCGTAGCCGTGCTCCTCCAGACGCCAATGGACCCTGGCCAGAGCTTCGGCTGCCGGCCGCTGCAGGAAGGCGCGGGGCTCCGTGTAGAACGGGGTCGACATGAAGTTGTCGCTGGTCGCATAGCGAACGTCGAGACGGATCGAGGGGTCGAGGGAGGTCACCTCGACCAGGTCCGGCTCCAGGAACTCACCCGGCTCTGGCGGCGGACTCGCCGAGAGAGCCTCGGCCCGGAGCTCGGCCAGGGCTATCACCGGTTCGATCCGGAACACGTCTCCGTCACTGGGGCCGACGTTCCGGCGCTCGAAGGGGATGCCCGCCGCAACGGCCCCGGTGGCCCGACCCGAGGCGTCCCTGCGGAAGACGAGCTCCTCACCGTGGTAGAGCCCTCGGTCGCCCGGGAAGGCGTACCGGTCCTCTCCGAGCCGCTCCATGGGGTTGAGCTCCAACCATTCGATCAGCGTCCAGAGCTGTCCGTCACGCTCGAAGACGAACAGGACGTTGTGGTCCCAGCCGTACTCGCCGATCAGTCCTCGCCACTCGTCGGACACCGGATCGGGCCGGTCCCAATCCTCCCTGCGTAGGGTTCGATTCCCGACGGTGATCGTGCCGTCCTCGACCGCCTCGACGCGGCCGAACGCCATGCGGTCGTCTACGACCAGCCCGTCGTCCATGGTTCGCATCTCCAGCCGGTACCCGCCCCGCGTCTGGGTGACGAAAAGCTGGTCGCCGCGGGCCTGCAGATCCAGGCCGCCCTCGTCGTCCCGGTACCGGCCCGCAAGATCGTCCGCGATACCGGGCGGCAAGGGCTTGCTCGACTCGAGGGCGGGCAGGGGGGTGCCCTCCCGGTAGGCGAGCATGAGCCTCAACGCAGCACTGGCGATGCGACCCGTCACTCCGTTGGAGAAATCCCGCGTGGTGGCCACGACCACGCCGAGCCTCTGGTCGGGCAGTGCCGCCAGCTGGGTGGAGAATCCGTAGATCGCTCCCCCATGGCCCACCTGGCGCTCACCGTCGAGCATCGTGATCCCGAAGCCGATCCCTCGGCCGGTCGCGGCGCCCGCCTCGTCGAATTGGGGCGTCCACATGGTGTCCAACGTCTCGGGGGCCAGGATCCGGCCGTCCCGCCCTTCGCCCCCGGCGAAGAGAGCCGACATGAAGAGGGCGAGGTCGGTGACCGTGGCGTACATGCTACCGGCGGGAGACATGCCGAGCTCGAAGGTGGGCGCCGTGAACTCCCGTCCGTCGTAGCTCCACATGACGGCGCCGGCGAGATCCTCGGTGATGTCGGACCTGGGGACGAACGCGCTGTGCCGCATGCCCAGCGGGCGGAGCACCGCGTGGTCCAGGTACTCCGCGAAGGGCTGGCGCCGGGTGCGCTCCAGCACATACCCCACCACGGCGATGGCCGCGTTCGAGTACTTGTGACGCGACTCCGGAGCGTACACCAACGAGGTGCCGTTGAGGCTCGCGACCGTAGCCTCGAGGCTGGGCTCGGTGGGATCGAAGTAGTGACCCACCGGCGGCTCCCGGACGAGACCAGACCTGTGGGACAGAAGCTGCCGCAGCGTGATCTCTCCGCCGAAGGGGTTCTCCGGGGCGAAGTCCGGCAGGTACCGCTGCACGGGGGCGTCCAGGTCCAACTCCCCCCGCTCCACCAGCTGCATGACGGCGACGTCCGTGAACAGCTTCGAGACGGAGCCGACTCGGTAGACCGTCGCGGCAGTGGCAGGCTCGCCCGTCTCGGGATCCTGCGCCCCGAAGCCTCGGGCCCACACCAGCTCCTGGTCGTCCACGAGCGCGATGGAGAGGGCGGGAAGCTCCTTCTGCTCCATCTCCGCGGCGATGAACGTCTCGAGGGCCTCCGTGACGGGAGCCCAATCCTCGGCCGTCGCCGGTCCCTCGGGAGCGTCCGTTCCCAGTGTGCCGCAGCCCCATGCGGCTGCAAGGAGCAGGCCGGCGCACCACACCCGACTGCGGAGCGACGACAACGAACGGACTCCACGATCGCACACGGACAGCTGCATCGGTTCGACCCTCGCTGTGGCGCGGTTCGGGGCGACGGGCCGAGCCCGCGGCGCACCCCCACTGGCCAGAAAGGCTACCTCACGACGACGCCGCTCGCCACTCGCCTGTTCTGCCGCTGCCTCCTGGCATTGCCAACGCCCGTCAGGTCGTCAGTAACGCCTGCAGCTCTCCGAGCTCCTCGGACCACCCCTCGGTGTTCTGTTGCTGATGATGATCGGTTCGGAAGCCTGACTCCCGAAGGCGGAGAATCGTCCCGCCCCCGTCTCTCGGGCTGAGGCTCCACTCCACCAGGGTCGAGGGCGCGTCGTCGAAGTCCACGTCCGGTTCGTGGACCCACCGCCAGACGAAGCGGTGCGGTGGGTCGACTACTTCGACCCGGACGGCGAACGAGCCGTGCTGGTCCCAGATCATCGCGCCGTCGCTCCCCGGAGTCAGATCGAGTCGGGTGTCGTCGCCGAACCACTGGGACAGCTCTGCCGGATCGGTGATCGCTCTCCACACGCGCTCGGGGGAGGCGTCGAACTCCATCGTCTTCTCGATCGTGCGCTCGCTCATCGGTCTTCCTCCAGGTGTTGGCGAAGTCGCGCCAGACGTTCGTCCCACGCAGCCGCGTAGGGGGCCAACCAGGCGTCGATGGCCTCGAGGGGCGTGGCCCGGAGCTCGTGGTACCGTTCACGGCCTCGGACCACCCGGCGGATGAGCCGCGCGCCTTCGAGCACGTCCAGGTGCTTCGTGACGGCCTGCCGGCTCATGGGCAGCGGCTCGCTGAGCTGCTTCACCGTCAGCGGGCCCTCACGACGAAGCCGCTCGAGGATCTCTCTGCGCGTGGGGTCGGCGACCGCTCCGAACACGTCTGACATGAGAGGATCATATGCAACCATATGGTTGCATGTCAAGAGCGGCTGCCCCAGGGGGGGTGGGAAGGGGTGGCGGAGAGGCGGCAGAAGCCCGGAGGCTAACGAGCCTGGAGTCGCTCCAGGGCTGCCGCCGCATCGGCGTTGCCTCGAACGGCGGACTCCCGGTACCAGCGCCGCGCCTCGTCCCGGTTCGCTGGCACGCCACGCCCCTCCTCGTACATCATCCCGAGGCGCAGGGCCGGGATGGCATCGCCCTGCCTGGCTGCCTCGAGCCACCAGATGACCGCGAGGGAGTCGCTTTGCTCGACGCCCTCTCCCTCGAAATAGACGTTGCCGAGATTGTGCTGGGCCAGGACATGCTTGCTGACCGCCGCTCTGAGGTACCACACGACGGCCTCGAGGGGGTTCTTCTCGACGCCAAGAGCCTCGGCGTGGGCAGTCCCCATGAGGAATTGCGCTTCGGCAAGGCCCGAGTCCGCGACCGCTCGTACCTGATCGATGACGCCGGCCGCCAGGGCGCGGGCGCGCTCGGGATCCTCCTCGAACCCCATGCGGCCCCTGGAGTGAACCCGGGCCAGCCACATGACCGAGATGGGGTCTTCGTCGGCGACGGCTTGGCGGAGGAGATCGGCCGCTCGTTCGTTGTCCACAGTCCCTGCGACGCCCGTGTACCACTCGATGGACTCGGCCAGGCGCGGGTCCAGCTCCTGGGCCGCGGCGTCACCCGGGTGCGCGAGGACGGCGACGGCAACGCTGGCGAGGACGATGGACCGAACCGTCATGGCAGGCTCTCGAGTTTGAGGATCCACACTGGAACGGTGATTCTCCGAGACGCTGCGGGCAAGACGGGTCGTTCCACACCGGTATCGAGCCGCCCAACCTCGAGTCTCAACCCTCCCGGTACGCCGCCGCCTGGTCCGGGCGTCCCCACGCCTCGTACAGACCCGCCAGCTGCCCCCGCGTGCTCGCCACCAGGCGGTGATCGTCGCCCAGCTTCTCGGTGAACACCGCGAGCGCATCCAGGAACAGCGACTCGGCCTCCTCGTATCGACCGAGCCTCGTCAGGCAGGACGCCAGGTTCTTGGATGCACGGGCGGCATTGGGGTGCTCAGGTCCGCCCACCGCTCGCGTGATGGCCAACGCCTCCCGGTACAATCCTTCAGCCCGCTCGTAGTCCCCCTGCTCGTTCACCACGGTAGCCAGGTTGTTCAGGCTCGTGGCCACGCTGGGATGCTCGTTGCCGAAGACCTTCCGACGGATCGCGAGCACCTCGTCCATGATCTCCCCCGCCTCAGCCGTCTTCCCCTGTCGGAACAGCACGTGTCCCAGGTTGTTCAGGGCCGAGGTGGCCGTCGGATGGTCACCGCCGACCTCGGCCTGGAGGATACGGTGGGCCTCGCGCAGGTGCTCCTCCGCCTCGGCGAGCTCGCCCTGCGCGATCAGCAGCCCCCCCAGGTTGTTCAGGCTGCTCGCCACCTCCTCGTCCTCCTTCGGAAGGAGTGCCCGACGCATGGCCAGGGCCTCCCGGAACAGGGCCTCGCTCTCCTCGAGCTCGCCCCGCTCGTAGTGCAGCAGTCCCAGGTCGTTGACGCTCAGCGCCAGGTCGAGGTGCGACTCGCCCAGCAGGCGGCGGCGCATCTCGATGGCCTCCCGGTACAGAGCTTCGGCCTGGTCGTATCGTCCCTGGAGGTGCCGGATCTCGCCGAGATCATTGATGCTCTGAGCCAGGCCTGGATCGCCGGACGGATAGAGGTCGCGACGAGCCTCCAGGGCCTGCTCGAACAGCTGGCTGGCTTCGTGGTACAGCCCCAACTTGCGGTAGACCTCCCCCATGGTGTGCATGAGGCGGGCCTTCACGGCCGGTTGATCGGCCAGCTCGGTCTCTATGCGTCGGGCACCCTGATCGAGGATCTCCCGCGCCGTGACCGCGTTGCCGCGGGCCTCCCCCGGGTCCGACACCTCGAACATCTCGATCATGAACGCCGAGACTTGCTGTGCGGTCTCGGCGTCTCGCGCAGCATTCGCTTCGGCGGTGCGCGCCCGGACGAGCCCCACGGTGGCCGCGGTCGCCCCACTCGCCAGGGCCAGGATCGCCACCGTCGCCGCCGCCAGCCCCGCCCGGTGCCGTCGTGCGAACTTCCGCACCCGGTACCCGGCCGACGGTGGGCGCGCCGCGACGGTTTCGTTGGCCAGGTACCGCTCCAGGTCGTTGGCCAGGCCATTCGCCGTGTCGTAGCGTCGCCGTCGGTCCTTCTCGATGGCCTTCATCACCACCCAGTCCAGATCTCCCTTGAGCTGACGCTTGAGGCTCCGCACGTCGGACTGGCGGTGATCGACGATGTACTGCTGGTCGTCCCCGGGGAGTGTCGTGAGTCGCGACGAGGGGAGTGGTGGCTCCTTGTCCCGGATCACGTGCTCTACGGCGGCCTCGACCACACTCCCCAGGTCGAAGGGCTGGGCACCCACCAGCAGCTCGTACAACATTACGCCGAGGGAGTAGACGTCGCTGCGGCTGTCCACGTCCAGGCCGGCCACACCCGCCTGCTCGGGGCTCATGTAGGCCGGTGTGCCCATGAGCTGGCCGGCGTGGGTGACGATCGTGCGGTCGGCCAGTCGCCACCCCATGGCCTTGGCGATGCCGAAATCGATGACCTTGGGGACCGGCCGGTCGTCGTGCAGGGTGACGAGGATGTTGGAAGGCTTGAGGTCACGGTGGATCACGCCCTTCAGGTGAGCGTGCTGCACCGCGCGGCAGACCTGTACGAAGAGATCGAGTCGATCCCTGGTGGACAGGAGGCGCGTGTCGCAGTACTCCGTGAGCGGCACGCCACGCACCAGCTCCATGACGAAGTACGGGCGTCCGCCGCGTGTCGTACCGGCATCGAGGACGCGAGCGATGTTGGGGTGGTCCATGACCGCGAGAGCCTGACGCTCTGCCTCGAAGCGCCCCACGACCTGACGGCTGTTCAAGCCGGCCTTGATGACCTTGAGGGCCACGCGCCGCCGCACCGGCTCGGCCTGCTCCGCCTCGTAGACGGTCCCCATGCCGCCTTCACCCAGAACCTGCAGGACCCTGTAGGGGCCGATCCGTTCGGGAGTGGCAGCCTCGGGGAAGACGTCGTCGGGGAATGCCTCCTCGGGTACGGCGTCCACGGGTCGCTCGAGGATGCCCTGCGCCGCATGGGCACGCAGAAGCTCCCGGACCTCGTGCAGAAGCTCGGCATCGTCACCGCAGCGCTCCGTGAGAAACTCTGGGCGCTCGGAGGCCGAAAGGTCGAGGGCGTCGAGGAAGATGTCCTCGGCCTTGTGTTTGCGTTGCGCGTTCATGGCTGCCATATGATGCGAAGTCTCCCCCCGTCACCGGACACCGGGCGTGTGCGAGTCGTGGAGGGACCCCCCTCACCCTGCAGCGCGCCCGCCGCGAGATCCGCCATGGCATCCGACCCCAAGCGCACCGACTCGGACGGCTTCGAGGATCTGGAGCTCCCCGACCTGAGCCCCGGGAGCATGTTCCTGAAGTTCGGGCCCGGCACGATCCTGATGATGACCGGGATCGGCACCAGTCACCTGGTGACGGCGCCCACTGCCGGGGGACGGTTCGGGTACGCGCTCCTGTGGTGCATCCCCATCGCATACGTGTTCAAGTACTACGGCTTCGAAATGGCCTTCCGGTTCACGAACGCAACCGGCAAGAGCTTGGTCGAGGCCTACGCAACGACGAAGGGGAAGTGGTCGCTGTGGTACGTGTTGATCACGACGCTCCTCCAGTGCGCGGTGGGGCAGGCCGGTCGGCTCATCGCCGCCGCCGCGGTCCTGTACTATCTGTTCAGCGTCCAGACCGGCTGGCCCGTGCCACTGACCGCCTACGCCGTCGTCGTGGGCGTCGTCTCCGTGGTCATCATCCTGAAGGGCAGGTACCAGGCCCTGGAGGTAGGGGCCAAAGCCCTGGCGCTGGTCCTCTTCGTGTCCACGGTGGTCGTCTTTCTGGTGCAACCGGCACCGGCCGCCGCAGCCGCCCACTTCTTCATCTTCGAGACCCCCGAGGGATCGTGGCTCATCATCGCCGCGTTCCTGGGCCTGTTGCCCACGGGCATGGACGTGTCCCTGCAGGCCTCGGAATGGGGGAAGGCGAAGAAGGCGGGGCTGTCGAAGATCCGGGACCGCCTCGAGGCTCAGGGGTTGGCTCGACCCTTCGATCCCTTCGACCCGGACCCGAAGGCGTTGGCGATACACGTGCCCGCCATCCCGCAGCGCGCGCAGGACTACGGCCGCCGCTGGTTCACCATCGGCCTGTGGGATTTCCGCGTGGGACACGTGGTCTCGTTCATCATCGCCACGCTCTTCCTGCTGCTGGCGGCGGTGTGGCTTTACCCCAGCGCCGTCGAAGGCCGCGCGGTCATGGGCGAGATCGCCGGCATCTTCACGCTCAGCGTCGGTCCCTGGATGATGGTGGTCTTCATGGGCGGCGCCCTGGCAGCCACCTTCTCCACCGCCTTCAACTACTTCGACGGATGGCCGCGCATCGTCGGCGCGTGCGCGCGGAACCTCTTTCGCGGGACGGCCCGTCTGCAGGGCATCGACCGCACGGAGCTCACCCAGGAGCACCGCTCGACCTGGTACTCCGAGTACAACCTCTACCGGGCGACGATGATCTACTCGCTGGTGGCGTCCGTGGTGATCATCGCCGGAGTGCCCCGTCCGGTCTTTCTGGTGCTGGTGGCCTCCGCCCTCGCGTTCTTCATCGCACCGGTGATCTTCTTCCTGAATCTGTATTACTGCCTTACCATCATTCCCAAGCAGAACCGACACTTCTACCCCTCCGGGTGGGAGCGCGTCTTCGCCTGGCTGAGCCTGGCGGTGTTCACGGGTTTGACCGGTCTCAGCGCGATCCTGTTGCTGGCGCAGACCTTCAACGCCCTGTTCGGAGCGTGATACGGAAATGAGCCAATCGTTCGAGGGTGTCGTCGCGGTGGCCCGCTTCAATCTTCGGCACGAAGCCGAGATTGCCCGGGGGTTCCTGGAGGCGGAGGGGATCGAGTCGTTCGTGCGGGCCGACGACGGAGGTGGTGCGTTCGGGGTTCCGCTGAGCTACACGCTGGACAGTTTCGCCGAGATCTTCGTGGCGGCGGAGGATGCTGAGCGGGCCCGCGATATCCTGAAGGACGCGGGGTTCGACGGGGCGCCGGAAGACGAGGAGCCCGAGGAGCCCAGGTACTAGCGTGGTGCCAATTGGGGCCGGCGCCGGGCGGGAGGGCGCCGGGACCCTACCGCACCAACGCGGGTGTGGCGCACTAGTAGACGCCCGCTACCCTGGCTCGCTGCTGGATCAAGGCCAGCACCGTGTCGATGGTGGGGGTGGCTACCCCCACCAGCCTGCCCATCTCCTGGACCGCCGTGACCAACGCGTCGATCTCCATGGGACGGCCCCGCTCGAGGTCCTGGAGCATGGAGGTGCGATGGGCCCCCACGGCCGCAGCCCCCTCGATACGGCGGTCGACGTCCACGGCGAAGCGCACGCCCAGCTTCTCACCGATCGCCTGGGCCTCCACCATCATGGCCCTGGCCACGGCCCGGGTTCCCGGGTCGGTCGCGACCACGTCCAGCGTCTCGAGCGTCAGGGCGCTGATGGGGTTGAAGGACAGGTTCCCCCACAGCTTCACCCAGATCTCGTCGCGGACGCGACGCACGGGCGCCCTGAGCCCCGCCTCGACGAACGCTCGGGCCAGCCGCCGCACACGCTCGCTCTTCTCGCCGTTCGGCTCGCCCAGGGTGAACCGGTTGCCTTCGATGTGACGGATCACGCCCGGCTCGGAGACCTCGGCGGCAGGGTAGACGACACAGCCGAGGATGCGCTCCGGTCCGATCCTCTCCCACTGGACGCCACCGGGATCGACTGAGGGGAGCCGCCGTCCCTCCCACTGTCCGTCCAGTCCGTAGAAGTACCACCAGGGCACGCCGTTCACCGCCCACACCACCACCGAGTCCGGCCCCAGCAGCGGCTGCAGGGCGTCGGTGATGGCGGGCACGGAGTGTGCTTTGAGCGTAACGATCACGTAGTCCTGAGGCCCGGCTTCGGACGGATCGTCGGTTGCGCGGGGTCGGGCCACCCGCTCCTCGCCGTCGATGAGGAGGCGCACGCCTCGCTCGCGCATGGCAGCCAGGTGGGGGCCCCGAGCGATCAACGTCACGTCCTGACCGGCCAACGTCAGCTGGCAGCCCAGGTATCCGCCGATGGCGCCGGCGCCGTAGACGCAGATTCTCATCCCGTCAGTCCGAGCTGCTCCGCCAATCCGATGCGCCGGAGCTTGCCGGTCGGCCCCTTGGGGATCTCGTCCAGGATCAGCACCTTGCGGGGCACCTTGAAGTCCGCGAGCCGGCTGGCCGCGAATTGGCGGATCTCCGCCGGCCTGGCCTGTGCCCCCTCTACGAGGACGACCGCCGCGGCCACTTCCTCGCCGAGCTTCGGATGGGGCAGGGCGAACGTCACCACCTGGTGGACCGCAGGGTGTTCCATCAGGACCTCGTCCACCTCTCTGGGTGAGATCTTCTCACCACCCCGGTTGATGATCTCCTTGAGGCGGCCGGTGATCGTCACGTATCCGTCTGCGTCCATGACGCCCTGGTCCCCCGTCCGGAACCAGCCGGCGGTGAAGCCGGCGGCGTTGGCCTCTGGGTTGTTCTCGTAGCCGGGGGTCACATTGGGTCCGCGGATCACGATCTCACCGACCTGCCCGGACTCCAGAAGGACACCGTCCCGGTCCATGACCGCTACCTCCGGCCCTGCGGCGCGCCCAACGGTTCCGGGCTTTCGCCGGCCGGGCGGAAGCGGGTTGCACGTCATCTGGTGCGAGGCCTCGGTCATCGCGTACGCCTCGACCACCGGCACCGCGAACACCTCTTCCAGCTTGGCCATGACCTGGGGCGGCAGCGAAGAGGACGAGGAGCGGATCAGCCGGAGGGGCGTGGCCCGGATTACGTCCAGGTTGCGGCCTGCACGGGCCAGGATGCCCTGATGCATCGTGGGGACGGCCGAGTACCATGTGGGCTGCGCCTCATTCATCCACGAAAAGAACTCGAAGGCGTTGAAGCCGGGCGTGCAGAACACCGACGCCCCGGAGCGCATGGACGAGAGGACCGGGGCCATGAGGCCGTGAATGTGAAACAGCGGCATCACGTTGAGGCATCGGTCCTCGGGAGTGAGCCTGAGGGTTTCGGCGATGTTGCCGGCCGATGCACAGACGTTGCTGTGGAGCAGAGGCACGATCTTGGGACGTGACGTGGTGCCCGACGTATGGAGGACCAGCGCCACGTCGTCGGGTCCGGCCGGTCCCCCCGCCCCCGCCGGGGAAGGATCGGCGTGGCCACCACCGATCTCGAACGAGCCGGCCGGCGCTCCCGGCGGGACGCCCAGGCGCAGCACGTTGATCCCCAACTCCTCTGCAGATCGGATGGCCGGGGATTCGCTGCCATCCAGGACCACGAGGGCACGGGCGCCCAGGTCCTTCAGATAGAAGTCGAACTCGGGCTTCCGGTACTGGGGGTTCAGCGGCGCCGCCGTGGCGGCCGACGCGATGGAGAGGAAAGCCGAGGCCATCTCGGGACCGTTGGGCAGGACGATACCCACCCGATCGCCGCGACCGATGCCCCGGAGATTGAGAGACGTAGCGGCCTGGTCGACGTGATCCCGAAGCTGCCGATAGGTCATGGGGGTCCGACCCGGGGCGGAGATGGCCGGGTTGGGGGCGTCGGCCAGATCGAGCAGCTGTCGTATGGTCTGGGGGGCAGCCATCGCAGTCGCTCAGCGTGGCCAGGACCGGGCTTCGGCCCGGTCGGCGTAGTCGCTCCGTCGCTCCTCGACGATGGGCTCTCGGGTGGCGAGGTCGTATCCGTCGCCCGGAGCCAACAGGGAGAAGCGACCGTGGTCGCCGATCATGCGCCCCGAGTCGTAGATGGCCACGAACGACTGCCCGATCACCTGGAACCGGTCACCCTGCACCACGATGGCGGTGTTCTCGTCGATGCCGATGCCCAGAAGCTCGGGCCGAGCCTCGACGACCTCGATCAGGTCGAACTGTCGGTTCCGCTTCAGGAGATGCTGATCGATGGCGGTGTTCGCGAGGAAGCCGAAGCCCTCTTCGTGATCTCCCATCATGATGGTGTTCGTGCGGGTGTCTCCCCGGACCAGATACGACCCTTGTATGGTGGCGCCGGCCGACGACCCACCGATGACGCCACCCCGGTCGAGCACGCCCCAGAGGGCTTTCTCCGTTCTTGTGTCCAGATACGCGTCGGCCAGCCGCCACTGTCGACCTCCCGTGAACCAGACGCCTCCGGCTGCCACGATGGGTTGGACGAACGCCTCGCTGTCGGCCTCGGCCGGATCCCGGGTGTGGACGACGGTGAGATCCCGGGCCCCCTGGTCCCGGAAGAGGTCGAGCCGGTCGTACCACTGATCGTAGTCGTCGGCTTCCCCCGCGGTGGGGATGACGACGATAGGGGCGTCGGGTCCCCCGGCCAGCTCGATGAAGCGCCGCACGATGACGGGATCCGAGAGCGCACCGCCCACGACCACCAGCGCGCCGCTGGCAGGGCCCACCTCCTGAGCTGGGGTGGGCGTGGCGGTCAGGCAAAGCGCGAGGAGCAGTAAGCGTCGCATCGGGGCTCGGGTTGTGGGAGGTCATTGGTCGTCCGGTCAAGGCCGCCTTGACCTGGCTGGTCCGGGGCGTGCCTCCGCCGCGTGCGCGTTAGGGTAGCACCAGGCTGGACCCGCGCCAATCCGTGGGGGTTTCATGGCTGCGGTGGGCCCCATGGGCCTGGCCGTCGTCAATAACGCGTCCAGCCTGGAACGATACGCATGATGGTCGACTCGACGGAGGGAGCGCCCCGACCGCGGGTGGTCGTGGTGGGCGGCGGCTTCGGGGGGCTGGCGGCCGCCCGGGCGCTTCGCCGAGCCGAGGCGGAGGTGATCCTCTTCGATCGGCACAACCACCACCTCTTCCAGCCTCTCCTCTACCAGGTCGCCACCGCGGCGTTGTCTCCGGGCAATATCGCGGCACCCATCCGTAGGATTCTGAGCCGTCAGCGGAATGCGCAGGTGGTCCTGGCCAAGGTGACCGACGTGGACGTGGAGGCCCGCACCGTCAGCCTGGGAGAGCACCGGTACGCGTACGACTACCTGATTCTCGCGGCTGGGGCCGTGACGAACTACTTCGGCAACGAGGACTGGGCGGAGATGGCGCCGGGTCTCAAGACCGTGACCGAGGCCCTGGACGTCCGGAGCCGGCTGCTGCTGGCCTTCGAGCAGGCCGAGATCGAGTCGGACGCCGAGGCCCGCCGCGCCGCGCTGACCTTCGCCATCGTGGGTGCCGGACCGACCGGAGTCGAGATGGCGGGAGCCCTGGCGGAGATCGCTCGCACCACGCTGAGGCGGGACTTCCGGAACATCGACACGAGCGCTGTGCGCGTCATTCTCGTGGACGCGAGCGGCCGGGTCCTTCCGGCGTATCCGAAGGAGCTCTCCGAGCGGGCCGCCGCCGACCTGAGGCGAATGGGCGTCGAGCTGATGCTGGACACCCACGTGACCGGCGTCGATCCGGGGGGTCTCACGGTGGCGCGCGGCTCGGGCGAGGAGCGGATCCAGGCCGACAACGTCATCTGGGCGGCGGGGGTGCGGGCGGCCGCCATCGGCCAGCGTCTGGGTGCGGAGGTCGACCGGCTCGGACGCGTGGTCGTGGGCGACGACCTGACGATCTCCGGCCACCCGGAGGTGTTCGTCGTGGGTGATCTGGCGAACCGGATCGACGCCGCCACGGCCCGACCAGTTCCGGGCGTCGCCCAGGGGGCGATTCAGATGGGGCGATTCGCCGGCGAGGTGGTGGCTGCGGAGCTACGTGCCCTCAGCCGAGGCGCCCCGCCGCCGCCGCGAGGGAGCTTCTCGTATCGAGACAAGGGCTCCATGGCGACGATCGGCAGGAACAGCGCCGTGGCGGACGTAGGTAGGCTCCGGTTCGGCGGTGTGCTCGCGTGGCTGGCCTGGGCGCTGATCCATGTCTTCTTCCTCATCGGATTCCGACGCCGCTTTCTCGTGATGGCCGAATGGGTGTGGATGTACGTCACCTACGGACGGGGCGTACGACTCATCACGGGGACCAATCGCCTGCCGCGGCCGGTCCGGCCGCCTCCCGACCCGCGGCTCGCCTCACTCCCACTCGATCGTGCCGGGGGGCTTGGAGGTGAGGTCGAGGGCGAGGGCGCCCACGCCGGGCAGGGATAGGACGTCTCGCCGGAGCTCGTGGAGAACCGCATCGGGCAGCTCCACGGGTGACGCCGTCATGGCGCGGGCCGAACGGACCGGCCGGATTACCACCATCTCGCCGGGCGACCGGTCGAACGTCACCGGCACCAGTACCGTCGGGCACTGCCAGATCCGGTCGTAGAGGCCATGGCGTTCCAGCGCCGACATGACCAGGTGATCGGCCTCCCGGAGGACTGCCAGGCGGGCCCCGGTCACGGTGGCGGCTAAGGGCCGCGCCTGCGCCGGGTGGTCCGGCCCCAGGTTCCACACGCACCGGTTGACGCCCGGCACATCCGCCGTGATCACCGAGGTCGCGTCCAGCAGGGCGCTCCACGACGAGGTGCCGCTGAGCAGAACGGGGTGCTCGTAGGCCCGAAGGTCGGCCTTTACGCCGACCGACCGGATCGGCAGCGCCAGGGCGGCCAGGCCCAACTCCGAGGCGAGCCGCGCCAAAGCGGGCTCCAGCGCCTCGAATCCGGCTCGATCGGGTACGCCGTCGGAGCAGAGCAGGCGAACCCCGAGGCCCGGCCCGGGGAACGGGTGCCGCCAGACGGCCTCGTGGGGGATGCCGAGGCGCTCCCCCAGCTCCCGCACCTCCACCTTGTAGAGCTCTGCCAGGGGCTCCACGACCTTGCCGTCCTCGATCATCCGCTCGATGACCGGCACCCGGTTGTGGTGGGTCTTGATGGTATCCGCCCTGCGTGTGCCCCCCGTTTCGATCGTGTCCGGGTAGATGGTGCCCTGTCCGAGCAGATGCTGGTCGATCCCCAGACGGGCCGCCTCGCTCTGAAACACCCGCACGAAGGTCTCGCCGATGGCGCGGCGTTTCGCCTCCGGCTCGACGAGGCCTTCCAGGGCCTCCAGAAAGGTGTCGCTGGCGTCGACGAAGTGAAGGCCCTCGTCCAGACCCATGGCCGCGAAACGGGCGAGCACCTCCTGGCTCTCCTCTTTGCGCATGAGGCCGTTGTCGATGTGGAGGAGATGGAGGCGCTCGGATCCCAGGGCGTCACCGAGCACCGCGGCCGCGACCGTGGAATCCACGCCCCCCGAAGCCAGCAGGAAGACGGACCGGCCGTCGACCTGGTCCCGGAGCGTCGTGCGCTGCTCATCCAGGTAGGCCTCCAGGTCCCAGGTAGGGCGACAGCCGCATATCCCCAGCACGAAGTTGGCGATCATGGTGTCCCCGCCGAGCGTGCTGTCGACTTCCGGGTGGAACTGGAAGCCGTACCTGCGAAGGGAGTCGGAGCCGATGGCGGCGAAGCGGTTGGCGTCCCGGCTGCCGCTGGTCACGGTGAACCCGAGCTCCCGGAACTCGGGCCCCACGGCCACCACGGAGTCGAAGTGGCTCATCCAAACCTGCTGCACCGGGTCGAGACCCCGGAAGAGGGGATGGGAGTCGGTCACGTGGAGCTCCGCCGGGCCCCACTCCCGGCCGCCGTGGACCACCTCGCCCCCATAGTGCTTCGCGATCTCCTGGTGCCCGAAGCAGAAGCCCGCGATGGGCACGTCCAGGTCGTAGATCTCCTTGGCGTACGTGGAGTCCTGGCCGTGGGACGACAGGCTCGGGCTGCCCGAGATGATGATGCCCCGGTACGGAGCGAACGCCTCGATGGGGTCTTCCGGTTGGCGGATCTCTGCCAGCACCCCATGCCGGCGAACCTTGGTGGCGATGAGGTGGGCGTACTGCCCGCCGAAGTCTATGACGGCGATGGCGTCGTGGTTCATCGATGGCGCCGGGCTGCAGGGTCCTGGGTCTCGATCCGGCCGCGCCCGCCCGTGCCGGCAGGCGGGGCTCCCGCGAAGGAGTCGGAAGCTAGGTGGATTCGCCCCGCGCCGGAAGCGGCGTCAGGCGCCGTGCTCTGGCGGTGAGCTCGGCGGTATCGGCGTCCTGAAAGCCCAGGACCCCGAAACGCTCGATGGCCAGCGACGCAGCGGCGGCGCCGAAGCGGAGGGCGGCCCCCATGGAGTCCGGGTCCACGGAGGCCGCGCCGGCCAGATGGCCCATCACGCCGCCAGCGAAGGCGTCGCCGGCGCCGGTTGGATCCTGGACCCCGCCGACCCGAGCCGGCGCCACGGACAGCACGCACCCCGGCCCGAACGCACGCGCGCCGGCCCGGCCCAGCTTCACCACCACCCACGGTGGCCCCGCACCACGGATGGAGCCCACGGACGCGGCAAGGTCGTCCGCTCGACCCAGGGTCCGCGCTTCGGTCTCGTTCACGAACAGCAGCTGAGCTCGGGCGATGAGTCCGCGCAGCTCTGCTGACCGCTCTTCGATCCAGTGGGCCATCGTGTCTACGGCGAGAAGCTCGGGATCCTCCAGCTGGGCCAGGACCCTGGATTGGAGTCGAGGATCGGTGCTGCCCAGAAAGGCCACCGGCGCCCGTGCCCCGGTGGATGGAACGACCGGCTGAACGGTAGCGGCCACTCCACGGTCAGTCGCCAGCGTCTGGCGGGTCCCGAAGTCGGGGGCGTAGCGGGCTCGCCAGCGCATGGTCGGGCCCCGCTCCCGCCGGATTCCGGTCACGTCGACGCCGCGCTCGTCGAGCCAATCCAGGCAACTCGGCGGGAAGTCGTCACCGACGACGCCGACCAGCACGACCGGGGCCAGGAGGGATGCGCCGAGGGAGAAGTAGAGAGCGGAGCCGCCCGGCAGGTCGCGACCGGAGCCCTCCGGGGTGTCGACCGAGTCCAGCGCCAGGGTTCCGAAGGCGAGGATTCGGCGGCGGCGTCCGGGGGCCGGAGGCCGAGGACGGGCCTCCCCGGTGCGTCCACTGGCCGTCATAGAAGGATCGCGGCCACGGCGGCGGTCATGAGGGCGGCCAGCGTACCACCGACCATGGCCCTGAGCCCGAGCTGGGCCAGGTCCGTCCGCCGTTCGGGGGCGATCTCGCCGATTCCGGCGATCTGCATGGCGATGGAGCCGAAGTTGGCAAAGCCCGCCAGCGCGTACGAGGCGATGGTCACCGAGCGTGGGCTGAGCTCACCCCCTGACGCGGTCAGGTCGGCGAGCTGGAGGAAGGCCACGAACTCGTTCAGGACGGTCTTGACACCGATGAGCTGCCCGACGGTGGCGCTCTCCGACCACGGCACGCCCACCATCCACGCCACGGGCTGGAGGGTCCAGCCCAGCATGCCGGAGAGAGTCAAGCCGGCGAGGCCGACCAGACCTCCCACCAGTCCCACCAGGGCGTCCAGGAGGTGCAGCAACGCCAGAAAGGCCAGCAGCATGGCGGCCACGCTCATGGCCAGAAGCAGCCCTTGTGCCGCGCCTCGAGCGGCCGCGTCGATCACGTTGACGTCGGTCCGCTCCACGTTCATGGCCAGCGACCCTGACGTAGCGGGCGCTCGCGTCTCGGGCAGCATGAGCTTGGCGACCACCAAGGCGGCCGGCGCAGACATCACCGACGCGGCGATGAGATGGCCGGCGATGCCCGGGAAGTAGGGGGAGAGCATGCCCACGTACGCTGCGAGTGTCCCTCCGCTGACGGTGGCGAATCCGCCGACCAGCAGCGCCATGAGCTCTGATCGGGTCATGCCGGCGATGTATGGCCGCACGAAGAGGGGTGCCTCCATCAAGCCGACGAAGATGTTGCCCGCCGTCGCCAGCGTCTCGGCACCGGACGTGCCCATGGTGCGCTGCATGACCCAGGCGGCGCCGCGCACCAGGCGCTGCATGATCCCCAGGTGGTACAGCACCGCCATGAGGGACGACACGAAGATGATCGTGGAGAGCACGTTGAACGCGAAGAACGCGCCCGTGCGCCCGACGGTGCCATCGGCGGCAACCGGATCGTTGGTGCCGGCCGTGCCCGCGCCTACCGGGACGTTGTTGTAGATGAGGTTACCGAAGATGAACCGCGCGCCCTCCTCGGAGAAGTCGAGGACTCCGTGGAGCACGTGGTCGACGCCCTGGAAGAACCCCTCACCTACCGGGGTGCGGAGGACGAAGAGGGCGAAGCCGAACTGGAGGGCGAGCCCCCAGAGCACGACCCGCCACGGCACAGGCCTGCGGCCACCGCCCAACGCCCACGCGAGGCCGGCGAGCAGACACAGCCCGAGAGCCGCCCGGACCCGGGGTCCCCATGGAGCCGGCCCGGACTGCGCTGCGGAGGAAGTGGCCGTGGTCGGGCCTCCGTCGGCCACCGGTTCACTCCGGGTGGCGGGCGGCCGGACGGCGGGCGAGGGGCCTGCTCGATTGGCGAGCCGCGCCCCGGACACCACCGAAGAGGGGGCCCACGCCTCCGCCCCCCGGCCATCCGGGCCCACCACGGCCGAGGCCGCCGCCAGTGTGGTGGCGCCCCAGGCCGCAGCGATGACGACTGCCGTCAGAAGGATCCTCGCGCCGACCCGGCGCCGGGACGAATCCACGGAGCGGCCTCCGGGTAGTAGCCAGGTGGAAGGGCGGAACGGATCGGAACAGTGGCGGTCCAGGTCACGGTACCGGTCGCGGGGTCAGACAAATTGGGCTGAAGACCCGGAAGGCGCCACGGGTCCTTGTCTGGCTCCCGGTGCCACTGCCACGGAGGCGACAATGGAGAGAGTCCAGCAATGAGTCAGAGGGGGCTGCTTGCCGAGCTCTGGGCGTTCATGCGGGTCCGGAAGAAGTGGTGGTTGGCTCCGGTCCTGATCGTCCTGGTTCTGGTCGGTGCCTTGCTGGTATTCGCTCAGACGTCGGCGCTGGCGCCGTTCATCTATACGATCTTCTAGCGGCCACAGGCGGCCCGGACCATCTGCCCGTGGCCGACTCGCTCGCTGGTGCCAGAGCCCCCACGACCGGACTGCCGGCGGCCCGCCTCAGGTCACGGGGGTCGTCTTCTTCTTGAGGACGAAGAGACCTTCCCGCATGCTGGTCACGACGATGACCCCGCTCTGGAAGTACGGGTAGTTGCTCCAGGATCCGGCGAAGCCGGGAGCGTCCTCACCAACCGACACCGTGTCGAAGTACCCCACCTCTTCGGGGTTCTCCGGGTCCGAGATATCCAGGATCCTCAGCCCGCTCGTGTAGTTGGACTGATACATGAGGTCGCCCTGGACATACAGGTTGTGGTCCGACGCGGAATTGCTGCCGAGATGCTCGTTCACCAGGATCGGATCGTCCAGATCGGCGATGTCCCAGACCAGGGTGCGGGTCCTCTCGACGGCGCCCGCCAACTCGTCGAGCTCGTCGTTCATGTAGAAGTAGCGGTGGTCGTCCGACACCCAGCCCTGGTGGAGGTAGGCGGAGTTCGGATACGCTGCCGAGGCCACGGCGATGGGGTTGGCCTTGTCGGACACGTCCGAGATGCTCAGAGCGTTCTCGTTGGCCCCGAAGCAGATCTCGCTGCCGGCGTAGTCCTCGTCGGGACCCTCGTACGCGATGCACTGGGCATCGTGGCTGTAGCCGGTGGAGGCAAGGCCCGTGTTGGAGTCGGAGAAGCACCCCGCGAACACCAAGCTCCCGGGCTCGCGGATGTCGATCATGTGAAGCCCTCCCCCGCACGTCTGTCCCCCGCCGCTGGCCCCCACCACGTAGGCGAACCCGGTGTCCTCGTTGATCACGATGTTGTGCGCGCTGTAGATCCCGTCGTAGTGGGCGGTCTCCTCGAAGACAACAGGCTCCGCTCCCACGTCCCGCAGCTGGGTGAGGTCGAAGACCTGCACACCGTGGGCGCCTGCGTTGTCGGCGACCACGAACGCGTGGTCTCGGTAGACCTTCACGTCGCGCCACATGTTGGCGATCGCGCCCTCGTGGAGGGGGAGCTCACCCAGATACACCGGGTTGGCGGCGTCGCTCACGTCGACGAACGCTGTGCCGTCGTTCCGGCCCACGATGGCGTACTCGCGACCCGTCTCGGGGTCGGTCCATCCCCAGATGTCGTTCACGATCACGCCCCGCTCGCCCCCCAGGCCCTGCACCGGGACGAAGGCCACGAGGTCCACCTCCTCGCACGTGAACGACCGGGCCGTGCCTGACTGGCACTCGACGGGCCCACCCACGACGGCCTCCATCCCGCCGCTCTCGTCGAAGAGCTCCGCCCCGCTGGCCCACTCCCGCGTGGCGGGATCCAGGGCGTAGACATGCCCCGTGCCCTCAAAGAAGGCCTCTCCCGGGGCCCCGATGACCGCCACGTCACCTTCTGCGGCCAGGGCCTGTCCGAAGAATGCGAAGGGGGAGCCGAAGTCGATCTGTTGGACCTGCGTCCACGTTCCGGCGTCGGAGGGGCGGAACACGAAGGCGCCACCTGCTCCACCGCCGAGGAGGGGTGCGCCGAGGAACAGGTCGGTCTCGGAGAACGCCATCGAAAGCCCCGCCAGGGACTGGGGTGGGGCGTTCTCGGGCGCGATGATCTCCCGCTGACCCCACTGTCCCGTCGCGTCGTCCGCCGCGAACCGGAACGCGCCGCCCGCGAACTGGTTGGCCAATGGTGCGGTGGCGAAGACGTGACCGTCCCGAACGGCAACGGCCCAGCCCAGAGCGCCAGGGCCGGGGTCGGCGGGCCGAAGGTCGGCCACCGGGTTCCAGCCGTCGTCGTCCCGCTGGAAGATGTGGACGGATCCGGGCAGGATCGTAGGCGGATTGGGGTCGGGAATCAGACTGATCATGTCTCCGGGCGCACCGGCGGCCAGAAGGCCGTCGGCCACGGCCAGCGCACTGCCGAACCGCGCGCCATCGGCGGCTTCCGCCGGCGTGAGCTCGGCTCCCCGGCTCCAGGTCCCGTCCTGACCCAGCGCGTACGCGATGACGCGGCCGGCGGGAGCCCGGTCGGGAGACGAGATCAGGGCCACGCCGTCCTCGAGGGCCACCGCCGAGCCGAATCCCTCCCCTTCCTCTCCGTCCTCGGGTGCGAGGCGCGTCACCTCGCGCCAACTCCCGTCCGGGGTACGCTGAAAGACCCAGGCCGCCCCAGCGCGGCCGGCCCGGGGCGCACCGACGAGCAGCAGGCCGCCGTCGACGGCCAGGGCGTCGCCGAACCCGATGCCGAGCTCCGCCCCGGTCGGTGACACCGTCGCGGACTCCACCCACTCACCGCCTCGGGGCACGAAGACGTGCACCGCACCGGGCCGGTTGGCCGGCAGCGGGAACGCCCCCACTTCACCCGGTTGGCCGACGAAGAGCTCCCCGTCGTGGAACACGACGGTAGCGGCAAACGCGCCGGCCGAGACAGACGGGATACGCGACGATATGGACTGGGCGGCGGCCGGGGCGGCCAGCCCCAGCGCCAGCATGACTGCGACAGTCACGGACCCCTGCATTCGTTCCTCCGACGATTCCGGGTCTGTAGCGTGGCGCCCGGGGGCCCCACGATGGACGGGAAGCGCTGAATCTCATCGGGGAGACCGGTCACGTAAAGGCCACGGCGCCTAGCCCTCGCCCTCCCGGCGGACCCGGGCTTGCACGATGATCTCCCCTTCGAGGACGCGGTCCACCACGTCCATGCCGCGGATGACCTCGCCGAAGACCGTGTACTGGTGGTCGAGGCGCAAGTTGTCCACCAGGTTCACGTAGATCTGGGCATCGCCGGTGTCCCGGCCCCTGGTGGAGAGCCCGACGGCGGCCCGCCAATTGCCCGCGAGGCCCACCTCGTCCCGGGTGTACGGCCCGTCGCCCCAGTACTCGTTCGCCCCGGGACTCCCGCCCTGGATCACGAAGTTGGGCGCCACCCGGTGGAAGGTCAGGCCGTCGAAGTACCCCTCTCTCGTCAGGCGGGCGAAACGCGCGGCGTTGGTGGGGGCCAGATATGGAAAGAGCCGGATCTCGATCTGTCCGCCGCTGTCCATGTCCAGAACCACGGTCGAGCGGGCCAGCTCGGCGAGCTCGGCCGGGCCGGGAACCGCCGACAGGGGCAACGGAACGGGCTCCGGCGTGTGAGGCTCGCCGGTCCAGTCGGTCAGCAGCTCGGCGGCCCGGCCGGCGATCACGGGATCGAAATCGACGAGGTAGGGAACGACGTCGGCGGTGCGGGTCGGGTCGCCCAGCTCGCCCAGCCGCTCCAGGAGGGCTGCGCGGACGTCCCGGGAGGTGTCCCGACGTTGCTCCGTGAACCGGGACAGCGCTTCCAGGAGGGCCGGTACCGCGGCCGCTCGCTGCGGGCTGCCGGCCAACAGGCCCGCCGCGGTCATGACCAGCTGAGGGTCGTCGGCGGACAGCTGTCCGACCAGAACCGGATCGGCACCGTGGCCCAGGGCGGCCACGAGCTCGCGGATCGCCGCCAGCCGAACGTTGGGGTGGGGGTCCCGGGCCAACTCCCTAAGGAGCGCTTCGTCGCTTCGAGCGGCTGCGGCTGGGGCGGCGTAGGCCCGGGCGAACGGGCTCCGGTGCCGGGAGAGCACGACTACGGCGCTACCGGCCTCGTGGGGCGCCACGGTGGCCAACGCCGCGACGGCGTGAGCCCAGCGGTGCCATGACCTGCCGGGGTCGGGGACGTCCGCGGCCCCACGTGCCAGGACGTCGAGTTGCCCTGCGGCCTCCGGGCACGGCTCGGCCAGCTCGTCCAGCGCCAGCAGCGCCACGTGGTCGTCGGTGTCGGAGGCTGCCCTGAAGAGCGGCTCGCAGCCCATTGAAGCGCGCAGTGCGGCCGCGGTGCGGAGCGCTTCCCAACGCACCCTGGGTGCCGAGTCGATGAGGGCCCGACCGAGGAGCTCGACCGGATCGGCCAGGGCGGCGAGACCACGGGCCGCAACGCGCCGCACCTCGTGGTCCGGGTCCGAGAGCCCGGTCGCCAGCACCGATCGCTCCGGCGTCGTGCTGCCGGCCGTGTACGCCAGGAGCGCCGCACGGCGGACCCGCGCGGCGGCGAGCCCTGCGGCGGTTGTGGGTCCGGACTGCCGTGCGTCCGACCCTCCGGAGGTCCGTCCCCACTGAGCCAACTCCGCCAGTGCGGCTCGCGTGTCGGCGTCGAACGCACGAAGCGTGCTCCCCCTTCGGGCCAACGATTCGAGGCCTCGGGCCAATGCCAGGCCTCGCGCGTCCGCGGCCGTCGTCCCCGCCTCACCGGCTGGTTGGGCCAGGAGGTCTACGAGCACGCGCTCCGCCTGGGCGTGGGCTTCGGCCCCGTCGTACGCCAGCCTGCCCAGCGTCTGGCCGTAGACCGCCTGGACGACTGGATCCCGCTCACCGGCGAGGCCCTGGATCAGGGCCGTCCACGCTGCCGGCCATCCCTCGTTCCAGGACGCCTGTCCGATGGCGTTGACCGCCTCGGCCCGGACGCCGGCGTCCGGGTCGTCGAGCGCCCCGGATAGCGTCCCGATCCAATCACTGCGCTCGTACCGCCCCAGGGTCCGGACCGCGACACGTCGGACCGCGGCGCTGTCATGGGCCAGGGCCTCCCGCATGACCGCCATAGCTTCAGGGGAGTCGTCCCGGGCGTCCTCGAGGGACCGGAGGGCGCGGAGGATCTCGGCACCGGCGTCCTCGTCCGAGCCCGACTCGGGCGGCGAGCAGGCCGCGAAGATCAGTGGCAAGACGAGAATCCAGGGGCGCTTCGGCATACGGGCGGTCCTGGCTGCGGGGATCGGATGATGCTCCTTGATAGGGGAAGTAGGCGGTGGGGGCAAACGGCTCCGCGCTCATGGGGATCCCCTCCAGGCGGCCCCGGCACGGAAGGCGTCCGGTGCGGAGCCATTTCGTCGCATTTCATGAATGAGCGGGTGCTCGCCAGCACGGGTCTGTCCCGGACACTGGGCCCGTGTTAGGCTATGTGCTGAACACGCCGCGGTGCTCGAGGTAGGTGACGGCAGACGCGCGAACGAGGCGCCCTGGAAGGCCAGGTGGACCATCCAGCGGGGGAGAGCACAATGGAGTTGGCCAGGCACGCCATCGGAGAGGGTCGGTCACGCATAGGTCCGGGCGCGGCTGCCCGGGGTGCAGCCGTCCCGGCGGACGCCCGGAGCGCACGGCCCGGCCGCGCCGAAGCCGTCGAGCCGGTGCGCGGGGTGCGTCGGATCGTGACGCTCAGCGCCGGATGGATCAGCTTGGCACTCGGCTTCCTCGGCGTCTTCCTGCCGTTGCTGCCGACGACGTGTTTCGTTCTCCTGGCTGGAGTCTGCTTCGCGCGAACCTCGCCCAGAGCGCATCGTTGGCTCTACCACAACCGGCTCTTCGGCCGGCACCTCACGTCCTACCGGGACGATCGTTCCGTGCCCATGGGGTTGAAGGTCGGATCGCTGACGCTCCTGTGGCTCACGGTGGGAGGCAGCGCCCTGGCCATCGACGGTCCCGGCTGGGTTCGGTTGACGCTGGTCGCCATCGCGGTGGCCGTGACCGTGCATGTCGTGAGTCTGCAGACGCGGAAGGCCGCTCGCTCCAGGCCGTAGGCCCACCGGGTGGACCCCATTCCTGATCCTTCGCCCCCAGGCAGCCGCCGAGTCATCGCGTGACCGTCTTGGATCTCGCCCAATCGGGCGGACTTTCGGACACCCTTGCCAACAGTCCTGTCCTGGCTTCTGTGACGCTGTTCGGGGCCGGTGTGCTGACGAGCCTCACGCCGTGCATCTACCCCATGATCCCCATCACCGCTTCGGTGCTGGCGGGCACGGCGGGAGACGAGCCCTCGCGCAGGCGGACGGTGGGCCTGACCCTGACATACGTGACGGGCTTGGCCCTCTTCTACGCCGTCCTGGGTCTCATGGCAGGGCTCACCGGGAGCCTGTTCGGCACGGTGAGCGCGAATCCGTGGGTGCGTTTCGCCACCGGCAACGTGCTTCTGCTCTTCGCCTTGGCCATGCTGGACGTGATCCCCCTCTCCGCTCCACAACGGCTCCTCAATTGGGCGGGAAACCTCGGGGGTGGATCGTACCCCGCGGTCTTCTTGCTGGGCGCCACGTCCGGCATCGTGGCCGCTCCGTGCGGCGCGCCCGCGTTTGCCGTGGTGCTCACGTGGGTGGCGGCGACCGGCGCCGGGGTCATGGGTTTCTTGTATCTGTTCGTCTTCTCCCTGGGGATGACGGCCCTACTGGTGGTGGTGGGCCTGTTCTCCGGCACGCTGGCTCGCTTGCCTCAGGCCGGTCGCTGGACCGGATGGATCAAGAAGAGCGCAGGAGTGATAATGCTTGGCGTGGCCCAGTACTACTTCGTGCTGACGGGAATGGGACTGTGAAAGACGAACACGCTGCGATGGAGCTGGAGCGAGTGTGCTCGTCGGGCGCCACGGGCCATCGGACCCTTCAGGCCTCTCCGTGGTCGTGGCTCCGGTGGCCGGTGCGGGTGACCCTGCTCCATCTGGCTCTGGTCCTTCCCGCGGCGATCGTCCCCGCGAGTCCCCTGGCCGCCCAGGAGCGGGGCGAGCTGGGGATCGCCGTGGGCTCCACCGTGGCGCCCGTGGTCGTCGAGGATCTGGACGGCAATCCGGCCGATCTGGGCGAGTACCTGGGGCAGGGCCCCATGCTCCTGGAGTTCTGGGCCAGCTGGTGCGAGAACTGCAGGGCGCTCCAACCCCGCATGGATGCTGCCCACGCAGCCTGGGGAGATCAGGTGGCCTTCGTGGCCATCGCGGTAGCCGTGAACCAGACACCGCGGCGGGTGCGGCGGCACATCGACAAGGAGCCGATCCCGTATGCCGTGCTCTGGGACGACGGCGGTGGGGCGGTCCGTGCCTTCTTTGCGCCTGCGACCTCCTACGTGGTGGTCCTGGACTCGGCGGGCACCGTGACGTACACGGGTATCGGCCCCGACCAGGACATCGACGCCGCGGTTCGGACCGCTCTGGACTGAGCCTACTGCCTGTCCGGGGGTCCTGGCCGGCGACGCCACGGCGGCTGCCGACGTCCGCTTCTACCCGGCTGCCGAATGGCGCTTCTAGCAGTCTCCGGGTGACAGTGTCCGTTGAAGCAGCAGGGCCAGGTCCACGCCGTCCCGACCGACCTCCTCCTCCTGCTCGAGCTCCGGCGCGACCGCGGCTACCGCCGCCGCCAATTCGTCGTAGGCGGTCGGATCGATCTCACGGAAGGGAGAGGCCGTGAACGCCACCCGGCCCTCGGGGTCCAGCACCGCCACCATGCGGGAGCCGGCCGAGCCACTCTCCCTCACCCCCACGCCGAGCTTCCGGAAGGAGTCCCCGTCGGGATCGGACGCGAACAACATGGGGAAGTCGGCATCCCGGGCCCAGGACGCGAGCTCATCGATGGGGTCCCTGCTTATGGCGATCACGGTGACGCCGCGCCCACCGCGGAAGATCGTAGCGTACTGATCACGGTACGCTTCCATTTGGATCGTTCACCCACGCGTTCGAGCACGGAAGAAGAACGCGAGCACGACGGCGTCGCCCCGGAAGTCGCTGAGCCGCACCGGATCGGCCAGAATCCCGTAGCGAGTGGCTCCCGGAAGCTCGAAGTCGGGTGCCATCGTACCGACAGCGATCGGATCCGGGTCGACGGCTTGCGCGCTCAGGGGAACGACGACAGCGCAGAGCGCGGCCGCGATGAGCAGTGCTGTGCGGAAGAGGCGCATGGGCTGGTCCAGCTGGAGTGTCAGTTGGGCGGGCAACGCGTCAGTATAGGGCCTGGACGACGGCGCCGGCTACCACCAGCGCGACAACCTGCGCGTGACGCAGAGGCTGCTGGAAGATCTGGGTAGCCACGATCCCCATCCGACTCGGGCCTCTCCGGCGCGACGCGAGCCCTTCCGGCAGCTCGGGCCCTTCCTCCGCAGCCCAGAGCCCCTCCGCCGCGACTCGGGCCCATCCGCCGCAGCCAGAGCCCCTCCGCCGCGTCTCGGGCCCTTCTGCCGCAGCCTGGAGCACCTCCGCTGCAACTCGGGCCCTTCCGCCGCGACGGCAGCCCCTTCGCTGCAACCAGGGTGGAGGAGTGACAGTCCAAGGGGGGAACTCGGGGGCGGTTCGATTGTTACAACGTCCATCGTCGCATGGCAGCTTCAGCCCCTCCGCTTTCAGTCGGAACCGAGGCGGAGGCGTTTTCTTGTCGGGCCCCGGGGCCAGCACGCCCAGCGGCACCTGTTGTTCATGAGCTTCAATCGCGTGGGGTAGGCCGATCGTGAGGCAATCAACGAGCATTCTGTCGGTCGCGCTGCTGGCTTCGTTGGCGGCAACGTCCGGGCTTCAGGCACAGGGGTATGGCACCTCGGTGGCGGTGGGGGAGGACGAGGTGGTCGTGGCCGAGCCCCTGGTCGAAACCGGCCCGGGAGCGGTGTTCGTGTACTCCAAGGACGGCGGCGAGTGGGTGGAGGCGCAACGGGTGGAGGCATCCGACGCCTCCCAGGGAGACCACTTCGGCAGGGCGCTGGACCTGGACGGCAACACGCTGATTGTCGGTGCCACGGTCCGGGAGAACACCCGGGGTGCCGCGTACGTGTTCGAGCGGAGCGCCGACGGAGCCTGGGCCGAATCCCAGATTCTGCTCGCGAGCGATGGAGCCGACGGCGACGCCTTTGGCCGGGTCGTGGCCGTCGAGGGTGACGTCGCGTTGGTCTCGACATGGGGACACGCGGACGGCCAGGGCGCAGTCTACGTGTTTCGACGGGACGCCTCTGGCTCGTGGTTCGAGGACGCCAAGCTCATGGGGAGCGACATCCGGCCGAACGAGTGGTTCGGGATGAGCCTCGCCGTTCACGGCGAGACGGTTCTGGTGGGAGCTCCACAGAAGAACGGCAACCGTGGTGCGGTCTACGTGTTCCGCCGCGACGCGGAATCGGACGCGTGGTTGGAGGCAGCGATTCTCTCCGAGGAGCTTCCTCAGAACGCGTCGTTCGGGATGGCCGTGGCGCTCAGCGGCGGCCGCGCCCTGGTGGGGGCACCCGGTCTCTACAGCGGAAGCGGGATCGTCTTCGACTACCGCCTCGACCCGGAGGCCGGTTGGGTGGCGACCGGCGCCCTCAGCGCGTTCGATGCAGCCCTTCCCGGCGCTCAGTTCGGCACGACGATCGTGGACAGGGGGCAGGAGGTGTGGATCTCGGCCCCTGGAGCCGTCGGCGCGTCCGGGGCCGCGTACGTCTACCGGCGCAGTGAAGAGGGCGAGTGGCGCGGAACCGACAAGGTCATGGTGCAGAACGAGGCCGGTGACCGCTTCGCCACGACCTTGGCCGTCAACGGACAGTTGGCCGTGGCCGGCGCCGTGGGAGACGACTACGGCGCCGGCACTGCGGTCATCATCGAGCGAGGTGAGCGGGAGTGGGCCGCTGTCTCTCGTGTCTGGAGCGAGGCCCAGACCCTGGACCCGCTCCTGGGTGGCAAGATCGAGTGCTCGGACGGCAAGGCGGCCTTGTTCGACTGCTCGGACGTGGACGTCCTCTCGTTCCTGCCGGTGCGGGAGATCGGCGGCTCACGGGGTGTACAGCTCAATGACGTGTGGGGGTGGGTCGATCCGGAGACCGGTCGCGAGTACGCTCTCGTCGGGCGGATGGACGGGACGTCCTTCATCGACGTGACCGATGCCGCCAACCCCGCCTACCTGGGCAACCTCCCCAAGCCGGAGCAGGCGCGCGCCAACGTGTGGAGAGACATCAAGGTGTACGCCGACCACGCTTACGTCGTCGCCGACGGAGCAGGGGAGCACGGCATGCAGGTCTTCGACCTGCGCCAGCTTCGCGACGTCACGGCCGGGCCTGTCACGTTTCAGGAGATCGCCCACTACGACGGAATCCACAGCGCGCACAACATCGTGATCAACGAGGACACGGGCTTCGCCTACGTCGTGGGCAGCAACGGCGGCGGCAACAGCTGCGGCGGTGGCCTCCACATGATCGACATCCGCTCTCCGTCCAATCCGGTGTTCGCCGGTTGCTTCTTCGACACCGAGACGGGGAATCAGGGCACCGGCTACAGCCACGATGCCCAGTGCGTCACCTATCACGGGCCCGACGAGGACTACCAGGGAAGCGAGATTTGCTTCGGAGCCAACGAGACCGCGCTGAGCATCGCCGACGTCACCGACAAGGCGGAACCCGTGGCGTTGGCCAGCGCCTCGTACCCGAACGTCGGGTACTCCCACCAGGGTTGGCTCGACGAGGAGCACCGGTACCTCTACATGAACGACGAGCTCGACGAGTCCGCCGGCACCGTCGTAGGCACGCGGACGTTGGTCTGGGACGTGACCGATCTCGACGATCCCATTCTCGTGAAGGAGCACTTCGCCGAGAACGGCGCCACCGACCACAACCTGTACGTCAGGGGCGACTTGATGTACCAATCCAACTACCTGAGCGGCCTCCGGGTGTTGGACATCAGTGATCGCGAGAATCCGGTCGAGGTCGGGTACTTCGACACGGTGCCGTGGGGGGAGGATTCGCCTGAGATGGACGGCTCGTGGAGCAACTACCCGTACTTCGCCAGCGGGACGATCGTGGTGACCAGCCAGCGGGAAGGCGTCTTCTTCCTTCAGAAACGGGAGCGGAATCTGCTGCCCTGACGGGCGCAGCTTGCCGGCCGGGCCCATGACCGTGAACGCATCTCACGCCTCTCTCACTGCCGGTCGACGCCGGGGCGCGGCACTGCCCATGGCGCTCGTGGCGATGGCCGCCACAGCCCCTCTGTCCGTCTCCGGCCAAGAGGGCCCCTACCTCTACGCAGCCGGCCAAGGCGCTGCCACGGTGTCCGTCATCGACGTGGGGTCCCTCGAGGTCGTGGAGACCGTCGACCTGCGGACCCTCGGCTTCTCGGGGAACGCCAAACCTCATCACATCGTCGTCGAGCCCGATGGGTCTGCGTGGTACCTGTCGCTCATCGGCGAGAATCGGGTGCTGAAGTTCGATCGAGACAACGCCCTCGTCGGTCAGGTGGAGCTGGAGGTACCGGGCATGCTGGCCATCCACCCGAGGGAAGACCTCTTGTACGTGGGCCGCTCCATGAGCGCGGTGAACCCGCCTCGGCGGATCGGCATCGTCGACCGGTCGGACATGTCCGGCGATGAACTCGACGTCCTCTTCCCGCGGCCACACGCGCTCGCCGTCCGTCCCGAAGGCGACTTCGTCTACTCCGCCAGTCTCGCGGCCAACCAGATGGCGACCATCGAGACGGATACCGACGCAGTCACGCTGGCCGAGTTGGAGGGAGAGACCCACACCCTCGTACAGTTCGCGATCTCGCCGGACGGGAGCACGCTGGTGGCGACCGGTCAGCTCACCGGGTTGCTCCTCGTCTTCGACCTGGCCGACCCGGCATCGCCGCGGCTCGTCGACACCATCGCGGTGGGCGCGCACCCCTGGCACCCGGTTTTCACGCCGGACGGCCGGTACGTGTACTTCGGCAACAAGCTCGCGAACACCGTCACGGTGATCGACGTGGAGGAACGGCGCGTGGCCAAGGTGGTCGAGGGATACGGCATCTCGGAGCCCCACGGAAGCGCCGTGTCCCCGGACGGCCGCTTCGCGTTCATCGCGAGCAACAATCTGGGCGGCGCGTACGCGTCCGACGACGGGTCGAGACCCGGCACGGTAACCGTGATCGACACGTCCACCTACGAGATCGTCGCCGTGGTCGAGGTGGGAGAAAACGCCACAGGCCTGGGGATCCGGCCTCCGTCGTGAGCCGGTTGGGGGACCGTGAGCCTGCGATCCCGGATCGAGTGACCCGACGAGGGCTCCGGCCGGCGCCGGCTCCATCGCCTGCCTGGTCCGCATCGCCGCCACATTGGTCCGACCCGAGTCTCGCTGCGGCGTGGTGGTCTCGACACGCAGTCGACGCTTCAACGCGACTCCACGCCATGCCATCGATGCCCCCGAGGTCCGCCGCGACTCGGTCTCGCCCGCGGCGGCTTCACCCCACTGCGCCTGCTGTCGCTCTGCCGTTTATGGCCGTGGTACTGGCCAGCTGCGCGCCGTCGACAGGTGTCGGGAGCTCAGGACCATCCCCTAGCGTCGAGACTACCGACTGGGAGCGGAGCGTCGACGGGGCATTCGCGGCGGACGAGGACGGCGTACCCTTCGCCTTTCCGTTCCTCGGGGGACTCAACGTCCCGCGGCCCCAGTTCGTCGACATCGACGCCGACGGCGACCTGGACCTGTTCGTCCAGGAGCGCACCAACGACCTCATGTTCCTCGAGAACGTGGGCTCGGCGACGGCCGCGGTCTTCGAGTGGCGTACCGACCGGTTCATGAATCTCGGCCTTGGTGAGTGGAACCGCTTCACGGACCTCGATGCCGACGGCGACCTGGATCTGCTGGCCGAGGAGCCGTTCAGCTACGTCCGCTACTACCGGAATGACGGAAGCCCCCAAGCCCCGGCGTTCGTCCTGCTCCCGGACTCCGTGCTGGACGCCGAAGGGGAGCCGGTCTTCTCGGATCGGCAGAACATCCCCTCGGTGGCGGACATCGACTGCGACGGTCTCCCGGACCTGTTCCTGGGACGGGTCGAAGGGACCGTTACCCGATACGAGATGGTGCCCGGGACAGGCGCTGATCCCCGGTTCCGCTTCGTCACTGGCCGCTTCGAGGACATCGAGATCGTGAACCAACTCGGGAGCCTGCACGGGGCCAACAGCATGGCCTTCGCCGACCATGACGGCGACGGCGACGCGGACCTCTACTGGGGAGACTTCTTCGAGCCGGGTCTGCTCATCATCGAGAACCGGGGGTCGTGCGATGCCCCGAATCTACGGAGCGCGCCCGGTCCGGTCCCCGCCACCGCGCCCATCTCCACCAGCGGCTTCAACGCCCCCATGCCTGCGGATATCGACGGTGACGGGGACCTGGACCTCTTCGTCGGCGTGCTCGGCGGCGCGTTCAACCCCAACCGCACGGCTTCGGACAACTTCCACCTGTACGAGCGTCTGGCGGACGGCACCGTCGAGCTGCGCACGACCCGTTACCTCGACGGCATCGATGTGGGAAGCGAGTCCCTCACCGTCCTGCGGGACCTCGACGCCGACAGCGACCTGGACCTTCTGATCTCAAACAAGATCGACGCGCACGACCTTCAACGAGCCAGCCTCTACCGCTTCGACAACGTGGGCACGCCCACGGAGCCGAGGTTCCGCGCAGCGGGTACCTTCGACGTGGGCCGCGATTATCACATGGCGCCGGCATTCGGGGATCTGGACGGGGACGGAGACGACGACCTGCTGCTGGGAACCTGGAACAAGGGTGTGGCCCTGCTCTTGAATGTCGGCACGCCCGAGGCTCCCCGCTTCACCGTAGCCGACTCGCAGTTCGTGAAGCTCACCCGGGGAAGCAACACCACGCCGACGCTGGGTGACCTGGACGCCGACGGTGACCTGGACCTCGTCATCGGAGAAGCATCGGGGACGCTGAACTACTACCGGAACATCGGGTCCTCCGCCGAGCCGCGCTTCGAGTTGGTGAGCGATGAGTACGGCGGCTTCGATGTGGGTCGCCGGAGCGCTCCAACGCTGGTGGACGCTGACGGAGACCAGGACCTGGATCTGATCGTCGGACGGGAGACGGGAGGTGTCTCGTTCTTCCGGAACGTCGGCACGCGCGCTGCTCCGGAGTTCGAGGAGGCCGAGGCGCCCGACCTGCCGCTCTGGTCCTTCGCGACTCCTTCGTTCGGTGATCTTGATGGGGACGGCGATCTGGATCTGGTGTCAGGGTCGGGAGCAGGTGGGGTGCTCTACCTGGAAGCGCGCTAGCCGCCCCCTCCTGTCCGAATCGCACGCCAGTCGGCCACAGCCGTGCTCTCGGATCGGGCACCGTCCACTCACCAAGCGTCGTTGTCCGATCGCGCCACCCCCACTGCCCCGTTCTCGAAACGGTGTGCCAATCGCTCCCCGCCGCCGCGTTCTGAAATGGTGTGCCAATCGCTCCCCCTGACGCGTTCTCGACTCAGCCACCCGCTCACCCTACCGCGCCCTCCGATCGCACCAGCCGGGAACTCCTACCCGACTTGCGCGTTCCCCGAGGGGAAGCGTGATTGCAGGTCGGTCGGTCCAAGCATACCCATCCTCGAGGGAGCCGAAGCGTGTCCACCATGCGGCGATTCGTCCTGGGCGCTGCCCTTTCTATCGGGGTCGCCCTGGCTGTGGTCTGGCTCTTCACCGAGATGAGCCCGATGGAGCTGGGGCCTGTGGATGGTCACGATCTACCCCCAACCGACCTGGAGCGGGTGGCGGTGGGGAGCGAGGCGCCGGACTTCACGTTGCGTGCCTTCCCCGAGGGAGCGGTGACCCTGTCCGACTACCGCGGCCAGAGGGATGTGGTCCTGGTCTTCTACAGGGGACACTGGTGACCGTGGTGCGCCCGTCAGTTCGGTGAACTGAGCGACCTCCTGACGCCCCAGCAGCGTGAGAACATAGAAATCGTGGCGGTCTCGATCGACGATCGGGAGCGGCAGCAGATGATGATCGATCGTGTCCGTGAGGAGCACGGCATAGAGATCGACTACGTGCTCCTCACCGATACCGATCACCGAGTCATCAATCGGTACGGCCTCTTCAATCCCGACGAGCCCAAGCATCGACCAGTTCCTCACCCCGCCGTCTACGTCATCGACAAGGACGGGATCGTCCGCTGGAAGTTAGTCGAGGTGAACTACAGGGTCAGAGCGGAGAACGAAGACATCCTGGCTGCCTTGGCGGACCTCTAGCTTCCGGAGGCCGTGAGCAAGCGCCTGGCCCGGAGGCCCCGTGTACTGCTTCGCAGGCCCTGCGCCTTTCGCGGGTTCCTACGCTTCGGGGGCCTCTCGAAGCGTGAGCGGGACCGGTTCCGACGGGGCGCTGGGGTGGGCGGGTCCTTCGCCGTTGGATGGTCTCTCCCGGTGGACGGTTTCCGCCAATCGTCGGATTGGCCTCCCTCATGCCTGCCCTCGGCTCACGACTCCACCAAGTTCTGCCGTCCCGAGCCACCCTGCCCTCCGCTCACGCTCCCACCGGATCCTGCCGTCCCGCCCGGCCCTGCCTTCCCACCTCTCACGATTCCGAGGGCACTGATCCCAACTTGCTGAAGGCGCTTACGCTTCTGAAGGCGGCGACGGCCATGCCGAGGTCGAGGGTCTCGCCAGCCCAGAGGGGGGTGGTGGTGAAGGGGTCGGGCACGATACCCCGGCTGCGGTGTTCGGCGAGGAGGTGCGCCCCCGGCCGATCCGGCAGCCTCGGCACGGGCGCCGAGGTGGGGAGGATCCGTCTTCTGGCCGGTAGGACGTGACGCCGCGCCCCGGCTCGGGCTCCACCCGGAAGCCGTCGTCGTGCGCGGCTCGGTGATGACGCCGGCAGAGCAGCACGAGGTTGCCGAGGCGCGTGGCACCGCCATCGGCCCAGTGCGTGACGTGATGGGCGTCGCAGAAGCGGAGGCCGCAGCCCGGGAAGCGGCATCCCCGGTCCCGGTGGTCCAGAGCCCGGCGCAGGGCCGGCGGCACGGTACGGGTCTTCCGGCCCACGTCCAGCAGCGCACCGTCGGGGGGCGTGCGTCATGACGACCAGGCCGGTCGCACGCCGAGCGCCGAGACGTTTCCGCGGAAACGCGCACGCCAGGGTCGGGAGACAGGGGGCGATCGCGAGCATCCGGGCAACCGTCGCTCCCGCAACCGCATCTACACGTGTAGTTGCTCGAATGGCTGGCCGCCCGAAGGAAGGTTGGGGTGTGCGACGGTGGGCTCGGGTGCGCGACAGCAGGCCACGGTTGCGCGATGGTCCCCCAGAGCGTGGGACACCAGGCCGAAGCTGTGCGACAGTGGACCCGGAGCGTGGGACACCCGGTGCGAGCATGGGACGACACCTGACCGCGAGGACCGACATGAGGCATCGATGGGGAGTGATTCCCGGGACTTTGGCGCTCACCACCTTGAGTTTCCTCGGCGCCACCGCTTGCGGGGAGCTGGAGGAAGGCGGAGACGGGTCGCCGGCCGGGAGAGGGGCAAGGGCCCAAGGCGTGCGGGGAATCGAGCTTTCGGACCCCGCTCGTGCTTTCCCTGAGTCCTACAGCTACATCCAGTCCATCCGGGAGCTTCCGGATGGACTGGTAATGTGGGCCGATCCGCTGGGCCAGGCACTGGTCGTGGCCGATCTGGACGCGGAGCGGGCGGACACGCTGGGGCGAGTGGGGCAGGGCCCGGAGGAGTATCGCCAGCCTGACGCCGTCTGGGCCCTGCCCGGTGACTCGACCCTTCTCGTCGACCTGGGCAATGGTCGGCTGACGGCGATCGCCGCGGACGGCACCTTCGGCGACACCTGGCCGATCGGACAAGGACAGCCCGGCCCCGGCATGGTGATCGCTCTTCCCAGGGCCGTGGACGGCCAAGGCAGACTATACATCCAGGGTCGCTTCGGGCCCGGACCCGGAGGACAGCTGCCGGACTCGGCACCGGTCCTCCGGTTCGACCGGGGGACCGCGTCGGTGGACACGGTGGCCACGGTCAAGCTCGAAGAGCGTACGATGGAGCGGAGTGGTGGACCGGGGAACGAACAGGTTTCCATCGGCCTGGTGCCGTTGTCTCCGGCCGATGCCTGGGGGGTTGCTCCAGACGGACGAATGGCCATTGCCCGTTCGGCGGACTACCACCTCGAGTGGATCGCACCGGACGGATCTCAGGTGGCGGGATCGCCTGTGGATGTCGCGGGCGTTTCCATCGGCCAGGCCGAAAGGGAGGAGTGGGATCGGGAGCGCTCGCTTTCCGGCGGAGGACTTTCCATCGGAATCTCGATGAACAACGGTGTGGCGCAGATGAGCTTCAGCCGCGGGGGCAACATGCGCCTGGGCGGCGAGGACGAGGACAGTGGGCTCGACCGGTACGATTGGCCGGACCGGAAGCCTCCCTTCTACAACGCGACGGTCCTGGTGGATGACGTCGGCCGTGCGTGGGTACGGCGGCACGTGGCGGCAGGGAAGCAGCCCACCTTCGACGTCTTCGACGGGAGTGCGGAGCGAGTGGCCACGGTCGTGCTCCCCATGGGCCGACGCATCGTCGGATTCGGCCCATCCGGCCTTTACGCCGTCAGGGTCGACGAATTCGACCTGAACTACCTGGAACGCTACGAGATGCCGGGTCTGCAGTAGCAGGCAAGGCATGGCGGCGTGGCGTGGCGTGGGCCACGCCTCATGTCGGCTCTGCAGTGGCAGCCGAGGCACCGGGCGGTGTGGGTCAGGACCCATGAACCGCCCGGTGTGAAGCCAGGCCTCAACCGCCCGGTGTAAGGCCGGCCCTCGACCGCCCGCCTGGCGCAACCGGCTCAGAACACCTCTTCCTGGAGGAGGCCAAGGTCCCGGGTGGCCTCGGCCAGTCGCACGAACTCCTGGCGGTAGCCGTGCGCGTCTCTCCCCAGCGCCCCACTCGCCAGCGAGATCACGTCCTCGAGGGCAAACTCGCCGCAGTGCTCCGAGTCCCTGAGAATCATGCCGAAGGCGGCGATGGCGCCGGCGAAGCGGAGGTCGACGGAGGCCTCTCCGGGCCGGTCCACGACCACCTGGGTCAGCAATCGGCTCTCCCGGCCCGTGGGCTCCTTGTAGCGGACCTTCACGAACATGAGCTCATCCGAGTCCATGCGCCGCGTGGGTCCGTCCTCCGGTTGGTACCGGAGTGGGTCGACCGATCCGGTCTGGACATCTGTCTCGGAGTCCACCGGAACCAGCTCGTAGAGGGCTGTCACCGAGTGACCGGCACCGAGCTCCCCCGCGTCCTTGCCGTCATCATTGAAGTCCTCGTCCGCCAGCAGCCGGTTCTCGTATCCGATCAGTCGGTATGCGCGAACGGTCGCCGGGTTGAATTCGACCTGGAGCTTCACGTCCTTGGCGAGGGTCAGCAACGTGCCGCCGATCTCCGTGACCAGCTGCTTGCGCGCTTCGAGGACGCCGTCGATGTACGCGTAGTTCCCGTTCCCATGATCGGCGAGGGCCTCCATCTTCGAGTCCTTCAGGTTCCCCGTCCCGAATCCGAGCACCGAGAGGAAGGTCCCCTGTTCCCGCTTGGCCTCGACCAGGCGGGTCATTTCGGCGTCTGAGGACGGACCCACGTTGAAATCACCGTCCGTGGCCAGGATGACCCGATTGTTGCCGGCGTCGATGTGATTCTCCATGGCTACGGCGTAGGCCAACTCGAGCCCCGCGCCGCCGGCCGTCGATCCGCCGGCCTCTAGCCCCTCGATGGCGTCGAGGATTGACTGCTTCTCGTCACCCGCGGTGGACGGGAGCACGAGGCCTGCGGCGCCCGCGTACACGACGATGGCGACCCGGTCCTCCGGACGCAGCTGTCCCACCAGCAATCTCATGGCGGATTTGAGAAGCGGCAGCTTGTCCGGCGATTGCATGGAGCCTGAGACATCCAGGAGGAAGACGAGATTGTTCGGTGGAAGGTCCTCCGCGTCGATCCGCTCCGCCTGGACACCGATGCGAACCAATCGATGGGCGGGCTGCCACGGCGCCGGGGCCACCTCGGTCGTCACCGTGAAGGGGGCGGCGCCGTCGGACGTCGGGTAGTCGTACGGGAAGTAGTTCACCATCTCCTCGATGCGAACCGCATCTCTGGGCGGACGACGGCCCTCGTTGATGAACCTGCGCACGTTGGAATAGGACGCCCGGTCCACGTCGATGCTGAAGGTGGAAAGAGGAGACGAGGCCACTGGCAGGAAGCCGCTTTCGCTGATGCGCCCGTACGACTCCGTATTGAAGGCCGGATTGTACCGGCCCGGCAGCGACTGTTGGGCCAGAGACGGCGTCATGACCGACAGGGCGTCGGCCACGACCCGGGCGCCGATTACGCTCTCCGACACCTTGGCCAGCAGCTCGCCGGCGGCAACCGCCTCTTCGGGCTCTTGCCGCATCGACCTCAACGTGAAGTCCAGGGTCATGCTGGACCCGTCGACCAACAGGGTCGCAGTGCTCCGTGCGTAGCCCGGGTGCTCAGCCCGAACCGTGAGCTCACGGCCTGCCCAGGCCTCCGGAAGCGTGAGGACATACCCTCCGCCTCGGTCGGTCCTCGCTGCGAGACGGGTCCCCGAAACCGATACGACAGCCTCGCGCAAGGGCTGGCCCGTGACCGCGTCCGTCACCTTCCCCATGAGCGAGATCTCCGCACTCGGGGCGTCGGACCCCGGCGTGGGGGCCCTCGGCGCCCCGGCCGTCGGGCTGGTGGGCTGCAGCTCCAGGGTCCAAAGCGGGAGCTCCGGGGCGGTCGCCGGTGCCGATGGGGTCGCGGGGATCGGACTCCAGATCGATGCCGGCAGCTCTGACGCCGGCCGGTCGTCCAGGACCGACGAGACCGTTGCCACTGCGGCAACGGCGATCATGAGCAGAACGGGGGTCTTCATGGGGTCATCCCTCCCTCGGTGTTCGGGGTCTTGCGGGCTGCAATCGCCAGGCTCTCGTGTAGGAAGACGTTGGAGGGGAGAGATCTTGCACAGCGCTCACGCCGTTCGAAGCACAGCGCGGACGACATGCGTGCCGGGATGAGCGCTCCAGGCGGACGAAGGCCTGGCCTACGCCCCGGCGAAGGCCTGCTCGCGCTGGCCCCCCCCGGGCTCAGCCGGATCGGCTCAGGCTGCCCGGCCCGACGAGTCCGTGCCCGCAGGCGCCGAGACGAGATGGGGATCATCCAGGACACGGGTGAGAACCGCCATGAGCCCGAAGACGACCATGACGTTGGTGACCAGAAAGAACATGGCTTCCTCGACAGGGAGGCCCATGGGAGCGGCGCCGAACGTGTAGCGGTCGGAGATGGTCCGTGTCCCGGCGTCGATGGCCGTCCGGTCGGCGAACCAGAGGTACAGGGTCGGCACGAGGATCGACGGCAGCACGGCGGGTCGAAAGCGGAGAATGAGGGGGCCAGCGTGAAGCCAGAGAAGAAGAAGAACCGGCGCGCTCCAGATCAGGATCAGACCCATATACGTGCCCGGCTCCGAGGCCAACAGGAGGACTCCCTCTGCGCCCATCGCCAACAGGGGGATCGTGCCCCAGAACCTCACGCGGGCAGGCCTGGCGACCGCCGGGGGAGGCTGGCCTGACTCAAGGATGCGGAGGAGGAACACGTACAGGACCATGCCCGTGAGAAGAGGCTGCAGGATGAAGAACGCGTATTCCTCGATGGGCACCCATCCGATCGTACCGAGGACTCGTCTCTCGCCGTAGCCCCAGATCCCGTTCGCCACGAGGTAGTTGTCCCAGGGGGTCGCGTACAGGAGCGCGATGAGTGGGATGGCGATCAGGCCGAGGCGGGCTCTGGGACCCAGGACGGCGACGGCGCGGGGAAGCCGGGTCGCCAGGATCACCAAGGGCGGCAGCAGGAAGATCAGGTGAAACTGTAGGTAGGTCATCGGCCCCCGCGGTGGTGATCCATGTGGTCAAGTTGGCAGCGTCGGTCAGTCGCCCAGGCTGGTCACGTCGGTCAGTCGGTCGATCGGATCAATCGGTCGATCGGTCAGGTCGGTCAGGTCGGTCAGGTTGGTCAATCGGTCAGGTCGGTCAATCGGTCAGGTCGGCCAGGAAGCCCGCGTGGCTCGGTGGCACGATGCTGGTGAATCGCTCGTGATCCGTCTACGGCGGTGGGCCCGCGGCCACCGCGGGGGCACTGGTCGAGGGAGTCGTTCGGATCCCCTCGGGAGCAGATTGACAGACTCGCGGGCCACGGGGACTATTCCCGCTCCCTCACGATCCGCTTGTCGAAACAAGGAGCCCATGATGTCCGACCGCATTCCGCGCCGCGACTTCCTCGCCGGAGGTTCAGTGTTCGCTGCCGGCGCCCTCACGGCAGCCGCCACGACGGATCTCGGGGCATCGCCTCAGGGGCCGCAGCAGGTTCCGACGCCCGAGGAGCGGTTGCGCGAGCTGGGCATCGAGTTGCCCGAGCCGGCCACACCGGTCGCGAACTACGTCACTCGTGTCCAGGTGGGCGACCTGTTGTTCATCTCCGGACACACCTCGAGCGCTCCCCGCGGAAAGGTGGGTGGGGAGCTGACTCTCGAGGAAGGGTACGATGCGGCGAGAGACGCAGGTCTTCGCGTTCTGGCCACCGTCCGCGACGAGCTGGGCACGCTCGACCGCGTGGCGCGCGTGGTCCAGATCATCGGAATGGTCAACTGCACCCCCGACTTCATCCAGCAGCCCCAGGTCGTCAACGGATTCAGCGACCTCCTGGTCGAGGTCTTCGGCGAGGACCTGGGCCGGGGCGCCCGGGCGGCGGTCGGCATGGTGTCGCTGCCGCGCGGGGTGCCGGTGGAGGTCATGACGACCTTCCAGGTTCGAACCTGATGGCCGCTGGCCCCTCCCGTCCACTGGAAGGGAAGACCGCGCTCGTGACCGGTGGCGGCAGACGGCTGGGTCGGGCCATCTCACTGGCCCTGGGTGGGGCGGGGGCCGCCGTGGTCGTCCACTACAACCGCTCGGCGGTGGAGGCGGCCGAGGTCTGTGACGAGCTCGAGGCCATAGGGGCGCGATGCCACTCCCTGCGGGCGGAGCTCTCCCGCTCGGATGGACTCGAGGACCTGGTGGCTCAGGCGTGGGATTGGTCCGGCGCGGTGGACGTGCTCGTCAACAACGCGTCCATCTTTCCGACAGGGCGACTGACGGACATGACGTTCGAGAGCGTGACGGCCAACATGGCCGTGAACGCCTGGGCGCCTTTCGCGCTCACCAGAGCCCTGTGGGAGCGGGCCGAAGCGGCGGAGCGTGGGGGGGCCGTCGTCAATCTGCTGGACAGCCGACTCGTCGGCGGGGACCCCCTCCACGCCGCCTATTTCGTCAGCAAGTCGGCCCTCGCGCAGCTCACGGAGGCCTCGGCGCTGGAGTTCGCTCCAGCGCTTCGGGTCAACGCCGTAGCCCCGGGTCCCATCCTCCCGCCCGAGGACAAGACCAAAGAGTATCTGCGTCAGCAGCTGGACCGGCTGCCACTTCAGCGTTGGGGCGGGACCGGGGCCATTGCCGAGGCCGTGCTCTACCTGGCCACGGCGGACTTCGTGACCGGGCAGACCATCTTCGTCGATGGCGGACAGCACCTTCGACCCTGGGGCCGAGCATGACCGATCGAATCCACATCTCCGACCTCCTCCTTCGCTGCGTGATCGGGGCGAACGACTGGGAGCGCAAGGTCCAGCAGGAGGTGCTGATCAACATCGAGCTGCGAACGGACCTTCGGCAGGCAGGCGTGAGCGACGACCTGACCGACGCCGTCGACTACCGTTCCTTGACGAAGAAGGTCATCGCGATGGTCGAGTCATCGGACTACCACCTCGTGGAGGCGCTGGCCGGCGCCATCGCCGCCCTCTGCCTCGAGGATCCGCGAGTGCGTTCGACCGTGGTGCGCGTGGAGAAGCCCGGCGCGCTTCGCTTCGCGAGGACCGTCGGCGTGGAGATCGAGCGCGCACGGGATGAGTGAGGATCCAACCGACCGCGAACGTGGGGACACCGTCCAGGCGTTCGTGGGCGTGGGCTCCAACATTCGTCCTGGCGACAACGTGCTGAAGGCGGTGGCGCTCCTGGCGCGACGCGCCAGTCTACGGGGTGTCTCGACGTTCTATCGCACGTCTCCCGTGGGAGCCGGGGACACCCGAGACTTCTACAACGGCGTCTTGGAGATCATGGTCGACGGCGACGTAAAGGCGGTGCGGCGCCTCCTCGCGGACGTAGAGGGCGCCCTGGGCAGGGTCCGGACCGAAGACCCCCACGCCGCCCGGGTCATCGACCTCGATCTACTGACCTGGCAAGAGCCCCTTGCCGGCGGCGACACTGCGGACGTGCATCCCGACGTCACCCGAAGGGGATTCGTGGCCCTACCGCTCCTCGAGCTGGCGCCGGAGCTGGTTCTGGGGGACAGCGGCCGCCCGCTGGCGGAGGTGGCGGAGAGATTCGAGGCGCCCCCTGGACAGCCCCTGGTGGAGCTCAGCCGCCGGCTGCGTTCCCTCGTTCGGTAGAAGGGTCACCGCCGTTGCGGAGCTGCCGTATCTGGTCCAGTTGGCCCCGGACGGCCTCCATCGCCCGGTCCACGATCGCCTGCGCCGTTTCCCGGGATCGATCACCGTCGAGAAGGTCCGAGTAGTCCACGGGCGCGCCGTAGGACACGTAGATGCGCTTGAAGATTCGGGGCCAGGAGCTGCCGATGGGCAGCACGTCCTGCATGCCGTCGATGGCGACGGGGATGACCCGCGGCTGCGTCCCCAGGATGACGAAGCCGGCGCCCGGGCGACCCGTGCCGACGTCGGCGCTCCGGGAGCGGGTCCCCTCCGGGAAGAGCGTCAGCACGCCGCCTGGGAGCACCTCCATCATGCGATTGAGGGCGTTCAGGTCACGGCGACCCTGGCGGACCGGAATGCAACGCCAGTGCTTGGACATCCACCGGACGATCTTGTTCCTGAAGAAGTTCTCTTCGGCGGCCAGGTGCCAGGGGATCAGGTGGGGCTTGAGCCAGGATCTCGGGTAGAACGCGAACATGGCCACCGGGAAACTGTCGATCATGGACTGGTGGTTGGAGAGCAGGAGCGTGTTCCGGTACTCTCCGATGTTCTCTTTCCCGATCACCTTCGTTCGATTGAGGACCTTGAAGTAGATCCACAGTAGGCTGACCGAGACGTTCGTGAAGACGTAGCTCGTGACGCCCCACAGCATTCGACCCAGGCCAGGCCTGGGTAGCCAGTGGAGTGTACTGCTGGCGTGTGCCCGATGACTCACGGGCGTCTCGTCGGTGAGAACTGCTTCGTGCGGCTCGTTCACGGCAGGAACTATGATGTCGCTTCGAGGCTGACGGTGCAACTGTTCACGCAGTCGTCTGTGACCAGATTGGCATTCCCAAAGCGGGCGGCTTAACTGGAGAGGGGGGGAAGCCTGGGCCCGAAGTCCGGTCAGCCAAATGCAGGAGTCGACGTGACACTGGCGTTCTCCGAGCGTGACCGTGCGCTGCTCGAGGGCGAGCTGGGTCCCGCGTGCGCCATGGCTATGCGTATCCTCGTGCGCATGGCGCGGATCCAGGGCGCGTCGAGCTTCCTCGACGTCACCGGCGCGCACATCGACTCGGCCCTGTACATGGGTGAGGCCACGCTCGAGTACGCGGAGCGTCTCGCCGACCTGGGGGCGACCGTGGTGGTGCCCACCACGTCGAATGTGGCGGGCGTGGATCCACACGGCTGGGAGCGGTGGGCGGTCCCACCACAGTGGGCGGCCAAGGCCCAGAGGCAGATGGACGCCTACCGGCGGATGGGCTGCGCGCCGACGTGGACCTGCGCGCCGTACCAGACCGAGCGTCGGCCAGGGTTCGGTGAGCAGGTGGCATGGGGGGAGTCGTCTGCCATCGTATTCGCCAACTCGGTCCTGGGCGCCCGCACAGAGCGCTACCCCGACCTGCTGGACATCTGCGCCGCCGTGACGGGCCGGGTGCCGGCCGTGGGCCTGCACCTGGACGAGAATCGGGCGGGCCAGGTTCGGGTCGTCCTCCGAGACGTCCCGCCGGAGGTCCAGGCACACGAGAGCTTCTATCCGGTCTTCGGCCACTGGGTGGGGGGAAGGGTCGGCGGCCGCATCCCGGTCATCTCGGGCCTGGCCGTCGCGCCGAACGAGGACCAGCTCAAATCGATGGGCGCCGCCATGGCCTCGTCGGGCGCCGTGGCCCTCTTCCACCTGGTCGGTGTCACGCCCGAGGCCCCCACCGAGGTGGAGGCGTTCCGCGGGCGGGTGCCGGAAGAAGAGATCGTGGCCGACCTGGACAGCCTGAGGGCCGCCCGTCGGGACCTCCATACTGCCCTGGGGCAGCGCCTCGACCTGGTGGTGCTGGGCAGCCCCCATTTCTCCCTGACCGAGTTCAGGCGCCTGGTCCCGATGCTGGAGCGCCGTCACGCCCACGCGGCCGTCCGCTTCCTGGTGACCTGCGGGCGTGGCGTGAAGCTGCTGGCAAGGGAAGCCGGTCTCCTCGAACCCCTGGACCGGTTCGGCGGAGAGGTCACCGTGGATACGTGTATCCTGACCACGCCCATGCTGGGTGAGGACGTCCGTGTCATCATGACCAACTCGGCGAAGTACGCCTACTACGCTCCGGGACTGCTCGGCACGACCGTCGCATTCGGTAGCCTGGAGGATTGCGTGGCGTCCGCCGAAGCGGGACGGGTGCTTCGAAAGGAGGGTCCATGGGCCGAGTGATCCGAGGCCGTGTCCTGGTGACGGGCGAGGCGACGGGAGACCTCCTCGTGGCCACGGAGCCGTTGAGCTTCTGGGGGGGCTACGACCCGGCTACCGGGGAGATCATCGACCGGCGCCACCCACTGTCGGGTCAGGTTGCCCGGGGTCGTATCCTGGCCGTGCCCGCCACGAGAGGGTCGAGCACGACCACGGCCATCCTCCTCGAAGCCATCCGCCAGGGAAACGCCCCTGCCGCCATCGTGACGGCCGGGACCGACGGCTTCCTGGCCCTGGCCAGCGTCGTGGCCGACGAGATGTACGGGACGCCGATGCCGTTGGTGGAGCTGACCCCGGCCGAGTTCGACCGACTGCGGTCGGGCGTTGCGGTGAGGATCGAGCTGGATGGCACGCTGGAGCTCGCGGGCTGACCGTCCCGGTCGGCGTGGAAGCCCGGGAGCTACCGTAGCGTCAGGACTCGGGCTCTTGGTCCCGGACGCCGGGCTCGGCCCGCCGATCGTGGTCGAGCCGCCGGTGGCCTTCCATCGTGCGATCCGGGAGATAGCGACCGGAGGCCTGTCGGCGGTCCGGGGTATGGCGCCGGTTCGGGGGCCAGCCGGGTGGAACGAATCTGTCGTTCTCTCCAAGTGCCTGGGCGGGGGCAGTCTCGGCCTCCGGTCCGACGAGGAATCGCTTGAGAGACCAACGCATCACCTCGGCGGAGTGCTCCACCGACTCGCGACACGACGCGCAGACGAGCTGGTAGACCTCGGGGTCTCCACCGAAGTCGTGCTTTTCCCAACCCATGAGGAGTCGCCGGCGGAAGGGGGTCGGCAACAGCTGAACCTCGTGGTCGCCACTCGCTTCGCACCGCCAATGGGAGAAGGAGATGTCCCCGCGGGCGTAGTGGAGGAGCGGATCGAAGCGATCGAACTCCGTGAAGATGTGTGTCGTGTCTACGATAACGATCATTGCTAACACCCCTCCGATGGCCCCGTCGGGTCCGCGGGGAGTCGGGAGCCCATTGTCAACAAAAGATGGCGCCCCGATCTCTGGTGAATCAAGCTTTCCGGCGCCGATCGAGTGGCCCCGGCGGGACCAGGTGACGGCAGATCGCCGAGCTTCGAAACGGTTTTGGCCCGGTTCCCGTAGGGACACATGTAGGATGAGGGTCGACCTTACATTAGGATGTGAAGGTCAGGCTGTGCATCAGGAAGGAACCACTCCCCTGGGAGGACGACCGATGTCGCTCATTGGACTCGGGATCGCAGGCGTCGCTAGCGTCTTCGGTCACATCAAGACACGCGAATACGTGCGGCGTCGGCTACGCTTCACGAGCATCATCGAGAAGCCGGGAATCGGGTTGGCCGCCGGCGCCCTGACCACCGTGGCGGTCGCCGCCTTGCCGATCGTGGGGATTCCCACAGGCTTGATCCTCGGCGCGGGCGTCGGTACCGGCGTAGCGTTCGGCGCCAAAGACGCGAAGAGCCGCCGCCTCGAAGACTGATCATCAACGCCGTCCGGAGGTGGGAGCTCCCTGCCCCGGGCGCGGTCTTCGCCACGCTCTCCGGTCCCTGTGGACCGGGGGGCGCTTTCACGTCAGGTCTCCGTTCACCCTCGATGTCAGAAACCGCCGCCGCCCCACGTTTTCGATGCGAGGGGTGGAGACTGCGCCGCAACCGGAAGGGGAACGGATGAAACGACAACGACTACGGGTCCTACGACTCCCGGTCCTCGGGGCGTTGGCCCTCGCCGTGGGTGCCTGCCATCACGTGATCATCGACGGCGGCCTCGAGCCGTCGGAAATCCGGTACGACGAGGAGTGGAATCTGGCATTCGCGGGGGCCATCTACCCGGCCAACGTGGACGCCAGTGACCGCTGCGGCGGCTACTACTCCAGGGTGGAGACGCGGCAGAGCTTCCTGAACCTCGTCGTGGCGGCCTGGACGGTCGGATGGATCAACCCCATGCAGGCCCGGCTTGACTGTGGCGCACCCACCGGCGGCAACGCTGCAGACGGGGACGCTCCAGACGAGGACGCGGCGGGAGGGGAAGGCAGGGCGGCAGGAGTGGCCGACATGGTCGGGAAGGAGGCGAACGGTGCGCGCTGACAGAGGGCTCGGAGCGATCATATTGGCCCTGGCCATGGGTCCCTTGACCACGGGCTGCTTTCACTCGGTTATCGACACGGGCCTCCAGCCCGGACCTGTGGGCTACGCGGAGGAATGGGAGACGGCGTGGCTCATCGGGGCGGTCCCCGCTCGGGTGAACGCCACCGAAGCGTGTCAGGGGCCCTGGGCACGGGTGGAGACCCAGCAGTCCTTCCTGAACGGCATCGTCACGGTCCTGACCGTGGGGATCTACGCTCCCCACCAGGTCGAGGTCACGTGCGCCCGGACCGACGCCGGAGCCTCCTCGCAGGAGGAGAGCGGGTCCGCAAGCCGCTGAGGGGGACAGCACGGCTGGAGGTCTCGGATTAATTCAACTATATTCCCATGTGAGAATGTGGCTCTCCCTGGGGGTTCTACGTGGGAAGCAAAGCACTGACACCGCAGCTCCTGGGTCTCGTGGCCGAGCGCTTCCGGGTCCTCTCCGAACCTGCCCGCCTTCAGCTCATGAACGTCCTGCGGGACGGCGAGCGGACGGTTTCGGAGTTGGTGGAGGCCACGTCCCTCGGTCAGGCCAACGCGTCCAAGCACCTCCAACTCCTCAAGGCCCACGGCTTCGTGGACCGGCGGAAGGAGGGCCTGTTCGTGTACTACCGTATCGCCGACCCTGAGGTGTTTCGCCTCTGTGATCTCATGTGCGATCACCTGGAGCGGCACTCGCAGGCGCGGCAGGAGCTGTTCACCACACCCTGACGGCGCGGCCACCTGTGGCCTTGCCCGCTCGTGAGGGCACGACAGCCGACGGCCCGGCTCACCGCGCTGTGAGCCGGGCCGTCCCGTCCCCTGCACCAGCGCTCGAGGGTCGGACCGACGCGCCGGCCTCGGATCCGAGCCCTCGAGTCTGGGACCTTCGCCGCTTGGCCCGTTCCTCCGGTACGACCTAGGCCCTCCCTTTGAGCATGAGGTTCCAGTACAGCCATGGCAGCCCGTACCGCTTGAGCAGATACATGCTGTACCGCTCCTTGCCCGTGTTGATCAAGGGGATGGAGGGCGTGGGGGTGTTGTTGTAGTCGAACTCGGCCAGCAGCATGCGGTTGTGAGCCGTGATCAAGGGACAGGACCCATAGCCGTCGTAGGCCGGCTGGGGCTCCCGCCCAGCAATGACGGCGAGAAGGCCGTCCACGACCACCGGCGCCTGCTTCCTGACCGCGGCGCCCGTCTTGGCGTTGGGCGTGTTGCCGGCGTCACCCAGCGCGAAGACCTCGGGGTAGCGCGTGTGCTGCAGCGTGTGCTTGTCGACGTCGACGAAGCCATACGGCCCCTCCTCGGCGAGGGCGCTATTCTTGATGAAGTCCGGGGCGCTCTGCGGGGGCGTGACGTGCATGACGTCGTACGGCATCGTTTCGTACGAGACTTCCTCGCTGTCCTCCTGCGTGACCCTGAACACCGCCTCTCGCTTGTCCGGGCGGATCTCGCAGAGGTCGTGCCGGTGTTGCGCCTCGATCCCGTACCGCTCGACGACGCCCAGCAAGAAGGTCTTGAACGGCTCGACGCCGAAGATCACCTTGCCGGCGTTGCCGAAGACGATGTGGGCCTGGTCGAGCATGCCCCTCCGTTTGAAGAGGTCAGCCGCGAGGTACATGATCTTCTGGGGCGCGCCCCCACATTTGAGGGGGGTGCCGGGACTCGTGAATATGGCGTTGCCACCCTTGAACTCGTCCAGCATGCGGAACGTCTTCGGCGCCAGCTTCGGGTCGTAGTTGCTCGAGACGAAGTCGGTCCGAAGCGCCTCTCGCAGGCCGGGAATCTCGTCCCAGTCGAGTTGGATCCCGGGAGCCACGACCAGGAAGTCGTAGCCGATCCGCTGCCCCTCTTCGGTGGTCACGGTCTTGGCCTCAGGATCGATCTCGGCGGCTCTGGCCTTGATCCAGTGGGCGTCCTTCGGCATTACCCTGGCCTCCAGGCGCACCGTCTCCCGGATGTCGACGATCCCGCCTCCCACCAGTGTCCAGAGGGGCTGGTACCAGTGCTGCTCGGACGGCTCGAGAATGGCGATGTCGGTCACACCGGCGCGCCCCAGTCGAGCGGCCACGGTGATCCCGGCGGTGCCTCCGCCGATGATGACAACGCGATGATGAGCTCCCGACCCGGGCCTGGATGCCGGGCGTTGTGCCGCGGGGGCAGTCGTGGGCGACATCATGTCAGCCTCCATGCGGACGGTCAGAGATAATCAACTTTGTAGTAATGTAGTTATGTAGTGCGGCCTCACAAGAAGGGCTTATCCCCAGGTGCGCGTAGGGGACCTCACCACAACGTGTAGTCGGAATCCTTCTTGACAGGGCCCACCGTATGACTACATTCGCATTCAGTTGATTAATCAGCTGGAGGAGCCTCAATGATCGACTTCATATCACAACCGTGGCCATGGTACGTCGCCGGGGTCCTGATCGGGCTGGTGGTGCCATTGCTGCTGTTGGCCGGCGGCGAGTTCGGGATCTCGTCGAACCTCCGGCACATCTGCGCGGCGGCGCTCCCCACGAAGGCGCCGTTCTTTCAGTACGACTGGAAATCCAAGGGCCTGTGGAACCTGACCTTCGCCCTCGGAATCATCATCGGTGGCTTCGTCGCGGGCACCTTCCTCGCCTCGCCGGATCCCGTGATCGGGATCAGCGAGGCTACGGTGGCTGACCTGCGGGCCATCGGCGTGGCACAGTCCGAGGGGCTGGCCCCCGCTGCGATCTTCAGCTGGCAGGGGCTCTTCACCCTCCCCGGCTTCATCATGATCGTGGTTGGCGGCTTTCTGGTGGGCTTCGGGACACGCTATGCCGGGGGGTGCACCTCCGGACACGCGATCTCGGGTCTGGCCAACCTGCAGCTTCCGTCCCTCATCGCGGTGATCGGGTTCTTCGCCGGCGGCTTGCTGGCGACGCACTTGATCCTGCCCTTGCTCTTCTGAAGGGGGACGAACATGAGCACGCAGACAACGACACGGACGAGCGGGCAAGCGCCCTCGTCGGAGCAGCGCTCGCTCAGCGGCGCGGGATTGCTGGTGTACCTGTTGATCGGAATCTACTTCGGTATCGTGCTGACGAAATCCGAAGTCGTCTCGTGGTACCGCATCCAGGAGATGTTCCGGTTCCAGGACTTTCACATGTACGGGATCATCGGCGTGGCCGTGTTCGTGGCCATGATCTCGGTGGCGGTCATCAAGGCGCGACACGTGCGCACGGTGAAGGGCCAGGAGATCGTGCTCGTGCCGAAACAGCTCGACAAGGGTGCCTACCGCTACTGGATCGGTGGCACCATCTTCGGGTTGGGATGGGCCCTGGCCGGGGCGTGCCCGGGGCCTATCTTCGCGCTGGTCGGTAACGGGCTGACGGTCATGGCGGTGACCATCGCCAGCGCCGTGGCGGGGACCTGGCTCTACGGTGTTCTGAAACCCAGGCTTCCGCACTGATCGCCAACTGCTGGAACGAACAAGAACAACCGACTTCGGCGGCTCGCAGGTCGCCCGACCCTGGAGGCGAGACAATGCTCTTCCGACAGATCGAGGACAACAAGCTGGCTCAGTACGCCTACCTGATCGGATGCCAGAAGACCAACGAGGCCCTGATCATCGATCCCGAGCGGGACATCGATCGCTACGTGGACATGGCGACGGCCTCGGGCCTGAAGATCGTGGCCGTGGCAGAGACCCACATCCACGCGGACTTCCTGTCGGGTGCCCGAGAGCTCGCCGAGCAGCACGGCGCACGCCTCTATCTGTCGAAGGAGGGCGGCCCGGACTGGCAGTCGTTCTGGGCCCAGGACAGCGACTACGACGTCCACTTCCTGGCCGACGGCGACACCTTCAAGGTCGGCAACATCGCGGTGAAGGCGTTACACACGCCGGGGCACACGCCCGAGCACGTGAGCTTCCTGATCACGGACCTGGGGGGTGGGGCCGACGCACCCATGGGGATGGCCACGGGCGACTTCGTTTTCGTGGGCGATCTGGGCCGTCCGGACCTGCTCGAGTCGGCCGCCGGCATCGCCGGCATGATGGAGCCGTCAGCACGAACGCTGTACGCTTCTGCCCAGGACTTTCTGGAGCTTCCGGACTACCTGCAGGTGTGGCCGGCGCACGGCGCGGGGAGCGCCTGCGGCAAGGCGCTCGGCGCCGTGCCCGAGACCACGGTCGGCTACGAGCGTCGGTTCAGCCCGGCGCTGGCCGCCGCACAGCAGAGTGAGGACGAGTTCGTTCGGTTCATCCTGGAGGGGCAGCCCGAGCCGCCGGTCTACTTCGCGCGCATGAAGGCGCTGAACCGGGACGGCGTTCCTCTTCTGGGGGGCGTACCTGCCCCGGAGAAGCTGGCGGTCGAGCACCTGGGCGACCTGGCGGGTCGAGACGACGTCGTGGTGGTCGACACCCGGGCGGAGCGGGACGCATTCTACGCCGGTCATCTGCCGGGCTCCATCCACTCGCCGCTCAACAAGAGCTTCCACACCTTCGTGGGCTCGTACTTCGATTCGGAGATCCCCGTCTATCTGATCGCCGATGAGGATCAGCTCGACGATGTGGTGCGGAACCTGATTCGCATCGGTATCGACGACATCAAGGGCTATTTCACGCCCGACGCTCTGGAGCGGTATGAAGCTGCCGGAGGTGAGCTCGGCCGCACGGAGGCCATCGATTTCGAGGAGATGGAGCGGCGGCGCTCGCTCGGCGGCGTCCACGTCCTGGATGTTCGCAGGGGCAGCGAGTACGCCCAGGAGGGTCATGTGCCGGGGGCGCTGAACATCGCCCACACCCGGCTGCTACCCCGCCTCGACGAGGTCCCCGGAGACGGCACGCTGCTGGTCCACTGCCAGTCCGGCAATCGAGCCTCGGCGGCCGCCTCGTTCCTTGCGCGGAACGGCTTCGACGTCGTGGCCGTCGACGACGATTTCACCAACTGGGCCGGCGCGGGCTCTCAGCAGGAGGAGGCCGGCGTCTAGACGTCCGGCCTCGACCCACGCATTCGGCCGTTCCCCCACCGCGGCCGGCGCCGGCGGGGCTGCGCCCCGCCGGCGCGTTTTGTATCGCACGGCGGCAGCCCATATTCCTCCATGACGACCGATGATCGACGAAAGGGTATCATGGCCAACGAAGGGTCCGGTCCTGCGCGTTCTCTGGTGAAGCTGATGAAGGCTCCGGACAGGCAGCCCTGGATCTACCACCTGGTTCTGGCAGGGCTGTTCGTCAGCTTCATGCTGCAGCCCGTTGCCGACGACCTTCCCCTTGGTGGCGTGATCGTGCGGGGCACGTACCTGGCGATCGTCCTCGGGGCCATCGTGGCAGCCAGCGATCGGCCGGCGCTGTTGATTCCCGCATTGGTGCTGGCGCTGCCTTCGGTGTTGCTCCGGAGCGCGTTCGCAGGTGGCTATTCGATCGTGATGGCGGACGTCGCGATGATCGGCCTGATGCTCGTCGTGATCGGGATCTTCCTCGTGCGCATCCTCTCGCACAGGGTCGTGACGATGGCCACCATCAGCGGGGCCCTCTCGGTCTACCTGCTCATCGGGGTCACCTGGACGATCCTCTACGTGGTCCTGGAGACCGTCCAGCCCTGCTCGTTCAACGGGATCGAATGTGCGACGGGCATGCTGCCGGGGGCGGAGCCCGTTACGGGGGCCCAATCGGCGCTGTTCTACTACAGCTTCGTGACGCTCTCGACGCTGGGCTACGGGGACATCTCCCCGGCCACCGAGGCGGCGCGCACCGCCGCGAGCCTGGAGGCCGTGGTCGGGCAGCTGTACCTGGTCGTGCTGGTGGCTCGACTCGTGGGGCTCATCAACGTGGGCGGGATTCGATCCGACCCGGACCAGGAGCCGGATTGACGCCGCTGGCCAGGATCGGTACGCCACCATGGACCTCTGCGCCAATCCGGTTTGCTGCGCTGCCCAAGGCGTTTCCACCGCATGCGGTGGGATGCGGCGGGGTCGCTAGCGCCCGGTGAACATCCCGAACTTGAACTGGATGTTCCCCGAGAAGCCGGAGAGATCCCGGTTCGTCAGCTCGGGTAGGCTGAGGGACTCCACTGCCCGGTAGCTCGCGCCGACCCCGATGCGGAATATCGGCGTGACGTTCAGCATGATGTTCGCGGCCGGCTCCACCACGAAGAACCCGCTGTAGAACCCCGCGAGAGAGTTCGACGGGAAGTAGGTGGCTCCGCCGCCTCCCAGTAGCACGGCCAGGGACACGTGCACGAGCTCGTTGGGACGGTTCACGTACTCGAGGTCCAGCCCGCCGTACCCCATCTCGAGGGCGTCGAAGGCGAGGTGAGCCTGATTGGTGAGCCCGTACCCGCCGCCACCGAGCACGAGGGACTCGTTGATGATCCAGCCGCCCCGGCCGCCTACGAAGAACCCGAACTGCTCGTTGATCTCGGTGAACTTGAGGACGGGAGCACCGAAGCCGCCGCTCCGGATCGGCCCGTCCACGAGGGTCTGCTGCTGGGCTTGAACCGCCCCAGGCAGCAGCGCCAGGATCCCGACGATGACGATTCGCTTCATGGCCCCCTCCTCCCGGTCCTGCTCGGCCCATACGACTGTGTCTCGCCCATGGCTCTGTGCACCATCCGTGCCGTCAGTGCCGTCCCTCGCCGGATCCCGGCCCGGGCGGCCGTCTGACGGCCGGGGAGGCGCTCGATCGGGTCGTTGGGAGGACTCCCCGGCCCGGAGCAGTGGCTCAGTCCGCTCGGGACGTCCCGTGGATCGTCCTCCCTGGAGGACAGCGGTGTACGACCTGGAAGATACCCGGACGCCACCCGGGTCGGGTGACGGCGAGAGCCCCCTTGAGTCCCCGGGTGACCTCTAGACGGTCCCCGTCCTGGCCACGGAAACGTCTGCGGCCGCTGCCGCCCGGTGAGCCGCAGGAATCTGCACGGTGAGCGTCGTACCGAGCCCCGGCCGGCTGCGCACCTGGACGCGGCCCCCCAGGTACCCGGCTCGCTCGCGCATGCCCACGAGACCGAAGCTGTGGCCGGTGGACGCCGACACGGTGGTGGGGTCGAAACCCTTGCCGTCGTCGCTGATCTCCGCCACCACGCTGTCGCCGGTCGCCCGGATCGACACATCGATGTGGGAGGCGTCGGCGTGGCGCACCGCGTTGTTGAGGGCCTCCTGGACAATGCGGTAGAGGGTGAGCTGGGCGTCGGTGGTGAGCCGCGAGTTCACCGCTTCGGTCCGGCAGTCGATGGGGAGGCCGCTGACCTCCGAGAGCAGCCGGGCGTGGGCGCTTACCGCAGCCGCCAGGCCGAGCTCGTCCAGCTCCGGCGGGCGGAGACGTCGGGCGACCTTACGGACGCCCTCCATGGCAACGACGATCTCGCTCCGGACCGTCTCGAGGGCTCGGCTTCCGGCAGGCTGGGGCAAGCGGGCCGCCGCCCTGAGGTGCAGCAGGGTCGTGGCCAGGACCTGGGCGGTGTCGTCATAGAGCTCCCGCGACAGCCACATCCGCTCCCGCTCTTCCGCTTCCAGCACCATGATCGCCAGCTCCCGCTGCCGTCGGCGGCCTTTGGCCAGGCCGTCCAACATGCCGTTGAAGACGGTCGTGAGGCGCCGGAGGTTGTCGTCCGCAAGGGGGGAGAGGGCGCAGCGGGCGTCGAGCTCACCCTGCTCGACACTTCGCGCCGTGGCCTCGATGGGCGCCAGGGGCGACAGCGCGAGGCGGACCAGAACGGCATTGGCGGTCGCCGTGATGATCACGGCCAGCAGGACCGAGGCTCCGACCACGCCCAGCATGAGCACGGTGTCGACCCCTTCGGCGGTCCGTAGCGTGAGCCAGGCGGCCAGGACGGCCACGAGGCCCACGAAGAGGGAGTTGGCAACGACGATCTTGTGGTATAGCGGGAACCGCAGGAACCGGCGCACCACGCCCAAGTCGGTCAACCGACCGATACCCCGGCGTCCTGCGCCGTCCTGCCCGGAACCACCGGGTGCGCTGCCTTCGATTCGCCGCACCGTTCGAAAGGCCTACCACCTCCGGCCGACGAACCACGTGTCGGGTCCACCTGGCTGGAGCTCGGGAAAGGCGGATCGGGGGATTCCCGACCGTTTCGTCCAAAATGCATTCGAGGACGCGGGGCAGGTGTCGGGAGATGGACCCGCGGCGCTGTGGGGGATTTCCTGTGTCGATTGGACCGGATGTCTCGGGTTGGCGAGGCGGAGGGACGTCCCGAGACACGACGGGGAGACTCCGCTCAGGGGCTCCTGAGCACCAGGGCGCCTGCCGCCTGGTCGTAGGTGACCAGCGCGACGTGTCGCGGAAGGAGCTCGACGGTCCTGACCAGCGACAGACCGTCCCGCGCGGCGGGAGCATCCGGTCCGTCCGGACGGAAGCTCACCTCTATCCGGTGGGACCCGGCGGCCATCGGGATCTCGTGGAACACGTAGATGGGCCGATCCTGCCTGGCTCCGGCCGCGCTCACCAACGTATCGGTCGCCATCTCTCCGTCCAGGGCTATCTGGAGCCGGTAAGGCGTGCTCCGACCCTCGCAGATCGTATCCCTCTGCATGTGCACGGGGAGTCGGGCACGCTCCTCATCGGTGATGGGTCGGCACGCAGCATCGGGCTCGCTCCGGTATCGCCAGGCAATCCGGACCAGAGCGTCGTCCGGGTCGCCCGGGGTATAGGGCACGCGGGAAAGGGCTGCGATGGCCACCGCCATGACCCCCGAGACGGCGAGGGCGATGAGCTTGCCGCCGGTGCTCACGCCACGCTCCCCGGCGTCCCGGCCCGGTCACGAGTCGTCTCGCACTCCGTGTCGAGCTCGATGGCGTCCTCCGCCTCCTGCCGTGCCAGCTCGGCCAACTCCGCGCGGAACGCGGTGACCGCACGCGCGATCTGCATGGCCTCTCCCTCCCCGGCGTACGCCAGGCGCACCCGTTTCTTGTCTACGCGGGGCTTCAACTCGGCCTCGCGGTCGTGATAGACCCGGGCCTCGAGCCACTTCACGCCCTCACGGTTCCAGCAGTCCCGGGGAGGGCAGGAAGCCACGATCACGCCGTTGGCGCCCGACCGGACCAGGTACTCGATGACGGACGTGTGCGTGCTGCCCGCGCAATGGACGCCGAAGACGGGAGCGCCAGGCGCCAGCATGCCGCCGCTCCGGTCACACGCGATCACAACCACGTCGCCAGGAACGAGTCGGCCGCTGGCGATGAAGCGCCTCACCTCCGCCAGCTGATCTCGGCCGGTACGGCCCGGGGGGCCCACGCCCATGGGCGCACACGATCCGGCGCAGATGCCGCAGCTCACGCAGAGCGCCGGATCGACGCGCGCCACCAGGCCTATCCGGCCATCCGGGCGGGGAATCATCGAGATGGCGTCATAGGGGCAGTCTTCCGCGCACTGCAGGCAGCCCGTACAAAACCGTTCGTTGACGACCGACGCCAGCGGGAGCGCCTCTGCCCGGGGGCGCGTGAGCCACGGAACCAGCAACACCAGCGCTCCACCGGCTGCCGCTGCGACCCAGACCGTCCACGCGGGCATGCGCAACGTCAGCGGCAACCAGAAGCCGTAGAAGACGTCCAGGGGGATCCCTTCCGGAAGCCGAAACGGGCTCGCCTCCGCGGCCATGCCGACCGGCCAGAGGACCGACAGAGCCGTGAGCACGCCCACCGACCCCCACAGGAGCCCGCGCGGGGGCATGAGCGAGGGTCGGGCGACCCTGGAGACGTGGATCCAGAGAATCAGCCCCACGCCGATGGGCAGGGCGATGTGCAGGAAGAGGTTCAGGAAGAAGAAAGCGCTGGGAAGGTCGCGCTCGCCCACGAAGGTCCGGGCGATCGGCTCGCTGAACAGCGGCAGCACGTCGAGGAACCGTGCACCCTCCACCGCCAACAGCTGGGCTTGGGTGTCCCACACCATTACGTAGCCGGTCCACCCGGTTACGAAGAAGACGAACAGGAGGACCAGACCAGACACCCACGCCAGGGTCCTGGGCCCCCAGCTCCGTCCCTGAAGAAGCATCCGGAGGGCATGGACGGCGGCTGCGAGCACGGCGACGTCCGAGGCATAGCGGTGCAGGGACCGTATCCAGCTACCCAACCAGGCCTGGTCCGTGATTCGCAGCACGGAGGCGTAGGGTGCGCCGATACGGTAGAAGAGGAGCAGGTACAGACCGGTGAGCAGGAGGATGACGAACGACGCGACGGCAAGAGCTCCACTGTGGTACAGCGGATTGAAGCGCCACGTGTACAGGCGGTTGAACGCGGCGTCCAGACGCGCCAACAGGGCCCGGACGGGGCGTGTCACGGCCGGGGCATCGGCGGCCATCGCGGTCCCGTTTGAGGATCGGTCTCGAGATTCTTGCGCCCACACATTTATCATATCATCATGAAGAAAACAAGATAATCCAACGGCAGCAGGGCCATTCCTACATGATGCTCTCCCGCACAGGCGAGTACGCCCTCCGGGCAGTCCTACACCTGGCTCAACACGTCGACGAGGGCCCGACCCGTGTCGACGACATCGCCCAGACGCTCTCGGTTCCCCGTAACTATCTGTCGAAGATCCTCCACGAGCTCGGCCGAGCGGGTGTGCTCACCTCGTCCAGGGGCCCGCGGGGTGGCTTCGTCCTGGCCCGTCCGTCGGAGGAGTTGACGCTCGAGGACATCGTCGGGCACTTCGATCCTCTGGACGACCGGAGGCGGTGCGTGCTGGGTCGGGAGGGTGGGTGCAACGACGACGCACCCTGCGCCGCGCACGTTCGATGGTCGGAGCTATCGCAGAGTGTAGTGTCGTTCTTCCGCAAGACGACCGTCGCTCAACTCCTGGTCCATCCGGCCGGGGCCGAAGCCGTGATGTCGGAAGAGTAGGCGAAGTCGAGGCACCGTAGTCCGAATCTTCAGCCGTAGGGAGGACGTCCATGGAAGAACAGAAGCCAACGGGGCAGGGCAGCGAGCCCATTCCCCTCGGGCAGCGGGTCTTCGAGAGCCCGTTCCTGCTCCTGATCATGGGCCTGATCGTCATGTTCGTCTTCTTCACCGGCTGGGGGATCTGGGAAGTCATGTCCCTCGAGCCGGCCCCCCTTCCCTGATCCCGGAGGCCGGTCATGCACCATACCGGGATAGAGCCACCGAAGGGTGTGTGGTGGAAGCCCGCCCACAAGTCGGAGAAGATCTGGGTCACCATCGCCTTCATCTGGTGTCTGGTGCTGTTCGCCATGATGCCGTTTTGGCACCTCCGTGGCGGCCAGAACCCCACGGGCATTCGTCACAAGGTGGACCCGGACGCCTATGCGGAACGGGTCCGGGAGTTCATTGCCGACTACCAGATCGGCGAGGACAACGGCATCCCCATCGTGGAGCCGCCGCCTGGCAGCGACGTGTATCTGCAGGGTCAGATGTGGCTGTGGACGCCCGTCCTGCAGCTCCAGAAGGACGCCGAGTACATCCTCCATCTGTCGTCCATCGACGTGAATCACGGATTCAACCTCTATCCGTTCAACGTCAACTTCCAGGTGGTCCCGGGCTATGACTACGGCCTCCGGGTGACACCCACGGAAGCTGGCGATTATCGCATCGTCTGTAACGAGTTCTGCGGTGTGAACCACCACACCATGGTAGGTCGCGTCATTGTCGTGGACGGTGCCGAAAGCGCGGCGGCCCAGGTAGGAGGTGGCCGATGAGCACCGTCGAGCGCGAGGCCTTGAGCGGCGGCACCCCATCCGGAGGTCCGTTCCGCACTTGTCCGACCACAGGGCTGAAGGTGCACCGCCAGGCGGACGCCCTCATCAAAGCCAACGCGGTCGTCGCCACGGTGGCGCTGCTGGTCGGCGGCATCGCGGCGGTGCTGGTGCTGCTCACCCGGTGGCAGCTGGTCCACCTTCTCGACGCGGTCTGGTTCTACCGCATGCTGACGGTCCACGGGATGAACATGCTGATCTTCTTCATCCTGTTCTTCGAGATGGCGGTGCTCTACTTCGCGGGACCGGTGCTGTTGAACAGCCGGGTGCCGGCCCCGAAGACGGCCTGGGCATCCTTCGGCCTCATGGTGCTGGGGACGCTCATGGTGGAGTGGGCCATGTGGACCGGGCGCGCCGACGTGCTGTTCACGTCGTACGTGCCACTGATGGCCCACCCGATCTACTACCTGGGGATCATCCTGTTCGCGGTGGGCGCGCTCATCGTGACGGCCATCTTCTTCGGATCCCTGGTCGTGGCCAAGAAGGAGAAGACGTACGAGGGCTCCATGCCGCTCGTGACGTTCGGCGCCCTGACCGCCGCCATCATCGCCGTCATCACCCTGCTTCACGGCGCCATCATCTACATCCCCACCTTCCTGTGGTCCCTCGGCATGGTAACCGTGGATCCACAGATCTACCGCCTGATCTGGTGGGGCCTGGGCCACTCCTCCCAACAGATCAACGTGGCGGCCATGGTCTCCATCTGGTACCTGCTGGGGGCCCTCACCGTAGGCGCGGTGGTGCTCAACGAGAAGATCAGCCGCGCGGCCTTCGTGCTGTACGTCGCCTTCATCTCCATGGCCTCGGCGCACCATCTTCTGGTGGATCCGGGCATGGGGGCCGCGTGGAAGGTCTGGAACACCAGCTACTTCATGTACATGGCGGTGCTGGCCAGCATGATCCACGGCTTCACGGTTCCGGCCGGCGTCGAGCTCGGGCAGCGGCTGCGGGGATTCACCCAGGGCGTCTTCGGCTGGCTGAAGAAGGCGCCGTGGGGGGATCCGGGATTCAGCTCGTTGGCGTTCTCGCTCGTGATCTTCGGATTCGTGGGCGGCATCACCGGCGTCACGTTCGGTACCGAGCAGATCAACATCATCGCCCACAACACGCTGAGGATCCCGGGGCACTTCCACGCCACTGTCGTGTCGGGAACCGCCATGGCCTTCATGGGCGTCACCTACTACGTGATCCCGCTGATCTTCCGGAAGCAGGTCTCCTTTTACGCGATGGCCAGGTGGCAGCCGTACATCTTCTCCCTGGGGATGCTCATCTTCTCGATGGCCATGACCTTCGCCGGCACGTTCGGGATTCCGCGCCGTCACTGGGACATCACCTTCACGGGTGCGCCCTGGGGCGTGGAGTATTCGCCGGCAGTGGACCTGCTGATCGGCGTCATGGCCGTGGGCGGCCTGCTGGCCGTCGTCGGTGGCGCCATGTACATCGTCGTCACCGTCGTGAGCGTGTTCTTCGGCAAGCCGTTGGGTGAGGTCAGCGCGGCCAATTTGGCCGGCAAGGTGCCCCCGGGCGTGTACGCTCCGCCGCGGGCAGCCCTGGAGGCCGCAGGTGCCGAGCCCGAGCTCCCCGAGCACGGGAGGCTGGGGATGGTGCCCGGCACCATGATCCTCGTGGCGGTCTTCCTGGCCGCGTTCATCACGTACTACTTCGCCAACTGGAAGCTGCTCAGCTTCATCTGGAAGGTCGGCTAGGGCTGCGATGACGCGGGGTGAGAAGTGGGCCGTGGGGGCGCTGGGCGCCCTGGCGGCGATAACGGTGAGCTGGTGGGCGCTGGCCCTGTGGCCGGTGCCCACCGGCGCGCCCGCCTGGCTGGAGCGCACGCGCCAGGTGTGCTTCGGCTCGACCGAGTCCGGTCTGCCGGACTCGGGAGGCTGGCTGCTGCTCGTGGGCCAGCCCACGAGCATGCTGGTGGCCATGTTCGTGATCTGGGGGGACGCCCTCACGGGCGGGGTCCGGGCGTTGGGGCGGTCTCTGCCGGGCCGCGTGGCCCTGGCCGCTACCCTTCTCCTGCTTCTGACGGGAACGGTGGGGGCTGGCGTCCGGGTGGCCAGCGCTCAGCCCGACGCGATCATCCTGGACGATCCGACCCTGCCGCCGGAGACGTATCCGCGCCTCGACCGGGAGGCACCCACCCTGGCGCTCGTGGACCAGCGGGGTGAGCTGATCACGTTGGGGCGATTTGCCGGCCGCACGGTCCTGGTGACGTTCGCCTTCGGCCACTGCGAGACCATCTGCCCGGTGGTGGTCCACAACGCGTTGGAGGCGGCAGCAGCGGTGCCGGAGCTGGACCCGGCGGTCGTGGTCATCACCCTGGATCCGTGGCGGGACACGCCGGCTCGGCTCCCCCACATCGCCGGGCAGTGGGGCCTCGGCGACGACACCTTCCTCTTGAGCGGCTCCGTCGCCGCGGTCGAGGGTGTCCTCGACGATTGGAACGTCGCGCGGGAGCGGGACGAGCGCACGGGTGACGTGACGCACCCGGCCCTCGTCTACATCCTCGACCGCACGGGGCGCATCGCCTACGCCACCACCGGCGACCCCCAGTCCATGGTGGCACTGGCGTTGAGGCATTAAGCCCGCCTCGTTGACGCGCTCGGGCGGGTTTGCCGCCAGGGAGTCGGTCCGGCAGTCGGCGTTGTAGGCGGACCGGTGCGGGGGAAGGCCGACGGCCTGTTCATCAACACCACCGGCCTCGGCGTCTTGGAGGACGGCTTCCGTCCGGACCCCTCGGGCGCGCGCCCGGGGGACGTGGTGCTGGTGAGCGGCCCCCTGGGGCGGCACGGCATTGCCATCATGGCGGCGCGGGAGGGCCTGGCCTTCGACGTCGAGCTCGAGAGCGACACGGCGTCCCTCTTCCCGCTGGTCCACGCGCTTCGCCAAGCGGCGGGGGCCGGCGTGCGGACGATGAGGGATCCCACCCGGGGCGGGCTGGCCAGCGCGTTGAACGAGATCGCCGCGTCGTCGGGAGTGGGCGTGGAGCTGGTGGAGCACACCGTGCCTCTGCCGGGTCCCGTCGCGGCCGCTTGCGAGATGTTGGGCCTGGACCCCCTTTATGTGGCCAATGAAGGCGTGCTCACCGCCATCGTGGCACCGGAGGCTGCGGGCGAGGCCCTGTCTGCATTGCGTGCACATCCGCTCGGCGCAGAGGCCGCGCTGATCGGGAGGGTCGTGGAAGCGCACCCTGGCATGGTCGTCCTCCGCACCGGCTTGGGGGGCACGCGAGTCGTGGACATGCTGCCCGGCGACCAGCTGCCCCGCATCTGCTGAAGCGAGGACGAGAAGAGCACCGAGGATTCGAGAAGAGGGGAATATGAGGACTTCAACAGGAGAAGCGAGATGACTTCACGAGTGTGGCGGGGTGCCCTCATGGCAGTGGCGTCTGCAGCGATCCTGGCGGCGCCTGCCTCGGCCCACGGACTGCACACCCATGCCGCCGGGGCCCTGCACGCCGTCATCCACGCCGTGCCGGTCCTTGCGGTCGTCGTGGGGGTGGTCGTGGCCTACCGGGTCATTCGCTCCAGGCTGGCCTAGCACGCCACGGCGGCACGACGGGTCGTCGGCCCGCCGGCGGCAGGGCAACGACCCTCCCCGCATGCAGGGGCCAGGACCGCCGTCCCCAGGAGCATGCCGCCGTACCGGGTAGGCACGGGCGCGCCCCAGGCGTCTGGCCGTGGTGTGGGGACCATCGCCACGGGCCTCGGTGTAGACACTCCCGGTCGCGGGCCCAAGGGCCCGCTTTCTTTCGCCTTGGTGCGTGCCCGCGGGAAGCGGGCCTCGCTCGTTTCCGCTGCTGCCGGTTCCATGCGACGATCCCGCCACCTTCGAGCCCTGTTGAGCACGTCGCTCCTCCTACTCGCCGGTCCAGTCGGCGTGCAGGCCCAGGGCGAGCACGACCTCGACAAGGTCCAGCCCGTCTCCCGGGACGCCGTCCTGCGCGCCATGGTGCTGGAGCGGGAGAAGGGCTACGACCTGACCGCGTCCACCAACGCGACCCGCCTCTGGGCCCACACGATCTTCATGCTGGCTGAGAGCGCGCAGGAGGCGGCGCCGGACGGGCCACCGCTCTTCCTGCACGAGGCCGACTACTATCACGCCTACCTCGAGGCCACCGGCCTGGACGAAGCGGAGGCCCCCGAATTCATCCGCATCTCCCACGAATACGGCCAGCACACCCTGATCGAATACCGCCTCGACCGGGTCGTGGACATGGCCGAGACCGAGACGACACCGCAACGGGCTCTGGCGGTGCGGACGTGGTGGCCGGAATCGGAGTCGCTCGGGGATCGATACTCGTTCGAGGACACGCTCTCCACCCCCCGGCTGTTGGTGGTCAACGAACGGGAGGTGAGCTACCGGCTGCTGGACTTCGGGGACCAGATGCTGTTCGACGAGATCGAGGGCATTCGGGGGCGGCCGACGTCGGGGGTTCTGGGCGTGCTGTTCGAGGTCCTGGGCACGGGCAAGATCGTCTGGTCCCGGATGGCCATCTCCGAAGAGGGGTCGCTGGTGGTGCGGGCCAAGGCCAAGAAGCTCGTGAGCAAGACGTCCACCGCCGTCGTGGAGAAGGACGGGACCGGCGGCCACGTTCCCGACGACCGCGCCGATCTCAGGGTCCTGGCCGAGCGCCTCGAGAGACCGTTGGAGGTGGCGTACCAGCCCTGGCCGTTCTAGGGTGAGGTGAGGTCGTCGGCGACGTCGCTCGCCGCATTCCCGCTGGCCAGAGACGGTGGGACGCACCACTCTCCCCGGAGTGGCGGCGTCCAACAGAGCACGCCGCACGTGCCGCTTCCCACGGATCCATGTCCCTCTACTACCTGAACGTCATCGTCCACCTGCTGGCCGCCTTGTTCTGGCTGGGTGGGATGTTCTTCCTCGCCCTCGTAGGGGCCCCGGTCCTGCGAAGGGTGGAGCCGCCGGAGCTGAGGGCTCGGCTGTTTCAGGCACTGGGGGAGTCGTTTCGGTTCTCTGGTTGGATCGCGATCGGGGTTCTGCTGATCACTGGAGCGGCGAACCTCCACTTCAAGGGCATCCTGTCCGTGGAAGTGCTGAGCAGCGCTGGGCTCTGGGACGGTGCCTACGGTCGAGCGCTACTCTGGAAGCTCCTCGCCGTCTCGGGAATGGTGGTGGTGAGCTTCATCCACGACTTTGTCCTGGGGCCCCGCTCGACCCGGGCGAAGCAGGACTCACCCCAGGCGCTGCGCCTCAGGAAGCGAGCGGCCTCGCTGGCCCGACTCAACGCGCTCCTGGGCATCGTGGCGGTCGTTGCCGCGGTCTACCTGGCCCGGGGGACACCCTAGACGACCGACGTCATGGACTCAGACAGCGTCAGTGAGCGTGGGACCACAGGAACCCAGCCGGGTCAGGATCTCCGTGCTCCCTGGCACCGCCTGACTGCTGATTCCGCCCTCGAAGAGCTGCACGTCGGCGAAGACGGGCTGACGCCTTCAGAAGCGCGGGATCGCCAATCGGTCCACGGCCTCAACGTGATCGGCGAAGAGGCGCGCATCCGGCCGCTCCGCATCCTCGCTCACCAGTTCACGGGCGCGCTGGTCCTGGTTCTGGCTGCTGCCGGCATGATCTCGCTGGCCATCGGTCATTGGGAAGACGCGGTGGTGATCAGCATCGTGCTCGTCCTGAACGCTACGATCGGCTTCGCACAGGAATACCGGGCCGAGCGGGCCATCGCGGCGCTGAAGGGTCTGGTCGCGCCTCGCTGTGTCGTGATGCGCGGCGGGCGGAGACGGGAGGTAGACAGTCGGGAGCTGGTCCCCGGCGACCTGGTGGCGCTGGACTCGGGGACACGAATCCCGGCGGATCTACGCCTGATCCGGACGACGGCCCTGAGCGTGGACCAGTCGCTTCTGACCGGTGAGTCCGTACCGGTGGAGAAGTCGGCCACCTGGACGGCGACGGCCTCCGAAACGCCGGTTGCCGAGCGCCGAAACATGGCGTTCATGGGCACATCGGTGGCATCTGGCCGAGGCCGCGGCGTGGTGGTGAGCATCGGTGTCGAGACGGAGCTGGGCGCCATCGCCCAGGACATCCGCGCCGTAGAGCGGCCGGAGACACCGCTCCAACGCCGCATGGAGCGCTTCGGCCGAGGGGTGGCGGTGGCCATCGTGGTGCTGGCGGGTCTCACCTTCGCCCTCGGGCTCCTCCGCGGCGAGTCCATGTCCCAGATGTTCTTGACCGCCGTGGCCATCGCGGTATCGGCCGTGCCTGAGGGCCTTCCCGTGGTGATGACCATCACGCTGGCCGTGGCTTCGCGCCGGATGGCCCGCCGCAACGCCTTCGTCCGCCGACTGGCTGCGGTCGAGACGCTGGGAAGCTGCACGGTCATCGCCACCGACAAGACCGGGACGCTGACCGAGAACCGCATGACCGTCACGTCCGTCTGGGCGGGTGGTGAATCCTTCGCTGTGGGCGGCGGCGGCCTCGACACGGAGGGAGCGATCCTGTCCCGAGGCGAGCCCGCCACGGCGGAGCTGGAGTCACCCCTCTACTGGACCCTCCTGGCGGGTGCCCTGTGCAACGAAGCGGAGCTGTCTACCGACGAGGACGGCGCCGTCCGCCCCCAGGGTGACCCCACGGAAGTGGCGCTTCTGATCGTCGCGGCGAAGGCGGGCCTGGTGCGGAAGACCGAGGATGCGGCCTATCCGCAGATCGACGCGGTGCCATTCGAGTCGCAGCGGGGGTGGGCAGCTTCCGTGCACCGGACGGACGGTGATTCGGTCGTGCTGGTCAAGGGGGCGCCTGAGCGGGTGATGGCCATGTGCGACTCGGTCCTGGTCACCGGCGGAGAAGCGGGTCTGGAGCCCGAGGCCATAGGCGTCGAGGCCGAGCGGATGGGGGCCGCCGGGCTCCGGGTCCTGGGCATGGCAGTGGGGCGCGGGGAGTCGGTGGCCGGCAGCGTCCTCGCCGGCTCGCCTCGAGGCCTGGTGTTCGCGGGGCTCACGGGCATGATGGACCCGCCGCGGCCGGAGGTGTCGGAGACGGTGGCGGCGTGTCGGCGGGCCGGCATTCGGGTTCTCATGGTGACCGGCGACCACGAGAGCACGGCGAGGTCGATCGCCCGGCAGGTGGGGATCGTGCATGAAGACGGCGCCACGGTCGTGGCCGGGGACCGCTTGGCGGCGCTCACGGAGGACGAGCTGATCGAGGCCCTGGAAGTGGGTCGCGTCTTCGCTCGGGTCGCGCCGGCGGACAAGCTCAGGATCGTGGAGTCCCTGTCTCGGGTGGGCCACGTCGTGGCGGTCACCGGCGACGGAGTCAACGACGCGCCTGCCCTGAAGGCCGCTCACGTGGGCGCCGCCATGGGCAAGAGCGGCACGGACGTGGCCAAGGAGGCCAGCGACATCGTGTTGGCCGACGACCGGTTCGCCACCGTGGCCGCGGCGGTGGAAGGCGGACGAACTGCATTCGCCAACCTCCGCAACGCGACCTTCTTCCTCGTCTCTTCAGGAGCCGGCGAGCTTCTCGCGATCCTGGGGTCTCTGCTCCTTCGCTTGCCTCTGCCTCTGCTGCCGGCGCAGCTACTGTGGCTGAACGTGGTGACCAACGGGGTCGAGGACGTCGCGTTGGCCGTGGAGCCACCGGATCCTGCGCGCTTCCGGGATCCGCCCAGACGCATGACGGAGGGAATCCTCTCTCGCCGCCTACTCGAGCGCCTGGTGGTCACCGGGCTCGTGATGGCCGCAGGGACGCTCTGGGTGTTCGTCGGAGAGTGGGGAGGGGACCCGGAGCGGTTGGCGGCGGCCAGGGTCGCGGCGCTCACCACGCTCGTGCTGTACCAGGTGTTTCATGTGGGAAGCTGCAGGTCGGAGACCCGGTCCGCTTTCGCCATGAGCCCCTTCTCCAACCGGTTCCTCTTCTTCGGTGTGGGTGCATCCCTCCTGTTGCACGTCGGCGCGATGTACTTTCCACCGACCCAGGTGCTACTGCAGCTCGAGCCTCTGGGGGCGGAGACATGGCTGCGCATGGCGGCCGTGGCCACCACGGTCGTGATCGCCGTGGAGCTTCACAAGCGTCTTCGTCCCCCGGCCAGCCGTCGTGGACGCGGAAACGCGGCGACGCGGACGGCCCGCGACCCCGAACCGGTCATGCCATGAGCGACACGCCCGTGTCATCAGCGCCCGAGAGAGTACTCGAAGGCGCGCTGCTGACCGACCTGTACGAGCTCACCATGCTTCAGGCCTACTGGTCCGGCACAATGACCCAGGAAGCCGTCTTCAGTCTCTTCGTCCGCCGCCTCCCCTCGTCGCGAAATCTCCTTTTGGCGTGTGGCCTACAGGACGCCCTGGACTATCTGGAGGGTCTACGCTTCACTCCTGACGATCTCGACTATCTGGTTGGCCTGGACCTGTTCTCCAAGGAGTTTCTGCGGTGGTTGGAAGGCCTCCGGTTCACCGGAGACGTGTATGCCGTCGCCGAGGGGACGCCGGTCTTCGCCGAGGAGCCCCTGATGGAGGTGGTCGCTCCGCTGCCCGAGGCCCAGCTCGCAGAGAGCTTTCTCATGAACCAGGTCCACTTCCAGACGCTGGCCGCTTCCAAGGCGTGCCGGGTCGTCCAGGCCGCGGAGGGGCGAACGGTGGTGGACTTCGGCATGCGTCGCATCCACGGTGCCGACGCAGCGGTGAAAGCAGCCAGGGCCTTCCACGTGGCCGGGGTCCACGCCACCAGCAACGTGCTGGCGGGCAAGTTGTACGGGATTCCGGTGGCCGGCACGATGGCTCACAGCTTCGTGCAGGCCCACGACCGCGAGCTGGACGCATTCCGGGACTTCGTCTCGCTGTATCCCGAGACCATCCTCCTGGTGGACACCTACGACACGTTGGACGGGGTGCGGAGCGTGGTGCGCCTCGCCAAGGAGATGGGTGAGGCGTTCGCGGTGCGAGGCGTGCGCCTTGACTCCGGGGATCTCGCCGACCTCGCCAAGGGCGCGCGTCGCATTCTGGACGAAGCCGGGCTGGAGGGGGTGGAGATCTTTGCCAGCGGCAGCCTGGACGAGTACGAGATCGCCCGCCTCGTAGACGGCGGTGCCCCGATCACGGGCTTCGGGGTCGGTACCCGGATGGGGGTCTCCGCCGACGCTCCGTCCCTGGACATGGCGTACAAGCTCACCGCCTATGGCGGGCGGGGTCGCCTGAAGCTCTCGCCCGCCAAGAGGATCCTCCCGGGCCGGAAGCAGATCTTCCGCACGGAGCGGAGCGGCACGGCCGTCGGAGACGTGCTGGCCCGCGCCGACGAACGGCTGCCTGGCCGGCCGCTGCTCCAGAAGGTGATGGAGGGAGGGGTGCGCCTGCCCAACGCCTCGCCCTCGCTCGACGAGATCCGTGACCGGGCCCGGCAGGAGCTCGGGCTGCTCGCTCCGGAGCTGAGGGGGATCGAACCTGCCGAGCGACCCTACCGGGTCGAGATGAGCCCGAGCCTGACCGCATATGCCGAGAGGTTGGCGGAGGAGGCGAGGACATGACTGCGGCGGGTAGGCGGACCCGCTCCCAGTGGCGGCGGACCCGCTACGCCGTGAGCAACGCGGACGTGGCGGACGCCCTGGAGCGGGTTGGCGATCTGCTGGAGGTCCAGGACGGGAACCCGTTCCGGATCCGGGCCTACCGGTCTGCCGCCGGCACGATGCGAACGCTCGATACACCCGTTTCCGTCCTCGTGCTGGAGGGCGATCCCGGCGCGCTGGAGCGTCTGCCCGGCATCGGAGCCGGGCTGGCGGGCGCCATTCGGGAGTTCGTGCTGACCGGTAGAATGCGCCTGCTGGATCGGCTGGAGGGGCAGGTCTGTCCGGAGGATCTGCTCCGGACCGTGCCGGGCATCGGGCCGGAGCTCGCCCGGCGCATCCACCGGGACCTGGACGTGGAGACGTTGGAGGACCTGGAGCTGGCGGCGCACGACGGTCGGCTCGAGACGGTCGAGGGCTTTGGACATCGGCGTGCGGAGGCGGTTCGGCAGACGCTCTCGGGCATGCTGGGGCAGGCCGTCCGGCGACGAGCCCTCGGCCGGGGACGAAGATGGGGGCCGTCCGTAGACGCCGGCCTGGGGGGTCTGGAGCAGCCCGACGCGCCGTCCGTGGCCGCGCTGCTGTCCGCGGACGAGGAGTACCGTCAGAAGGCCGCTGTTGACGAGTTGCCCATGATCGCGCCCCGCCGGTTCAACCCCACCGGAGAGGCGTGGCTGCCCATCCTCCACACCGAGCGGGATGGCTGGCACATCACGGCGCTCTTTTCCAACACGGCTCGTGCCCACGAGCTGGGTCGAACGCACGACTGGGTGGTGATCTACGCCGACGGTGAGCACGGTGCCGAGCAGCGCTTTACTGTCGTGACGGAGTACCAGGGTGACCTGGCCGGCCGACGAGTGGTGCGGGGGCGCGAGCTGGAGTCACGCCTCTACTACGGCTGAGGCCGACCTGGCGCCACGGCCCACTCCCTCTCTCTCAGCTCCCGCCGGAGAATCTTGCCACTCACGGTCTTGGGGAGTGCCTCGACGAACTCCACCTTCCGCGGGTACTTGAACGGAGCGGTGGTCTCCTTGACATGCTCCTGGAGGGCGTGGATCAGATCGTCGTCGGGCTCGGTGCCCGGCGTCAGAACCACGAACGCCTTCACCACCTCGCCCCGTACGGCGTCGGGGCTCGAGACCACGGCCGATTCGGCTACTGCCTGGTGCTCCAGCAGCGCGCTCTCCACCTCGAAGGGGCCGATGCGATACCCCGACGAGATGATCACGTCGTCGGCCCGGGCGATGAACCAGAAGTAACCGTCCCCGTCCCGGGTGGCCCGGTCCCCCGTGACGTACCAGGGACCCCGGTACGTGCTCGCCGTCTTCGCGGGGTCCTTCCAGTACTCCTTGAAGATCCCGACAGGACGGTCCGGCGAGACCCGGACCGCAAGGTCGCCTCGCTCTCCGGCCGGGAGCGCGTGGCCGCCTTCGTCGATTACGGCCAGTTCGAACCCGGGCGCCGCAACGCCCATGGAGCCGGGCCGGGGCTCGACGTCCGTGAACGTCCCCGCCAGCACCACCGTTTCCGTCTGTCCGTACCCGTCCCGGATCGTGATCCCGGTCGCCCTCCTCCAGGTCGCCACGATCTCGGGGTTGAGCGGCTCACCGGCGGCGACGCACGAACGCAGCGTGGCGAACTCGAAGCGAGCCGGATCCTCCAGCACGAGCATGCGGTACACCGTTGGCGCTCCGCAGAAGCTGGACACCGGGTGCGCAGCCAACAGCTCCAGCGCCCGCTCCGGCTCGAACTGCTTCGCATGGTGCACGAACACGGCTGCTCCCATGTGCCAGGGGCCGAAGATGGAGCTCCAGGCGGCCTTGGCCCACCCCGTGTCGCTCAGATTCCAGTGGAGATCTTCGGGGCCTAGCCCCAGCCAGAAGCGCCCGGTGATCACGTGGGCGAGAGGGTAGGACGCATGGGTATGCATCACCATCTTGGGCGCGCCGGTCGTGCCGGACGTGAAGTAGAGGATGGCGTTGTCGTCACTTCGGGTCGGGACGGCCGGAAAGTCGGACGAAGCCTCCCGAACCGCATCGTCGCAGGAGATCCACCCCGGCCGTTCGTCGCCGACGAGCAACCGGCCGCGCACCTCCGGGAAGTCGTCCATGACCTCGTCCACGTGCTGGGCGGTGTCGGCGTCGGCGACCACACACGCGGGCCGAGCTGCCCGGAGCCTGTAGGCGATGTCCTTGGGGGAAAGCTGGACCGTCCCGGGGCACACCACCGCGCCCATCCGCAGGCACGCGAGGTTGAGCACCCACCACTCCACGAGCGCAGGCAGCAACACGAGCACGACGTCGCCACGCCTCACCCCCAGGGACGCGAGGACGTTCGCCGCGCGCCGGCTCCGTCGGGCCATCTCGTCGAAGGTGACACGGAGCTCTTGGCCCTGGTCGTCGACCCAAAGGAGGGCCAGCTTCTCGGATTCCTCGGCCCAGAGATCCACGACGTCGGCGGCGAAGTTGTACCGCGCCGGGACGTCCAGTCGGAAGTCCTCGCGCGAGATCGTCCCGGTCAAAACAGCCCCCACCGGCGACGGCTCATGGCGGCGCGAACCCGCTCGGTCGCCAGGGCCTCTGCAGCCTCCCGTGGCAGAATCCCCCGGTCCCGGGAGGTCGACAAAACGCGTCCGGTGTTCTCCCGGAGCTTCTCCTCGATGGTCTCGAGGGCCTGCGTTCGGGTTCCCCCCGCGTACTCGACGGCTGCGCAGATCACGCCGCCGGCGTTGGCGATGAAATCGGGCAAGACGACGACGCCGGCCTCCGCGAGCGTCCGCTCAGCGGCTTCCGTGCATGGGATGTTCGCCCCCTGAGCAATCAATCGAGTCTTCAGCCGGTGGACGTTGTCCTCGCGGATTACGTCGGGCCGGGCCGCCGGCACCCAGATTTCGCACTCGATATCGAGCACGGCGTCGCGATCCAGGGCCTCGCCGGTAGGGTGATCGGCAACGCTTCCGCCTCCGTCCTTGGTGCGGATGAGCTTCTCCACGTCCAGCCCATCCGGGTCGGAGATCGCGCCGCGCGAGTCCGAGGCGCCCACGAGCACGGCGCCCTCCTGACAGAGGAAACGCGCCGCGTGCTTGCCGACGGCGCCGAACCCCTGGATCACCAACCGAGCTCCGGCGAGCTCGAAGTCACAGTACTCCACTGCCACGAGCACGGAATGGGTGAGTCCGAAGCCGGTGGCCCCGATCTCGTCGAGAGGGATCCCACCCGAATCATCCGGCAGGCCCACGACGCGACCGATCTCGTCCCGGATCCACGCCATGCACGTCTCGTCGGTGCCCATGTCGGGCCCGGGGATGTAGCTCAGGTCGTCCCGTATGGACGAGGCGAAGCAGCGCAAGAGGCGCTCTTTCTCCCTGGCGGGCATCCCGGGGTCCGCGGCGATGACCGCCTTGCCGCCTCCGTGGGGCAGTCCCGCGGCGGCGTTCTTCAGGGTCATGGCCCGGGCCAATCGCGCACATTCCTCGGCAGTGACGTCCGGGGCCAGGCGAATGCCCCCGATGGAGGGGCCGATGGCCACGTTGTCGACCACGACCATGCCCTCGAGCCCGACCGCCCGGTTCTGGAGGTACAAGACCCGGAAGGGGCCCAGGTCGTCAGCGCGGGGTAGAGAAAGGTCCATGCGGAAGTTCCTTGTCCTGGTGTTTCCGTGGTTTCAGCGGCTTGCGGGAATGGTGCGCGAATCCGAACCGGGTTTGACATCACGGGCAAGCGGACAGCGCGGAAGACCACCGAGCGGGTGGCGATGATCGCGAGGCGTACGGTCTACGGGGTCTCCTTGCCTTCCGAACCGGGCATATCGTCGTCCGGGACCGCCACGCCGCCGTCCTCTTCCATCTCCTCGACAACGGCCACCTGCTCCTCGCCGGGCCCCGCGTCGGGGCCCCCGAACGCCTTCCACTGACGCGCCCAGGCCTTCAGCTGGCTCATGACCCGACCGTCGACGGAATCGGGCGGATAGCTGCCGTCCTCGTCCGGTTCCCCGGCATCGAGCCCGCTCAGGATCGGCCACCCCTCTTCGAATTGGTCGATGGCGTAGACCTTGAATCGCCCGCTCTCCGCAGCGGTCCGCACCTCGGTGCTCAAGGTCAGGTTCTCGAGGTTCTTCCTGGGCACGACGACGCCTGTGGGGCCCTCGTAGCCCACCGCCTCACAGGCAGCGAAGAAGCCTTCGATCTTCTCGGTGACGCCGCCTACCGGGAGGATGACTCCATCCTGGTTCAGGGCACCGGTCACCGCGATCCCTCGCTCCAGGGGGAACCCGCCGATGGCGGACATGAGGGCGTAGAGCTCGGCCGCGGAGGCGCTGTCCCCCTCCACCTCCTCGTACAGCTGGTCGAAGGAGAGGCTCGCCGAGAGAATCAGAGGCAGCTTCTGGGCGAAGCGCTGTCCCAGGTACCCCGAGAGGACGAGAAAGCCCTTGTTGTGAATGGGCCCGCTGAGGCGCGCTTCTCGCTCGATGTTCACCACCCCACCGGTGCCGAGGAAGGCGCTCGCCATGACCCGAATGGGCCTACCGAAAGGCCGCCGCCCCACCTGGATCAACCCGATGCCGTAGAGCTCGCCAACGGCCTGGCCTTCGGGCTGGAAGTCGAGCGTTCCCCGGTGAATCAGGTCCAGGATCTCCCTGTGGGGTCGCTGCTCGCGCCGGTCCCGCGCCGCCAGGGCCTCCGCGACGGCGCTACCCGTAACGACGGATTCCCCGGCCCCGCCAGCTTGGTGGGCCGCCTCTTTGAGCAGGTCGGCGACCTCGCCGAAGCGCGTGCTGAGCTTGTTCTGGTTGCCAACGAGGCGCGCGCCTTCCTCGACGACGCGCGCCACTGCGTCGGCATCGAAGGGGGGAAGATCCTGAGACCGGCATTGTCCGGCGATGAAATCGGCGTATTGCGTCTCGGTCTCCCGGGATCGCTCCATCCAGGGGCTGAAGTCGACCTTGACCTTGAACAGGGAGGCGAACTCGCTGTCAACTTGCCGAAGCAGATAGTAGAGACGTGGCTCGCCGTAGATGACGACCTTGAGGCGCGCGGGTATCGGCTGGGGCTCGAGGGAATCGGACACGGAAAGGCCCAGCTCGGACGCGGCGTCGGCCGGCGTCAGCTCGCGAGTGCGCAGGGCCCGCTTGAGGGCCGGCCACACGAGCGGTCGGGAGAAGAGCTCGCCGGCCTCGAGCACCAGGTATCCTCCGTTCGCCCGCTGCACCGCTCCGGGCGAGATCCGGGTGAAGTCGGTGACCATGATCCCGAACCGCAGCTCCCCCTCCGTGCGGCCGAAGAGGTTCCGGAGGTTGGGGTTGGAGACCTCGGCTACGGGTGTTGTCGCGTCCGGGGGGTGACAGACCAGGGCGTTGATCTGGTACCTGCGGAAGAAGTCCTCTCTACCGGCTCTCTGGATGGCTGCCAGAGGATCGTTCTCATCCTCCGCACTGGCGAACCTCGTCGCATGGCGGACCATGTCCTCAGCCACCCTCTCCAGGTATTGGGCCACGTTCTTCACGTTGGCGTGCTTTTCCTCGAGGTGGCCGATGCGTTGGATCACCAGGTTGCGAGCCACCTGCTGGTGGAGCTCGCCTACCTCCTCCCGGGCCCGCCTCCCGATCTCGTGGACCTCGCGCTGCGCGGCCTGAACGCGTTTCCCGGCGGCGTCTACGTGTTCGTCGATGGTCTTCTGGTGGTCCTCCGGAAGCGCCCGATACTGCTCCCGGTCGATGGCCTCGCCTCCCCGGGCCGGCACGACGATCTGAGCATCGAGGTCGCCGATCAGCGCCACGTACTGGTCCTCCACCAGGTTCTCCCGGAGTCGCTCCATGAGCTCGGTGGCTTCTTTGCCACGGCTCGACAGGATCGCCTGGCGCCGTCCCGCCACGTCCTCGGCCCGGAGGGCTTCCGGCACGGAGCGGCGAAGGTCCTCCAGCAGCTCCTCCATGTCCTGCTGTAGCTTTCGTGCCTGCCCGGCGGGAAGCTCGAGAGCCTGGGGACGACGGGAATCGTCGAAGTTGAACACGTAGCACCAGTCGGAGGGGCGTTTCCCGGTCCGGGCCCGCTCGGCCAGCGCTTGTCGGATGAAGGTGAGCCGTCCCGAGCCAGGAGAACCCAGAACGAAGACGTTGTGACCCGGAGACACGATGGAGAGCCCGAAGTCCAACGCCTCCATGGCCAGAGATTGTCCGAAGACGGCCTCGCTGGGCGTGAGCTCATCCGTCGACCGGAAGGGAAAGCTGGCGGGGTCCGTGGTTCGGTGGAGCTCGGAGGCCTTCAGGGGTTCTGGTCGCTTCGGCATGGTCCGCACGTGGTGTTGGCCGGCGCAGGCGAGGTCGGGTGACACAAACGCTCGGACCGGGTCGCTTCGACAGGCACCTGTAACTGGCCATGGGGACCCACTTCCCACAAGAGGCGTCCCATGGAGCGGCGAGCCGACTTCCGGGCGGCCAGGAGATTGCACGCGGCGGACTCCGGTTCACATCTCCCTGGCGGATGTCACCGGCTCGAAGCACCGGCTCGCTTCCGCTCGTAGGCGACGCGTCCGAGGAGCCGGCACGGCCGAGGAGAGGAGCCAGATGCGATCCAGCGCCGACACGGTAGGGGAGTACCTGGAGCAGCTGCCCGAAGATAGGCGGGCGGCCATCGGGCGGGTACGGCAGACGATCGTCGAGAGGCTTCCGCCGGGGTCCGAGGAGGCCATGAACTGGGGGATGATCGCCTACCAGGTCCCCCTGGAGACCTATCCCGACACCTACAACGGCGAGCCGCTGATGTACGCCGCGCTGGCTTCACAGAAGAACCACATGGCCGTGTACCTCACGGGGATCTACATGGAGGACGAAAAGCGCGCCACCTTCGAGGAGGCGTACCGCGCTACCGGCAAGCGCTTCGACGTGGGCAAATCCTGCGTGCGGTTTCGTAAGCTCGAGGACCTGCCCCTGGACCTCATCGGCGAGACCATCGCCTCCACGAGCGTCGACGATTTCGTGGCTCGCGTCCGGCAGGCCGAAACAGTCCGGAAGGCGAAGAAGTCGAGGAGGCGCCGCTGAGGATGGAGGAGGCTAGGGGAGCGCGTGGGCCGCGTTGGCGCTCGCGGCAGCGTCCTGTAGGGTAACCGCCTCGTCTGCAGGCAGAAGGACCCAATCGGTGTCCGTGGGGATGGCGGCCGGGAGGTCCCTCGGGTTCCGTCCGGCCAGCTGCTGGTACATGACCAGGGCAGCTAGATACGTGCCCCTGAGACTCGGGTGGAAGCGGTCCGGACCGTATAGCTCGAGCCGTGGGTCCCGATCCCACGCCTCCAGCCAGGCCTCGCCGGCCGGAAACAGGAGGCCTCCCACCAGTCCCGCTGCGGTGGCGTAGGAGTCCGACACTCCGTCGAAGTCGTGGAAGCGCGCCTCCGCCGGCCAGACCATGTAGAGCGCCGTGCGTGCGCCTGCCGCGGTGATCTCCTCGTCGAAGAGTTGGGTATACTCGAGCAGATAGGGCCGCCCTTCCGTCGCCGAGGGGCCCTGCTGGAGCACCACCACGTCCCATCCCCCCTCCCGGATCCGCCGGACGGCTTCACCGTCGACCCAGTGGTCCGGGAGTCCCACACCAGGCGAGGTGACCGACTCGAATCGAACAGGTCCCGCTCCGCCGCGCTCGAAGAGCCTGGCCAGCATGCCCGGGAGGTCGTTCCAGTACGTGAGGCTGTTCCCGATGAAGAGGACGTCGAGGCGGAGCTCGTCGTCCGACGGGAGATTCGCGGGGCCGTCGCACCCGAGGACGCATCCGAGTGCGGCCAGCAGGATCAAGCGGGTTGCGCCGAGCTTCACGACGACACGGAAGAATACCGGAACGCTCACAGCCCGGAAGTTCGCCGTCCTGGCCGGTGCGTCAACCGGCGCCGAGCGGGCCGACGCATGCTTCGATCAGCCGTCGGGCCCACGCCGGCGCGCACCCCAGGCCTCCCGTGCCAATCGGCTGGTCGCGATCGCGATCTCCTCGTTCAGCCGATTCAGGAGCGCTTCTCGCTCCCGGTGCTCGCGACCGATGGCGAATGCCTCACGCATCCCCTCGGCCAGGGCGTCCTCGAAGGTCGCCAGCTCGCGGGCTGCCGCGCCGATGATACGGGCGTCCTCTGCCGTGAAGCCAGGCCACCGCTCAACTCTCGCCCGGAGACCGATGGCATCGAGGCGCGCAGCCAGGGCCCGCAAGCCCTCGGGTTCGCCCTCCGGCGCCGCGCGGCGCGCCTCGCCTCCGTGGATGGAGCCCGGTCTCTCCGGGGGCCGTTCCCCCGGAAGCCGAGAGGCGTCCGGCCCTGCTGGCCGATGCTGCGCCCCTGGCCCGCTCATGTGAGCGTCCCCGGCTCGGCGGGCGTCAACTCGGACGTGGCTTGGCCGCCGAGGTGTACGCGAAACCAGTCCCGGGCGAGACCCGCGACCCGTTCCAGGGTGCCGGGCTCCTCGAAGAGGTGCGTCGCACCCTCCACGATCTCCATCTGCCTCTCGGTGCGGAGCTGGGCGAAGGCCTCGCGGTTCATCTCGATCACGGGGTAGTCTAGGCCACCCACGATCAGGAGCGTCGGCGCCCGCACCTGAGCCAGGACGAGTCTGGCGAGATCGGGCCGTCCCCCCCGCGACACCACCGCCGCCACGTGCTCGGGCCTTCGGGCGGCTGCCATCAGCGCGGCTGCGGCGCCCGTGCTGGCCCCGAAGTAGCCAAGAGCGAGGTCTGCCGCCCTGTCCTGTCGGAGCAACCAGTCCGTGGCGCCCACGAGCCGCTCGGCCAGCAGGCCGATGTCGAATCGTAGCTGTGCCGTCTGCGCGTCGATGCGCTCCTCCTCCGGAGTGAGCAGGTCGAGCAGGAGAGTAGCCAACCCGGCTGCCTGGAACTCACCCGCTACGTACCGGTTTCTCGGACTGAGCCGACTGCTCCCGCTCCCATGCGCAAAGGCGACCAATCCCACCGGGTCTCCTGGGACCACCAGGTCCCCCCTGAGCGACACCGAGCCACAGGGGATTTCCACGGCCTCGAGGGGCGCGGTGTCCGGACCGTTCTCGTTCATTGCCATCATTCCTCCCTCGCGGCCGTGCCCAGCCGCGCGCGTTCACCAAACCGTGGACGAGGCGCGCTCACCGTCGCCTCGTCTGATCACCGCCTGGCGGCTCCGCCAAGCCGACCCACCGGAGCGCTCACTCCGGGACATATTGGCCGGGTCCCTCTTCGGTCCCACCTCCGTCACAACGGCAACGGAGTCGTCAGTCGTATTCCCTGACCGGGGCGTCGCCCGCCGCGGCGGGGCTGTCCAGCAGCTCTTCTCTCACTTCCAGGCGATCGAGCCGCCTCTCCAGCTCTCCGGTCCTGTTACGGAGGCTGAGTACCTCTTCCTGCAGCGCCATGAGCTCTCGTTCCAACGCCTCTACGTGTTCCTGGACCATGCTCTCCTCCTCTCGTACTCGCGCAGGTGCCTCGGTGGACACCTCAGTCCACGATGTGGTGCTTGCCCACGACGTGGACTGTGCTGGCTTGGGGGCCTTCCTCTCCCAACTCCACGACGAGGCGGACCTCCGCGCCTTCTTCGAGTCGCTCGAAGTTCCCCAGCACCACGCTGTTCCGGTTGAAGTACACTTCCTGTCCATCCGACGCGGCGATGAAGCCGTAGTCAGGAAACAGGCGGACCACGCGACCATGGGCTGGCGCCTCATGGGACTTGATGTCCCCTCTCTGTTTCCGCGCGAGCTCCCCCAGCGCCCGCTTGGCGCGATCGAACGTCTCTCCGAGGGCCTGGCGCAACTCCTCGTGCGCGCGGTGCTCGGCCGGGGATCGGTTCACCGCGACATCGTTCCCGGCCATCGTCAGGTCGATGCGCACGTGGTAGAGGTTCCCGGTCCGATGCCGTTGATCGGGCTGCTCCACCATGATGCGGCAACTCGTGAGCCGGTCGAAGACGTCCTCCAATCCCCGGATGCCGGCCCGGATCTGCTTCTTCAGGGGCTCGGTCAACTCGACGTTGCGGAACGCGACTTCCGGATCAATCTGCACGTGGCTCCCTCCGTTCGATGCCAGAGGTCGGTTCGTACGGACAGCACGGCCCGTGCCGGAGCCTGCAGCGTGCCGCGCCTCTCGGTCCGCGCACCCCATCCGGACGATCCGCCGGCGCCATGCATCGCCGGCCGGTCCGGGTCCAGGTGCCCTCCTCGACGGTCGGCGCGGGTGGCACATGCCTTGCTCCCTCGGCCCCCTACCGAACAGCGCGGCGACAAGGAGGCGGGAGATGTCGGCAGCGAGGATGGAGGCCGCACGGTCACAGCGAACGGACCCGCGTACGGTCGCCGACCTGATGCACACGGATGTCGTGACCCTGTCGCCTGCGGCGTCGATCCGTGAGTTGGCGACGCTCCTCTACCGACACCGGATCAGCGGTGTGCCGGTCGTGGATGACGATGGGACGGTCGTCGGCACAGCGAGCGTGACGGATCTGATTTGGCTGAGCGACCTGATCGCTCCCGACAGGTCCGATCCGGAGGCCCGGGCCCGCAGAAGGGAGCTGGACGAGCGGACGGTCCGCGACATCATGACCCCGGACGTATTCGGTGTGGGACCAGACGCGACCGTCGGGGAGCTGGGGCGGTTCTTCATCCGCACAGGGCTACACCGCGCCCTGGTCCTGGACGGCGGCAGGTTGGTGGGCATCGCCTCCGTCACCGACCTGCTGGGGCTGGTGGTCGAGCGGCCGAGGGAGCCGAACGTCTCGGACGCCTAGGACTCACGCCCCGAGGCGGGGGCGACCATCGTGGGCAGCGCCGCAGCCCGCCGGCCGCCTACGCTTCGACCGCCGGCAGGATGCCTGCTTCCCGGTAGCGCTTGATCTTCCGGTAGAGCGTCCGCCGGTTCACGCCGAGGATCTTGGCCGCGGCGCCCTGGTGCCACTGCACCTGATCGAGCACCCGGAGGATGTACTCCCGTTCGAGGTGGTCGAGGTCCCAGCTCCGCGAGAACCGTCTCCTCGGCCGTCGCACTCTCCCCCGTTGGGAGCTCGAACGGGATCGTCCGGGCACCCGGATACATGATGACGGAGCGCTCGACGAAGTTTTCGAGCTCGCGGATGTTGCCCGGCCAACCGTAGGCGGCCATGCGGGCGAGCGTCTCGTCGCTCAGCCCTGGTGGCTCCAGCCCGTTCTCCTTGGCGAACCGAAGTCGGAAGTGATTGGCCAGCAGCGGAAGGTCCTCCTTTCGCTCCCTGAGCGGCGGGACCCAGATCGGGAACACGTTCAAGCGGTAGAAGAGGTCTTCCCGGAAATCGCCGGCGGAGACGAGCCTCGACAAGTCGGCATTCGTCGCGGCGAGAAGGCGGAAATCGACCTGAATCGCCTCCCGGCCCCCGACGCGCTTGATGGCCCGTTCCTGCAGAACCCGAAGGAGCTTCACCTGGATGGCAGGCGAGATCGTGCTGATCTCGTCGAGGAAGAGAGTACCGCCGGCGGCCTCCTCGAAGAGCCCCCGGCGGCTCTGCACGGCCCCGGTGAACGCGCCCCGGACGTGCCCGAACAGCTCGGACTCCAGGAGGCTCTCCGGCAGGGCAGAACAGTTCACCGCCACGAAAGACCGGCGAGACCGATCCGAGAGGTCGTGAACGGCTCTGGCCACGAGCTCCTTGCCCGTGCCGGTCTCCCCCGTGATGAGCACGTTGGCTCTGGTGGGCGCGACCCGCTGCACCAGGTCGGTCGCCCGGCGCATGGCCCCACTCCTACCGACGATGAGGCGATTGAAGGTGCCGGGCAGATCGCGTCGAAGGCCGGCCACCTCCCGGAGCAGGTGCCGCGTGTCGAGGGCGCGCCGTATCACGATCTTGAGCTCGTTGGTGCGGAGCGGCTTCCGCAGGTAGTCGAAGGCGCCGAGCTTCATGGCCTCGACCGCGGTGTCCACCGAGCCGAATGCGGTCATGATGATGAACTGGGCGTCCCCTTGCCGGGACTTGGCGACTGACAGCACGTCCATGCCCGAGAGCCCGGGCAAGTTGATGTCGAGGAGGACGACGTCGTAGATCTCCTCTTCCAGCGCCTTGAGCCCCTCCTCCCCCGTCGTCACCGTATCCACCTCGTAGCCGTCGTCGGTGAGCACCTCATCAAGAACGCGGCAGATGTTGTCCTCGTCCTCGACGATGAGGAGGCGCGCGGGAACATCCGGATGCTCCGGGAGGCCGGCAGCACCCGTTCCCGGATGGAGGGACGTCGAGCCGGGAGACTCGGTGGCTTTCATCTCGTCTGTCGTGACTCAGCGGAGCAGGGGCCTGGATTCGTCTTTCGGCCGGGGCAACACTCATGCCCAGACGCACAGGGCCGTGGGTCGACGGAAGGGCGGGCGTCGCCCATGGGAAGCCTCTGCATGGGGCATCTTAGCCCATTATAGGTACTAATAACCCATGCTGCCGCATATCGCCACGGAGCGGTGAGCGCGCTGATCGTCAGAAGGAGTCCAGCGCGGGCCGTCTTGCTGCGGCTTCGGGCCGAGCTCAGCCCACATCGACCTGCCACACGCCTCCATCCAGGGGCGCGAGCGTTACGCCTACATCCAGAAATCGGCGGATCACTTCGGCATTCGTACGCGTGTGAGAAGTGGGGTCGATCGTCGTGAAGCTCCCGCCACCTGCCAGGGCCAGCGGGAGAAGAAGCTGGTCGGCCAGGTGGGGGCCAACGGCCACGTCCGCGCTCTCCCACTGGCGGGCCTGCTCCGCTGCGGTCCGGGCGACCTCCTCGGCAGGGACCCCCCGCTCGCCGAACCCGGTGAAGACCTCGGTGACCGCTTGGCATCTCACCTCGACCAGGA
>JBDHHQ010000007.1:0-112200 GCA_039589315.1 Gemmatimonadota bacterium
TCCATGATGGCCCGTCTCCGGCCCGGCGCCACGGTCGAACAAGCCCGCGCTCAGAACCTGGCCCTGAACAACGCGTTGATCGACGGTTGGTCCTTCCCCAACGCCCGCCAGCTCTTGGACGATGCGGGATACACGACGGTCGTCGTCGCCGCGAAGGAAGACCTGGTACGCGACATCGCGCCGATCCTCTACATGCTGTGGGCCGGGGTCGGGCTCGTGCTGATCATCGGCTGCGTGAACACGGCGAACTTGATGCTCGCCCGGGCCCAGACCCGAGCGGGCGAGGTGGCCACCAAGCTGGCTCTCGGCGCTCCGCGGGCGAGGGTCGCCCGCCAGGTCATGACAGAAGCCGGGGTGATCGGCGTGGTGGGTGCGTCTCTGGGGGTGGGCCTCGGAGCGGTGGGGCTGCGCCTCCTGCAAAGCCTGGGCGCGGCGGACCTGCCGAGGGGCACGGAGGTCGGCATCGACGGGCCTGTCATCCTGTTCACCGTCGCGCTGGCCATGGGGGCCGGGGTGTTGTTCGGCTCGATCCCCATCGCACAGATCATGCGCGGCGACCTCACCCGGATCTTCCGCGTCGAAGGGCGGACCGGCACAGCCAGTCGTAGATCGGTGCTGGTCCGCAGCGGGCTGGTCACGAGCCAGGTGGCCCTGGCGTTCGTCCTGCTCATCGGCGCCGGCCTCATGCTCATGAGCTTTCGGGCGGCCCTGTCGGTGGATCCCGGCTTCGAGCCAGAGGGGGTCATCACGGCCTTCGTGTCGCTCCCATCGGCGCGCTACGAGGACGGTGATGCCCGTCGAGGGTTCGTGGACGAGATCCTTCGGGGAGTCCGGGCGCTTCCCGGCGTCGAGGAGGCGAGCGTCACCTCGCAGCTCCCGTTCACCGGGAGCGCCTCGAGCAGCGTCATCATTCCCGAGGGGTACGTGCCTGGTCCCGGCGAGTCGGTGCTGTCGCCCTTCCAGACGTCTGCCGGACCCGGGTACTTCGGAGCCATGGGGATCGAGGTCGTGTCGGGGCGGGCCTTCGAGGAAGCCGATGGTCCAGACTCCCACAACGTGCTCGTCATCGATCGTTGGCTGGCGCGGCGGTACTGGCCGGACCGGAGCCCGGTGGGGGAGCGCATGTTCGCCGGCGTACCGGGCGAGGACAGCATCCCGGAGGACCGGATATACACGGTCGTCGGAGTCGTGGAGACCATCAAGCACAACGACCTCACGGCTCCGTCGTCGGAGCACGTGGGCGCGTATTACTTCTCGTTCGACCAGAGCCCGCGCAGCTTCCTCACACTCGTGGTCCGCACGGCAACTGAGCCGACCGGCGTCACTTCGGCGCTCCGGGAGACCCTCGCCCGCATCGACCCCGAGCTGCCGCTGTTCGGAGTCCAAACGCTCCAATCGAGGATCGACGAGTCCCTGGCCTCGCGACGGATCCCGCTGGTCCTGCTCGGGGTCTTCGCCGCGGTGGCTCTGTTCCTTGCCGTGGTGGGCATCTACGGAGCGCAGGCCTATTCCGTGACCCAGCGCAGCCGTGAGATCGGCATCCGCATGGCGATGGGCAGCGCTCCACGCGACGTGTTCCGGAGTGTGGTCCGCCAGGGGATGCGCGTGACCGGCGTGGGCCTGTTCGTGGGCCTGGTCGCCGCGCTGGTGCTCACCCGACTCATGCAGTCGCTGCTGTTCGGGGTTGGGGCCACCGACCTCAGGGTGCTGGGGGCCGTGGGGGTCGTGCTGGCGCTGGTGGCCCTGGGCGCGTGCCTCGTCCCGGCCCGGCGTGCGACGACGGTCGATCCGGTGCAGGCGTTGGGGAGCTGAGTCTGCGGAGGTCCGTTGAGCCGCTGTGACGTCGCCGGGGCTCACGCACCCAGCCCCCGGATCGAGAAGCGGATCGCGTTGTGGGGCTCGTACGCGGGCGCCCCAAGACACCGGGCCTGCGGGCGCGCGGCGGTAGCTCTAGCGCGCCCGGAGCCACCGGTCGAAGAACTCGGTGGCACGGCGCACGTAGTCGTATCGGCTGGCCTCGGTCTGGATGGTGTGGGGCTCCACCGGATACACCATGACCTCGAAGTCCTTCTCGAGCTCGATGAGTCGCTGGATGAGACGGGCCGTGTCCTGGAAGTGGACGTTGTCGTCCACGAGGCCATGTGTGATCAGGAGGCGGTCTTCCAGGCCCTCGGCATGGTAGATCGGGCTCGAGCGGCGGTAGGCTTCGGGGTCGGCGTGGGGGACGCCCAGGATGCGGCTGGTCCACAAGTCGCTGTAGTGGGCCCAATCCGACACCGACGCGCGGGCGATGCCGGCCGCGAAGACGCCCGGGTAGCGGAACAGGGACATCAGCGTCAGGAACCCGCCGTACGAGACGCCGTAGAGGCCGATCCGCTCGGGATCCACGTCTCGTTCGTCCACCAGGAACCGGGCAGCGGCGACGGCGCCATCGGCGTCCTCGAGCCCCATGGAGCCCGCGATGTCCGTGCGGTAGTCTCGACCGAAGCCCGCGCTGCCCCGGTAGTCGAAGTCGAGGACGGTGTAGCCCTCCTGGACCAGATAATGGATCAGGCCCAGGTGAAGAGCGTACCCGTAGACCGACCAGCCCCGGTGGGCGAACTGCCGGTACCCGCCCCCGTGCACGTGGATCACGGCGGGCCGCAGGGGATCGGGCTCATCGGCCTCGAAGAGGGCCGCCCATAGCTCACCCCCGTCCGGGTGTTGGAAGGACACGATCTCGGGGGTCACCAGCGGGTGGGCGTAGTACTCGTCAGTGCCACTCACCGTGACGCGGGCGCCCGGGTCCGTGCCCGAAGTGGACCGGACGAACAGGTCCGGCATTTGCACGTTCGAGCTGAAGAGCACGCCGAGACGCTCCCCGTCGGGAGACAGTCGGCCCTCGTGTCGCCCCGATGCTTCGGTGAGGCGGACGAGGGTTCCCCCGGTGGCCGGCATCCGATAGAGGTGGTCGTCCGCGGGGTGCTCCCGGCTGGCTTGGAGCAGCCACTGGCTCCGGTCTCGGCTGAGCTCGGCGGCCCGAACTTCCCATGGCCCTTCCGTCAGGGCGCGGATCGATCCGTCGGGCTCCGCTACGTAGAGGTGACTCCAGCCGCTACGCTCGGAGGCGAACACGAACCGGTCGCCGGCGAGCCACTCCAGGAGAGCGGGCTGGAGGTAATTGGCCTGAATCGGCGGACCGCCGATCCACGCGTCGTCGTGGTCGTGCGTGACGACCGTGGCAGCTCCGGAGGCAAGGTCGACCTCCGCGAACCAGATGTCCCGGTGGTCCTCGCCGATGAACTGAGCCAGCGCCCGCGTGCCCTCCAGGTTCCAGAACGGGCCGTGGGGAACCGTGTTGGCATCTCCCGCCTCGGAGAGCTCGATCCAGGTGACCTTGACGCTGTCCGGATCGACGGCGGGATCGAACGCCACGACGCCGAGCCGGAGCACGTCCCGGGGCTCTCCCACCTTGCTCCGGGCCTCGCGGACCGAGGCGTATCCCGACGGATCGACGTAGTCCACGTACCGGGTCGGCGGCCGGCTGGTGTCGGGCGTCCGTGCGCGGAACGTCACGAAGCGGCCGTCGGGGGAGAGCTGGATTTGGTCCAGCTCCGCCGCGGCGCGCACCGGGAGCGCCTGCGGAACCGCCCGGTCGCTGGACCGGCTCAGCGCCACTCGCTCGCGGGCCTCACGCTCTCGAGCGCGGACGTGCGCGAAGACCTCGCGCTGCTGCTCGACGAGCCAACCGGCCGCGTCGGTGCCTTCATTGGCCTCGATCCCGTGCTTCGCCGCGATCACCGCCAGGGCGCCCGTCGCCACGTCGTACCGGTATAGGGCCGAGCCGGCCTCGAAGTGGATGGCGCTCCCACGCTCCGCCATGCGGGCCTGTCGCGCGGGCCGCTCCAAGGTGACCACACGCTCGACCGTGTCCCCGTCGAACAGGAACACGCTGCCGTTCCTGACCCACGCCGCGGCGTGGCCGTCGAGGCCCCACGAAACGGTGGCGCCAGGCACCAGGTCGAGGTCGATGCGCGGGACCTCCTCCACCCAGCTCCCGTCCGGGCCCGTCCTGAACCAGGGATCGGCGTCCGGCAGGTCATCGGGTTCGGGAGCGCGGGTCCACCTGAAGTAGAGCGCGGAGCCGTCGGCGGCCCAGCGCACGTCTCCGACGCCCGCGCCGAGCCACCGGTCGTTTCTGGACGCGTCCCGGAGGGTCAGGGGACGCGCCGATATCGACTCGAACGTCACGTCGGACTGACGAATGGGCGTGGACTCGCGGGACTGGGCGTCCGCCGACCCGATCACGGCGAGGAGCGAAAGCGACGCGAGGGCGAAGCGGCCATGGAAGGCGAGAGGCAGTCGAGGCAGGCTCACGGTGGGCTCCGGCTGGACGGTCGGGTCGCGTGCGGTGCCGCAACTTCGGACCGTGCCACGCACCCGAGCAACCCGGGTCCCGGGAGCCGCGGCAGCGACACCTGGAGCGTCGCGGGCGCTCGCTCCCAAGAACTCCCACGCCCACTTCAGGTCTTTCCCGACAGACATCCGGCCGTGGCCGAACCACCGTGGGTAGGGCTCGTCCGCCGCTCTGGTGGCAGCGTGGCCCGGGAGGTGCGTCATGTCGGTAGGGTGCAGGGGTCCGTGGCGGGTATCGCGCTCGTGTTGCGTGGTGGCCGTGAGCGCCACCGTCGCGTGCGCCAGCGTCACCGAGGTGGCGACGGTCGACCTGGCCGAGGTGGTCGAGCGTGACGGTGTGGCCTTCACCGACACCGAGATTCCCGCCGGGATCGTCGACCGGCTCGCACGGCATCGGCTTCTCGTCATCGGCGAGACCCACGGGGTCCGTGAGCACGCGGAGCTGATGACGGCGCTGCTGGAGGCCCTCCACGTCCGGGGATTCCGCCAACTGCTCATGGAGTGGCCGCAAGCCGCCGACTGGCTGCTCGCCGACTTCGTGAACGGCGCCCGCCTACAGCCCGATTGGGAGCCTCCACACGACCTGAACGGCGGGCTGATCCACGGGATTCGGGCGTTTAATGCCGGGCTGCCGGAAGAGCAGAGGCTCCGCGTCCGCGGCATCGACGTCAACCTCTCCGACTACGGCGGGGCCACCGCCTTTCGTGACCTGATCCAGACCTACACCGGCCACCTGGGGACCTCGGGTCCCGTGGCCGCCTTCCTGCAGGCAGAGTACGGCACGGCGAAGCAGCAGGAGCGGAGCCTCGAGGACCTCCAGGCCGCTCTCGCGGCCCAGGAGGGCGAGCTGAGCGCCGCATGGGGCTCGGAAGCCTACGAGCTCGTCACGGAGATGGTCGAGGTGGAGCTGGTCAGCGTGGCGGTTCGGGCGAATCGGGAGGACCACTACGACCTGTCCGTCCGGCTTCGCGAAAGCGCCATGAAGCGCCTGACCGACAAGAGGCTGGAGGGCTACGCCCACCGGTCCGTCCTGAACGTCGGGGGGAACCACGCCCAGAAGAAGCACCTGAAAGGCACGTCTCAGGAGTGGCTCGGTGACTATCTGGTGAATCGCAGCTCGGCGGTGGGTGGCCCCACGTTCGTGGTGACGGTCGTTCCGGCCAGGACGGCCCCGGGTGGTGGCTTCACCCGGTTCGATCTCCTTGACGCGTCGCCCGAGAACGAGCTGTTCCGCCTCATGAACGAGGCCTGGCCGGAGCAGACCGTCTTCCTGCCGCTGGACGATCCGGTGTTCCGTTCCGGTGGGATTCCCGTGAACTACGAGAGCACGGTCCACGTGTGCGCCCTGAAGGAGCACTACGACGCCGTGCTGCTCTATCCGACCATTCATCGCGTGCGGCCGGGGTCGTCGGAGGCCGGCGATCCGTGAGCTCGGTCGAGGGCGGAGCCAGGCGGCTGACAGGCGGGGGCGCAACCCGACCGGGTCGGCGCTTCGCGGCCTGCGTCGTGGCTTCCACACTGGTCGGAGTCACGGTCCCGGCTCCCATCGCCGCCCAGTTGTCTCCGGGCGTGCAGGCGAGCTGGGCCAGCGACTCCGATTTCAGCTTGGGGGGCCGAGTCGTCGTAGGCCTTCACGGCCTCGTGAAGGGGCTCGAGAGCTCCGGGATCTTCGACTACTACTTCCCGGGCGAGGGGGCCGCGGCCAACGTGGCCGACTGGGAGGCCAGCGCGAACCTGGCCTACCGCGTCGAGATCGAGGGCCGGACCCTGATCCCCTACGGCGGCGCCGGCGTCGGTTTCGCCCGGTACACCGCGACGGTCCGCGCGCTGGAGACCGACCTGGAGGGGAGCGAGACCCGGACCGGCCTCAACCTGCTAGGTGGGCTCCTGTTCGAGGTGGGGCGGTCGACACCGTTCATGGAGGCCAGGGTGACCCTGGGCGGCATCGATCAGTTCGCCCTGAGCGCCGGCGTGCGCTTCTGAGCTGCGGTCGACCGGCCCCTTTGCTCGGTCGCACGGTGCGTTCCGCCTCGGACCCGGCGGAGGCGGACGCGCCGAGGAGGTCTCGTAGCTACCCACGGGTAGAGACCCGCCGGCTCTCGAGTCAGTCCCTCCCGGGCAGGGCGCTCGCGCGCAGCGAGTCCAGGGCCTCGGGACCCAGCCAGGCTCCCCGCAGCATGACGCCCCTGGGTGACCGCAGCGCCCCGATCCGTTCCAGCGGGTTGTTGGCCAACAGCACCAGATCGGCGCTCATCCCGGGCGCCAATGTCCCGAGCCGGTCGGACAGGCCGAGGGTCACCGCAGGGGTCACGGTCACCGAGCGGAGCGTTCGATGGGCGCTCAATCCGGCGCGCACGAACAGCTCCAGCTCGTTGAACAGGGCGTCACCGGCCGGAGCCAGGACCTGGTGCGCGTCGGTGCTGGCCACGATGGGCACTCCCGCATCCGCAAGCGCCCGGAGAAGCGCGAAGAGGAACTCGAAGTCGCTCTTGTCGGCGTCGATCGAGGCCTGGTCCCTGGTCTCGAAGTCTGCGGCCATCCCCTCGAGGCGCTCTTTCCCCTCGTCCCCGAAGTAGCGGATGGCCGTTGCCACGAGGCTGTCGTTGGTGAGCCAGGCCGGATCGTCCAGCCCTCTGCCCACAGACTCCCACTGAGCCAGAATCGTACCGATCGTCACGCCCGACGTACGAATCGCCTCGACCACGTCGGGAATCCGCTCGTAGTCGGAGCGACCGTTGAAAGCCGGCAGCACCAGCTCGTCCAGGTGCTCGATGGAGCTCATGCCGGAGGAAAGGATGACGTCGAGCTCACCTGCCGGCACCGGGTAGTGGCCGGCTACCGGCAGTCCGAGCTGGGCGGCCTCATCGGCCAGGGCCAGGTACGTGGGTTCCTCCAGGTGGTAGACCTTGATCAGGTCGAAGCCGTCATCCTTGAATGTGCGAGCGAGCTCCCGCGCGTGCTGGGGTGACGCCACGTGCCACCGGTATTCGGGGTTGCCGTCGAAGAGGGTGGGGCCCGACGTGACGAAGCGAGGTCCGAGCAGGTCGCCCGCTTCGATTCGGTGTCGCCAAAGGAGTGGCTCGCCGAAGTTGCCGTTCATGTTGCGTACCGTGGTGATGCCTGCGGCGACGTAGAGGGCCAGCTCCGCCTCCTCCCTCACATGGACGTGCATGTCCACCAGGCCCGGGACGACGTAGCCGCCACGTCCGTCGATCACACGCGCGCCTCGGCTGACGGGAACCAGGGTGGAGGCGCCCACCGCTTCGATGACTCCATCCCTCACCAGCACGACCCCGTCCTCGATCACGTAGGGGCCGTCCCCGTCCATGGGAATCACCCGGACGTTGGTGAGCGCCAGGGCCTCTCCCGCCGTGGTGTCCGGCCCGCACCCTGTCCCGAACGGACCGACCACGACTGCCAGGCCCGCGAGGGCTCCCCACATTCGTCCGACATGCATCATCCCATCCGCTCCGTCGAGGGTGCGACGTCCCCACCACACGAAAAAAAACTTTCAGATATGCCCGCCGTCAACCCTGGGGCCGGTCCAAGCTCCGGCTCCCGACGAGATCGGCGGCCGGAAGGCGCCGTCGTACTGGGCCGGGCGCAGGCGATCCCATAGGATGGGCGGGCAGGCTGGCGTCTCGCTACTCGGGGGGCGAGCCCTCGCCCCAACCGTCGAAAGGAGCCAACCATCCCGTCCACCGACACCAGGCGATCCCGGCGGGGAGGGATCGCGATCGGCCTCTATCTGCTGGCCTGCTTCTTCGCTCAGCTCTGGCCCGTGGCGGCGTTCGCCAATCGGATCGAGCCCAGGGTCCTGGGCCTCCCGTTTCTGATGTTCTGGTACGTGGCCGGCGTGTTCGCCGTCTTCGGGGGTCTCCTGGTGATGTACGTGCGGGGAACGAAAGGGGAGGGGGAGTGAGATCGAGCCGTCGTCCGGCCTGGTTCGACGTCCATGGCTGACTGGGTCGTCGTATCCGGGGTTACCGGACTGTACCTGGCGCTGGTCCTCGGTCTGGGGCTGCGGGCGCGGAGCCGGGAGACCAGCTCGAGCCTCGAAGGATTCGTGGCCCACGGGCGACACATGGGCTTCGTCCTCCTCTTCTTCATCATGGGTGCCGAGGTGTTCAGCGCCTTCGCCTTCCTGGGGGCTCCGGGCTGGGCCTATTCCATGGGCGCACCGGCCTTCTACATCCTTGGTGCGTTCGCGCTGGCGTTGGTGCCGTGGTGGTGGATCGGGCCCCGCACGGCGCGGCTGGGAGTGCGCTACGGGTACCTGACGCAGGCAGAGCTCCTCGGCCACCGCTTCGAAAGCCCCCTGCTGGCCGGGCTGGTGGCTCTCATCGGCGTCGCCGTCCTCTTCCCGTACCTGACCATTCAGATCGTGGGGGCCGGATTCCTGGTTGAAGCTTCCACCGGGGGCAACGTTCCCTTCTGGCTGGGGGCCCTGCTGGCGTTTCTGGTCGCGGCGGTGTACGTCGCCGCCTCCGGGCTCCGCGGCATCGGCTGGACCAACGTCCTGCAGGGCATCCTCATGGTCGTGGTGGCATGGGGCGTGGGGCTGGCCATCCCGTGGCGCTTCTACGGGGGCGTGGGCGCGATGTTCGACCGCCTGGCAGCGGAGGCGCCCGATTACCTGGTCATCCCCGGGCACGAGGGCGCCATGGGCTGGGCGGGCTTCTCCAGCAGCATCGCGGTCACGGTCTTCGGGCTGTCCATGTGGCCACACCTGTTCAGCAAGGCCTACGGAGCCCGGAGCGAGACGGCGATTCACAGGACGATCCTGCTCTACCCCCTCTACGGGCTCCTCATGGTGCCCATCATATTCGTCGGCTTCGCGGGGGTGCTCCTGATTCAGGATCTCGAGCAGCCCGATCGCATTCTGCTGGAGCTCGTGGCCAGGGCCGACTTCCATCCCGTCGTCGTCGGTCTGTTGCTGTCAGGAGCGCTCGCCGCGGCCATGTCCACGGGGGCCAACATCGCCCATACGGCCTCTTCCATGCTGGTCCGGGACGTCTACGTGCGCTTCCGTCCTGAAAGCTCCGACCGGACGCAGCTCCGCCTCACCCAGCTTCTGGTCCTGGCCCTGTGTGGCGCAGCCTACCTCATGGCCCTGGATACGCCTCAGTCCATCATCAGCCTCGTGCTCGCCGCGTTCGCCGGCCTCGTGCAGTTCCTTCCGTTGGTGGTGGCCGCGTTCTTCTGGCGGAGGGCCACCCGGGCCGGTGCTCTGTCGGGGCTGGTAGGGGGCGTGACGGCCGGCGCCCTCTTCACCTGGGTGTGGAGCACGCCGTTCGAGATTCACCCGGGGATCTGGGGCCTGCTGGTGAACGTGGGGCTCCTGACCGCGGTCAGCCTGCTCACCGAGCCCATGCCCGAAGAGCACGTGCGAGGCTTCGTGGATCAGTCCGCGATTCCCATCGCGGAGCAGACGTCGATGGATTGAGGACTACGTTCCGGGGCCTCGGGAGGGCTCCGAGGGCGGGGACGGAGCGGGTCAGGCCTCGTTGGTGGGTTCGCCCTGGTCCCACTGCGACACCGTTTCGCCGCCGACGATCGTGCGCAGGACCCGTATGGAGGGGAGCTCGTCGTCGTCGGCCGTCAGGGGATCGTCTGAAAGGACCACCAGGTCAGCCAGCGCGCCGGGCCGGATGCGGCCTTTCTCACCCTCCTGGAAGCTGGCTTTCGCCGCCTCGCTCGTGAACATGGCCACGGCCTCTTCCCGCGTGAAGCGGTTGGCCGGATTGAGGGGACCTTCCACCGAGTACAGGTAGATCTGGCCCAGCGGAGCGAGCCACTGTGGCTCGCAGGGGTGGCAGTCCGAGCCGCCGAACACGTGCACGCCGGCCTGGACCAGCTCTCGGTACCGGAGCGTCATGCGGTAGGCCCTGTTCTCCCCGTAGGCCCGGCAGATCATCTCCTTGTACCACGGCTCCATTCGGTACGAAGGCACCGTACAGACCGAGAGCCCGAGCCGCGCGATCCGTTCGATCTGCTCGTCCGTGAGGATCGGCACGTGCTCGAGGCGATGCCGGTGGTCGTCCCGTGGGAGTCTGGCGAGCGCTTCTTCGTAGGCGTCCAGGATGATGTCCGTGGCCCGAAGCCCGTCGCAGTGAATGGCCAATTGGAACCCAGCCTCGTGGGCCCGCCACACGAGCTCCCGGTAGTCACCGGGGTCGGTCTCCCGCCAGCAGTAGCCCCGGAGGTGAGGGGCGTCGTCGTAGGGCTCGTAGTTGGCAGATGTGCGGGTGTCGAGCCAGCCGTCCACGATCACCTTGATGGGGCCCAGCTTGACACGGTCGCCGAACCCGGTCCGGAGCCCCAGTGCCCTGAACCGATCGACGTGCCGGTAGTCACCTACGGTGGCGATGTTCTCGTACCCCTCGAACATGAGCCAGATGCGGAGGGGAAGCGTACCGGCTTGCTCCATCTCCACGAACGGCCAGATCTGCTCCGGACCGTAGCCGGAGGGGAGCCAGTTGCGGATGTGATGGACCGTCGTGATCCCCATGGCCGCCATGTCTCTCACCGCGACTCCGGCCGCCTGCCTCAGCTCGTCGTCGGAGGGCGTCGGCACGGCCCCGAAGACGGGCAGCATGGCACCATCGTTGAGCAGCCCATTGGGATGGCCATCGGGACCGCGGTGCAGCACGCCGTTGATCGGTTCGGGCGTATCTCCCGTGACTCCGCCCCGCTCGAGGGCCAGGGAGTTGCATACGAGTAGGTGTCCCCCGAGGTCGTTGAATGCCACGGGGTGATCGGGGGCCACCCGATCGAGCTCCCAGCGGTCCGGTGGCGTGCGGTCCGGCCACCGATCGACGCTGAACCCGCGGCCGGTGATCCACTCCGCTCGAGGTCGGAGGGCGGCCTCCTCGTGCGCGACCTCCAGGAGCTCCTCCCTGGACGTGACGGGAGCGAGGTTCCTGTTGTAGAAGAGCGCCGCCCGAGACTCCGCCAGCCCGTAGCCCATGACGTGGGCGTGGGGCTCGATGAAGCCGGGAAAGAGCACGTTGCCCTGGAGATCCACGCTACGCGCGTTCGGCGCCGAGTCCGCGATCTCCTCGGCCGTGCCGATAGCCAGGACCCGCCCGCCCCCGACGAGGACGGCCTGGGCGGTGGGACGCTCCGGATCCAGGGTGACTACGCGAGCGTTCGTGAAGACGGTGAGCATGGTGTTCGGCAGAGACTAGGCCCTCTCGGGTCGGCCTGCCAGTCCGTTGCGAGGGCCCCGGTGCCTGCTCGCCGCCCTCCCCGAGGGCCACCGAGGGGCCGGACGATCGTCAGCGCACCGTCCTGCATTGACTGGCTCTGGCGAGTGGCCTGCGGTAGCTTGGCGTCCACCCCAGCTTCAGCCCGGAACGAGTCCGACGGGCGGGCGTCCTCGGCGCGGCTCCGGCCCACGGCGGGCTCTTCACGTTGCGATTCCAAATCACGAGGTACCCATGACGGCCCAAGCGCGAAGCCACCGAGCGTGGCCTACCGGTGTTCTGGCGAACCTGATCGGCCTGGCGGTTGTCTGCCAGCTTCTCGTCACCGGTCCGCGAGCGATTCAGGCCCAGGAGATCCCCTCCATCGAAGACAAGACCGCCGGCATGACCGCCATGGAAGGGTTCTTCGATCTCTACTGGGACGAGTCCGCCGGCAAGCTCTACTGGGAGATCGCCCCGCTGGACACGGAGTTCCTGTATCTCGTGTCGATGGCTTCGGGCCTCGGCAGCAACCCGGTGGGGATCGACCGGGGGCAACTGGGCGGAACCTACCTCCTCACGGCCAAGAAGATCGGACCTCGGGTGCTTCTGATGGAGCCCAACTATCAGTACCGAGCCGAAAGCGACAACCCTGAGGAGGTGAAGGCGGTGGAGGAGGCCTTCGCGCCCTCGGTCCACTGGGGCTTCGAGGTGGCGGCGCAGACGGGAGACCGCGTGCTGGTAGACGGCACGGACTTCTTCCTTCGGGACGCCCGCAGGGTGGTGGACCAGATCGCCAGCCGCGGTCAGGGGACCTTCCGGCTCGACGCCAGCCGGAGCGCGCTGTATCCGGACGCCATCCTGTCATTTGCAGACAACACCGAGGTGGAGGCCATCCTCACGTTCACGAGCGACGATCCGGGCCCGTTGGTTCGGGGGGTCGCGGCTAGCGGCGAAGCCATCACGCTCCGCCAACATCACTCCTTCGTGCGGCTGCCCGACGACGGCTACGCCCCCCGGGTCACCGATCCCCGGGTGGGCACCAACGGACCCACGATCTACGACTACGCGACGCCCATCGACCAGGACCTGAGGCTGCGCTGGGTCGCACGGCACCGTCTCGAGAAGCGAGACCCCACAGCGGAGCGGTCCGAGGCGGTGGAGCCCATCGTCTACTACCTGGACCCGGGGGTCCCCGAACCCATCCGCAGCGCTTTGCTCGAGGGTGCCGAGTGGTGGAACCAGGCGTTCGAGGCGGCGGGCTACATCGACGCCTTCCGGGTCGCGGTCCTGCCAGACGGGGCGCATCCGCAGGACATCCGCTACAACATGATCCACTGGACCCACCGGAGGACCCGGGGCTACTCGTATGGCAGCTCGGTGGTGGACCCCCGCACCGGTGAAATCATCAAAGGCAACGTGAACCTGGGGAGCCTGCGACTCCGACAGGACTACCTGCACGGCCAGGGCGTGCTGCCCCCATTCCCCGCCGGACAGGGCATGTACTACGAGTCGTGCGGACTCGCTGACGCGCCGGGCTTCGAGTACCTGGCACAGGTCGCCGGCGACGCCGACGCGGTGGAGATGGCGCTGGCACGCGTCCGGCAGCTCTCTGCCCACGAGGTGGGACACACCCTGGGCTTTCCTCACAACTACCTGGCCAGCGCCTACGGCCGGGAAAGCGTCATGGACTACCCGGCGCCGCTCGTGGAGATCGCGGATGACGGCACCATCGACCTGTCCAACGCGTACCTGCGACGGATCGGCGACTATGACAAGCTCTCGGTCACGTGGCTCTATCAGGACTTCCCAGCCGGAACCGACGAATCGGCCGCCCTCCGGGAAATCACCGAGGAGGGGATGGAACAGGGCCTGTTCTACATGGGCCACACGAACAACAACTTCCGTGGCGCCGGCCACCAATACGCGGGTGTCTGGGACAATGGCGACAACCTGGTCGACCACCTGAAGACCGAGATCGAGGTGCGCAGGATCGGCCTCGAGAGCTTCGGTCCCGAGGTGATAAGGCCCGGCGAGCCCCTGTCCAACCTGGAACAGGTCCTCCTGCCCCTCTACATGCACCACCGCTTCCAGCTCAACTCGGCGGTGCAGAGCGTGGGCGGCGCCGACTACGCGTACGCGTTGCGAGGCGACGGGCAGACACCGTACACCATCGTCCCCGCCGACGAGCAGCGGGACGCTCTGGAGACGGTGCTATCCACCTTGACGGTCGATTTCCTGGCAATGCCGGAGCAAATCGTCGAGATGATTCCGCCCCCCGCCTTCCGGTACGGTCAGGGAGAGGTCTTCGACGGTTATACGGAGCTGCTCTTCGATCCCCTGGGCGCGGCGGAGGGAGCCGCGGCCTTCGCCGTGGAGGAGCTGCTCAGGCCGGAGCGCATGGCGCGTCTCGTGGTGTTCGGCGCCATGGGCGACTATCCGAACCTCGAGGAAGTCGTCGATCGACTCGTGGACCACACGTGGAGTGCGCCCGAGCCGGACGACGAGTACCGGATGCGGGTCCTGCACACCATCCAGCGGGTCGTGGCCGACGAGATGATGGTGAAGGCCGCGCGTGACGACGTATCGGCGGAGGTCCGGGCCATCCTGGCGGACCGGCTCGGACGGCTGGCCGACTCCCTCGAGGCGCAGCCCGAGCTATCGCCCCATCAGCGCTTGGTCACGGCTGACATTCGGCGGTGGGAGAACCGCTCCGAAGCCACCATTCCCGGTCCGAAGCTGGAGATCCCGCCGGGCGATCCTATCGGGAGTCCGGGGAACTAGAACTGCCATCGTGACGGAGCGACGCGAGTACCTCAAGAAGGCGACGTCAACGGTCGTCGCCGTGCGGCTCGATCTGGAGACGGACGGCTTCACGTACGAGAAGTGGGGCGTCTACACGGTGGACGCGGCGGTCTTCGCCCGCACCTACCGCCCGGTGAGCCCCGGCCTGTGGCGGAAAGTCACCCCGGTGTGGGCCGAGAAGGCAGAGCACGATGGGTACGTGGAGACACTGGAGGGCGTCACTCATTACGAGGCGGGCGACTACATCGTCTACAACGATCCGGGTGGCACGGACGCCTACGCCATGAGGGCCGACTCCTTCGAGGCCATGTACGAGCCGGTACGCTGACCGACCCTGAGCCGAGCTTTGTTCGATTCCCTGTGGGGGCTGAGCTCCCCCCAAGAAGAAGGCCCCGCACCGACCGCAGTCGGCGCGGGGCCTTCCTCACGCGGGTCCCCGAACTCGGGCAGGCGCTCTCGGCGAGCGCCGATCAATACCGATACCACTCCGGCTTGTACGGCCCCTCTTTGGGGACGTTGATGTACTCGGCCTGGGCATCGGTGAGCTCGGTCAACCGGACGTCCAGCTTGTCCAGGTGCAGACGGGCCACTTTCTCGTCGAGGTGCTTGGCCAGGAGGTAGACCTTCTTCTCGTAGCTGTCGCTCGTCGCCAGCTCGATCTGGGCGATCACCTGGTTCGTGAAGCTCGCGGACATCACGAAGCTGGGGTGCCCCGTGGCGCAGCCCAGGTTCAGGAGACGCCCCTCGGCGAGAATCATGACGCTGTGACCGTCGGGGAAGATCCACTCGTCGTACTGGGGCTTGATGTTCTCCCGGCGGATACCCGGATACCTCTGTAGACCGGCCATGTCGATCTCGTTGTCGAAGTGGCCGATGTTGCCGACGATGGCCTTGTCCTTCATCTGCGCCATGTGATCGGACGTGATGATGTCCTTGTTGCCGGTAGCCGTGATGAAGATATCGGCCCGGTCGAGGACGTCCTCGAGACGCTGGATGCTGAACCCCTCCATGCTGGCCTGCAGGGCACAGATGGGATCGATCTCGGTGACCACCACGCGCGCCCCCTGGGCCTTGAGGGCCTGTGCGCAGCCCTTGCCGACCTCACCGTAGCCGCACACGACCGCCATCTTGCCGGAGATCATCACGTCCGTCGCCCGGTTCAGGCCGTCGATCAGGGAGTGCCGGCATCCGTAGATGTTGTCGAACTTCGACTTGGTCACGGAGTCGTTGACGTTGATGGCAGGGAAGAGCAGCGTGCCGTTCGCCTCCATCTCGTACAGCCGGTGCACGCCCGTGGTCGTCTCCTCGGAGACCCCGCGGATGTCCGCGGTGACGCGGTGCCACCGCTGTGGATCCCGCTCCAGCGACCGCCGGAGCACCTCCAGGATCACACCCCACTCCTCGGGCTCGTGCTCTGGGTCGAAGTCCGGCACCCGACCGGCATCCTCGTACTCGACACCCCTGTGTAGCAGCAGGGTGGCATCGCCCCCGTCGTCCACGATCAGGTCCGGGCCGCTTCCGTCCGGCCATTCGAGGGCCTGCTCCGTGCACCACCAGTACTCCTCCAGCGTCTCGCCCTTCCACGCGAAGACGGCAATGCCCTGCGGGTTCTCGGCTGTCCCTTCGGGGCCCACAGCCACGGCCGCGGCGGCGTGATCCTGGGTGGAAAAGATGTTGCACGAAACCCACCGGACATCGGCGCCGAGCTTCACCAGCGTCTCGATCAGGACGGCGGTCTGGATGGTCATGTGCAGGGACCCCATGACCTTGAGCCCGGCCAGCGGCCTCTGGGGCGCGTACTCCTCCCGGGCCGCCACGAGCCCCGGCATCTCCTGTTCGGCCAGCCGGATCTCTTTGCGTCCCCAATCGGCGAGGGCAAGGTCGGCGACCTTGAAGGGCGGGCGGGCTGCCGCGGTCAGGGACTCGGCCTGTTCGTTCATGACGGTGGTTTCCATGGGGGTCTCGTCCTGTCTCTTGAGTTGATGCGTGTTGTCAGTCAGGTCTCGTGGCCGATGCCACGAAGAGCAGAGGGCCCGTAGCTTCCGGCCGGGCAGGGAGGGGCTGGCACTGAAAGTCCGTCAGACCGGCCTGCCGGTGCCACAGACTCATCGATCTCTCGTCGAAGCCGGACCACACATGCCCCACTTCCTCGCGGTAGCCCTCTCTCGTATGGGGTCTCATGTCGACCGTGATCAGGCGGCCGCCGGGTGCGAGCGTCCGCGCGGCTTCGGCCAGGGCGCGGGGAGGGTCCACGATGTAGTGGAGCACGAGGAGGAGCACCGCGACGTCCAGCTCGCCGTCGGCGACCGGGAGGCTCTCCAACTCGCCAGCTCGGACCTCGGCGTTCGGGAACGTCTGCAAGCGAGCCCGCGCCGCCTTACGCATCTCGGGGGAGCCGTCCACGGCCACCACTCGCCCGACGAAGGGCGCCACATGGGCGGCGAACTGGCCCGTGCCCGTTCCCAGGTCGCCGACCGTCCACCGGCGGTCCAGTAGGCCAATGAGCGGCAGCGCGTCCGTGCCGGCTCCGAACAGATCGTCCCTCAGGCTGTCCCAGCGGGCCGCCGCCGACGCGAAGAAGGCCTTCGACTTCTGCCGTCGGTGCGCCATGACGGCGATCGCCCGTTCGGCGTCGCCCTCGGTGTGTCCCGCGGAGACCACATCCAATCGTACGAGGCTCCACAACTCCTGCGCCTCGCGGTCCAGGGAGGGCGACATCCGGTAATGCCGACTCGTCCCGCTGGCCCTCGACGTCACCCAGCCGTCGTCTGCCAGGACCTTCAGGTGACGGCTCACCGTGGACTGGGGAAGCTGGACGATCTGGACCAGCTCGGACACGGTGAGCTCTCCTTGCTCCAGCAGCACCAGGACGCGGCTCCGGGCCAGATCGCCCAGAGCGCTCATCCTCTCGAAAACGCGCGGCTCAGTCGTCGTATCCATAAATCCGGATACAATGATATACAAGGTCCAGGCCAGAATCAAGCCCGAGCCGAGCCAGGCAGCGAGGCCGGAGGCCGACGAGGCCGAGGGCCCAAAGGCGGTGACGACGGGCGGGAAACGGAGCGGGCCCCCGCCTGAGACGGGAGCCCGTTCAACAGCGGAAGCAGCCGCAGCTTCCGGTGCGAGGAAGGGACCGCGTTCAGCGAGGGGTTGCCGTCGCTCTCCGCAGCGTCACGTCGCCGCTCACGGTGTTGAACGACAACCGGGGTCCGCCTTCGCCGATGGTCCCACGGACGTCCGAGCCGATCAACTTCTCGCTCTCTCGCTCCACATAGAGGTCGAAGTCCGTGTCCAGCTCACCCGAGAGCGAGGAGAAGCGGATGTCGGCGTCGAGGTCGGGGGGAAGGCGCAGCGTGATGTCTCCGCTCACCGTGTGGAAGCGCTGGCTCCGGTCGATCTGGCCCATCTCCACGTCAATGGATCCGCTGACCGTGCTGGCCCACGCGGTCCGACGGGTGGACACGACGACGTCGCCGGTGACGCTGGAGGCCGTGACGTCCGAGTCGACCTCCTCTACCTCGACGTCGCCGGTGACCATGGTGCCGATGAGCTCGACGCCCCTGGGGAGCGAGACCACGAAGTCCACATCAACGTCGATCGAGCGGTCGCGACGGTGGTCGCGGCGATCGTCGTCATCGTCGTCGTCCCGGTGACCGCACTCCCGTGTCCGCTCGGTCGGATCGTAGACTGCGCAGATCGTGTAGCCGTCCCCTTCTTCGACCACCCGGATCTCGACCCGCTCCAGATCCGACTGGCGTCCACGCTTACGGGCGCTCACGAAAGCGGCGCCGCCCTCGGCCAGCTCGGCTCGAATGCTGCCCGTGATCCCCTTCACCTCCAGGACCTGGCCCGCGGTCATCCCTTCGCTCCAGGAGAAGTCCTCCTGTGCTTCCAGGGGGCCGCCGTTCAGCGTCGTGACCAGGCCCACGCCCAGACAGAGATGAACCAGTCTTCCCGTCATCGTGCCCCTCCCTCGTCGTCGAGTGCATGGCTGCTATTGCTCTGACGAGTTCCAGGGCCGTCTTGTTTGACCCCGACTCCAATGAAGAACGGGCCACCCCGGGAAAGTCCCGGAGTGGCCCGCCGTGACCACGAGGGTCAGCGACCGTCTACGTCACTCGCACCACGTTCTCGGCAGCGGGGCCCTTGGTCCCTTCGGTGATGTCGAACTCGACGACATCGCCCTCAGACAGGCTCTTGAAGCCCTCAGCCTGAATGGCGGAGTGATGCACGAAGCAATCCCTCCCGTTGTCCTCGGGCGTGATGAATCCGAAGCCCTTCTGGTCGTTGAACCACTTCACGGTTCCTTTGGTACGCATCATCTGCTCCATAATGGTTGGTCAAGTTCGGAGTTTCGGACGATCCGCACCTCGCGACGCCTTGACTCACGCGGCCTCTACCCCCGCGCCGGGTCTGTGGCAGGACAGCCACCAATAAAAAGCGGGACTCCCGCCGAGGCAGGCTCCCGCATCGTTCCCACCAATACCATAGCCTAAACTCGCTACCTTGCGCCATCTGCCTGGTCGACGCTGGAGGGAACTTGGCAGCCGGGGCACGGGCGGTCAATAGGGCCACAGGGGCAGGCTTTCGAGAGCTTGGCTGCCGAATCCCCCGGACCCCCTCTCGGGCCAGCGTCGATTCTCGGGGACGCCGGCCCTACATTGCCGGTGTTCGGCCCGACCCAGAGGTGCCCATGCATCGCCACGCCCGCCGTAGCTTGACCATCACGGTCCTCCTGATATCCCCGATGTTCGGGTGCGGCGAGGGGGGCGGTGAGGTCACGGATCCCGAACAGCCACCGGATGATACCCCAGCGGGCATCGGCGTCGTGAGCGGGATCAGCCAGTCCGGCGTGGTGGGCTCCGAGCTGGCCGAACCGCTCGTTGCAAAGGTGGTCAGCAGGGTGGGCGCGCCGTTGCCAGGGATCACCGTGAGCTGGGTGGTGGAGGCGGGTGGGGGCTCGTTCGCCAGCGAGACGTCCGTCACCGACCAGGACGGTCTCGTGCAGACGACGTACACGCTGGGCGACACCCCAGGCGAGAACGCCATGGTAGCGGTGGTCACGGGGACTTCCCTCAGCGCACGCTTCCTGGCCATGGCCCTGCCGGCACAGGTGCTCTGGTTCGCTCGCCGAGAGCGGGGGGGTGGTCCGTAACGGGCCCCTGTCCAGATCATCACCTCCATGTCAGGAATTCTCCCACGGTCCAAGGGGAGAAAGTCCCGCTATCGCGCTCCACTGGTGCCGTTCAGCTTGGGAACACGTCCCCAGGAAGGGGGCCCAGACGCTCATCGCGAACACGCCAGGAGGATCTCGATGTTCAAGCGACATTCCGCCATAAGCCTCGCCGGATTCGCCGCGGCGTCACTCATGCTGCTGAGCTCCTGCAGCCCGCCCGAGGGCGCCCAGACAGGCGCCTCGGCGACCGAGCTGTCGGACGCGGCCTCGAACAAGGGACAGGCGTTCGTTCAGGACGAAGGCTCGAGGCCCAACATCTTGCAGATCGCGCTGGGCTCGCCGGACCACAGCACGCTGGTCGCTGCGGTTCAGGCAGCGGAGCTGGAGAACGTGCTGGTCAACCAGGGGCCCCTCACCGTCTTTGCGCCCACCAACGACGCCTTCGGGGCGCTCCCGGAGGGGACCGTCGAGGACCTGCTCAAGCCGGAGAACAAGGCGGCTCTGGCCAAGATCGTGACCTCGCACGCCGCACCCGGGAAGTACACGACCGAGCAGCTGCACCAGTTGATGGAGCGCGAGTTGCAGCTGTACCAGGCCACCGGCCACTACGTTGCGATCGAGGTTCGCGACGGGGACACCTACGTCAATGGCGCGAAGATCCTGGGCACCGTCGACGCGACCAACGGCATCGTGCACGTCGTAGACCAGGTCTTCCTCATCGCCGCGAATTGACCCGCGCCTGACGGCCGCAAACGGTCGCGGCGCGACCCTTTATCCTCCCCAGCCTTCCGGCGGCCACCCCGGTGGCCGCCGGCTGCCGATCTCCATTCGTGAAGCCACGGATCCACCGCACATCGCGCGATCCGGGGGCGACGATGGCCGGACGCTCCGTTAGCTTCGTGCAACGCCCCAGCCGGAGATCAGCGTGGACCCGAAGCCCTCGAGCTCACCCCCGAACGCAGCCGCGCGCCTTTCCCGGCTGACTCGCTACCTGAGCGAGGACTTTCTGGGAGGGCCCCGCATCCTGCGGCTTTCCTCGGTGATCAACTTCCAGAAGGGCGGGACGCTGCTCTTCATCGCGCTCCTCATGCTCCTGTACCGAAATACCTCTACGGAGGCGTGGGTGTATCTGGCGCTGCACGGAAGCTACGGACTGTGCTGGCTCCTGAAACATGCGGCCTTCCGCGACTCGCGTTGGGACGCCAAGGTCACCTTCGGAGGGGCCCTCCTCTCCTTCGCCCTCGTCCTGGGGCTGTACTGGGTGCTGCCCTTCCTGCTGATCTCCCCGGTGTTGCAGCCTCGGCCTCCGGCCCCCGACTGGCTCCTGGCGGTGGCCATCTCCGTTCACACCCTGGGCGTGGTGCTGATGATGACGGCCGACGCCCAACGGCACTTCACGCTCCGCTGGCGGCGCGGCCTGATTACCGACGGGCTGTACCGGCGCGTCCGCCGACCGAACTACCTCGGCGAGATGATGGTGTATGGATCGTACGCGCTCCTCGTCCGTCACTGGCTCGGGTGGGCGATCCTGGTTTGGGTGTGGCTGGCCGTCTTCTTGCCCAACATGCTCGAGACGGACGCTTCCCTGTCGCGGCACGAAGGCTGGGAGCGCTACAAGGGTGATACGGGTCTCGTGTGGCCGAGAATCCGACGGAGCTGAGGGCGACCCTCGGAGAGCCGAGCGGCGTGCGCCGCGGCCGTCACGTGCTCGCTGGCTCCCGCTGGATGGCACGCCGGTCGCTGGGTCCGGCGCGCCGCTCCCGGTGTCCCTCTGCGTCGAGGTCCTCCGGATCGTTGCCGTACACCGCCGCGACGCTGCCGGGCCCCCTGGCCTTCGCCCGATACATGGCGTTGTCGGCTGCTTCGATGAGCGCTCCCGCAGTGGCATAACGGGATCCGTACTCGGCAAGCCCGACCCCGACCGAGACGGTCTCGCCCCGGACCTGCACCGTGGCCAGTCGTTCCTTGACCCGGCTGACGAACACCAGGGCACCCTCGAGACCGGATGACGACACGATCGACAGGAACTCTTCGCCACCCCAGCGGCAGGAGAGGTCCATCTTGCGAGTCACGCCGTCCAGCGCCTCGGCAAACGTCTTGAGGGCTTCATCTCCTCCCGGATGGCCGTGCGTGTCGTTGAAGCGCTTGAAGCCGTCCAGGTCGAACATGACCACGCAGAGGCGCCGTCCACGTCTCGCAGCAGCGAACTCCCGCTCGAGCGCCAGCTCCGCGAAGCGACGGTTGGGAAGCTGGGTCAGTCCGTCTGTGAGGGCCATCTCCACCGCCCGTTCCCGCTCCCGATGGATCAACTCCGTCAGCAGTCCGACGCCGACGCCGATGATGACGTACGCTCCGACGACGGTGGCGAGCATCTCGTGGTGCAACACGCGCCGGCCCTGGAGCAGCAGGATTATCTGCACGGCAGTGAGGACGACCATGCCCAGCGCGAGCGCCTTGGCCACGCCCTCCCAGCCCCGGTAGTAGGCAACGAGGAAGGCCGGTATCAAGGCGACCAGCCAAACGAGCACCTCGTTGTACCGGAGCTGTTCGGAGAAGGCCAGGGTCGCCACGGCCGGGACGAACAGGGCGAAGGCAGAGATGACGATGGCTCGGAGAGGAACCGGCTGACGCCCCAGCCCTGCCCTCCCCAGTGTCGATGGGTTCAGCACCATGTGACGAAGCTGGGATCGGATTGTCGTTGAGGGTGAAGGCGGGTACTTCCATTGTCGGCGCATCGGTGGGGGAAGGTGAACCTCTTTCCACGTAATGCCGCACGAAAACCCTTGTCCGTTGTTGCCCGCATGCAACAAGTTGGATCTCATCGGTTGGCAACCCCTTTGTTTCCTACACGATCAGGCGGCCCGCTCTTTGCTGAGCTGAGCCGGTGGCGACAGTGCGTCGTCAGCAGTGCGGTCTCCACCGCTTTCGGGCGGGAAGACAAGGAGGGGTAGCCATGAAGTCATCAGCAAGCACCTGCTCGGCCCTGGTTCTCATCACGGCCTTCTCATCCGCCGCAGGGGCACAGGAATCGAGCGAGGCCCCGGTCGTCGCGCTGAGCGATGCGATCGTGAGCGTCGAGGAGTCCGCCGACTCGGTACCGACGCTGCGCATATCCGCGACGGTGACGGATGCCGCCACCGGCATCCCGACAACTCTGACCGAGGTCGAGGGCGATCGGGAGCAGGTGTACACGCTTCTCCTCGAGCTGGCGGCCGGTCTCACGACCGACGTCGAGAACGGCGAAGACGCCGCCGAGGCCGAGGCGTCGGCCTTGTATGCGCTCGGCCAGATATTCGAGGCGCGCGGCTACAAGGACCTGGCGGCCGACGCGTACCAGGCCGTCATGAAGAGCTACCCCGAGTTCGACCAGGCCGCCGTGGACTGGCGCCGTCTGGTGGGCCGCTGGGAGCTCAACTTGTACGGCGGACTCCTGAACGACGAGCCGGAGTACAACCACGGGTCGGGGGAAGACGAGTTCCGACGTGATGCCATCTTCGGCGTGCGCGGCTCCTATCACTTCACCGAGAAGGCTTTCGTCCAGGCGGAAGTGGCCAACGCCCTGGCGACGCTCGGGTCCGGGGGTAGGAAGCAGAACGTGAACGCCTTCCCGCTGTGGGGAGCCCTGGGCTACGACCTCCACTTGACCCACGATTTCCAGATCTTCCCCACGCTGGGTGCCGGGGTCGTGTTCTGGCGCCCCGATCAAACGAGCGGCAGCGCTGACTTCGCTCTCAGCTATGGGCTGGGTGGCCGGGTCTTCCTGACGCGCAACCATGCGCTGCGTGGCGACATGCGGCTCCACCATATCCCGAACGCCCTGCGGCCGACGCTCGACGATCTCCAGCTCCCGACCGAGAAGACGCTGTGGGCCCTGGAGCTGAGCTTCGGCGTGTCGTGGTTCCCGGCCGGGTAGGACGGGTGACGGCACCCCGCTCCTCACCCGCACTGGCGGGACTGCCGGGCACCGCACCGGCGGCCAGGACTCCGCGACGCTAGAGGTTGCACGGGAGGAAGCGGACGCCCACCCACCGATCCACGAACGGCCCCGCCAAGGCGGCGGGGCCGTTCGTGATTCGGGCCTCGGGCGCTGTGTCGTCCTGCCGCCAATCGACGTATCGTGTCCCCCAGCACCCGTCGACCCGAACCGGAGGAGGACCGTGCCCGCCGTACACGAAGCCCGTCGCCGTGTGCGCACCCACCGCACACGCATCCGCAGGAGCCGGCTGAGCTTCTGCGCGGCCGTCTCGCTGCTCGCCCTGACCACGCCCACGTCGCTGGCCGCCCAGGAGGACGACGCTCCAGAAGACCCGGTGCTCGAGGAGCTGGCCCGGCAGAACGAGTCCCTGCGCCATCGGCTGGACCAGCTCGCGCGCCAGGTGGACGACCTGATGTTCTTCAACCGCCTCGGCGACATCGCCGAGGTCGATCTCGTGCGGCTGACGGGGCCGCCCCTCCGCTATCAACCGAACCCCACCGCTCAGGGGGCCGGGAATCCCTTCCGGTTCTCGGCCTATGTGTTCATTCCCAGGGACCTGGACCGAAGTCGCGACCAGCCCCTCATCGTGTTCCCCCATGGAGGGGTCCACAGCAACTTCAGGTCGGGCGCGACCAATGTGCTGAGAGAGATGCTCGAGCAAGGGTACACGGTGATCGCTCCCGAGTACCGAGGGAGCACAGGCTACGGGAGGGGTACCTATCAGGCCATCGACTATGGGGGCCTCGAGATAGAGGACACCTACGCCGCCAGGAACTTCATGCTGGAGAACTACGACTTCCTGGATGCTTCACGGGTGGGCGTCGTGGGCTGGAGCCACGGCGGCTTGCACGCGCTGATGAACATCTTCGAGCACGGTGGCGACTATGCCGCGGCCTACGCGGGGGTGCCCGTGAGCGACCTGATTGCCCGGATGGGTTACAAGAGCCAGGGCTACCGGGACCAATACTCGGCGGAGTATCACATCGGCAATACCGCGCAGGACGACGTCGAGGAGTATCGGCGCCGCTCCCCGTCCTGGAACGCGGCCAAGTACGACGGCACCCCGCTCCTCATTCACACGAACACGAATGACGAGGACGTCAACGTCCTGGAGGTGGAGCGGCTGATCCAGGCCCTCCAGGCCGAGGGCAAGCGGGGGTTCGAATACAAGATCTACGAGGACGCGCCAGGCGGTCACTCCTTCAACCGCCTCGACACACGGCTGGCCCAGGAGTCGCGCCGCGAGATCTGGGCGTTTCTGGCTCCGCACCTGAACCCGGAGCGGCCGATCCGGTGAGAGGGGATTCGTGAAGGGCTGGGCGGGGGCCTTCGTGGCCCTCGCGGTTTGCCAGAGCTCCGCCGGGGCTCAGGTGGTCGTTCCCGCTCCCCGGGACCACCTCGGATTCGAGGTCGGAGCGGATCGGAGGTTGGCCACGTGGGACCAGATCCTAGAGTACCTGGAGCGGGTGGCGTCCGCTTCACCTCGCGTCCGGCTGGACGTCGTCGGGGAGACGACCTCGGGCAATCCGTTCGTGGTCGTGCTGGTCAGCTCGAGCGAAAACCTGCGACGCTTGCCCGAGTACAGGGACATCGCCCGGAGGCTGGCCAGCGGCACTCCGACTGCCGCCGAGGCACTCGATCTGGCGGCCCGAGGCAAGACCTTCGTCTTCCTCAATCACAACATCCACTCCACCGAGATCGCATCGTCCCAGACCAGCCTCGAGCTGATCTACCGGCTGGCGGTGGATGAGGGCCCGGTCGTACGGGAGATCCTCGACAACACCGTCCTGATCCACGTGCCCTCGGGCAATCCGGATGGGCAGATCCTCACGGTGGACTGGTACGAGGACAACCTGGGCACGCCCTTCGAGCGAGCGTCCATGCCGTGGCTGTACCACCCGTACGTCGGTCACGACAACAACCGCGACTTCTTCATGGGTAACATGGTGGAGACGCGGATCATGATGCGGCTCCTCTACCACGACTGGCATCCGCAGATCTATCTGGATCAGCACCAGATGGGCCCATACGGAGCCCGGATGTTCGTGCCCCCGTTTCCCGACCCCCCCAATGAGCGAATCCATCCGTTGATCTGGCAGCAGATCAAGTTTCTTGGAGGGGGCATGGCCACGGACCTCCAGGTTGCCGGGAAGCAGGGTGTGCTGACGAACGCCATGTACCGCATCTACCACCAGGGCGGGGCCCTCTCGGTCTGGTGGCACAACATCGTCGGGCTGCTCACGGAGACGGCGAGCGCCTCGATGGCCACCCCGCTCACCATCGAGCGGGACCAGCTCCGGCCCACGCGTCCGGACCGGGGACTGCCCGAGTATCGACAGACCAAGAGCTTCCCCGATCCGTGGTGGGGCGGGCCATGGCATCTGCGGGACATCGTGGACTACCAGATGATCGCCGCCATGTCGGTCCTGAAGCAGGCCGCCCGCTACCGCTCCGAGTTCCTGGCCAACCACTGGAGAATGGCTCACGACGCCATCGCCCAGGCAGACAGCGAGGGACCCTTCGCCTACGTCGTGCCCATCGACCAGAGAGACCCGGTGACGGCTGCCGAGATGCTCGAGCGGCTTGCGTTGCAGGGCATCGAGGTGCACCAGGCCGAGGCCGACCTTCCTGCGGGCGGCACCGTGTACGCGAAGGGCTCGTGGGTGCTGCTCGCGGCCCAGAGTCACCGAGCTGCCCTCGTGGACCTGTTCGAGACGCAGAGCTATCCGGAGCTTCGCTTGTACCCGGGCGGGCCGCCGATCCGCCCCTACGACGTGACCGGATACACGCTGCCCCTTCAGATGGGTGTGACAGCCGTGCCCGTGCACGAGCCGTTCGATACGGTGTCGCTGTCGCTCCTGGCGCGAGTGGCCGCACCCGAGCCCCCACCGGTACCGCAGGCATCACGGGGCCTGGTGCTCAACCACGAGATCAACGCGACGGTGGTGGCGGTCAACCGGTTGTTGGCAGAGGGGATACCGATCCGGCGCCTCCTGAAAGCGACCTCCCTCGATGGGAGGCGGGTCTCGCCCGGTGCCTTCCTGGTGGTCGACTCGAGCAGCAGCGCTCGAGGTGCCGTGGAGAGGGTGTCCCGCGAGCTGTCGGTCCCGGTTGGGGCGGCGGCGGCCGACCTGGTGGCTGCCGACCTGGGCCCCGCGCTCCGACCTCCACGCGTCGGGCTATACCGGTCCTGGGTGCCGTCCATCGACGAGGGGTGGACGCGGTGGATTCTGGAGAGGTTCGAGTTCTCCTACGAGAGCGTGAGGAACGACGACATCCGGAACGGAGGGTCGCTCGATCGCTTCGACGTGCTCGTGATTCCGGCCGAGTTGGAGCTGGACGACCTCATCAACGGCCACCCTCAGGACAGCGTGCCGGCGCGTTACACCGGGGGGATAGGAATGGAAGGCGTGGATCGGCTCCGCGCCTTCGTCGAGACCGGCGGCACGCTGGTCACGCTGGACTCGGGCGGCCAGGTGGTCCTCGAACACTTCGACGTGCCGGTGAGCGACGCCGTCGCGGACGTTCCCACCAGCGACTTCTTCGGTCCCGGCGTCATCCTTCGCGTCAACGTGGATCCCGAGCACCCCGTGGCCTACGGCCTGCCGACGGAGGTGGCCGCCAAGTTCAGCCATAGCCCGGCCTACGCGGTGGACCGCCTGCAGAATGGGCCCCACTCCGTCCGGGAGCTTGCCCACTATCCCTCCGACGGCGAGCTGCTCCTGAGTGGACTCGTCGTCGGCGAAGAGCACCTGCGCGGACGCGTCGCGGCCCTCGAGGTGGCGTATGGTAGGGGTCGGATCGTGATGCTGGGCTTTCGGGTGCAGCACCGCGGCCAGACTCACGGGACCTACAAGCTCCTGTTCAACGCCCTGTACTATGGAGCGCAGCGAGTGGCAGGGTTCTGACCGCCCCTTCCCGTCCCTCCCCGGGCACCGATCTGGCTGGATCGAGCAGGTCGCGAGCTTCGCGTCCGACTGAGGACCGGCTCGCCCCGCGCTCTCCGCGACGAGCGGGTCGGGCCCCGGCCCGCGGCCCGACCCCGTGCCCTTCAGCCCCACGCTCGGATCACATGCCCTCGGGCGGCTCCGCCTCGGTGCTGGGTCCCATGAAGTAGATGTTGTCCTTGTGTGCGGTGCAGATCGCGAAAGGTCCCGGCCCGTCTGCTAGCTCGGGGTTTTGCTCGTTCACCCGCCGGCCGACCTCGGCGACTGCCTCGAAGAGCCCCGCCATGCTCGGCGCCACCCGGTAGTAGTTCACGTTGTACTCGTCGGCCCAAGCGTGGAAGAAGAGACCGGCGGCGAGCAGCATGCCTTCGGTCACCAGCTCGTCCTCGACGGGGCGCGTGTACGTATCGTAGTTCTCTGCGATGTCGGAGACGGCGGATTGAGGGCACACATACGACGAGACCGAAAGGACCTGGGGCGGTCCGTCGTCGTCCTGGGCTTGCAGGGCCGTGGGGCCTACGAGGACGAGCGCCAGAATGGCAACGAGCGAGCGGGTCATCTCTGCCTCCGTTGAGGATAGGTGTGTCCTGCACAATGGGTGGCCGGGACGCGCAGACACAAGAAAACTCTTGTTTCCACCGACGAAGGGAGCTTCCGGGCCGGGGCCGCTCGATAGCGACGTCCGGAGCCCGGCACCGCGGTACGGGAATCACCCGGCCCGACGGTCGGCGTCGGTCCCCGGCCGTCAGCCCACCGAGGCCTTTGCCTCGAAGCGGTCGAACCAGCCGCCCGGGCCCCTCGACGAGAAGCAGCCTGCCGCCACGATGCACGCCAGGGCCCCGGCCGCCAGCACGTCGCTGGGAAAGTGGGCCCCGAAGGTGACCCGCTGAGTTGCCGCGAGGAGGGCGAAGAAGGCGAAGAGCCACCGGCCCCTGGGGTGTAGCCAAATCAGGCCGATCGCGAGCCCCACCGCCACCGTCGTGTGGCCTGACGGGAAGGACTGGATGCCATGGTCCAGCACGTCGCCGAGTCCCTGGGCGTCGGCGAACAGCTCCCAGCCGAGGAACGTCGCCAGCGCCGTATCCGGTAGCTCACCATGGCCGGGCCGGGCTCGGGGAATCAGGAGCTTGAGCACGTCACAAACCAGGCCCGCCCCGAGGGAAAGCGTCACGAGGCGGGGCAGCCTGCGACGATTCGCCGGATCGAGGACTGCCACGGTCAGGATGATGACGGCCACGCCCATGCCCTGTGCGAAAGCCTCGGACAGCCGGATGAGGTTACCCACCTCGCCGCCGACGCACCGGTCGCGGCACAGTGTGGCGACCGGGATGTCGATGAGAAACGCCAGCGCTGCCAGGACCGCGAAGAGGCCGGCCCAGCGGAGCAGCGAGGAAGAGGCCGGAGCCTCGCGTGGCGACATCGAAGACGGATCCATTGCTGGGGGCCGGAACCAAGAGGGCCCCGGACGAGGGGCCGACGGAGCGGCAGCTGGCCGCGAGACCGTAGTGTACACCATCACCCGGAGGAGGTCACGGAGAGGCCGGCTCCCGACCGGTGGTGTGGGAATGTCGGGCTCGATAGGATGCGAGATCACGGCTCCAGCTGGAGATGCCTTGGAATGGCTGAGAAGACTCAGACGACAGCGAAGCGCCGCTGCCCCTTTTGCGGTAGCGCCGACCTTTGGTTTCGGCCCGCGGGTTCGCTCCGGCACCCGAAGGAGGTCTTCCCCGTGGCTGAGTGTCGGACCTGCGGCAAGGTCTCGAAGGTGCGCTGACGTCCCGACCGCGCTCGCAAGCTGCTGTTCAACGAGGGCGCCGCGTCGCCTCCGGGAGCGGCGGGTGCCAGATTGGGCGATCGTAGCGGGTGGCGATCCCCGAATAGTTGACCGGAGGTGGTCGACTCCCCTACCGTGCCTGACGGGAAGCTCCATGACAACGGGCTATCTGATGCCATAACAGGAGGCTTACCATGAAGTTACGTCCCGCTCCCTTCCTCTTGCCTGCTTTGCTCGTCCTCGGCTGCGGCGGAGACGCCGGCGAAACCGAGGCTGTGGTGGAGGAAACCGCTGCCCGTGAGATGTCGGCCGAGGAGGCGGACCTGGCGGCTGTTGACGCTCTGGCCAGCGCGTTCGAAGAGCACTACAACATGGGCCACGCGTCGATGGTGGCGGACCTCCACACGGACGAGGCGCTCCGGCTGATGGCCAACGGTGGGATCTACAGCGGCCGAGACGGCATCCTCGCCTCTCTGGAAGCCGCGGTGGCTGGATCGCCTTCGCTCACGATCAACCGGGGCGACACCAAGGTCATCGGCGATCACGCCGTGTCCCACGGCACATGGGCCGTCGAGGTCACGTCCGAGAGCGGCGAGGCGATTACGCAGAGCGGCAGCTACATGTCACATGCCCGCCGTGTGGACGGGGAGTGGAAGATCGGCCTGTCCCTCACAAACTACGACGCGCCCCCGCCCGAGGGCTTCGAGTTCGAGCCACCACCCGGGGACGGCCCCCCCGAGGACCTGGTTGACGGGCCCGTCGCTGACATCGTCGAGTACTACCAGACCCACTACAACATGGGTCACGCCTCCATGGTGGCCGACCTCTTCGTCGACGACGGGGTCGCGGCATTCCCGATGAGCCCCGCGGCGACGGGCCGCGAGGGTGTCGAGGCGCTCATTGCCCAGGGAACCGAGGCTGGCGATCAGATCACCATCCATGACGTGAACACCGAGGACCTCGGGGACGGCTACTACCTGGACCTGGGATGGTATGAGATGGAAGCCGGGGACACCGAGACCTGGGGCACCTACATCGTCCTGGCCCACCGGGCCGAGGACGGCACCGGCAAGATCGTCTGGGCGGCGAGCAATGGCGGATTCCCACCGGCTGAAGAGGGGTAAGGCCGGCCAGCTCGCAGAGTCCGGTAGAGCCAATTGGACGAAGACGCGCGGGTCCCTGCGGGGGCCCGTCCGTCTTCGTTGCCTCCCGAGCATCTCGCCCCGGCTCCGGTCAGACGAACTCCACGTCCATGACGTCACAGACCGGCTCGTATCCGATCTGCCGATAGATGCGATTCGGCGTCGGGGCCGAGGCGTCGGCGTACAAGCAACAGAATCGCCGGCCACGGTCGAGCAGGTGCTGGCTCAAGCCGGCAGTCAGGGCCGAGGCATACCCGCGGCCTCGGGCGTCCGGCGGAGTGTACACGTACCCCACGCGGCTTCCGTTCGGGGTGTCGCCCATGGTCGCGGCCATGCACACCGGGGGCCCCCCGTCTTCCCAAACGAACATGCGCCCGCGGGCGATCAGATCGTTGACCAGGGGCTCGGAGCGGCCGCCGTTGATGCCGGTGTCCTCGTGAAAGGCGTCAGCCCATTCGATCAACATGCTCCCGTCGGCAGGCCCGGCCTGCCGCATCTGACCCGGGCATTGACGCTGTGGCGGAAGCACGCGCTCGAGCCGATAGATCCGCTGAGCCATCCCGGGCCGAGCGACCCGGCCGAGGCGGTCGGCCCAATGACGAGCAAACGCCTGGGCGACATCGACGGGACCCAGGACCGCGGAGAGCTCGTCGTACACCTGAACGACGCTGCGGCCGAGCTCTTCCACGGCCTCCAACGGCAATCGTGTCAGGCCGAGCTTGAAGGGTGGCGTCCGGAAGGCGGCACCGACCACGTCGCCGCCGCTTTCGACAGTCGCCAGGTAGGCCGGCGGTTCATACCAGGTCCCTCCGGCGGCCAGGCTCCGGGCGACCCCTAGAATCAGGTTGTTCTCGGCTTCCCGGGCGAGGAGCCAGGGCTCGGCCCGGATCAGGAACGAACCGGCCTCGTCGAACCGGCGAATGCGGTACGGCTCTGACCTCTCCATCCTTCTGCTCGTTTCGGTCATGATCCGCGCGGACTCCTGCGGGTGCCTCCGTGACGCCCGGTGGTCCCAGGGTTCGGATTCCCCCCGGGATGCGCAAGTGAGGTGGACATCGGGAACGGCGTCGAGCCACACGCTGAGCGAATGCCGTCCTGGCGCGTTCCGCCGACGTCCCGGCGCTCCCCCGCGGCGGGCTGCTTGCCACCTCACCGGGGGGCTCGCAGAATGCGTCCTCCGGGCTCGGCTCCCGGTCGCCCGACACCGGCGGGCGACGTGAGCGCCGACCTTTCCCTGCGACCCCGTGCAACTTCGCCCTGTTCCTCGGGCTCGCGCCCGCCTCGAGCAGCCAAGCACGGTGCCACGCCGTCGACGGAGCCTCACGCATGACCTCAGACACCGCGCCCGCTTCCTGGTGGGCGAAAGGCCTCCTCTTCGAGAACTGCAACTGTACGACGGTCTGTCCGGGCCACGTCCATTTCGAGCAGGCGTGCACGCACGAGCGCTGCAAAGGGTACTGGGCCATACGCTTCCGAGACGGGGCGCTGGGTGGCGTGAGCTTGGCCGGTGTCGACGCCGTGGTCGCCTACGACAGCCCTCAGCGCATGATCGACGGGGGGTGGACCGAGGTGATCCTGGTGGGTGAGGGAGCGACGGCCGAGCAAGTCGAGGCGGTGGAGGCCATCCTCACCGGAGTCGCCGGCGGCCCCTGGGAGATCCTGGCCCGGTTCGTCGGCCGGCGTCTGCCCACCCGCAGGGCACCCATGCACATCGTCGAGGAAGCCCGCACCAAGCGGATCCGCGTCGAGGGCATACTCGAGTCGACGGTCGAGGCCATCCGGGGACGCGACCGGTCCAAGCCCGTCACGTTCGAGAACATGTTCAACCAGGTTCACGCGACGACCCAGGTCATCGCCAGGGGCACGAGCTCGCTCGACAACGGCGTCGTCACGGTCACCACGGACCAAACTCACGGGCTCTGGTCAGACTTCCATTGGGTGGTATCGGGCGAGTGACGGATCGAGCGCCGACTCCCAGGCCTTACGACCGCCAGGAAGCGGGTATCCTGGCCGCTGCCGTGCTGGGGACGGCGGGGTTGGCATGGCTGTACCTGACCACGATGGGGACAGTTGGGGGAGCAGCACTGGCACCGTGGCGGCGGGGGGCGTTGGGCGCGCTTCCGCTCGCGTTCGCCATGTGGGCCGTGATGATGGCGGCCATGATGTTGCCGCCTTCATTGCCCTGGGTGGTGACGTTCGCCCGGCTCTCCAGCGGCACCGCGCTCGGGCGTCGCGGGCGGACGGCTGCGTTCCTGGCCGGATACGCCACCGTGTGGGGCGCGTACGCCCTGGCTGCCGCCTCCGTGCAAATCGTCCTTCAGCACACCGGCACGCTGGTGGCCCCGGGACCCGCACTGCCCGCTCGGGTCGGTGGCTTGGTTCTCGTCGGGGCCGGCGCCTTCCAGTTCCTGCCCCTCAAGGCGGCCTGCCTCAGCCAGTGCCGTAGTCCCGTCTCCTTCTTCCTCGCTGCCTGGCGCGACGGGCCCGGCGGCGCCTTCAGCATGGGCGTGGGTCATGGCACGCACTGCCTGGGCTGCTGTTGGGCCCTCATGGCGGCGGCCTTCGCCCTGGGCGTGATGAACCTGGCGTGGATGGCCACCCTGACGCTGGTCCTCTGCATCGAGAAGCTCGTACCCAGAGGCGCAGAGCTGGGCCGGCTGGCCGGCGCTCTGGCGGTGCTCCTTGGCGCCTGGATGATGTTGGCCGGCTGGTGACGGCCGGCGTCGAGGGGACAAGGACGAGGGTGGGATGACGGACAGCGATTCCGGCGGCAGCGAGGGTGCCGAGGCGCCACGGCCCACCCCCGCCGACGCCCCGGCGGAGCGGAGAGCCGACGAGCCGAGCGACTGGCCCGGTCGGGAAGAACGCGAGCCGCCCATCTGGCCGACCATCGTCGCGGCGGTCAAGGGAACGGCTCTCGACCTGACCGAGGCGCCGCTCCGCCAGGCCATCATCCTGATGGCCGTGCCCATGGTGCTCGAGATGGTCATGGAGTCGGTGTTCGCCGTGGTGGACATCTTCTGGGTGACCAAGCTCGGAGCGAACGCCGTCGCGGCCGTAGGGCTCACCGAGTCGATGTACGCTCTGGTCTACACGGTTGCCATGGGCCTGAGCATCGGCGTCACGGCCACGGTGGCCCGGCGCATCGGCGAGAAGGACGAGGACGGAGCGGCACGCGCGGCGGTTCAAGCCATCATCCTGGGCCTCGCCGTGGCCGCCACCATCGGGATCTTGGGCGGCATCTTCGCGGAGGAGATGCTGGCCGTCATGGGTGCGCCGCCGGACCTGGTCGCCGACGGCGCTGGCTACACCCGCGTGCTGTTCGCGGGGAACGCGTCGGTCTTGCTCCTGTTTCTCATCAACGCGGCGTTTCGCGGCGCCGGCGACGCCACGGTGGCCATGAGGGTCCTGTGGTTCGCCAATGGGATCAACCTGGTCTTGGATCCCTGCCTGATTTTCGGCTTGGGACCCTTCCCCGAGCTCGGGGTGACAGGCGCCGCTGCTGCCACCGTCACCGGCCGGGGTCTGGCCGTGCTGGTGCAGCTGTGGGTCCTGTTTCGTCTGTCCGATCGGCTCCATGTGGCCGCGCGCCACGTCGCCGTCGAAATCGCCACCATGGGCACGGTGGTCCGGTTGTCCGCAGCCGGCACGCTCCAGACGTTCATCGCGACCGCCAGCTGGATCGGCCTGGTACGAGTCCTGTCCGGCTTCGGCCCCGAGGCGCTGGCGGGCTACACGATCGGCGTGCGGATCATCCTGTTCGCCTTGCTTCCCTCATGGGGCATGGCCAACGCCGCCGCGACCCTGGTAGGGCAGGGGCTGGGCGCGGGCAAGCCGGAACGGGCGGAACGCGCCGTGTGGCTGGCAGGCCGGCTGAACTTCTACTTCCTGGGCGCCGTCGGCGTCCTGCTCATCATCTTCGCACGGCCGGTGGTCGCCGTGTTCGGGCCGGATCCCGCCACCGCCGACTTCGCGGTGCGGTTTCTCCAGATCGTGTGCGGAGGGTTCTTCTTCTACGCGTACGGGATGGTGTTGACCCAGTCATTCAACGGCGCGGGTGACACGTGGACGCCGACGTGGATCAATCTGGGCTGCTTCTGGCTCTTCGAGATTCCCGCTGCCTACGTCATGGCCCACCCGCTGGGCATGGGTCCGCCTGGCGTGTTTCTGGCCCTTGCGTTGGCGTATTCCGCCCTGGCCGTCGTCAGCGGCGTGATCTTCAAGAAAGGCCGCTGGAAGGAGAAGCGGGTGTGAGTCGTGTCTGCGGAGAATCGTAGGCAGCCCCATGACCGCAGAGTGGCGGTCGCGCGGTGGACGGGCTGATCGTCCTGCGTTGCCCGCCACCCTCAGTTCTGCAGGAACTCGAACGAAAGCGAGATGCCCCGATCGACGAACTCTCGGCGTAGCGTCTGATCCACCGGAAGGAAGCGCAGGTCGCTGCGCGTGAGCTCCATGTACACGCCGAGATTGATCAAGGACTGGGCGCTCACCCGGTAGCGGAACCGGATCTCCGCGTCGGCCATGACGCCGCCTTCGACTCGTACGGTCCGGGCTTCGATGCTCGCCTCGGGATAGAGCTCGCCGAACCGCGACTCCGTGGCGCTGCTCTGCGGATGCGACAGGTAGCGGCCATTCGCGTAGACGCCGAACCGGCTCCGGATCAGTCCCATGGCGGCAGTGATGCCCGCTCCTACGCTGGTGAAACTGTCGCCGCCCAGCGTGGTCTCGCGCTTGAAGTCGACGACGGGGGAGATCGCGGCGTAGGCGGCGTCGCTCCGCCAGGACACGGACGGTCCCACGTGGCCGGACCACAGGGACTTCTCGAAGGTGGGGTGCTCCACGACCATGGTGGAGATCGTGCCGCCGAAGGCCAGGACCCCGGCGCCAACGCCGAGCCCGACCGACCCTGGGCGGAGCAGATCCACGAAGGCGTCGGCCCGCAATCCGAGCCGGTGAGCCGGGCCGCAGTCGCGCTCGGCGCAGACGAACTCGGGATCTCGCACAGCCTCCTGGGTCAGGAACTTGCCCCTGAGCTTCCCGGTTCCGATCACGTTGTGGTGAAAGAAGTCCGCGCCCAGCGCAACGCCCAGCGTGCTGTGCTGGGGCTGCTCGTTCCGTTGGACCGACCTTCCCGCGCCCTTGAGAACCGAGATGTGCGCGAAGCTGATGTTGGGCGGTGGAGGGACGGGGGGCGTCTGCGCCGCCGCGGCCGATCCACCCACGGCCAACCCTGCCAACCCGCACAGTACCGCCGTGAAGCCGGACGCTGGTGAGGGGAACGCCCGACCCCTGGCATGTCGCCCGGGGGGTCTGGTCCTGATGGCCACAGGTACCGACGCGTGAGAGGAGGTAATCCAACCATCGATGAGGCTGTGACTCCAAGATGCGCGTTGGGAACCGATCCTGCCAGATTGGGGGGAACTCGACTCAGAGCCCGAGACGGAACATGCGCAGACGCAGCATTCATGGAGCCCTCGCAGCCCTCCTCGTGGCCGGCGCCGGCGTCGGTCCAGCCAGCGCCGTGGGCCAGGACGTCGCCCTCGCCCTGGTCGGCGGCCGGATCCTGGACGGGTACGGCGGCCCGGTGATCGAGGACGGCGTGATCCTCGTCGCCGGCGACCGGATCGTGGCCGTGGGCACCCGGGACGCCGTCCAGGTGCCGGCTGGAGCTCGCGTGGTCAGCACCGAGGGCATGACCGTGCTTCCGGGGCTCATCGACATGCACGTCCACATCCAACTACTGGGTCACGGCGACTACGAACGGTGGCACGAGCTTTACGGGGACGCCCATGCGACTGCCACCATGCCGATCGCGGCCGAGCAGCTCCTCATGGCGGGTGTCACCTCTGCCCGGGACCTGGGAGGTCCCCTGGAGCCCCTGCTCGACGTGAAGCGGAGGATCGCCCTGGGCGAGATCCCGGGTCCCCGGCTGTTCGTATCGGGTCCGTTTCTCCAGCGAGCGCCCTACGCGCCCTGGCAGAGCGAGTACCGCTGGGGGCTGTCAGGGGCCGACGACGCCCGGACCAAGACTCAGCGGCTCATCGACGCGGGCGTGGACGTCATCAAGCTCATCGACCAGGATCAGCTCACGGCAGCAGAAGTGGCCGCGGTCGTGGAGACCGCGCACGCGGCCGGGGTCAAGGTCGTGGCCCACGCCCACCGAATGGACGAGATCCGCGTGGGCCTCGAGCATGGCGTGGACAACTTCGAGCACACCGGGCTCGGGACGGCACCCGGGTACGCCGAAGACGTGCTCGACGCGCTGCGGGAGAAGAACACGAGCCTCTACTGGACGCCGACGATCTCGCCCCTCTACGTCATGCACCACACGGGGGAGATCTTCCCGGAGCGTCTCGACGACCCGGGCTGGAGAGCCGGCATGCCCCGGGAGATGGCAGACGAGATCCGGGCCTCTCTCGAGCACATTACACACCTGCCGTATTACGCGCTCTTCCCGAGCCGCATTCCCATACTCCCCCACAAGTTCGAGCAGATCCGGAGCACCGGCGTGCGGCTGCTCATCGGCACGGACTCGGGTATCCCCTCCATGTTCCACACCGACTCCACCTGGCGGGAGATGGCGCTTTGGGTGGAGTTGGGCGTGCCCCCCATGCAGGTCATCCAGGCGGCGACGCTCTGGCCGGCCCGGTTCCTCGGCGAGGAGGAGGACCTCGGCACGTTGGCGCCGGGTCGGCTGGCAGACGTCATCGCGGTGCGGGGCGATCCGTTGACTCGCATGGACGTGCTCCGCGACGTGAGCCTGGTGGTCCAGGGAGGACAGGTGATGAAAGAGTCGGCGCGCTGACCGCCGCCGGTCGTGTTGCCTTGCTCCAGGCCTCGCCGTAGGCTCCGGCCAGCCTGGCACACACTACTCAACGGAGTCGGCCATGACCGTCCGCGTAGACCCGGAACGCGCCCGACGAGTGTTCCTGCTGGGCCTGGTGCTCGGGATCTCCCTGCTCTTCCTCTTCATGGTCCGGCGATTCCTGCTGCCCGTGTTCCTCGCGGCCATCTTCACGGGTCTCATGTATCCGCTGTATACCCGAATCGCGCGCCGGGTGGGGGATCGAAAGTCCTGGGCCGCAATCGTCACACTCCTGTTCGTGCTCGTGGTCATCGTCGTGCCGCTGACGTTCTTCGGAGGGATCGTGACGGCCCAGGCCGTGCAGATCACGGAGCGGGTCAGACCGTTCGTCCAGGAGCACATGGCGAGCGCGGACATGCTCGACGCGCTGGTCGAGCGATTCCCCCGGCTGGAGATGCTCCTGCCGTACCAGGGCTTCATCATGGACAAGGCCGGGGAGCTGGCGAGCACCACCGGGACCTTCCTGTTCAACAGCTTGGCCGCCGCCACGCGCGGCACGGTCAGTTTTCTGTTCTCCCTGTTCGTCATGCTCTATTCGATGTTCTTCTTTCTCAGGGACGGACCCCAGCTCCTGGATCGCATCCTCTACCTGATGCCTCTTTCCGCCGCCTCCGAGGAGCGGATGGTGGACCGCTTCGTGTCCGTGACCCGGGCAACGCTCAAGGGCACGCTGATCATCGGGGTAGTGCAGGGCGGTCTGGCCGGCAGCGCCATGGCCCTGGCCGGGATTCATGGGGCGGCGTTCTGGGGCACGGTCATGGTCGTGCTTTCGATCATCCCCGGCATTGGGACGGCGCTCGTCTGGTTCCCCGGGGTAGTCTATCTGCTGGTCACGGGAGAAGTCGCAGCCGGCATCGCGCTCTTCGCCTGGTGCGCCGTCGTGGTGGGGTCGGCCGACAATTTCCTGCGCCCCATGCTGGTGGGGCGGGACACGGAGATGTCCGACCTGCTGATCCTCCTGTCCACCCTGGGGGGCCTGCTCATGTTCGGCGCCGCCGGGATCGTGATCGGACCTATCGTAGCGGCGCTGTTCGTCACCGTCTGGGATATCTATGCAAGGGAGTTCAAGGAGATCCTGCCCGAAACGGGCCGGATGTCTGCCGAGAGCGCGGGGTAGTGGCGGGGCAGGTCCCAGGGTGGGCCGGACGAGCGGGCCCCCGCTGACCGGGTGGACCCGAGCGAAGGGAGGACGATGACCAGCCAGCAGGTTCGTCTCTCACGCATGACCCGGGGGCTCCTGATCGCCAGCGCGATCGCGATCCTCATCTTCCTGGCCCAGTCGGCCCAGACGATTCTCGTCCCGTTCCTGCTCGCCGTGTTCCTGGCGGCCATCGCGGCTCCGCCCGTCATGTGGCTGAGCCGTCACCGGGTGCCTCATTCCGTCGCGGTCGCCCTCACGGCCCTGGCGATGATGCTGGCGCTGTCTCTGGTCGGCACCATCGTGGGTGCTTCGGTGAGCGCGTTTACGGCTCGGCTTCCCGAGTACCAGCGGCTCCTCTTGGTCGAGATCACCCGGTGGTACGACCAGTTCGGGGCGGCGGCACCCGAGACCTTCCGGGACCTGCTTCCCACGCTGGAGCCCGGTGCGGCCATGGGCATCGCGGCCAACGTTCTGAGCGGCGTGAGTGGCGTCCTGGGCAACATGTTCCTGATCCTCTTCACGGTGATCTTCATCCTCGTGGAGGCCCGGACGGCCCACAGAAAGCTGGACGCCGCGTTCGGCGAATCGGAGGCGGGGCTGGACGTCTTCCGGGAGTTCATGCAGAAACTGCTGCGCTATCTGGGCATCAAGACCCTCACGAGCCTCGGAACCGGGGGGCTGGTGACGGTCTGGGTCTGGTGGATGGGCGTCGACTTCCCGGTCATGTGGGGATTGCTCGCGTTCCTGCTGAACTACGTTCCCACCATCGGGTCGATCCTCGCTGCCGTGCCGGCGGTGCTTCTGGCCTTGATCCTGCACGGCCCGGGCACAGCGGTCGTGGTGGGCCTGGGATACCTGGTGATCAACACCCTCATCGGCAACGGGATCGAACCCCGGGTCATGGGCAGGGGGCTGGGCCTCTCACCACTCGTCGTGTTCCTCTCGTTGGTGTTCTGGGGGTGGGTCCTGGGCCCGGTGGGGATGTTCCTCTCGGTTCCGATGACCATGACGCTCCGCATGGCTCTACAGGTGCACGAAGGCACCCGCTGGCTTTCCATCCTGCTGGGACCGGCGGACGTCACCGTGCCGACCTCCGTGGGCGAGGCTCAAGTCACCTGATCGACGGCAGGGACCGGTCCGCAGCCCCCCGGGCTGACCCGCCGGAGGGCTGCCCGATCGATTGGAGTTACGGCCTCGCGTCGACCGCGACCACGTACCGGACGTTGTTGTTCCAGACGATGCCCACGAGCTCACCGCCAGCCTCCAACCTGATCAGGTTGGACGGATCGGACGAGATCCGGTCGGCGCCGAATTGCCGCACGGAGCCATCCTGGATCTTGAGCTCGTAGGTCCGCTCGGCCTTCGTGCCCGTCCGCACGACGTAGATCAGCTGGTAGGCGACGAAGGCCGCGACGGTTATGCCGTCGTCTTCCAGCGTGACCATTCCCGACGGGTGCTGCACGATACGGTCGGCGCGGAGCTCGAACGGCGACTCGCCCTGCAGCTGGACCTCGTAGACGTGGAAGTCCTGAGCGGACAGCCGCCCCAGCAGACCCATGGGATTGGGGGCGGCAGCAGTGATGATGGTGGCGACGAGTAGGAGCACGAGAGCCGGAGACGTGAGGTAGCGCATGAGTCCCTCCGGAGGGGGTGGGTTCCAGGTGAACGCCCTCAGGTATCTCAGGGATCGTGCCATGCCGAGGCCGTAGGACGCGCAGCCCCCTTCCGGTCCGGTGATCGTGACACCCACCCCAGAGAAGTCCCTGTACTGGAAAGGACGATGGAACCGTGTGGTTCTGCACAGCAGACCGACGGCCGAGTCGTTCGTCGCTACCGCTCGGGTCCGTGGGGCGTCAGCCCGTGACTCGATTCGGTGCGGCCAGGGCCGCGAGCGTGGGGCGATCCGACGCGGCCGACGCGCCGGCCGGGATCAGCTTCCGCCGGCTTTCCTCGCCGGCGCGCGGCCGAAGGTCCCGAGGACCAGATCCCAGAGAGGCGAGCTCACGCCGTAGTCCTCGTCCGGGTCCAGGAAGTGGTGCCGATGGTGCTTCCGCTTGAGAAAGCGGCCCGCCTTCGTGGGCACCGAGAAGTGGTGTACCGCGAAGTGGATCGTGTCGTAGATGAGGTAGCCCGTGACGAAGCCAGCGAACAGGGCTGGGGCGAGGGTGGCCCCGAACACGCCTTTGAACAGAAACCAGAACGCGATCGCCAGCGGGACGCTCACGCCCGGCGGCATCACCAGCCGCTTGGAGTCGCTCGGGTAGTCGTGGTGCACGCCGTGAGCGATGAAGTAGAACGTATGTCGCCAGGTGGGGAGCTTGGGCACCACTGCTTCACCGGGCACGAGCCCCGCAACGACGTCGTGCGTCTCCTCCATGACGTGATCCGGGGCGTGGAAGACGAAGCGGTGCATGATGTACTCGACGAACGTCCAGAGCAGAACGCCAGCCAGGAAGAGTAGTACCGCTGCGCCCAGACCCGCGGTGCTCGTCCACAGGAAGAAGACCACGACCGGTACGAAGAGCACGTGGGGAACGATGGGGTGCACCTTCGTGAACTTCTCGAGGAGATCACTCCGGAACATCCGGACCGATTCGTCCTTGTTCGAAACGAAGTGCTTGTTCACAGGAGGGGAGTCTCGGCTGTTGGATGATTCCGTTCGACTGCCTGGAAGCACGCTCGAGCACCCAGGGCGTCTTCAACACGGCCCGAAGATCGCCAGTTTCGCGGAGACGATCAAGAAAGTGGCCGAGGGCGGATCGCCGACCGCGTGCATGAGGCTCTCTGCCAGCCAGACACCGCAGATCGTGATCTCGTCCATCTCGGCGCTCATGAGCACACGTACCCCCCAGGGTGCCATCGCATGGATCGTGTCCCTGAACACTTTCCCGTACGTGGCGGTGCCCGCGTACTGGGTATTCGAGCTCCCCTTCACGCGAGGCAACGGAGCAGAGCTCCTCGTGGACGGGGACGCCACGTTCACAGCATCATTGCCGGGATCGAGCGGGCCGCGGACTACGTGCTCGTAAAGTTCTACATCGTGAAGGACGACGGCCTGGGCCGGTGGCTCGAGCAGGCCATGATCCGAAAGGCACGGGAAGGCGTCCCCGTGTACTTCCTGTTCGACGAAGTCTTCAAGCTTGCGGTTCGAGCCGCCCGCCTGACGGCTCCGGTGCAGTAGAATCCCTGGACCACGTGGCTCACGGCGTCGACTTGCGTACCCCTGGCTCTGTCATTAGCATTGCAAGTAATTAGCAAAGCTAGCAAATAGGGGATGGGATGGTCCGGAAGAGCCTGGGTGAGTTCGAGCAGCTGGTGCTCCTGGCGTGCCTACGCCTGGGAGAGGGTGCCTACACAGTCTCCATCATGAAGGAGATCGAGGACCGGACGGGTCGCGCCGCATCGCATGCGGCCGTCTACGTGGCTCTCCGGCGTCTCGAGGAGCGGGGGCTGGTCACGTCGAAGCTCGGGTCGGCCACCGCGGCCCGGGGCGGCCGACCCAAGCGCCTCGTAGAGGTGCTCCCCGAAGCCGTGTCGATGCTGGAGGCGGCCCGCGACGACCTCATGAGCATGTGGCAAGGGCTCAACGTGGCCAGTGAGAAGGGAACGGGCGGATGAAGAGGTGGGGTCGTGACGCGGAGGGAGCCCCATGGGGGGTGCGGCGACTCGTTTTGTGGACGGTCGGATCGGACCGGGCAACGGAAGTCCTGGGAGATCTGCGTGAGCTCGCGCAAGGCCCCCCGCCCGCCGGTAGCGTCTCGTGGTATTGGTGGCAGGCCATCACGCTCGTGTTCCGCGTCCTGGCTGCCGGACGAACCGATCGCCAGCGCTCCGGCGCACGGCGGGGAGCCGGGGGCGGCTGGGCGGCAGACGTACGGTTCGCGTTCCGCTCGTACCGCAGAACGCCGGTCCTGGCCGCGGCCATACTGACCACGCTCACCCTCGGCGTGGGCGCCACAACGGCCATCTTCTCGGTCGTGGACGCGGTGATCATTCGACCGTTGCCGTTTCGCGAGCCGGACCGGCTCGTGCTGGTCTGGGAGACCGAGCCGAACGGTGGGAGACTCCAGCCGTTCTCGCCGCCGAACCTGGAAGACTTGCGCGCATCCGCCACGACGCTCTCCGAGATCGGGGGCTGGGTGTACGAGCGCTATGCGGTCACCGGATCCGGCGATGCGGAGGAGGTGCTCGCGGTACGGGTCACGGAGGGGTTCTTCGAGGTGCTGGGTGCCACTGCGACGCTGGGGCGCACCTTCGACGCCGCCGAAGAGGCCGACCGGCGAGCGGTCGTCCTCAGCCACGCCTACTGGACGGCCCGGTTCGGCGGTGACAGGGGAGTGCTCGGCCGCACTTTGGTCCTGGACCACGAGCCGTACGAGGTCGTGGGCGTCATGGGTCCGGCGTTCAGGTTCCCGGACCGCGACGACGTGGCGATGTGGATCCCGCAGGTCCGTTACCCCTGGGAGGAGATCCGGCACACGCGCAACACGTCAGTCATCGCCCGCCTGGCCCCGGGGGCCACCCCCGACCAGGTGAACGACGAGATCGGGATCATGGCGGCCGCGCTCAGCGAAGACTACCCGGACACCAACGCGGGCTGGGGCGCCAGGGTCCAACCTGCCGACGTCCTCTCCGGCGATGCATCCAACCTGGTCGTGCTGCTGGCCGCCGTGGGACTGGTCCTGCTCATCGCCTGCGTCAACGTGTCGAACCTGCTCCTGGCCCGGGCGTCCGATCGCCACAGAGAGCTGGCCGTGCGGAGGTCCTTGGGTGCATCGCGGATCCGAATCGTGCGGCAGCTCATGATCGAAGGTGGCTTGCTGGCCGTTCTCGGCTCGTCCCTCGGTGTCGCTCTGGCGGCGCCGGGCACCCGAGCATTGTTGTCTCTGGAGCCCGGCGCCCTCCCGGCGTGGAATCGAGTGGACGTCGACGGACGCGTCCTCGTATTCGCGGCTGCGCTCACCGTCCTCATCACCGTCTCTACCGGGCTCCTACCGGCGGTCAGGGCGAGTCGAGAGCGCATGACCGAGGGCCTGCACGACAGCGGTCGCTGGAACGGGCCCACGCGTAGCGCGGCCAAGACCCGCTCACTGCTGTCAGTGGTCGAGGTGGCCTTGTCCGTGGTCCTGTTGGCCGGAGCCGGGCTCCTGGTGACGAGCATGATCCGGCTCACCCGCGTCGATCCGGGATTCCGTCCCGATGGACTCGTAACCGCCACGTTGGAGCTGCCCGAGACCCGCTACGAGTACGGCACCGGAGCCATGGAGGGGACCTTCGAGTCCATCCTCTCTGCGGTCCGCGGGATCCCCGGTGTGTCCGGCGCCGGATGGGTCACCACGCTGCCCATGAATCCAGTGGGCACCGACTACGACATCGAGTTCTACCTCGTCGAGCACCCTGACCGGTCCCCCACGGACGCTCCGCCTCAAGCGGACTTCCGAGTCGCCAGCGGTGGCTACTTCGAGGCGATGGGGATTCCGTTGGTGGCGGGTCGCACGATTCGGGACAGCGACAGGTCCGATACGCAGCCGGTAGCCGTGGTCAATCAGACCTTCGCCGACCGGTTCTTCCCCGGCGAGAGCCCTCTGGGCGAACGGGTGCAGGTGTACACCCCGGAGGGAGCTGGATTCGAGATCATCGGTGTGGTGGGCAACGTTCGGCACCGTGGCCTGGACGACACCTCCCGCCCGGAGCTGTACCTGCCCTACCAGCAGATGACTCACGGCGAGATGACGCTTGCGGTGCGCTCCGCCCTCGAGACGGGGGCGCTGGTCCGGGGCCTCAAGGAGGCGGTGGCCCGGGTCGACGCCGATCTGCCGCTCATCGGGGTCAGCGAGGCGCCCTCTCTGCTGGATGACTCGGTAGCCGACCGGCGGTTCCACATGATCCTGCTGCTCTGTTTCGCCGGACTGGGTCTCACGCTGGCGGTGGTCGGCGTCTATGGGACGACGTCCTATTCCGTGAGCCGTCGTCGACACGAGATCGGGATACGCATGGCCGTGGGTGCTGCGCGGGCGGACGTCCGCCGGCTGGTCCTGGGGCAGGGCTTGAGGCTGGCGTCCACCGGAATCGCCCTCGGCCTCCTGGGGGCCGTGCTTCTCACGCAGACGCTACAGGCGCTTCTGTTCGGGGTCGAACCGGTGGATCCTCTGACCTTCGGGGTCGTCGTCGGTGTCGTCGCCCTGTCAGCGCTGCTGGCGTGTTGGTTGCCGGCCCGACGGGCCGCGCGGGTCGAACCCACACAGGCGCTCCGAGAGAGCTCGTGATCGCCACAGCCAACTCCACGGACCACGAGGCCGAGCAGGCCGTCGCGTTCGCCTCGTAAGCCGGTGGATCGGGATCGGGCTCGTCTTCTTCGGACCCTTCCGCTCGGAGGTCCCCTTCCGGGGCGTCAGGCTTCTTGCCTGTGTGGAGTCATCGGATAGCTTCGGGGCTCCACGTCCTCACCCCGAGCGCGCATGGCCACCCCCGACACCGCCTCCGACTACTTCGGCTCGTTGGCCGCCGAGTACGACTCGCTGATACGGCGAGCCGTCCCTCGGTACGACGAGATGCTCGACCGCTTGATCGAGTACCTGCCCGGGGAGCCAACCCGGGGGCTCGAGCTGGGCTGTGGGACCGGCAATCTGACGCTGGCATTGGCGGGATCCCGGCCGGAATGTCGGATAACGACCGTCGACGCGTCGGCCGAGATGGTGGAGCTGACCCGGACTCGCCTCCGGGAGCGGTTCCCCGAGGTGGAAGCCAGAGCGACCTTCGTCACGGCGCGGTTCGAGGACCTGGCACCTGAACCGGCCAGCTTCGATCTGATCGTGTCGGCCATCAGCTTGCACCACGTGGTCGACAAGGGCGCCCTGTACGGGCGTCTGCGCGAGATGCTGGTGCCAGGGGGCGCGCTCTGCTTCTCCGACCAGATGGGCGGGGGCACGCACGCCAATCACGACGTGAATTGGATCCGCTGGCTGGAGTACTGCCGCCTTCCCGGAAACTGCTCCGAAGACGAGATCCAAAGCCTGCTCGATCACGCCGAGTCGCACGATCACTACACGCCGCTAGCCGACCATCTGAGACTACTCGGCGCGGCGGGGTTCCAGAACCTCGACTGCGTCTGGCGAGACTGGATGTGGGGCGTGGTCACGGCGGAGGCCTAGTGTCGCGCGCCCGCCTGGTGCACGCGGAGCTGGAGACGGTCCACAACCGCGACTGGCTACGCAGCACGAACGACTACGCCGGCGACAACATCCTCCCGTCCATCGGTGGAGGCATCCGGTTCATGGCGGTCGTGGAGGAACGGGTCAACGTGGGCCTAGACGTCGCCGTCGGCCGGGAGGGCCCGGCGCTCCACATCATGCTCATGGAGGCCTTCTGACGGTGTACGCGGCGTACGCCGTGGCGGCGCCGGGGCTGGAGACACTCACGGCGGCGGAGCTCAGGACCCTCGGCCTCGATCCGACTCCGGGTCTTGGGGGCGTCTCTTTCGAAGCGGACGCCGCGGGCCTCGTGAGGGCGAACGTGCATCTACGAACCGCCAGCCGCGTCCTCGTGAGGCTTCTGGAGTTCACGGCGCGGGACTTCGCCGCGCTGGAGAAGCACGCCCGACGGATTCCCTGGAACCGCTTCACGAAGGCCGGTCACGCGGTGCGCTTCCGGGTGACGTGCAAGAAGTCCCGTCTCTACCATCAGCGGGCGGTGGCTGAGCGGCTCGGCCTCGCGGCCCGGGAGGCCGGACGGATCGTGGAGGAGGGGTCTACCCAACCGGTGGGTTCCGGGCTGCCGCAGCCTGCCTCGGGGCATCTCGAGGGCGCTTCCAGTCCGATCCCGTCGGACTACGAGACCCCCGACCCGGAATCCGCGCTGGCTCACCGTGGTCCTGCACCCGTCCAGACGCTGAGCGTGCGCCTGTTCCGGGACCGCTGCACGGTCAGCGTCGACGCGTCGGGCGAGCACCTCCACCGCAGGGGATATCGTCTGCGTACGGCCAAGGCGCCGATGCGCGAGAACCTGGCGGCCGCGGTTCTCCTGGCGGTGGGGTGGGATCCAGCCTCCCCCCTGGTGGATCCCATGTGCGGCTCGGGCACGCTGCTCATCGAAGCGGCCATGCTGGCGCGGGGGATTCCACCCGGCTTCCACCGGACGTTCGCGTTCCAGGGCTGGCCGGAGATCGACCCGTCGGTCCTGGAGACGTGCAGAGCCGAGGCTGCCGCCGGAGTCCGATCCCCGGTACCGGCAGTCATCGTGGGGTCGGACCGGGATACGGGAGCGGTCGCGGCGGCCGGGGAGAACGCTGCCCGAGCCGGCGTGGCCGACGACGTGCGGCTGTTCCACCGGGCCCTTTCCGCCGCGGCACCGCCTTCCGGTACCGAAAGCGGCTGGGTGGTCACGAATCCGCCATTCGGCCGGCGGGTGGGTGCCCGTGATCGGCTGCGGGACCTCTACGCGGCTCTGGGAAACCTGGCTCGACAGCGTTTTGCCGGATGGGATCTGGCGGTCGTCTGCCCGGACCGGGCCCTCGTGGGTCAGTTGGGGATGCCGATGGAGCCGTGCTTGACCACGCGCCACGGTGGGCTCCAGGTGCAGGTCTGGCGGGGGCTGGTCCCGGGCGGCTGAGGGTCGAGCGATCTCCGCTCGTGCGACAGAGTTGGCCGTGCGACTCCGGTCCTGCTACGGCCCGGCTGCGTGGATCGCCCGCACCGTGTCGATCGTGTCCGAGTCCTCCGGTGACCTCTCTGGCCGGTACGCCTTCACCCGGGCGAAGCGAAGGGCCAGGCCGCCGGGATAGCGCGGGCTCTCCTGGATCTCGTTGAAGGCGATTTCCACCACGAGTCGGGGCTCCACGTAGACGGTATGGCGGTCCCTGGCGACCTCGATCCGCTGCAACGCCTCTGTCTGCCACGTCAGCAGCTCGTCCGTGAGCCCCTTGAACGTCTTCCCGAGCATGACGAATCCGCCCGTGACCGGGTCTCGAGCACCGAGGTGCAGGTTGCTCAGCCAGCCCTTTCTGCGGCCGTGTCCCCACTCGGCCGCCAGCACCACCAGGTCCAACGTGTGCGCCGGCTTGAGCTTGATCCAGCTCTTCCCCCTGCGGCCGGCGGCGTACGAAGCGGTCAGGTCCTTGACCATGACTCCCTCGTGGCCCGACCCGCGGGCAATGGCCAGGAGCGCTTCCACGTCGCCCGGTCCGCGGGCGAGCTCACGGCGCACGAGCAGGCCAGGGGGTAGGACGCCCTCCAGCACCTCCATCCGATACGCGCCCGGCTGATCGATGAGCGTGTCGCCGTCCGCGTACAGGCAGTCGAAGAAGAACGACGAGAGGGGCAGCTCGGTACGCAGGGCGGACACGTCGAGCTTCCGTCCGAACCGACGCATGCTCACCTGAAAGGGATGCGGGCGGCCGTCGGCCCTCAGAGCCAGCGTCTCGCCGTCGAGAACGAGCTCCTCCATGGGTAGGGCCGCCACGGCCTCCACCAGCTCCGGGACCGAGGGCGTCACGTCGCGCAGCCGCCGGGAGAAGACGCGCACGTCGCCGCCTGCCTTGTGGACCTGGATGCGAGCCCCGTCAAGCTTGAACTCGACGGCAGCCTCGTCCAATCGGGCCATGGCAGCGTCCGGGGAGTCGGCCGACGAAGCCAGCATGGGCTGCACGGGGCGAAAGAGGCGCAGCCCGAAGGTAGCCAGCGCGGCCTCACCACCGGAGAAGGCCGCCTCGGCCACCTCGGAGAGGTCGCCCGAGAGCATGGCGCTCCGCCGCACGGCCGCCGAAGGGACGCCGGCCGCTTCGGCGATGGCCTCGGCAATCACGCCCTCGTTGGCACCCTGCCGGAGCTCACCGAACAGAAGGGCAATGACGAACCCCTGCTCCCGTTCGGTGCAGCGGCCCAAGAGGTGCGATAGCAGTCGCTTGCGGGCCTCGACCGACCCCGACCCGGTGGTGGATTGGACGTCGCTGAAGATGCGGTCGAGGTCGTGGAGCGTCATCGCCGGGGTCGCTGCCGGTTCCACGGGCAGGGCATCCCGGAGCACGGCTGTACCCACGCCGATTCGACCCTGGCGGACCCGGCCGGAAAGAAAGCTCACTGCCAGCCCAAATCGGCCTGGACCCGCGTCCCGGAGCGCTTGGGCCAGGTGGTGGACCTTTTCCCGACGCCCCGAGGCCATGCGGACGCGCTCCGAGGTGTCTACGAGCGTTGCCAGCTTCATGACTGCAATGCGGTCCGCGCGGTCCCGGGGCTTCGCCCTACGTGATCGGCCCGTCCAACTCCTCGATGGTGGCAGTGGAGGGGCCGCGCTCGGCCTGGAGGCGGCGGGCAGCTGCCTCCACGTCTCTCATGACACGGAGCATGTTGTCCGCCGCCAGTTGGCGCAGCTCCGACTCGAACCAGCCTCGGCGGGACAGCTCGGCGAACAGACTGGGGTATGTGGACACGTCCTCCAACCCTACGGGTCCCCGGTCGATGCCGTCGAAGTCTCCGCCGATGGCCACGTGGTCGATGCCCGCCACGTCACGGACGTGCTCGATATGATCGGCCACGTCGGAGAGTGAGGCGCGGGGGGCCTGGCCGCGCTCCGACTCCGGCACGGCCTCCATCTGCTCTCTCCAGAGCCTCACCTCCTCGTTCACGAACGACTCGACGAACGTGACCATGACCACGCCCCCGTTCTCGGGCAGGCGACGGAGCACCTCGTCCGGGACGTTCCGGTTGTGCCCGGTCAGCGCCTTGGCCGAGGAGTGGGAGTAGATCACCGGCGCTTCGACTACGTCCAGGACGTCGTGCATCGTGGCGGGTGAGGTGTGGGACAGGTCGACCAACATCCCCAGCCAGTTCATCTCCCGCACCACCTCCCTGCCGAACGCGGTGAGGCCCTCGTGTGCCGCCTCGCCCGTCCCCGAGTCGGCCCAGTCGATCGTGCTGCCGTGGGTGAGAGTCATGTACCGGGCACCGAGCGCGTAGAAGGCGCGAAGCGCGCCCAGGGAGTTCTCGATGGCGTGTCCTCCCTCCATCCCCAGTAGTGATGCGACCTTTCCTTCGTGGAAGACGCGCATGACGTCGTCTGCCGTGAGGGCCAGCTCCAGGTGCTCCGGATGGTCGTCGATCACCTGTAGGGCGATGTCGATCTGCTCGAGCTGGATCCGGGCGGCACCCTCTTGCACGGCGTCGAACGGCACGTAGACGGACCAGAACTGCGCACCCACCATGCCCGCCCTGAGGCGATCCAAGTCGGTGTGGCCCACCGCTGCACCCGCGATGTCATAGGCGCGGACGTCGCGTGGGGCATCCTCCGACTCCCGGATGGCCCAGGGCAGGTCATTGTGGCCGTCGAAGAGCGGCACGCTGGAGAGGACCCGCTTGGCGATCTCCATGTGCTCGTCGTTGTCCTGAGCCGAGGCGGAGATCGGAATCAGGGAAGCGGCCATGGCGATGAGGACGGCTCTGTTCATAGGTCGATGCGGGATCGGGATGAAGGACGGTGAACCGGCGGCGTACCGGTCTGGGGCTGCACGTCGGTAGCGTTGATACGACTGTGGCCGGCGGAAGTGCCGTCCCCGGGCGTCACGGGCCTGCAACCGTACCTCGCGTCTGGCGGCCGAGCATCTCGACGCACCCACCGGCCGGCCGCGCGCAAACGAATCGGGCAGCTGCCCCTCCCGGCCAAGCCAATGCGGCAGATTCGTGCGAGTGCCGGCTTTCCCGCCCAGCTTCGTATCGGTAGGATGACGGGCTTCGCCTCCGGCACCCGGGCCAGGAGGATTCACACACGCAGCCGTCCCTGACCGATGCAAGCAAACGCGCGCCGCCCCCTTCTCACCTTGTGGGCAATGGCGATGGCCATGACCACGGCCCTGCAGGCACAGCCCGCCGAAGACCCGAACGTCGTGCACGACCCCAGCCTCTTCTCGGCTCTCGAGTACCGGACGATCGGGCCCTACCGGGGTGGCCGGGTCACTGCCGTGACCGGGATCGCCGACCGGCCCTTCACGTTCTTCATGGGCTCCACGGGCGGCGGCGTCTGGAAGACGGTCGACGCGGGCGAGACCTGGGAAAACGTCTCGGACGGCGACTTCGACGTCGGCTCCATCGGAGCCATCGACGTCGCCGACTCGGACGCCAGCGTGATCTACGTCGGCACAGGCTCGGCGGGCATCCGGGGCAACGTGTCCATCGGGCGGGGCGTCTACCGGTCGTATGACGGGGGCAAGAGCTGGGAGCACGTGGGCCTCCGGGAGGCCGGTGCCATCAACCGCGTCGTGGTCCATCCGGAGGAGCCCGAGCTGGTGTACGTGGCTGCCCTGGGTAACCCGTTCGGGAAGAACGAGGAGCGGGGCGTCTTCCGCACCCGGGACGGGGGCGAGAGCTGGGAGAAGGTCCTCTTCGTGGCCGACAGCGTGGGTGCCATCGACCTTGCCATGAATCCCGCCAATCCCCGCGTGCTGTACGCCGGCATGTGGCGGGCCGAGCGGAAGCCCTGGACGCTGGTGGACGCGTCCGAGGACGGGGGGGTCTTCAAGACCACGGACGGTGGCGACACCTGGGAGAAGCTGGCCGGAGGCTTGCCCGAGGGCCTGACCGGGAAGATCGGCCTGGCCGTATCGCCGGCGAACCCAGACCGGGTCTGGGCGCTGGTGAACGCGCACGACCCCGAGGGCGGCGTCTACCGCTCCGACGATGCCGGTGCCACCTGGGAACGGGTCAACCGGGACCACAAGCTGCGGCAACGGCACTGGTACTACTCGCACATCGATGCCCACCCCACCGACGAGAACACCGTCTTCGTCCAGAACACGCGGTTCTACCGGTCCATCGACGGTGGTGGGGAATTCGATCAGATCGACGTGCACCACGGCGACGTCCACGACCTGTGGATCAATCCGACCGACCCGGACATCATGATCGTGTCCAACGACGGAGGCGCTCAGGTCAGCCTCACGGGCGGGGGTAGCTGGTCGACACTGCTGAACCAGCCCACCGCCGAGTTCTACCGCGTCACCGTCGACGACCAGTTCCCCTACCGGGTGTACGGCGCCCAACAGGACAACTCCACCATCACCGTGCCGTCGTGGAGCCCCGGCGGCATTACGCCGACCCAGGAGTGGTACTCGGTGGCCGGAGCAGAGAGCGGCCACATCGCCGTGACCCCGGGGAATCCGGACCTGGTCTACGCGGGGAACTACCTGGGTCGAATCGATCGGTACGACCACAGGACGCGGTCGGCCCGCAACGTCATCGCCTACCCCCAAATGCAGGACGGGACGGCGCCCAAGGAGCTGAAGTACCGGTTCCAGTGGAATGCGCCCATCGTCATCTCGCCCCACGACCCGGAGACCGTGTACCACACGTCCAACTACGTGCACCGCACCCGGGACGGGGGCATGACGTGGGAGACCATCAGCCCCGACCTGACCACCAACGACACCACTCAGCAGGAGCTGCCCGGCGGGCCCCTCCAGCACGACCACACCGGGGTCGAAGTCTACAACACGGTCTTCGCCTTCGCGGAGTCGCCGCACACGGCCGGAGTGCTGTGGGCAGGGAGCGACGACGGGCTGATCCATCTATCGCAGGACGCCGGGGCATCGTGGACGAACGTGAGCCCTGCCGACATGCCGGACCAAGGCACGGTGAACGCCATCGAGCTCTCCCCCCATGCAGAGGGCCGCGCCTACGTCTCGGTCTACAACTACCGGATGGACGATTGGCGACCGTTCGTCTTCAGAACGAACGACTTCGGTGCCACGTGGACGCTGCTGACGGACGGACGGAACGGGATCGCCGTCGATACCCCGGTCCGGGTGGTGCGGGAGGACCCCGAACGGGAAGGGCTCCTTTACGCGGGCACCGAGTTCGGCATGTTCGTGTCCTTCGACGACGGTGCGCACTGGCAGTCGCTCCAACTGAAGCTGCCTCGAACGCCTATCACCGACCTTCGCGTGTACCGGGACGATCTGGTGGTGGCGACGCAGGGGCGCTCCTTCTGGATCCTGGACGACCTGACGCCTCTCCACGACCTGGGCACGTGGACGGCTGGCGAGTCGCCCCACCTCCTGTCCCCCCGGCATGCCTACCGCGCGAGCATGTCGGGCCGATACCGGGGTGACCGCGCGCCTGAAGCGCCACCACAGGGGGCCACGATCCACTACCACTTGAACGAAGCCCCCGAGGGCGAGTTGACCGTGGAGATCCTCGACGGTGAGGGCAGGGTCCTGCGGACGTACACCGGTGCCGCGGAGGACGAAGAGGACGAAGAGGATGAGGACGAGGACGAGGACGAGGACGAGAACGAGAAGGAGCCCGACAAGACCGAGTTCATCGAAAGGAAGGATCGGGCTCCTCAGAAGGCGGGCCTGAACCGCCTGGTGTGGGACTTGAAGGCTCCGGGTCCCCGGACGCTCCAGGGGTCGGTCATGTCTCTGGGCTACACCGGTGGCGCCTGGATTCCGCCCGGTACCTACCAGGTGCGGCTGTCGGTCGACGGCTGGTCCGACACGAGGGAGCTGGAGGTCCGGGCCGACCCCCGCCTTTCCGTGAGCCAGGAGGATCTGGACGAGCAATACCGTGTGACCCTCCAGGCCCGGGACATGGTGACCGCGTCCCACGAGGCCATTCGTGCGATCCGGCTGGCCCGCGGGCAACTGACCTCGGCCGTGGTCCGGGTTCAAGCCGGGGACCACGGCGATGAGGTCGAGAAGCGCGTGCGCGAGGCTGCGGATTCGGCGGCGGCCCACCTCACCGTGGTCGAGGAGCGGCTGATCCAGACCAAGAACGAGTCCGGCCAGGATCCTATCAACTTCCCGCCCCGGCTCGACAACCAGCTCGTCTACCTGTACGGGCACGTCAACGCGGCGTACGGCCCACCGACCCAGGGCGCGATGGAACGCCTGACCGATCTTCGCGGCGAGCTGGACGCTCGGTTGACTGAGCTGGAGGCGCTCCTGTCCACCGAGCTGGCGGACTTCAACCGCCTGCTGGAGGAAGCCGGTGTCCAGAGCGTGGTCGTCCCGACGGGACGCAGGCCTGTTTCGTAGGATGCGCACGGCGCTCGCCGGATGCCTGAGGCTGACATGGCACAGGGAGCGGAGATACGACCGCACCCGTGCGCCAGCGCTCGAGGACAAGCCGACGGCTCACGGCGCGGCTCCGGGCTCGGGCCTCGACCCGAGGGGCCGGAGCAGCCCCTAAGGCGCGGGTAGCTCCCGCCAGTTGTCGTCGCGGTCGGTATCCGGCAGCACGAACCAGGGGTCGAGGACCACGAAGGGAGGGCGCTCGGGCGTGACCATCCTCACGGTCTGAGTGACGGCCGAGCCGTCGACCACCTCCACGTGGTCCCCCGCCAAGACGACCACCGGCATCCAGGCGTCACCCCGCCGGATCACCTCCACCTCGGTCACCCAGTCGCCGGCCTCGTCCTGGCGCTGCTCGATAGCACCCAAGGCGTAGTCCAGCGTCGCGGTGGAGTGGACCCACTGGTCGAAGAACCAGCCCAGGTCCTCGCCCGAGACCTCCGCCATGGCGCTGTGGAAGTCCTCTTCGGTCACGTGTTGCAGCTTGTTGCGATCGTAGTAGGTGCGGAGTGCCTCGCCGAAGACGTCGTGGCCCAGGTACTCCCGGAGCATGCGGTACATGACCTCCGCCTTGTCGTAGGCCAGGTGGCCATACGTGGAAAAGTCGGGCATGTCCTCGGACAGCGTGTCCATGGGCACCGGCACGCCGGCCGCCTCCCTCCGGGCCACCCCAGCTACCGTGGCGCTCCACGGGTCAGCCTGACCGCGGTCTTCCATGAACCAGGACACCAAGAACGAGGCCATGCCCTCATCGAGCCAGGCGTCGCGCCATTCGTTGTTGGCCAGTATGCCGTGGGCGAACTGGTGCGCGGTCTCGTGGGTGATCAGACCCTGGCTCGAGCCCCCGTTCCCGATGAACATGGGAAACTCGGTGCCTCCGGTGTCCAGCCGGTGGGTGATGGTGAGCTGGGGCCACGGGTATTCGCCCAGGGTCTCCTGAAGCCAGCCCAGGGCCCGGGCGGTCTTCCGAACCACGGCGCCCAGGTCCCACTCCACGTCGCCGGGGAGGAAGAGGACGTGGATCGCCACGTCGCCCAGGTGCCCTCCCTCGTACATGTAGGCCGGATCGGTGGCCCAGGCGAAGTGGTGGACGTCCTCCGCGTAGAAGCGCACCCGCTTGCGCCCGGGGGCGAGCTCCTGGGGTAGGAAGTCCGGCGAGACGGGCGCTCGCGGTTGGGCGTAAAACCCCGTCACGTCCACGGGGTCGCCGCCCGGACTGTCCCCAGTCGGGCGCCACCCGGGGTCCCCCTCGAGCGGCACGCCCGTCGCGCCCACGACCTGGTCCTCGGCCAAGTCCAGGGTGACGTCGTAGATGCCGAACTCGCCGTAGAACTCGCCCTGGGGATAGAGCGGGTGGGGCTGCCAACCATACCGGTCGTAGGGCGCGATGCGGGGATACCACTGGGCGAAGTCGTAGTGGCGCCCCTGCCGGCACTGGCGTCGGCACAGGGTGGCCGGGCGTGCGTCCCACTCGAAGCTCACGACGACGGAGTCGCCGGGCTCCAGTGGATCGGGGAGGTCCACCCTGGCCACCGTCGAGTCGGGGGCGTGGGGGAACGTGACCTCCAGGGGCCGGTCTCCGACGCGCATCCGATGAAGCCGCTCGTACCCGTAGTCGGGATCCTCGAGGGCGCCGAACTGGAGGCTCTGACGGCGCTCCACCCTGGACCAGATGCTCCCGGGCCTGAACGCGTTGAGGTGCAGATGGAAGTAGAGCTCTTCCAGCGCGTCCGGCGAGCGGTTGTGGTAGACCATGGTCCCACCCGCCCGCAGGACCTCCGCCTCCTCATCGAGCTGAGCCTGGATGGTGTAGTGGACCTCTTGTTGCCAATAGTCGTTCGGCTCGTGCGCCTGCGCCACGAGGATCAATGCCAGAATTGGGACCACGTTTCCTCCTCTTGGTTCTTCACATGGGCCGAGACCGGATAACGTCCGACGTATGTGGGCGCAATCCCCTTGAACCGGCTTCCCGAGATCAAGCGACGTGCTCCCGAGTTGTATGACTCGCTCGAGTACCACACGTCCGGGACCAAGCTACTGCTCAAGTTCGTGTTCAGCCGGGAGATCTCGCTCTTCAACCGGATGATCCGATCGGAGCGAGGGGGCGTGCCGCTCAGCGACGATGCGACGCCGGATCGGGCCGTCCTCGCTGAGGAAGCCGAGCCGGCGAGCAGCGACGCGGCCTAGCGAGCGACACCGGGTCCAAGCGTTTCCAGGACCCCCGCTGATCAGAGCCGGCAGGGGCCCACCCGCTGATTGGCAGGGCCAGCTCCTACCGCGAACGAGACAGGAACGCCCTCGCGTTTCGAACAGCCTCCGGGTGCGCGTCGGCGTCCGGCGACGACAGGATTCTCTCGTACAGCCTTCGGGCCTCGGCGACGTCGCCCTCGCGTGCCGCGAGTGCGGCCGCGTTGGCCAGGATCACGGCGTGTTCCGGCTGAAGCTCGAGGGCGTCAGCGTACAGCTGCCTCGCGTCGGCAATACGCCCGAGCATCCAGCTGCTGTTGCCCATGCCCAGCAGTGCTTCGGCGTTCTGTTCCAGTTCATTCCACTCGGTATACGCCCGCAGGCTCTCCTCGTACCTCTCCAGCTTGGCCAACTGCTGCGCGAGGGCGCGGAGCAGCTCCGACCGGTCGTCTTCTTCGGCGACCCGCTCCAACCCGAGGCGGTACGAGCCGAGAACCGTTTCGAAGCTCTCGATGCGCTCGTAATGCAATCCCAAGCCGAGATACCCGACGGCGCGAGCCGAATCCTGCGCCACGACCTTCGACCACAGCGTCTCCTCGCTGCGCCAGTCCCCCAAGGATCGCCCGGTCAGGAACGTGAAGCAGCCGAGGACCAGTGTCGCCACGACGAAGGCCGACCCCGGCTGTGTCGATCGCAACGCGCCCGTGACCGCGACCCCGATCGCGACCATCATGACCGAAGGGAGGTACAGGAACCGGAGCGCGAAAACTCCCACCTCATGGAAGCCGAGCAGGAGGGTCACGGCGCTGGTACATGCTCCCCACAGCACCCAGAAACGCAGGTCAGGACGACGCACGAAGAGCGCCACGAAGAGGGCGGTGGCTGCGGCTCCCAGCGCGATGTCCAACCAGCTCGCCACGCCGCCGACCGGATAGCTGAAGTGGACCGGGTTTGGCCAAGGAACCAGCAGGTATCGAGCCGTCAGCAGGGACTGCTCGAGGGACCGCACCAACCCGACCCCCGAAAAGGCCAGGCCCGTTCCTCCCACCACGGCGCCGCGCACGACGACGAACATTCCGACGAGGCCGGCCGCTACCCAGTGCCGCCAGCGGTGCGGTGGCGGCACGCGGCCATACGTCAGGAGGTCGAACGTCAACAACAAGACCGGAAAGACGACGGTCGTCTCTTTGACGAACACCGACCCCGTGAAGAGCGCTAAGCTAGCGAAAAGCACACCCGCGTTCCGGGACTCCCGATAGTGCAGATAGGCCAGGAAGGCACCGAGGAAGAACATTCCCGCGACGACGTCGGTGCCGCCCGAGATCCAACCCACCGCCTGCGCGTGGGCCGGGAACAAGCCGAAAGCCAGGGCTCCCACCCACCGGACCCACTGCGGGTATTGCGGGAAGATCGCGTCGAATATGCGCAGGACGAGCAGGGTGTTGACGACGTGGGCCAGGAGGGTCGCTGCGTGGAACCAATAGGGATCGGGTCCAGCCAGCGCATGGATGACGAAGTACCACAAGAGATAGAGGGGGCGATAGAGCCTGCCGTCGGTGAGCTCGAAGGCGGAGCTGGCCCAGACGCTTTCGGTGAAGAACCGGGGAATGGCGCTTGCCGACCCCAGGTAGGGGTTCTCCCCGATCATCGGCCAGTCATCGGAGATGAATCGGCCGGCCAAGCTCCTGAGATAGGCCAACGCCACGATGGCCACGGTGCTCAGATAATACAGTGGCGTCGGAATGCGCTGCACGGCCTCTGGTTCGGATCCCACGTCAGGCGCGGGGATCGGTGCTCGGGTTGGACGGAGCCGCCGCGATGGCCGTCGGGTCAGTCCAGATCGAGCCAGTGGCGTCCTCCAAGCCCTACCTCCGGATCGGGTCGACAATCAGCACGTCCGTGAACCTGGGCGCGGCAAGCTAACGCCAATGCGGCTCTGCGCGACTCAGCGGCTGACAGGAAGATCGGCTAGCTTAAGTGCCCCGGCGCAGAATCACCACACAATCCAACACGGTCGGCATCGAAATGGCCTCTGATCTGAGTTTCGTCGAGTACGTGGTGGACCAGCTCGCCGAGGACTGTGCGGTCACCTACAAGAAGATGTTCGGTGAGTTCGGCCTCTACAGCTGACGGGAAGCTGTTCGGGTTGATCTGCGACAATCGGCTCTTCGTGAAACCCACGGTGGGCGGTCGCGCGTTCATCGGGGACGTGGTCGAAGCGCCACCCTACCCGGGGGCCAAGCCGAGTCTCCTGATCGAGGGGCAGATCGAGGACGGAGAGTGGCTGAGTGAGCTGGCGAGGATCACTACGCGCGAGCTACCGGCTCCGAAGCCCAAGAGGCGGAGGAGGAAGGGCTGATCTCGAGCCCCTCAGGCAGCCCCGCTCAGATCGAGGCTGCCCGGACCGTGCCTTCGGGCCCAAGTCGGCGCGTCCGCCGCAAGCGTCAGTCACGTGGCACCTCGTGATTCGAAGTGTCCGATGGGCGCCTCCGACAACGTCAACCCGTCGCACTTCGCATCGAGCGCCGAGTATTCCGCACCGTAGCGGCGTCTGAATTCGCCGTAATGATCCGCGGTCTCCCAGCGGTCGATCGTAATGAACCGCAGAGGGTCGGTGAGGTCTCGCAGTAACGCGGTCCCGAGGTAGCCCGAGGCCCGGCCGAAGAGGGACGCCCACGCTCCATCATCGCCGTAGTGCTCGAGGAAGGACTCGACCGTGTCGGGACGCACTCGGTACTCCCAGAGGTAAACGAACATCGCTGTGCGGAGATTGGGTTGAAGTGCGTGGAGATGATGGTCGCGCTGGCCTCGGTCACACCCGACGAAGCGGCGCCTGCCGAGTGGCTTCGCTCCAAACTCGGCCCCTCCGGTAAACGCGTTCCGGGGCGGCCTGGCGGACTGCGGTTCCACCTGCCCGCAGCGCAGCGACGTGGAGTCCCTCGAGCCGTCGGGATGACGCCTTGATACTTGCTCGAGATGGTCACAGTGGGCAAGACGCTTACTGCTTCCCAACGGCCGCGCCGGGCCTCGAATGGAAGAGGCTCCTGCCCCGAGAACCACCTGAGCCGGTCCGGTGCTCCCGCATCGCCTTCCCACAATCCACCGGCACCGTTCCGTGTGTCTCCTGGTGCCTGATGAGCCGGCCGGCACCGCGTCCAACATCCTGGGCGCACTGGGTGTCTTTGGTGTTGCATGCCATTCCCAAGGAGCTGTTTCATGGATCCACGTGCTGTAAGCGGGATCCGGCGTGTCGGCGCCTTCGTGGCGCTTGCAGCGCTGGTGGCCGTGCCGGACGCCCTGCAGGGGCAGACCGAGTTCCGGCGGGGCCAGATCCCGTCCCCCCCGCCATTCCATGCAATCCAGAACGCGCGTCTGGTCACGGTCTCGGGTGCCGTGATCGAAGAGGGGACCATCGTCGTCGAAAACGGCGTGATCACGGCTGTGGGCGCCAACGTCTCCGTTCCGCCGGAGGCGCGGATCATCGATGGCACGGGGCTGACGGTCTACCCCGGTCTCATCGACGCAATGACCACCCTGGGCCATCCGTCCAGTCCGGCCAGCGTGCGCGGTGGCGGCGCCAACGGGCCCTCCCGAGGTGGCACCGGTGAGGATCGATCCTGGGGTCCGGAAGACCGGCCGGCCACCACACCCTGGGTCAGCGCGGCCGACGACCTGGACCCCGGGGACGAGCGGATCGAGCGTTGGCGACACGCCGGATTCACCACGGCCATCACTACGCCGGAGCACGGGTTCTTCCCGGGGCAGGCGGCCGTCATCAACCTGGCGGGATTCCGCGGGCGCGAGATGGTGGTCCACACGCCGGTTGGCATGCGCGTGAACCTGAGGGGCGGGCCCGGCCATTCCGGGTATCCCACGTCGCTGATGGGGGGCTTCGCGTATCTGCGTCAGACCTTCATGGACGCAGACCACTATGGTCGCACGTGGACGGCGTACGAGCGGTCGCCTGCCGGGCGCACGCGGCCCGAGTACGACGAGACGCTCGAGCCCATCCGCACCGCCATGGCCGGATCGTGGCCGGTGTTCTTCCCAGCCGCGTCCGCCACCGAGATCCGCAGGGCGCTTACGTTCGGCGGTGAGCTGGGCCTGAACACCGTCATATACGGAGCAAACGGCGCGTACGATGCGGCCGATGATCTCGCAGCGGCCGGTGCGCCGGTTCTGGTCAGCCTGGACTGGCCACGGCCCGCCCGTGACGCCGATCCGGACCGGGAGCCCACGCTGGCGGAGCTGCGGCTCCGGGAGCGGGCACCCACGGCCCCGTCGGCGTTGGAGGCTGCGGGCGTCCCCTTCGCCTTCTCCACGGACGGCATGCGCGATCCGGCGGACGCGCTCTCCAACGCGCGCTACGCCGTGAAGGCGGGCCTTTCACCTGAGGGGGCCATCCGCGCCTTCACGCTTTCCGCGGCCGAGATACTCGGTGTGGACGACCGCACCGGCTCGCTGGACGTGGGCAAGATGGCCAACCTGGTGATCACCGAGGGTGACCTTTTCGATGACAGCGCTACGGTGAAGATGGTGCTGGTCGATGGGCACGTCTTCGAGAACGGTGACCGCCTGGCCGACCGCGAGGAGGAGTCCAGGCGGATGGCCGGAGAGGCCGGAAGCTTCGGTGGCGCGAGGAGCTCCGGCGGGCGCGGCAGCCCGGGCGGCTTCGGCCGGGGCAAGGTGGCCATGCCGTCCGAGTTCACGGGCCTCACGCCCATAACGCCTCGGGGCCCCTACCAGACGGCGGACGCCTGGGTCGTTCGCAACGCGACGATCATGACGGGCACGGGCGAGACCATCGAGAACGGGTCCGTCGTGGTGGTGGACGGGAAGATCACTGCGGTGGGGACGGACGTAGACACACCCGCCAACGCTCAGGAGATCGACGCCAGCGGTCAGTGGGTCATCCCCGGCATCATCGACGCCCACTCCCATATCGGTGGGGACGGCGGCATCAACGAGGGCACCATCACGGTGAGCGCCATGGTGGGGATCGAGGACATCATCGATCCCGACGACATCGGCATCTATCGGGCGGTTGCGGGCGGTGTGACCACGGCCAACATCCTACACGGCAGCGCCAATCCCATCGGGGGCAAGAACGCGGTCCTGAAGATGCGCTGGGGCACGGACGCGGATGGCCTGCAGGTGGACGGCGCCAAGCCTGGCATCAAGTTCGCACTGGGCGAAAACCCCAGCCGCACCCGGAATCCCCAGCGGTATCCGAACACCCGGCTGGGCGTCATGGACGTGATCCGCCAGGCGTTCACCGACGCCGTGGCGTACAAGGCCGAGTGGGATGCCTATGAAGCCGGCGACGACGGTGACGTGCCGCCCCGGCGCGACCTGGCGCTGGACGCCCTGGTGGAGATTCTCGAGGGCGAGCGAATGGTGCACGCCCACTCCTACCGGGCCGACGAGATTCTCCAACTGCTCAGGCTGGCCGAGGACTTCGACTTCCGCATCGCCACGTTCCAGCACGTGCTGGAGGGGTACCGGGTGGCCAAGGAGATCGCCGAGCACGGCGCGGGCGCGTCGACGTTCAGCGACTGGTGGGCGTACAAGGTGGAGGCGTACGAGGCTATCCCCCACAACGCGGCCATAATGTCCGAGCAGGGCGTGGTGGTGAGCATCAACTCCGACTCCGGCGAGGAGATGCGCCACCTGAACCAGGAGGCGGCCAAGACCATGAAATGGGGCGGTCTCGACGAGCACGAGGCCCTAGCCCTGGTGACCATCAACCCGGCCCGTCAGCTCGGCATCGACGACCGGGTGGGCTCCATCGAGGTCGGCAAGGACGCCGATCTGGTGATCTACGACGGTCACCCGTTGAGCATCTTCTCGAGGGTCGAGAAGACCATGATCGACGGGTCCATCTACTTCGATCGAGAGATGGACGGCGAGCGGCAGGCCCAGCTCGACCACGAGAAGCAGACGTTGATCGAGAAGTTCGGTCGAGGCCAGGAGAGTCGCGGACGTCCCGTGACCGACCGCGTCATCACCGAAGTCCCCGGAGGTGCACGATGATCTCGATCACGAGGATGCTGGGAGCCGCCGCGACGGCGTTGTTGGCCGCCGTCCCGGCGGGAGCCCAGGACGGTGCTTCGTACGCCATCACCGGCGCGGAGGCGCACACGCTGACGGGCCCATCGATGCCCGGGGCCACGGTGGTGATCGAGAACGGCGTCATCACGGCGGTCGGGACGGATGTCGACGTACCGGCGGAAGCCCAGGTGATCGACGCGACCGGCATGCACGTCTACCCCGGGCTGTTCGACGCCATGACCACGCTGGGCCTGACCGAGGTCGGCCAGGTGGACGTCACCAACGACTACCGGGAATACGGGCCCTGGAATCCCCATCTGGTGGCGGCCACGGCAGTCCATCCTGCCAGTGAGCACATCCCCGTGGCCCGGGCCAACGGAGTGACCCACGCGGTGACCGCGCCCTCATCGGGCGGCGGCTTCCGCGGGGGCGGGGGCTCCGCCGCGATCCCCGGCCAGGGCACGCTGATCAACCTGGACGGCTGGACCGTCGAGGAGATGGAGGCCCAGCATTCCGTGGGCCTCGTGATCAACTGGCCGACCATCCAGACGACGCGTTTCAACTTCCAGACTTTCAACCGCGAGGAGATTCCGTATCGCGAGGCGAAGGAGGCGTACGACGAGCAGCTGGAGGCGCTGACCGAGTGGATCAAGAGCGCCCGTCACCAGCTCTCGGCGAGCCAGGCCGGCTCGGATCGTATTCCGGCGGACCTGAAGCTCGAGGCGCTGGCGAAGGCGATGGCGGGCGAGATTTCGGTCATCATCCGGGTGGACGGCGAGAAGAACATCAGAAACGCCGTCGAATACGCCGAGGAGCAGGGCTTCGACTTCGTGCTGGCCAGCGCCCGAGGTGCCTGGAAGGTGGCGGACCTGCTGGCGGAGAAGGACATACCCGTGATCCTCGGGACCACGCAATCGATGCCGACGGGTGACGACGAATCATACGACGAAGCGTATGCCAACCCCGGCAAGCTCCACGCCGCGGGCGTACGGTTCGCCATTGCATCGTTCGGCTCTTCGAACGTGCGTACGTTGCCGTACGAAGCCGCTCAGGCGGTTCCATTCGGACTGCCCAGGGACGAAGCGCTTCTGGCCATCACGCTTCGTCCGGCGGAGATCCTGGGGATCGACGACCGCTTCGGGACGATCGCGGCCGGGAAGGTGGCCAACTTGATCGTCACGGACGGAGATCCTCTGGAGATCCAGACTCGCGTCCAGCACCTGATCATCGACGGCGTGCCGGTCGCGACGGACAACAAGCACGACGACCTGGCCGACAAGTACCGGGGACGCTACGCGAACTAGCGGAAGGGGAGTTCCCGCCCCTTCCACGGCGAGGCTGCTCGTCAGCCCAGCAAAAGGAGCCCCCGGATGCCGCGTCGGCGTCCGGGGGCTCGTCCTTGGTCTCCCGGCCGGGGCGGGCCCCGCCGGCCCCTCGCGTCAGGACAGCATCGGCCCCAGCGGCCGCCCGCCCAGCAGATGCAGGTGCAGGTGGAAGACCTCCTGGCCGCCGTGAGCCCGGCAGTTCAGGATCAGGCGGTAGCCGTCGTCCGCGATCCCCTCTGCGCGGGCGACCTCGGCGGCCACGCGCACCATGCGGCCTACGAGCGCGTCGTCGTCCGCCGTCACGTCGTCGGCGGTGGGGATGACCCGGTTGGGCACGACCAGCACGTGGACGGGTGCCAGCGGATTGATGTCACGGAACGCGGTGACCATCTCGTCCCGATGGACGATGTCGGCGGGGATCTCACCCCGCACGATCTTCTGGAAGATGGTGTCTTCGGACACGGGCTCGACTCCTTGACCGGCGTAGTCCTCGGGTGGGACGTCCCGATGGTAGGGTGAGCGCCCGATCCCAGCCAGGGCCGCTGCGCGGAGACCGGGCCGTCCCTGGTCCGTCGAGCGGAAACCGCTTCGGTGCCTAGCGCTGCCGGACCTCGTCCTCGGCGGCCGCCTCCAGCCGACGGTCCAGAACCTCCCGGATGAAGTCGAGGGGCAGCGCGCCCATCATGGGAAAGCCGTCCACGAGAAACGTGGGTGTGCCCCGTGCACCGGCGAGGAACCCGAACCGCGTGCCCTGGCTCACCGTCTCGTCTCCACGGCCCGCGGCCAGGCAGCGCTCCACCTGCTCCACGTCCGCTCCTACCTCAACCGCATACGCCAGCAGGAGCGCCTGCACGTCGTCCGACCGCTTCCACTCTTGCTGAGCTTCGAAGAGCCGGTCCCGGATCTGATCGAACAAGCCCTGCTCGCCGACGCACTCCGCCAAGACCGAGGCCTCCTTCGAGTTCGGGAACATGCCCGAGACGAACGTCACGTACTTCCAGCGGACCTTCCCCGATTCGATGTACTCCTGGAAGACGGTCGGGAAGCTCTCGAGGTGGAACTTCTGGCAGTAATGACACCCGAAGTCACTGAGCTCGACGACCTGGACCGCGGCGTCGGGCGAGCCGTAGTCGTGGCCCAGGCTGTCCAGGTAGATGTCCTGGGCGGCGAGGGAGGTCGCCGTCAGAGCGGTAAGCACCAGGGCCGCCGAGCCCGGCAGCCATCCTCTGAGGTGGCCACGGGAGCGATCGGCCCTCCGGGCGAGAGCGAGTACGCGATAGGCGCCCGAAACGAGGGAGGACGAACGATACGTAATCACGCCCCTTCAACACCGGACGACCGATCGCGGTTTCCCGCATCACTGGCGTCCTCCTCGAGCCTGGGCGGCCCGCTGGCGATGGAGGCCCGGAGCCAGCGCTCGTGTCCGCCGGTGAAGAGTACGTCCAGGCTCAGGTCAGGGAACGCGGGTTTCAGCGCCTCATAGATGCGCCCCCGGACCTGGTCCAGCAGCGCGACACTGCCGATTTCCACCTCGTCCGGCACGAGCAGGTAGATCTGCACGTAGATGAGCCGCCCGGCCTTGAGCATCCGGACCCAGGGCTTCACGTCGGCGAGCTCGGCGAACTCTCCCGCCAGGAGGTCGTGGACCCTCTGCTGGACCCCAGGCTCGGGTGCGCCTCCCATGAGCTCCCGGAACCCCATCCAAGCGGTCCGGACCGGCATCGGGGCGATCAGCAACACGAGCAGCACTACCAAGCCGGGATCCGCGTAGGGCACGAGCCAGGCCAGGCCGCTATCGCGGAGCAGGAACGCCGCCAGGAAGGCAACGGCGACTGCGGCGCTGAGGAGCCCGTCGACGATCCAGTTCTTGACATCCACCTGCAGGAGAGGAGACCCCGAGCGACGGGCGGCTGCCCGCAGCATAGCGGCCACGGCAGCGCATCCGCCGGCCGCGACGACTGCGTAGATCGTTGCCCACCCGGCCTGCACCTCCCGTCCGCCATGGCGAATCGCGTCCACGGACGACACGAGGGCGAAGAGGGCCACGAAGCCGATCACGAGGCCTTTGGTCAGGTTGATGAGGGGCTCGTAGCCCGAGAAGCCGAACTGATAAGCAGGGCTCGCCGGCTGCTGGACCATCTGGGAGACACGGATCGTGGCCAGGGCGATGGCAAACCCCACCACCGAGAAGAGGCCGTCCAGCATGATGGCTTCAGAGCGGGTGAGGAGTCCGAAGCCGAGCCCCAGTCCCCCCATGGCCAAGCCCGACCATGCGCCGATCCACAGAGCCCGCTGCTCGACGCGGGCCCGCCGGGCCTTCGTCATCTCGGTCATCGGTGTTCGACCCCCCGCGGACAGTGAGACGTTCGGGCGCATCGTTCGTGCGGGAGAGAGCGATCCGGCCGCCACCGTCGTGGTGGCCCGGATGGCATTCCGGCGAGGCGAACAGTCGCGACTCTGCCGCCTGTCAGCAATGGCGCTTATCTTGCGCGAGCCCGGCGCCGGCCGGAGTAGAATGTGATGGCTCGATCCTGACCTCGGGAGGTCCCAATGAGAGGCTGCCCACTGCGTGTGATCCAGACACTCTTGCTGGTGCCCGCATTCCTGGCGTCCGGTGCCGCAGCGCAGCAGGATCCTCTCGGTGGCCCTTACGACCGCCTCGTGATCCGCGGCGCGACGGTGATCGACGGCACGGGCGGACCCCCGGTTGGACCCATGGACATCGTGATCGAACAGGGCACGATCACCGCGCTGCGTCGCGTCACCGCGCTGGACCTGGCCGAGGGTGGGGCGCGAGCCGCCGGTGAGCGGGTCATCGACGCGACCGGTCTCTACGTCATGCCGGGGATCATCGACGCGCACACCCACATGGGTAGGGAGGGCCTTCCCGAGGACTACATCACCAAGCTGTGGCTCGGACACGGGATCACGTCGGTCAAGGTCTTCACCGGCGGTGGATCCGACCCCGCGCTGGGAATCGCCGCCGCTCAGCACGGCGGAGAGGACGTTCTGGCACCGGAGCTCGTCCTCTACCGGTTCTGGCGGGGTGACGACCCCCGCTTCTGGGACCCCGAGCGGGTCGGCGAGATCGTGGCCGAGTGGGCGGCCGAGGGCATCGACGGCGTGAAGATCGCCGGCAAGCCCGGTCTGCTCCCCGACGTGCTCCCCGCAATCGTGGAGGCGACCCAGGCTCACGGAATGGGCGTTTCGGTCCACATCGGCGGCGACGGCGTGAACCCCATGAACGCGGTCCAGGTGGCCAAGGCCGGCGTCACCACCATCGAGCACCACTACGGGTACGCCGAGTCCACCTTCACCGACCACGACGTGCAGGCGGCCCTGGCACCCGACTTCGATTACGGAGCGGAGCTCAAGCGCTTCCGGGCGTCGGGCGGCGTCTGGGACGAGGCCGAGCTCGACCAGCTCTACGGTCCCGTGTCGGACACCCTGCTCGAGCTGAGCCAGCACGGCATGTTCACGATGGTACCCACCTTTTCCGTGTACGAGGACCAGACCGACCTGGCCCGGGCCCAGAACCTGCCGTGGCTCGACGACTACACCATGCCCTCGGTCATGGAGCGGTGGACGCCCAACCCCGAAGTGCACGGCTCCTTCTACTTCGAGTGGACCAGCGCGGACGAGGCCACCTGGAGCCGGATGTTCATCAAGTGGCTGCCCTGGGTGAATGACTGGAAGAACCGAGGCGGGCGGGTGGCGGTGGGCTCCGACACGGGGACCTCGTACCACTTGTACGGGTTCGGCACCGTCCGCGAGCTGGAGCTCATGCAACGGGCGGGGTTCCATCCGCTGGAGATCGTGAGGTCCGCCACCAAGGAGAGCGCCCGGGCCATCGGCCGTGAGGGGACCGGTGTCATCCGGCCTGGCTACCAGGCAGACCTGCTCGTGTTGGAGATGAACCCGCTGGAGGATTTCAAGGTGCTCTACGGCACGGGCGTGACCCGCGTGAGCCTGGAAGGGGAGTCCACCACGCTCCACGGCCTGAAATACACGATCCTGGACGGACGCGTGCTGGACGCCGGCGTGCTCCTGGAGGACGTGGCGGAGATGGTCCGGGAGGCCAAGGCGGCGCCCCGGACCGACGGGGGTGGGCCGTGACCTCAGGGCCGTGGAGCTCCTCGGTGACCAGGTTGCTCAAGACGGCCGTACCGGCCCGAACATGCTGGTGGCTGCTGGCGTTCTTCCTGACCGTCACCTGCGTCGACCTCGCGGCCCAGCAGATGCCGAAGGAGGACTACATCAGGTATGTCCCCTTGGAATACCCTCGCATCGTCAGGCAGACCGACGCGAGCCGGCGCTTCCAGCTGCTCGGTGACCCTTCCGCCCCCGGATACCGGGACGTGGACCCGGTCGACGGCATCGACGACGCGAGGGGCCGGGTCCTTCAGGCACTGGGAGAGCGCTTCGCCCCGTATCTGGTCCAGAACACCACCAGTGTGCCGATGGACCACCGGCGCTTCATGGACCGGGCTCAGACCTGGCCTCTCTACGTGGATACGTGGGATCTGACCCGGCAACCCGAGCTCGTAGGCGAGGATCGTATCGATCTGGTGCGATTGGAGCGCGATCCTTGTCCCAATGCCCAGGGCGCGGCCGCGTCCGCAGTCGACGACTGCCGCCTGCTGGCGCTGCTGGACGAGTTCGATCCAGACGACCCGTCTCACGCCCGGGCCGGGACCGACGCGCGTGCCCCTGAACGGGATCTGTTCAAGGTCCTGTACTTCAACTTCCCTGGCCACGACGACTCCAGCTGGAATGAGGAGTACACCAACGCCCACTCCAATACGCTCGCGGAGCGCTACCGCGATTTCGTGAAGACGTTCGTCCACCCGTTCATCCATGAGGTCACGTCCAACGTGGATGGCTCCGTGTCTTACGAGCTCGTCCTCCAGTACTGGTTCTTCTACCCGACCAATGACGGCGGCAACAACCACGAAGGGGATTGGGAGCATCTCGGTGTGGTGGTCACTCCAATGAGCCGCGTCGGGCAACCCCTCGCGGCCGAGGATATCCTCGGGATGTTGGACGGATCGGCGCTGGGGGACTCGGCGGATCCGCTCGTTATCGGCCGGCTGGACTACTACATCCACAACCACGTCATGCAGCTCGACCTGTCCCAGCCCAACGTCTACCTGCCGCGGGCGGAGTGGGAAGCCCAGGTCGCAGCCGCAACCGAGCAGGTCTCCGGTGAGAAGTGGATGTGGCGTCAGCTTCGTCGTCGAGCGTGGGTCGACGAGGCGGAGACCGTCGTCAACACGCATCCCTTCGGCTACATCGGGGCCGACAACAAGGGGACCGACCAGCTGCTGGCAATGCCCGGCGGCAAGAACCGGGACTCCCACGCCACATATCCCTTCGCGGGCCTGTACAAGGACATTGGACCTGCCGGGGCTTCCGAGCAGGTGACCTCCTGGGTCGACTTCCGCGCGTACCTCAACGATCCAGACGTCCTGAAGAAGCAGCCGTACGGGCGCGGATGGATCCAACGCCTGGATGAGGCGGGGCGCGTAGAGATCGTGCCGGACTGGGAACGGATCCAGTCCCTTCTTCGCACGGATCCCGCTGTGCGCAAGCGCTGGAGCTGGCTGCTTCTTCCCCTGCGTTGGGGGTATCCGGCCACTCCGTCCCCCTTCGCCGGAGTCGTGGCCCACGCGGAAACCGGCAACCTGGCCGTCGTGGGTCCCTCGTACAGCAGCGGCTGGAACAAGGCGGGGGCCTCCGGCGGGTTCACGCCCTTTGCGCCACATCGCTTTTCCGGCTTCTTCGCCCTGGGCTGGCAGGACACGTTCGTCAACGACTGGGGCTTCCTGAACGCGACGCTGCCCACCCTCACCATCCTGCCGCCGTTTGATATCGTCTTCCGGGTCCTGCTGGCGCCGGTCCGCGTCGTGGCCGGTCGGCACGAATCGACTTTCTTCCACACCGAGCGAATCCCCTTCCGGTTCATCGGTCTGGTCGGGGGGATCGGCGACGAGAGCATCCCGAGCGAATTCACGGCCTTGTACGCCAACACGGAGCAGCTCCTGCAGATACTCCAGAGGATCGAGGAGGCGGATTCCACGCTGACCAGCCCGCTCGGGGAGGAGTTCAGCCGGGAGGGAAGGAGCGTGTTCGGGGGCATCAGCCTTTTCGTGGGCAAGAGCTTCGTAAGCGAGAATCTCGTGAAGCACGTGACTGGAGTAGTGGGCGAGCGGATCGCGCTCGCGGGGCAGACCGAGCCCTTCGTCACCGAGGCGGACCTCGACCTCTGGGAGTACGCGGGCAGCCTCCGCTACAGCCTGGCGACGGATCGAATGCAGCCCTTCGGCCGGGCCGGTTGGGGATGGTCGTGGTACCGGCTGCGAAACGTCTCGACGCAGGGTGAGCCTCTACCCACGCCGGACTCGCCGTGGGTGAACAACTTCACCTGGCACTTCGGCTTCGGTCTGGAGTTCCTCCCCATCAAAGGCACCGGCCGGGGTTTCGGTGGGTTGGACGCGGGCGTCCGCGGTGAGATGGTGTGGTACCGCCACCGCCTGGGTGCCGATCAGATCGCGGATCCCATCATCCTGGCCGCCGGACAGGTCGAAAGCGGAAGCGTTACCCGGCGCCAGTTGAGCCTGGCGATTACGTTGAGCTTCTGACCTGCGCCCAACGGAGGTGCCATCGCGATGAGTCGTGATTCCAGGACTGGCTAGCGGATGACGGCGAAGGCTCACTCACTCGAAGGCCTCAGGGTCGTGGACCTGTCGCAGAACCTGGCAGGTCCCGTGTGCACCCGGATCCTCGCGGATCTGGGGGCGGACGTGATCAAGGTGGAGCCCCCCGGGGGAGATTCAGCCCGAGCGTGGGGGCCTCCGTTCTGGGGGGGCGAGAGCCCACTGTTCCTGGTGGGGAACCGGAACAAGCGCAGCCTGACGCTCGACCTGAAGGACGAGTCGGGCAAGAGGGCACTCCGCGGCCTCGTGGGGACGGCGGACGTGTTCGTGCAATCGCTACGAGCCGGAGTCGTCGAGCGATTGGGGTTTGGATACGAGGAGGTCCGACGGATCCGGCCGGACGTGATCTACGTGTCCGTCACGGCGTACGGACCCGATGGGCCCCTGAGCCACCTGCCCGGTTACGACCCGCTGATGCAGGCCCACAGCGGACTCATGTCCATCACCGGAGACCCGAGCACGGGACCCTCCAGGACCGGAGCGTCGGTCGTCGACATCAGCACGGGCATGTGGGGCGCGATCGGTGTCCTTTCTGCGCTCCGCACCCGGGAGCGAACCGGCGAGGGCACGCACGTGGTCACCTCGCTGCTCGAGAGCGCCCTGGGCCTCGTGTCGTACCACCTGATCGGGTATCTGGCGACCGGGCACGTTCCTGGACCCATGGGATCGGGGATCTCCATGATCGTCCCGTACGAGGCGTTCCCCACCACGGACGGCCGCCTCATGATCGCCGCGGGCAACGACGCCACGTTTCGCCGGCTCTGCCAGGCGCTGGACCTGGACGAGCTCGCCGACGATCCCCGCTTCACCACCAACCCCGACCGGGTGGCGAGCCGTCAGGCCCTCGTCCCTCGCATCGCCAAGGCGACTGCCACGCGAACCACCGATGAGCTGCGGACGCTCCTCGACCGCCACGCCGTGCCGAGCGGCCCCATCAACGACGTGGCGCAGGTCGTGGCGGACCCGCAGGTCGTAGCCACGGGGGTCCTGGAACCGGCGGATCATCCCGACATCGCGGACTACCGGACCCTCCACCTGCCGCTTCGTTGGAACGGTGAGCGTGCCCCGTATCGCCGTCCCCCGCCCAGGGCGGGCGAGCACACGGCGGAGGTGCTGGCCGAGCTGGACGGCGAGCCAGACGCTGGCGACGGGTAGCTCGGTCGGGTCTCGACATGCGGAGGGGGGGCACCCGGCCCGATCTGACGCGAGCGGTGCCGGTGGCGACGACCAGACGGGGGGCGCCTCGGGGGTTCCGTGTCGATCCGCGTGAGTGGTGCGCCGGTCGACGGCAGGACGTCAGGGCGACCCGGTCCGGGCTTCGCGCCAGGCTTCGGTGGCCCGATGGAGCGGAATCGGCGGCGAGTCCAGGGTGGCCAGGTCGATCTGCTCGGCCTGGGGGTGCACCTGGATGAGCCCGTCCCGCTCTTCCGCGAGCACGTCCAGCAGGTGCGTCACCACCTCGTCATCGAGGGACGCCATCCCGACGACCCAGTTCATGACCGCCACCGTCCGGATCGGCTCGTCCACGCCCGGATATGCGCCGGCGGGGATCTCACCCGGCAGGTAGTACGGGAACTCCGCCACCATCGCCTCCACCACGCCGGCGTCCAGCGGCAACAGCTCGATGCCTCCCGTGGTGGTGGCATCGAGGACGCTGGAGGCCGGGAAGCCCACCGAGATGGTGGCGGCGTCGATGGCTCGGTCCTTCAGAGCGGCCGACGCCTCGGCGAACGAGAGGAACTGCTCCTCCACGTCATCGTAGGTCAGCCCGTGCGCAGCGAGGAGCTGCCGCGAGATCTGCTCGGTGCCACTACCCGGAGGGCCCACCGCCACCCGCTTGCCTCGGAGATCGGCCAGGGACGCGACCCCGGATCCGGGCGCTACCATGATCTGCGTCATGTTCGGGTAGAGCGGTGCCAGCACGCGAAGGTCGGAGACGGGCTCCGGATAGTCCTCGCTGCCGCGCTGGGCCTGCCACATGGTGATCGCCAGGGCGAACGCCAAGTCCATCTCGCCCGTGCGGAGCCGGTTGATGTTCTCGACCGACCCGCCGGTCACCTCGGCCGTGTACTGGCGGAGAGAGTCCCGCAGTGACAGGCGGCTGGCCACCGCGCCGCCCAGCGGATAGTAGATGCCACCTGTGCCGGCCGTTCCGAGCGACATGAAGCGCGTCGTCCGCGTGCCCTCACCGCCGCAGGACGCTGCGGTTGCCGCTGACAGGAGGACCGCCCCGACAATCCATCGCCGGGTGCGAGGTCGCCGGCTCAAGGGTCCCACCACCCTCGGCCGCGGTACACCGCCTGCCTCGATCGGAGTCGTGGTCCAGCCCACGGGCGCCGCTTTGGCCTCCACGGCGCCTGCCGCCCGGCTGGGTGCATTTCCCGACTTGGCGCGACGCCCGCGCTGATCACGTCCGGCTTCCACCAGCCCACCTTTCCGAAGATTGCAGACCTGACAACGCGTAGCGGGGCATGATAGCGTCACCGCCGGTGTCGGACGAGATCCTCCTGGCCCTTCGGCGGGCATGTCGCTCATGCCATGCACGGGGACTCAACGAGCCATGAGGGAGCCCCGCCTCTTGTCCGACCTCTCCCGGAGCGGGAGGTTAGGGCGGTTCCGTCACTGTCCACGCCGCTCTGCGTTGGGGCCGACCAGCATGCATCCAATCAGGAACGCCGTCGTTGCCGTTGTCGTCGCGATCCTGGGAGGCGCGGGCGTGGATGCCGTTGCCCAGGAGCCGCCGGATAGCGGTGCGTTCGTCACGCGGTTGGGCGAAGACACGATCGCCGTCGAGCGCTGGGTGCGAAGCCCGGAGAAGATGGAGGCCGAGGTCGTACTCCGCGTGCCTCGGACCACCTTTCGCGCCTACCTGATCGAGTTGAACGACCAGGGCGGCCTCGCCCACTACGATGCGACGATCTGGGAGGGCACGCGAGGAGCGGGCGAGCCCATCGAGAGGTATGTTGCCGATTCCGACGGGAGGAACCTGGCGTTTCGCATCGCTCGTGGTGAGGAGGCCCAGAACGAGGTGATGGACGTGGAGAGCACCGTCCTCCCGTTCATAGACATGGTCCATTGGCCGTTCGAGCTCATGCTCATGCGAGCCCACGCCGCGGACCAGGAGCTCGTGACCCAACCGCTGTTCTCCGGGGCCCGAACATTCTCGTTCGAGCTCGCTGTCGTCGGGCCCAACCAGATGGCGGTGACTCATCCGACTCGCGGGACCATGAACGTCACGGTGGACGACCAGGGCCGGATGACCCTCCTGGACGCTTCGGAGACCACGCGGAAGCTGGCCGTCACCCGGGAGCCATGGGTGGACGTCGACGCGTTCGCCCAGCGGTCCGCCGCCGAGGACCGCGAGGGCCGAGCCTTCGGGTCCCTCTCCGGTCGTGGAGAGGCGCTGGCGGAGGTCGGCGGCGCAACGGTCCGGATCGACTTCGGCACGCCGTCCAGGCGAGGCCGGGAGATCTTCGGGGCGCTCGTGCCGTACGGCCGGGTCTGGCGGACCGGAGCGAACCTGGCCACCCACCTGGAGACGAACCGGGACCTGTTGCTCGCGGACGAGCTCGAGGTGCCAGCGGGGACCTACACGCTCTACACGATCCCCGAGGAGGACGGGGGCGTGCTGATCGTGAGCACCCGCACGGGCCAGGGCGGAGCCGTGTATCCGGAGGACGAGGACCTGGGGCGGGTGCCGCTCACCCGATCGACGTTGGACGAAAGCGTCGAGCGGTTCACCGTCGAGCTGGAGGAGACAGCGACCGGCGGCATCATCCATCTGATGTGGGACAGGACCGTCTATTCGGCGCCGTTCACGGTGGCCGGAGGCTGACAGTGAACCGACTCGCTGGCTGAAAGGCGCATCATGGAGGTCATGCGACACGCCGGACGCCCGACCGAACCGGCCGACGAACGACACTTCGAGGGCGTGGCTACGCTGATGCGGTTCCTGGCCGAGGATCGATCCGCGCCAGGACGCGTCTACCGGGTCTCTTTCGCGACGGGCGCGCGCACCCACTGGCACACACACAACGGGGTGCAGCTGCTCCTGGTCGTCGAAGGGCGATGCCGGGTCCAGGCTTGGGGAGGCCCGACGATCGTCGCGGATGCCGGCGACGTGGTGAGGATCGAGTCCGGGGAAAAGCACTGGCACGGCGCGACGACAGACGGCGGGACGGTGCATCTGGCCGTGAACCTCGGCACCCGTACGGACTGGCTCGATCCGGTCGAGCCTGCGGAGGAGAACAGATGAAGAAGCTGTTCGGAGTCGCGGTCCTGCTCCTCGTCGTCCTATTGGCCGTGGTCCTGGTGAGGGCTGCGCGCTTGCCTTCTCTCCAGATGACCGGCGTGGAGCCGGTGAGCGTCCAGATGGACGGACGAGCCGCCGCCGAGAGGTTCGCCGGAGCGCTGACTTTCGCGACCATCTCTCCCCAGGATCCAGCGGACCGCGACTCGGCGGCCTTCCTGGCCCTCCACGACTACTTCCAGGAGACCTACCCGCTCGTGCACCAGCGCCTCCACCGGGAGACCGTGTCGGAGCTCAGCCTGCTCTACACGTGGGAGGGCTCGGACCCGGACCTGGAGCCCATCGTGCTCATGGGGCACCTGGACGTGGTCCCCGTGATCCCGGGAACCGAGGACGATTGGACCCATCCGCCGTTCGGCGGCGTCATCGCGGATGGCTATGTCTGGGGCCGAGGGGCAATCGACGACAAGGCGAGCGTGGTGTCGGTCCTCGAAGCGGTCGAGGGGTTGCTGGCGCAGGGACATCGCCCCGCTCGCACCTTCTACCTCGCATTCGGCCACGACGAGGAGGTGGGCGGCCCCGACGGCGCTGGGGAGATCGCAGAGCTCCTGGAGGCGCGCGGCGTGGCCGACGTGGCCTTCGTCCTGGATGAAGGCGGGGCGATCGCGGACGGCCTGGTCCCGGGAATCGAGGGGCCGGCCGCCATCGTGGGAATCGGCGAGAAGGGATTCTTGAGCCTCGAGCTCAGCGTCGCAGGCGCGGGAGGTCATTCCTCCATGCCCCCGCCGTCGACGAATGTCGGCGTTCTGGCCCGGGCCGTAGCCCGATTGGAGCAGGACCCGTTTCCACTTCGCTTGACGGACCCGGTCGCTCAGCAGTTCGCCTACCTGGGGCCGGAGATGGGCTTCGGTGCCCGGGCTCTGATCTCCAACCTCTGGCTCTTGAAGCCCGTCTTTCTGCGGCTCATGTCACGGAGCCCCCAGGGGGCGGCCATGCTTCGCACCACCACGGCGGCCACCATGTTCGACGCGGGGGTGAAGGACAACGTCCTGCCCATCTCGGCCACGGCGATGGTCAACTTCCGCATCCTGCCGGGGGAAACCGTCGAGTCCGTGACCGGGCGCGTCCGAGAGGTCATCGACGACGACCGGGTGCAGATCCGCGATGTGTCCTCGTCCCGGGATCCCTCGCCTGTCTCCGATCCCACGGGCCCGCCTACTCGCTGCTCGAGCGCACGATCCGCGAGACGGCTGGCGTGCCCGACCTGATCGTGGCTCCGTATCTGGTCATGGGCGGCACGGACGCCAAGTACTACTCCGGCCGCTCGCGCAACGTCTTCCGCTTCCTGCCGGCTCGCCTGGGCGAGGGAGACATGGACCGGTTTCACGGAACCGACGAGCGGCTTTCCGTGGAGAGCCTGGCCGGAAGCATCGCGTTCTTCCAACGGCTGATCCGCAGCTCGGACGAACTGTAGGCTCGCCAGCGTCAACCGCTAGGAAGGCCCGCTCGATCATGCGACGAAAGCCCCGGCTCAATCGTGGCTGGTGGGGTGCGTGGGGGTTCGCAGTGACGCTCCTCGTCGGTGCCACCATGATGGTGGGCGTGTTCTCATGCACATCCTCGTCCCCCGACCCCTCGGTCTCGGGCCACGCCGACCCGCTCTCGCTTCCCTCTCTCTGGAGCGCGGCCTACCGGGTCGACGCGCTGGGCGACACCGCGGTCCGCCTCGTGGACGGGTCCGTCGAGGATACCCGACCCGACGGAGGCGTCCGGTTCAGGGCTCGGCTGCGGACCGTCCACGCCCGGGGCGACCTCGATGCCGACGGGAAGGAAGAGGCGGCCGTCGTCTTGGAGAGCGAAACCGGCGGGAGCGGGGTCTTCGTCGACCTGGTCGTGTTTACCGCTGACGGATCGGGTCCCCGGCAGCTCGAGGCGCGGTTCCTCGGCGACCGGGTGCAGGTGGAGTCCCTGTCCCTGGAGAACGGGAGCGTCATCGTCGTCCTGCTCACCCACGACGACGAAGACCCGCTGTGTTGTCCGACTCGGAGCGTCGTCCGCCGGTTCGTGTGGGAGGCGGACACCCTGGAGGAGACCGAGCTTCCGTACCGGGAGCTGGATCTGTCCGATGCCACGGCCGAGGTTCGGCGCGCCGCGGAACGGGGCGAGGCGTGGGTGTCCGACCCGCTCCAGGTCGCGCTGCGCACGGTGCGGCCGCCGGGCGGCGGTAGTGGGGATATCGCGCGGCGGTCGGCCGCCGGCGAGCTGCCCCGCCGCGTCGAGCTCGTCATCGTGGAGCGTGGCCTCCTCGACGATTCCACGCGGAGCCGCCGAGTCGAGATCACGGTGGAGAAGGATCCGGCGGGCCTGTGGCTCCCGACCCGAGCCCGTACGGCGTGGTCGTGTTGGCCGGGCCGCGGTCACGGCTACTTCGCGGCCACGCCTTGTTCCTGATGCGTCCCCCGGTGACCTTGCCAGGCGCTCGGAGGCCGCTGGCAACCGACTCCACGGACACCCCGGGCAGGAACGAGTCCGCACGACCGCACGAGAGATCAACGGTGGGAGAGCACGTCACATGATCCGCCGAATGTCCCCATTCATTGGCGCCCTCGGCGCCAGCCTGGTAGTCCTGGCCGCGGGCTTCGACCCGGGAGACGCCCAGGAGGCGGACGCGGTGCGAGAGGTGATCCGCCGGCAAGTCGAACAGATTCGGTCGGGCGGGGGCCTGGCCATCGGCGATGCTCCCGTGGCCTCGCGCATCGTGCTGCCTCAGCTCTACGAGCAACGGGACTTCCGGCCCGCGTGGACCCGGGCGAGCGCCCGCCAGGACATGTTCAGGGCCATCGACGACGCCTACCTGGACGGGCTGGACCCCGACGACTATCACCGGGCAAAGCTGCTGGCGCTTCAGGAGGAGATCGTCTCGGGGGACGCCGGCGCCGAGGCTCGCGCCGACTTCGACATGCTCCTCACGGACGCGCTGGTCCGGCTGGGGTACCACATCCTGTTCGGAAAGGTGGACCCGGAGCGGCTCGACCCCAACTGGAACCTCGCCGGTGAGCTGGGGCACCTCGACCCGGTGGGGGTGATCCAGGAGGCCATCGACTCCGGGCGTCTCTACGACGTGGTCGATAGCTACAAGCCCCAGGACCCGTTCTACGTCCAACTCAGGGAGGCATTGGCCACTTATCGGGTCCAGGCAGCGAAGGGCGGTTGGGAGCCGGTGCCGGAGATCCGGCGCCTCGAGCTGGACAGCGTCGACACGAGAGTGCCGGCCCTCCGTCGGAGACTGGCGGTCACCGGTGACCTGCCCGAGGACGCGTCCCCGTCCTCAGAGGCGTTCGACGAGGACGTGGAGGAAGCGGTCCGCCGATTCCAGCGGCGGCACGGACTGATCGACGACGGCATCGTAGGCCGGAACACGGTCGCGGCCATGAACGTGACGGCGGCGGAGCGCGTCGATCAAATCCGCGTCAACCTCGAGCGCAGCCGTTGGATCCTGCGGGAGTTGGAGGACGACTTCGTCCTGGTCAACATCGCGGGCTTCCAGGTCTACGTCGTCCAGGACCGGGAACCGCTGTGGTCGTCTCGGGTGGTCGTGGGGACCACGTACCACAAGAGTCCGGTCTTCAAGGCCGACATGAAGTACCTGGTGTTCAACCCGACCTGGACCGTGCCCCCGGGCATCATCCGCAACGAGATTCTGCCGCGCCTCAAGCAGGATCCGGGATACCTGGCGGCAAACCACATGACGCTGCTGGATCGCGCAGGGGTCGTTGTCGATCCGAGCACCGTGGACTTCTCGCGGTACACCGGGTCGAACTTCCCCTACGTGGTGCGGCAGGAGCCAGGGCCGTGGAATGCCCTCGGTGAGGTGAAGTTCATCTTCCCGAACGAGCACTTCGTCTTCCTTCACGACACGCCGAGCCGGAGCCTCTTCGGGCGTGAGGTGCGGGCGTTCAGCCACGGCTGCATACGCGTGGAGAATCCCCTCGACCTGGCGGCGGTCCTGCTCCGGGACAAGGAGGGGTGGGACGATGCGAGGATCGACGCTACGCTGGCGTCCGACGAGATCACGACCGTCTATCTCGACGACCCTCTACCGGTCCTGATCCTGTACTGGACGGCGTGGGTCAGCCCGGAGGGCCAGCTCACCTTCTACTCGGACGTGTACGACCGCGACGGCGACGTCCTGGCCGGTCTCGAGCAGGACTTCGAGTTCCGGACTCGGCCGGTGTTGGGCGAAGGTGGCCCGTAAGTCGAGGGGAACACGCTCCCGACAATCCAAGTATAGCTGCCCACAACGGAGTTGGGGCGCGGGGCCGCAGGCTCGCGTCCCGGCCTGACCAGGCCCGGCACGATCGGGGCTCGGATGACCGCACCAGATAGAGAGTAGGCGCACGTGGTAGGAAGGACGAACACCCGGAGAGTCCGGGCAGGCTCTCGCGTCGCCGGCCCGGTGGCGGCACTCCTAGCCGCGACGATGGCACTGGCCCTGACAGCCCACCGTGCCTCGGCTTCACCGCTCGCTCCAACGGTGGAGCGTGACCCGTCCCTCGAGCCCGCACGGGCGGGATTCCTCGACGCGGATGCCTACAGCCCGGAGCTCGCCGGCTTCGGTCTCGTGGTGGATGGTCACCCGGTCATGTACAGGGTCTTCGCCGTGACCTCGCTGCCAGGCGACGCCGTCCGACTTCGCCTCGACGGTCCCGCGGCGGGAGCCACGTACCGCCTCCGCTACGGTCAGGGGCAGGCGTGGACTGCGTCCTCCGAGGAGTGGGAGTGGCTGGCTCCGGACGAGCCCGGTGTCTACCCGATCCGGGTCGAAGACGGCGACGGCGACTTCGTGCACCTGAACGTGCTGGTGATGCACGATTGGTCCCACATCGCCGATGGCTCACTCCACGGCTATGCCATCGGCTCGTACCGCAGCGAGCCGCTTGGGGGCGATCCCGTGTACTTGCCCCCCGAGGGGTTCGTGGAGGCCACGGCTTTGGACGTCCTGGTGTCCCCGCACTTCACGCTCGGCCAGTTTCTCTGCAAGCAGCCGGGTGAGCGGCGTTTCCTGGCGCTGAGCGTGCCCCTGGTCAACAAGCTGGAAGCTCTGCTCCAGGCCGTGAACGAAGCGGGGATCGAGACTTCGTCGTTCCACGTCATGTCGGGTTTCCGCACGCCGGCTTACAATGCGGCCATCGGCAACAAGACGGTCTACAGCCGTCACCTGTGGGGAGATGCCGCAGACATCTACGTGGACGTGGACGGGGACCGTCAGATGGACGACCTCAACGGCGATGGCCGGTCCGATGTGGAGGACGCCAGGGTCCTGTACGGGCTCGCCGAGGGCCTGGAGCTGGCCGAGGCCCCCACCGTGTCGGACGGTGGGCTGGGCCTGTACAGGCGAAATGCGGCGCATGGCCCCTTCGTACACGTCGACGCCCGGGGGCACAGCGCCCGCTGGTAGAGACGCTCCGCAGGGGCTCGTCCGAAGAGCCCTGAGGCGGGTCGCACCCCTGGCGGCGCTCCTGGGGGGAACGACCCTTGCCCCCTCCACGGCCCAGGGCCAGCTGCCGGACTGGGCGTTCGACGACGCATACGACTCCGACCTCGTCTTCATCCACCCCCTGGCCAACTACAGCCTGAGCCCGCACTGGATCCGTGAGTGGGAGCGGAACCTGGCGAGCCGAAGCAGCGGCCGCACCACCGTCGGGAGCGTCAACCAGAAGACGGTCTTCAACGACACGCGCGTCCGGATCGACGAGTCTCTGGGTGACAGTCCGTTCCGCTTCCTGTACTCGCTTCGCTGGCTCGGCGGTGAGCACGTCGACCGGGAGATCCTCCAGCAATTCGTAGGCTTAGAGCTATCCGTCACGGACCTGCTGGGCTTCCACGCGTTGGTGCACCCGACGCCGGACAAGGGGGACGTGGACGCGTCGTTCGGCCTCATCGTGGCGGACGCCAGCAGGGAGCGGTTCCTGCGGGCGTCACTCCGCCTGGACGATCTGTTGTACGGAGATCGGAATCGGGAGGGCGGAGAGTCCGTGCAGGAGGCAATCTCCGTCCAATGGGAGGGGCGCTACGCCGGGGGACGGTGGGAGCTCTTCACCGAGGGGCTGTACGGCCGGCCGTCCGAGCGCATGTTTCCGGATACGGTGTCATCGCCTGACGTCGTGGCCCGAACCGACCGGACGAACGGCTCCAGTACTCGCCTCCGTTGGCTCAGCGGCGAGACGTCCTTCCTGGAGATCGCCCTCGACCATTACAGCTTCGAGGACAGGCAGGCGTGGCGGGACCCGCTCGCCAGCTACACCTACGAGAACCGGGTCACCGACCTCCTCATCCGTTACGCGTTCCCGCTGGGGCAGGGCCGCTGGCGTGCCTGGCCTGGTGTCCACTGGCTGACCCAGGACGCAGACGCCACCGGGCGGGAGGAGCAGGACTTCCGGCGCACCGACGTGATGCCCGCCGTCTTCGTCGAGTACCTGGCTTCGGGCGCCAACTCGTTCGAGCTCGGCTACATGGGCAGCGCGTCGACTCGAACCCTCCAGTCCGCCGATCCGGAGCAGTCGTTCGACCGGACCGCGTGGGCCGACAAGGTCAAGCTCGGGTGGACGCACCGGTTCTCACCGTCGGCGCAGATCCAGTTCTCCCTGAGCCACGAAGTGGCACCTGACCGTTTCGGTGGGGCAAACGTGCAGTTCCTGGCGTTCTTCTAGCGAGACGCCCGATGGCCCAGGCGCACCGCCTCGTAGGGGTGCTCCGACCTCTATCGGAGTCGCTTCAAGACCCCATTGCCCAACGCCATCAGCGCGTCGAACCCGTCGTCCCCCAGGAGCTCCCGGGCCCGCTGTTGGGCACGGCGCCACGCGGGCAGCGCACCTTCGAGCACCCCGGTACCTGCTTCCGTGACCAGCAGGTAATGGCTCCGGGCATCCTCGCTGGGCTCCGTCGTCAGCCAGCCGTGATCGCACATCCTCCGGACAGTGCGACTCACCGTGGAGCCGTCCATCAGCAGGCAGTGCTCCAGGGCCGATTGGGTAATCCGTCCGTGAGCCGCTACGACGCCCAGCAAGGTGAGTTGGCCGGTCCGAATCCCCACGTCCCGAAGCTCGTCGTCATACACGCACGTCACGGCCCGACTCAGCATACGGATTCGGCTGGATGCGCAGCCCCGGGAGATCTCCCGGGCAGTCTCGGACGGCGGGTTGGGGTCGGCCACGTCCGTGACGGCGACGGGGGACCGGGGGTCGTGATCGGCCATGTCGCTCAAAGGATGACGGTGCGGTTCATGTGATATCCGGCCTGCGAGGTGGTATGGCGACGAGCGTATACACACGTGTCGCCCGGATGTGGCATCCGGCGGGAGCGTGGTGCCGCTGAGCCGGTGAGAAGGCGGATCGCAGACCGATGCTCGCAGCCTGGAGAGCCGGAGCCGGGGGATCGAGCCACGCGATCAGAGCACGACCCGTGTGACCTCGCCAGGCCGGACCTCGACCTGCCGGGTCACCATGCCCGACGGCGGCGGTCGCGTCGGTGGCTCGGCCGCGCCGTCCTCGGGGTCTCGCACCGGCTCGAGGCGGGGTAGTCCCGTCACGGTCCAGGTTCGCGGGGTGCACTCCTCCTTGTATCGTACCGATCTGCCGGGCTGCACGATGCCGAGGTCGTAGGTGCTGCGAGTGTGGATCGTGACGCCCATGGGCACGCCGCTCTGGTTCACGATCTCGACTGCACATTCGTTCTCGGCCGGGGGGCCGCCACCGGTCGGCGGCCGGTCGAGGTCGGGGAGGGCCGAGCAGGCCAGGGAGATCGTGCCCAGCAGCAGGGCGATGCCCGTGCCCAGGCTCCGGGCTCGGAATGTGCGACCCGCACCCAGCCGGGGATAGCGGCCCTGCGCGCAAGCGCGAGATCCCTTAGCTTTTCCGGGATTCACGCCATTCACCCGACTCAACAATCGAAGGAGCGTAGCGATGCGGGCTCTCAGGTTCGCGGCGACGGCCGCGTCCGCTCTGGTGTTGTCCACGGCGGCCGTGCCCCTCACAGCCCAGTGGAGCGCGGCCAAGCCCGGAAGCGACAACATCGAGGTGTTGGGCCACACCCCCCTTGGCGGACGCCTCACGGTGGCGGACATGGAGCTCGAGCAGGAGCTTGACCGGCCGTATGCGTACGTGGCCCGGAACGCGTACGGAGGGCTCGGCCCCAAGGGCACCGACATCGTCGACCTCTCCGATCCGGAGAAGCCCGCGGTTCTGTACGAGTGGCGGATCGAGAACCAGGACCTCCATCTGCCCAATGGCGGCATGGACGTTAAGTACTTCAAGCTCGACGGGCGCTACTACGTCGTGCAATCTCTGCAATTCGGCCAGGGTGGCCCCAACCACGACCTCGGCGCCGTGATCCTCGACGTCACCGGCTTGCCGGATGCGTCTACGGTGCGTGAGGTCGCTCGACTGAGTGAGCCCGACGTGCCCGGCGGCTTCCACAACATCTTCATCTACAAGCACTCGACCGGGAAGATCCTGCTGTTCACGACGGTTCGAGGCCCGTACGCCCACGTGTACGACATGGGGCGGGCGGTGAGCGGCGACGTAGACAATGCCTTGATCGCGAGAGTGCCCGTGCCCACGGGCGCCGAAGGGAGCCGGTCCGGGCGGGGCTATCACGACTTCTACGTCGGGTACCATCCGGAGACGGCCACCGACCGCTTCTACGGCGGTGGCACCGGCGGATACTACGTCTACGACATCACCGACCTGGACACCCCGGAGATCCTGGTCACCCTGACCGGCATCGACGGCGTCCGCTACGGTCACACGTTCACGCCGAGCGCAGACGGCCGCTACGTCATCGCCGAGACCGAATACCGATATGCGCCCCTGCGGATCTTCGACCTGAAGCCGGCGCTCGACGGCGAGGTCAGCAACATCGACGAGCCGATCTCGGCGTGGACGGCGGACTGGAAGAACCTGACCCACAATCACGAGGTCCGCTGGCCCTACGTGTTCGTGTCGGGGTACCTGGACGGGCTGCAGGTCTTCAGCCTGATGGACCCGGAGAACCCCGTCACGGTGGCGTACTACGACACGTACCTGGGACCGCCCAACACCGACCGCTACTCCATGTTCAACGGCACGTTCGGCGTCGACGTGCGCAACGAGGACGGCCTGATCGTCGTCAGCGACATGAGCACCGGCATCTGGACCTTCCGCATGGAAGGGTTCCAGGGCTGGAACGGCGAGCAGTGGGGCGTGCCCGACGTCTCCAGCGTGCAGAAGTGGGACGAAGACATCCGCCGGCCCGTGAGCGATCAATGATCGGGCTGCTGACGCTCGCGCTCGCCGCGGTCCCGGCGGCCGACTCGCCCACATGCGTGGCCGACCCGGAGCCGCCGACCTACTACGACTTCCCCCTGGTGTCGACCAGGCGGGTGCCGGGCACCGGTCCCGCCACGGGCGTGGGGCGCGTGACCTTTGCCGCGTCTCCCTTCGGCGTGGCTCTGGCCGCTGACGGGAGCTACCTCCTGGACGTTTGGCTGTCGTTCGAACGGCTGCGGCTGCCCCCCGAGGGAGAGCTCGTCGTGTGGTTCACCACGCCGGCGCTGGACAGGGTCGTGCGCGCCGGCACGCTCGACGAGACGCTGCGCTTCTCCGGCCAGGTCCGTTGGAACAAGTTCCTGGTCGTCGTGACGCTGGAGACCGACCCTGACCCGTCGGCCGAGGTGTGGCGGGGTCCCATCGTCATCCGCGGCATGTCTCGGAGCGGCATGATGCACACCATGGCGGGGCATGGGCCGTTCGAGAAGGAGAACTGTGCCAGCTTCGGGTACTAGCGTGATGGCGCCTCGCCGCGGTGGTGCGACGCCGGGGGGGAAGCAGGGACGGGGGGCGGCAATGAGTCCTTTGGCACGGCGTTCTGGGGGGCAACGGGCCCTGTTGTCGGCTGCGCTTCTCGCCGTAAGCGCCCTGTGGGGCGTACCCCTGGCCGGGCAGCACGAGGGGATGCACCACGGCGGGGGGGACGGCGAGTGGCGCATGCCGCCGATGGCGGCGGACATGCCCATGCTTCCGGGGTTGGAGGGCGCGCTTCCGCCGGTCGACCCCTTCCTGGCGGCGGCCGGGGTGGATCCCATGTCCCTCCCGGAGGCTCGGCCTTCCGAGGCCGTCACCCTGGGCGACGGCGACACCCTGGCCGTGACTGTGTCCCTGGTGCGGCGGACCCTGCAGGGGCACACGCTGGCCATGTACGGCTACAACGGCCAGCACCCGGGCCCCCTCATCCGCGCGGACCGGGGGAGCACAGTCGTGGTCCGGGTGACCAACGACATCCAGCTGCCCACCACCGTGCACTGGCACGGGATCCGCATCGACAACCGGTTCGACGGGGTCCCGGGTCTGACGCAGGATCCCATCGGCCCGGGCGAGAGCTTCACCTACGAGATCCGCGTGCCGGACGCCGGCATGTTCTGGTACCATCCCCACGTCCGCGAGGACGTGCAGCAGGACCTGGGCTTGTACGGCAATCTCCTGGTGGTGCCCTCCGACCCGGAGTACTACGGGCCGGCACACCGCGAGGAGCTCCTGGTCCTCGACGACCTGCTCATGGACGCCGACGGCCTGATCCCGTGGGGCGAACAGGCGCCGACGCACGCCCTCATGGGCCGCTTCGGGAACGTGATGCTGGTGAACGGGTCGCCGGAGGCTGCCCTCACGGTGAGGCGAGGTGAGGTGATCCGCTTCTACCTCACCAACGTCGCTAATTCCAGGACGTTCAACGTCGCCTTCGGAGGCGCCCGGGTGAAGCTGCTGGCCTCTGACGTCAGCAAGTTCGAGCGCGAGGCCTGGGTGGCCAGCGTCCCCATCGCGCCCGCCGAGCGGTACGTGGTGGACGCCCGATTCGAGGAGCCGGGCCAGGTGGCCATCACCAACACCATCCAGGCCATCAACCACTTCAGGGGCGAGTTCTTCCCCCACGTGGACACCCTGGTTCGCGTCGTCGTCGAGGACGATGCTCCGGAAGCCGACCTCGGTGCCGAGTTCGAGGTCCTCCGCGAGAACGGAGACGTGGTGGCGGATGTGGATCGCTTCCGCCCCTTCTTCGACCGGCCGGTGGATCATGAGCTGGTGACCACGGTCCGGGTGCGGGACCTCCCGCTGCCCATCGTACGCTCCATGGAGATCGACACATTGTACGTGCCGCCCATGGAGTGGAACGACGCCATGCCCATGATGAACTGGCTGTCCACGGCCGAGCAGGTAACGTGGATTCTGCAGGACCCGGAGAGCGGTGCAGAGAACGGCGACATCCATTGGGAGTTCGAGCAAGGGGACCTGGTGAAGATCCGGGTCTTCAACGACCCGGAGTCGTTCCACCCCATGAACCATCCCATCCACATCCACGGACAGCGGTACCTGGTCCTGACCCGCGACGGGGTGCCGAACGACAACCTGGCGTGGAAGGACACGGCGATCCTCCCGGTCGGCTCGACCATGGACCTCCTGGTGGAGATGTCCAACCCGGGTGACTGGATGGTCCACTGTCACATCGCCGAGCACCTCCACGCCGGCATGATGTTCCACTTCACCGTCCACCCGGGCGACGAGGGCGACGAGGGTGGGAGCGACGCGGCCGGGGGAGAAAGCGCAGTCGGCGATGGGGGCCAAAGCGCAGTCGACGACGGGGGCCAAAGCGAAGCCGGCGCCAGGGGTGACGGTGAGGACGTCGACCGGGGCACGGAGGAGCGGACGTGAGCGGCGTCCGACACATGGCGCCCCTGGCGCTGGCCGTCTGGGGACTCCTCTCCGCGTCGGGTGACGCACGAGGTCAAGTCGACAGCGGGCCGTGGCAGGACGACTTCTTGGCCGCCGGAGTCCTCGGCGCCTGGGAGGGGGACGGCGTCGTCTACGGCAACCCGGTGACCCTGGAGCGGACCTGGTCCCTCGAGCTGGCCGGCCAGTTCCTCCATGTCGACATGGGCGTCCGGATGACGAACGGCCTGACGTTTCGCGCGCTCGTGTATTGGACGGCGACAGGCGCACATCGCTACGAGGCGGTGTGGCTCGACGAGCTGGGGCGGACCCGCCGGTCGGAGGCCACGGGAGACCCGGACCAGGAGGTCGTAACCAGCTATTACCTGGAGGACACCCCTGGAGACGGGCCCGACGAGGCCCCGGGCTGGATGAGGATGACGATCCGGATCACGGGACCCTCCACCTACGTGGAGACTCTCCACCGGGAGACGCCCGACGGATGGGAGGAGGTCGGCCGATTCTCGTTCAGGCGCCGGGGAACGTCCGGGACCGACCAGCCCCATCCCCCCGCCTCTGAACCGATTTCGGCCTGCGATCCGTAGAGAAGGCGTACCCACCGGAAAGGAGACGCCCATGGAGTCTCATGAGATCGCCATATTCATCGCTCTCATGGTTCCCCTGGCCAGCCTGTGCTTCGGTCTCACGCTCAGACTGGCCATCAAGCCCTTCGTGGAGACGCTTTCCGCCATCAGCAGGGAACACCGCCGAGCGTCGCCGGATCAGGCGCAGCTCAGGGCGCTTCGAGCGCAGCTGCACGATCTCACCGACGCAGTCGAGGGGCTACGCGCTCAGGTGGAGTTCGACCGGCAGCTCGTGCCGGGGACCTCAGGTGAGGGAGGGGGCTCCGAGAACCCCTGAACGGAGCAGGGAGCCCGGCGTAGCGACTTCACCGCCTACGTCCACGACTCACCCTCCTGGAGGAGGCGAGGCCTCCCCCGGGACGGTCTCGCCATTCACTCGGCTTTGAAAGCGATCATCGGGTCGATGCGGGTGGCCCGGCGTGCCGGCAGGTAGATGGCCGCCAGCGCCACGAGGGCCAAGAGCATCGAGATCCCCCCGAAGGTGAGCGGGTCGAGCGCGCTCACTCCGTAGAGCAAGGTCGCCACGAACCTGCTCAACGCCACGGCAGCCACCAGTCCGATCGCCATCCCGATGGCCGTTATGGTCATGCCCTGACGGACCACCATGCCCAGGACCTGGCTCGTGTCGGCGCCCACCGCGATCCGGATCCCGATCTCCTGTTTGCGCTGGCTCGTGGCGAACGACATGACGCCGTAAATGCCGATGGCCGCCAGCGTGAGGGCAAGCGCCCCGAAGATGGCCAGTAGCCCGGCGGCGATCCGTCTACCCCACAGCGCCTGACTCATCTGATCGGCGAAGGTGCTGACGAAGGTCAGCGCCAGCTCCGGATCCAACTCCTGCACGTCCCGCGTGACCATGCCCATGATACTCGACGGGTCGCTGTTGGTCGCCACCTGGATGGTGCCGAACGGGCTGAAGTGCTGGGCCAGGGGCTGGTACACGATGGCCTGGGGATCTTCGCCGGGTTGCTGGACCACCACGTCTTCGACCACGCCCACGACCTCGTAGTACTCGCCTACGGGTTCGTTGATGAAGCGGAACCGCCGGCCAACGGCCGTGGTGGCGTCTGGCCAGTAGGTCTTCGCGAAGGCCTCGCTGACGACGCCGACGCGCTGGACGTCTTCGCGGTCGAAGTCGGTCAGCAAGCGGCCTTCCACGAGTGCGATGTCGAGTGTCTCGAAGAACTGGGGCGAGACGATGTTGGTCTGGGCCAGGATGCCCGCTCGCTCTGCATCGGCCTCACGCTCCTCCGGGATCACCGTCCGCAAGAAACCGCCCCCGATGGGGAAGTTGGCGGAGTAGGTGGCCCGCTCGACGCCGGGGGTTGCCTCGGCTCGGGCGATCGCTTCGTCGATGAACTGCCGGCTCTCCTCCGGGCCCAGTCCCCGGGAGCCCAGGTTCATGGCGAACATGAACACGTTCTCGGTCCGGAAGCCCGGATCGATCTTGAGCGCCTCGTTCATGCTGCGCAGGAACAGCCCGGCACCGATGAGGGTCACGACCGCCAGGGCCACCTCGGCCACCACCAGCACGCCCTTCAGAGAGTTACGGCCGAAGCCGGCCGACGACTGGCGGCCACCCACCTTGAGCGCCTCCTGCACGTTGGGCTGGGAGGCGCGCACGGCGGGGAGCAATCCGAACAGGATCCCCGTGACGGCGGATATCCCCAGGGTGAAGGCCAGGACCTCGGCGTCCACCGTCAACCCGATGGCATTGTCCGCGAGGAAGGTGGGGCGGGCTGCCCAGAGCAGCCCCGTGCCCCAGTAGGCGATCAGGAGTCCCACGGCGCCTCCGACCAGCGCCAACAGGACGCTCTCCGTGAGGAGCTGGCGCAGGATGGTGGAGCGTCCCGCCCCCAGGGCGACGCGGATGCCCAGCTCCTTCGACCGGGTCCCCGCACGAGCCAGTAGCAGGTTGGCCAGGTTGACGCAGGCGATGAGGAGCACCACGCCCACGATGCCCATGAGAAGCGCGCCGCCCATGACGATCGTGTCGTGCTGATTGATGCCCAGCGCGCCGTCCTTGAGGGACGCCAGCTCCACGCTCCGGCCCTCGTTGTCCATCGGGTACTCTTCTTCCAGACGGGTGGCAATGGCCTTCATGGCCTGGTTCGCCTGCTCGACGCTGACGCCATCATTCAGCCGCCCGAGCACGTTGACGAACACGGCCCGCCGCATCTCGAAGAACTGCGCGAAGTTGGGCGGGATGACCGCCTCCCGCATGCTGACCGTCGACCACATGAGGTCGGCCTGGCTGAACGCGAACTCTCCCTTGAAGCCCGGTGGCGTCACGCCAACGACCGTGAAGAGGCTGGAGTTCACGGTGATCGTCTGACCCACGATTCCTGGATCCCCCCCGAGCTGGTTCTGCCACATGCCGTGACTCACCACCACTACGGGATGATTCCCGAGACCCTCGTCCTCGTCGGGGAGGAAGGTGCGGCCCATCTGGGCCCGGGCCCCCAGAACGTCGAAGTAGTTGGCCGTGGTCAGGCCCATCTGCACCTGCTGGGGCGCGTTGTCCACCATCATGGTCACGGGGATTGGCCCGAAGGTGGCCACCAGCTGCTGGAAGACGTTGTTCTGGTCCCGAAAGTCCTGGTAGTTCAGCCACGAGAGGGGAGCCCGGTCGAACCCCGCCGCCGCATCTTCGTCCGTCATCCAGACGTTGTAGATGCCGTCCACGTCCTCGACGCCCGAGATGGGGTTGAGGAGCAGGGTGTTCACGCCCGTGAAGATCGTCGTGTTGGCACCAATGCCGAGACCGAGGGACAACACGGCCACGGCCGTGAACCCGGGGTTCTTGACGAGCATCCGGAACGCGTAGGGAATGTCGTGACGCAGCAGAGATCCCATGGAGCTGACCCTCTCGGTTCTCGCGGTGTCGTACCGCTTCGTCGCAGGGGACCCGCACGGGACGGTGCGTGAGGACCCTTCTCGACCTCTCGACTCTGGAACGCAGGAAGCCGGCCTGACCAGGACCGGCGGCCCCCCAAGGAGCCGCCGCCATCACCTCCGCCCTACCTCACACCGATCCTGATTGAGGCCGGCTTCCACCTTGACCGGCCCACCCATGTAGGAAGGTCCGTGCCAGGATCGAGGAACGGGTGCATGTGCAACGAAGGCATGCACTTGGGCGGATCGACGAAGCGCTGGAGCTTGGCGCTGACCCCTCCACGGCCGGGATACCGCGTCCCGGAACCGGACAGTCGGATTCCGGCTCGGGTGAGTGGCTCTGCGGACCGACCACCGTGGGTTCCGAGAGAGTCCGTCGTCAGTGGGAGCGCCCAGCCGGCGGCCGGACTTCAGTTGAACGGCCGCTCCACGTGACAGCCCGCGCAGCTGGCCAGGATGCGGCCGTAGGCCTCGGTCCGGTCGTTCCAGTTGGAGGCCTGGGTTGCCCGGTACGCTTCCCGGTGGAGCAGCTCTGCCATCTCTTCGACGTCCTCTTCCCTGGCGGTCCCCCCCGGAAGGTCCTCGGCTTTCAGCGGGTCGTCCTGAAGCGCCGCGAGTCCCCGGGCCCACGACTCCTCCGAGGGCCCGACGAGGCCGGCCCACATGCGGTCCACCGCCCAGAGATGCCGGCCCATGTGGGCAACGGGATCCACGTCGGGTGGTGCCTCGTCGCCCACCGTGAACCTGGGCCCCCCCGGCACCGCCTGGTGACAGGCGCCGCAGGAGCGGTACAGGCGAGCCGCTCCGGCGACGGCGTCGTCCAGGGATTCGGCAGCCGCGACGGTGCCCGCCTCTTCGCTGAAGGTCGCCCGGTACGGCTCGGACCACGACGGCAGCCCCTCCGCACCCTCGTCTTCGGCGAGCCGTCGCGCGGCCGGCCGCGCTCCCTCGAGGTCACCGCGGATCAGCGCGCTCTGGATCTCTCCGGCGCGTTCGAAGTGCTCGAACATGTGATCCTCGGTTGACGCGGTGGCGCAGGCGGCCACCAGCGCGGCGGCCACGAGAGCGGTCCTCGGGGTGGCGCGGGTTCGACGCAACGGATTCCGCTCCTACTCCAACAGGGCGGGTGGACGGCTCTCGGGTGCGGGACGGATGTGCTCGTTGGCGTTGATGATTCTGGCGCAGGTGTTCCAGCGAAGCAGCGCGTCGTCGTTCCCCGGAGGGCTGATGCTCTCGGCTCTTTCGAACCACTCCATGGCACGGCGGAACCAATCGTACGCGATGTGTCCTGATGCCGGACTGCTCATCCCCAGCTGGGCGATGGCAGCGCGCTCGTAGACCAGTCCGCGGAAGTACGTCTGCTCGAAGTCGCCGTGGATGCGCTCCACCACCTCCAGGGCATCGTGCATCCGCGGCCGTCCCCGGCCGAACTGTTCGGTGGTTGCGAGCAGGAGCGAGACGAGCGTTTCCTGGTCCCCGGGCTCGATGGCCAGGATGTCCTTGCAGATGCTCTCCGCCAACCGGGGCTGGCCCAGCAGGCGGTACCGGTCTGCCTTCTCGCGCGCCTGGGGAATCGAGTCCCTCGAGATCGTCTTCAGCTCGAACATCGTCACGAACCTCCCGTGAACATACGCAATAGCCGGCGCACCGGATCGTAGGCCCGGTCCACCACCCGCTCCTTGAGCGGGATGATGGCGTTGTCGGTTATCGTGATCTCCTCCGGGCAGACCTTGGTGCAACACTTCGTGATGTTACAGAGGCCGATGCCGTGATCGGCGCGGAGCGAATCCAGACGGTCCTCGGTGTCCAGCGGATGCATCTCGAGCTGCGCCGCATGCACGAAGAACCTGGGTCCAATGAACCGGTCGAACTCCCCGTGCTCCCGCAACACGTGACAGACGTCCTGGCAGAGGAAGCACTCGATGCACTTCCTGAATTCCTGGGCCCGTTCCACGTCGGCCTGGGCCATGTTCCAGGACCCGTCGGGGTTGTCCGGGGCGCGGGGCTTGAATGGGCGGATGCGTTTCTTGACCTCGAGGTTCCACGACACGTCGGTGACCAGATCACGCATGAGCGGGAACGCGCGCAGAGGCTCGACGGTGATGGGCTTGGAAAGGTCCAGCTGCTGGACGCGGGTCATGCACATGAGCTTGGGCATCCCGTCTACTTCGGCCGAGCACGAGCCGCACTTGCCCGCCTTGCAGTTCCACCGCACGGCCAGGTCCGGAGCCTGCTCGGCCTGGATGGCTCTGATCGCGTCGAGGACCACCATGCCGAACCACAGCTCGGTCTCGAAGTTCTGGAACTCACCGCCGCTGGCGTCTCCGCGCCAGATCCTGAAGGTGGCTTTCTCCATCAGCCTTGCTCCTCGATGACCTGGCGAAGCTCGGCAGGGATCTCCTGACACGGCACGGTTTGGACCTCCATCTCGCCGGACGCTCCCTTGCGAATGACGACGTTCTTCTTACCCCACTCGGCGTCCTTCTCGGGATAGTCCACGCGGCTGTGGGCTCCCCGGCTCTCCTTGCGGACCAACGCGGCCCGCGCGCAAGCCTCGCCCACCGTGAGAAGGTGATCCACGTCGAGGGCCGTATGCCAGGCTGGGTTGTACTCGCGACTGCCGTTTACGGTTATCCCCTCGGCCCGCCGCTGTAGCTCGCCTATGTCCCGAAGCGCTTCCCCCAGGCCATCGTCCGTCCGGACGATGCTCGCCTTCTCTTGCAGGAGATCCTGTAACGCGAACTGAATCTGATACGGTCCCTCGCCGCTGCTCGGCGCTCGTTCCAGCGGTGCCAGGGCTCCACGAGCCGCCTCGTCGATCTGATCGACGTTCAGGTCTCCGGTGCCGTGGTCTCGGGCGAAGCGTGCGGCGTGCTCGCCCGCGAGCCTGCCGAACACGAGGAGGTCGGACAGCGAGTTGCCGCCGAGCCGGTTGGCCCCATGGAGACCAGCGGCGACCTCGCCGGCGGCGAACAGGCCGGGCACCCTGGACATCTGGGTGTCGGCGTCCACCCGCACCCCGCCCATCACGTAGTGGGTGGTGGGCCCGACCTCCATGGGCTCCTTGGTGATGTCCACGTTGGCCAGCTGCTTGAACTGGTGGTACATGCTGGGGAGCTTCTTCTTGATGTGCTCCTCGGCGTTCGGGAGCTTCTCCTTGATCCACGCGATGTCGAGGAACGCGCCTCCGTGGGGGCTTCCCCGGCCCTCCTTGACCTCCCGCACGATGCAGCGAGCCACGTGGTCCCGGGTGAGCAGCTCGGGGGGGCGGCGGGCGTCCCGATCCCCGATCACGTACCGCCACCCTTCCTCGGGAGTGTCGGCGGTCTGGTCCTGGTAGAGCGGCGGGATGTCGTCGAACATGAACCGCCGGCCCTCGCTGTTCGTGAGGATGCCCCCTTCGCCCCGGACGCCCTCTGTGACCAGGATGCCCTGGGCGCTGGGAGGCCACACCATGCCGGTCGGGTGGAACTGGACGAACTCCATGTCCATGAGGTCCGCCCCAGCGTGGTAGGCCAGGGAGTGGCCGTCTCCGGTGCACTCCCACGAATTGCTGGTGACCTTGAACGCCCGGCCGATTCCGCCGGTAGCCAGGATCACGGCACCGGCCGCGAAGACCCTGAACGTCCCCTTGTCCCGGTCGTAGCCAAAGCAGCCGGCGCACCGGGTGCCGTCCAGGAGGAGGCGCGTCACCGTGCACTCGCTGAAGACTTCGATGCCTTGGTGGATGCCGTGGTCCTGGAGGGTGCGCAGCATCTCGAGACCGGTGCGGTCGCCCACGTGGGCCAGGCGGGGGTAGGCGTGGCCGCCGAAATTGCGTTGCAGGATGCGGCCTTCGCCGGTCCGGTCCATGAGCGCGCCCCACGCCTCGAGCTCCCGAACCCGGTCGGGAGCCTGTTGGGCGTGAAGCTCTGCCATGCGCCAATTGTTCAGGTATTGGCCGCCCCGCATCGTGTCCGCGAAGTGCACCCTCCAGTTGTCCCGCTCGTCAACGTTGGCCAAAGCCGCGGCGATCCCTCCCTCGGCCATTACCGTGTGTGCCTTGCCCAGGAGCGTCTTGGTGATCACCGCCACGGACACACCGTCCGCCGCGGCTTCGATGGCCGCCCGGAGTCCCGCGCCTCCGGCGCCGATGATCACCACGTCGTAGGTGTGGCGCTCGTGACCAACCATCAGAAGAGCCTCCAATCCGTGAAGACTCCCATGGAGAGCATCCGCACGTAGAAGTCGCTGAAGCCCACCCAGAACAGGCTCAGCCAGGCGAACAACATGTGCCGCCGGTTCAAGCACGTGACGCAGCTGTGGGCCTTGCGTCGGGCCGGGTGTCTGGAGAGGAGGTTGAGGTGGCCTCCGACCAGGTGGCGAAGGGAGTGGCAGCCCAGCGTGTACCCGCCCAACAGGATCACGTTGACCGTGAGGACCAGGGTGCCGAGGCCGATCCCGAAAGTGGCCTGACCCGTGGCCGGGTCCTCGAACCACATGGCCTTCCATGCGTCGTAGGCGAGGATCACGATGAAGACCAGCGCGATGTAGAGAAAGTACCGATGCACGTTCTGGAGAATCAGCGGGAACGAATGCTCGCCCCGGTAGGCCTTCCGCGGCTCACCCACGGCGCACGACGGAGGGTCGGCCCAGAACGCTTTGTAATACGCGCCCCGATAGTAGTAGCAAGTGAGACGAAAGCCGCCAGGTGCCCACAGGATCAGGAATGCGGGCGACCACGGCAGCCAACTGAGCCACCACGCCGGCTTGGGCCCCAGCCAGGCGTGATGCGTGTCGCCGAAGAGCTCCGGTGAGTAGAACGGCGACAGGTAGTTGCCGTGGGCGTAGTGCTGGCCCTGGAAAGCTGCCCAGGTGGAGTAGACGATGAACGCGGAAAGGCCGAGAAAGACGGCGACCGGCTGAAGCCACCAGGCATCTGGGCGCATCGTCTGCCCGAAGCCGCGTCTTTCCGTGAGCACGGGAAGGGACGTCGCAGCTCTCGCCATGTACCACCCTCCTGCCAGGCTCTGGGGCTGGGGCCGTCCAGGGGCCCGGCCGGAGGCGGCCTGGCAGCGCACCCGGCGGCTGTGCTGGCGGCCCCCCTCGAGGCTGCCGTGCGAACTCTCGCGTACGGAGAATACGGGAGGCCAGGGATCGGGGCCAATGCCGAGCCGCCTGTACCGCATCGTGAGGCGGGCCTACCTTGTGCGCCCGCACCGGTTGGCCCCTGGGCCAGAGGAGCGGCCCGGGGTTGGGTCAGGTGACCGGTACGGGCTTGCGGGGCCCGACCGGAGCCGCGGGATCGAGCTTCCCGTCGAGGAAACGGACGTCGTGACGCAGCGATGCAGGAGGCAACTGGGGTGATGAACCTTCGAATTCGGGGACTCGGGACGGCGCTGGGCCTTGCGGTGGCTTGGCTCGCAGCCCCGACCGCCGTCGCTACACAGGGAATCGACGTGGAGGCCCTGGAGGCCGAGGCTGTCCAGCGGCTCCAGGAGTACCTGCGGGTCAACACCATCAATCCGCCGGGTAACGAGAGCCGCGCGGTGGACTTCTTCGCGACCTTGCTCGCGGCCGAGGGCGTTGAGTTCGAGACTGCCGAATCCGCGCCGGGGCGGGGCAACATCTGGGCTCGCCTGGAGGGCGAGGGCGACGAGCCCGCCTTGATGCTCCTCCACCACAGTGACGTGGTTCCAGCGGATGAGCGTTTCTGGGACACCGACCCCCTGTCCGGTGAGCTTCGCGACGGACACGTATACGGACGCGGCGCCCTGGACACGAAGACGGGCGGCATTCTCCACCTCCAGGCCTTTCTCGCGCTGCACAGGGCTGCCGTGCCCCTGAATCGGGACGTGATCTTCATGGCCACGGCTGACGAGGAGGCCGGGGGCTTCTTCGGGGCTGGGTGGCTCGTGGAGAACCGGCCTGAGGTGTTCGAGGGTGTGGGGTTGCTGCTGAACGAGGGCGGCGGCGGTAGCCTCGCGGACGGGCAGGTCCGGTTCAGCGTGGAGGTGACGCAGAAGGTGCCGCTATGGCTGAAGCTCGTGGCCCGCGGCAACCCCGGCCACGGGTCGAGCCCCCAGGTGGAGACCGCAGTGACCCGGCTGGTCGGGGCACTGGCGCGCATCCGGACCCAGCCGTTCGAGCCGCGGATCGTCCCGGCGGTCGACACGTACTTCAAGGGGCTCGCCGAAACGGCGGACGAGCCCTGGCGAACCCGTTACGCCAACATGACGCGCACCGTGCTGGATCCGCATCAGCTGCTCGAGCTCCAGGAGATGGATCCCCGTCTGCACACGCTGACGCGAAACACGTGCTCCATCACCATGCTGGAGGGGAGTGGCAAGATCAACGTCGTGCCCCCCGAAGCGACCGCGCAGCTCGACTGCCGCCTGCTCCCCGATCAGGATCCCGACGCCTTTCTCGCGGAGCTCCGCACGATCATCGACGATCCCGACATCGAGATCGAGAAGATCATGGGCTTCTCGCCGGCTGTCTCCACCACCGATACGGACCTGTATCGGACGATCGAAGCGGTGGCCGCCCGTCACTTCCCGGGCGCTCCCGTGCTGCCGATGGTCCAGGGCGGCTTCACCGACAGCCACTTCTTCAGGGACCTGGGCATCGTGAGCTACGGGTTCTTTCCCACGGTCACGCCCCGGGAAGACGCCGGCGGCGTCCACGGGAACAACGAGCGCGTCTCCGTCGAAAGCGTCGAGCGGGGCACCCGCATGATGCTCGAGATCGTGCGGGGCGTAGCGGAGGCCCGCTGATGGCGGCAGCGAGCATCGGGGGAGCGGGGCCTCTGTGGGTCGCCGCCGCTCAGGCGGGAGCGCAGGCCCCCGCGGGCGGCTCGGGTCTATCGGAGCTCCTCGGGCGGCTCAGCGTCGAGAGCCCGGTGTGGCAAGCAGTGATCGGCATCCTGGTGATCGCCGTGGTCTCGGCCATCACCTACCTGGTCGCGCGCCGCCTCATCGTCAGGACCATCAGGCGTGTCGCGAGGCGCACCAAGGCCCAGTGGGACGACCTGATCCTGGAGCACCGCGTCTTCGACCGGCTCGCACACATCGCGCCGGCGCTGGTGTGGTTCTACGGCGTGCGCTTGATCCCCGCACTGCCGCCGCCGGTCTCGTTGTTGGTACAGCGCGTGTCCCTGGCGGTGATCGTGGTCGTCGCGGTGGTCTCGGCGAGCGGCTTCCTCACGGCGGTAAACGAGATCTACCAACGCGTCTACCTGGAGGCGCGCAACCGGCCGATCAAGGGCTACATCCAGATCGTCAAGATCTTCCTGTTCGTGGGAGCGGGCGTCGTGGTGGTGGCCACGATCATGGATCAGTCTCCCCTGATCCTGCTGTCCGGACTGGGCGCCCTGACGGCCGTGCTCCTGCTGATCTTCCGGGACACGATCCTGTCACTGGTGGCCAGCGTCCAGATCGCCTCCAACGACATGATCCGCATCGGCGACTGGGTCGAGATGCCCCAGCACAACGCGGATGGCGACGTGGTGGACGTGGCGCTCCACACCGTGAAGATCCAGAACTGGGACAAGACCATCACGACGATCCCCACCTACAAGTTCATCCAGGACAGCTTCAAGAACTGGCGGGGCATGCAGATCGCGGGTGGGCGGCGCATCAAGCGCTCGATCCCTCTGGACCTGGGCACCGTGCGCTTCCTGACCCGGGAGGAGATCGCTCGCCTGTCCCGCTTCGAGCTCCTTCGCGACTATCTGGAGGCGAAGAGCCGGGAATTGGCCGAATACGAGGCCGCCGGCCCGTCCGACACGGATCTGCAGCCCACGGTACGGCAGCTCACGAACGTGGGGACCTTCCGGGCGTATTGCCTGAACTATCTCCGCCGCCACCCCAAGATCCACAACGGCATGACGCTGCTGGTGCGACAGCTTGCGCCCGGCCCGCAGGGGCTGCCGCTGGAGGTCTACTGCTTCTCCAGCGACACGGACTGGGCGAATTACGAGGGGCTCCAGTCGGACATCTTCGAGCACTTGCTGGCGATCCTGCCCGAGTTCGGCCTGAGGGCCTTCCAGCAACCATCCGGTGCCGATCTGCACGGCCTGCCGCTGCTCTCGAGGAACGCCGACGGGGGGTCGGCCCACATCGCTCCCTAGGTGTCGGAGACAAGGGCCTGTCACGCACCAGGCCCGTCCGTCGTGGTGGTGAGGCACGCCTTCGCCGCGCCATCCGAGTGTCCATCGGTATGTGGGGATTCGGCGACCTCTACCCTTGACGGTTTAGGGTAAGCATCTTAGGGTTAGGTGTTTCGCTTACCCTAAGACATTCAGGGTACACCTCAGCTCTGCCTACGAGGCGATCCATGGGGGAGGACAAGGTCAGCTTGCTTCAGGGCACACTGGATATGCTGATCCTCAAGGCGCTGGCCGGCGACGCGCTGCACGGTTTCGGCGTGGCGCGTTGGATCGAGCAGGTCACCGGCGATCGGCTGACGGTGGACGAGGGCGCGCTGTATCCGGCACTCCATCGGATGGAGAGGCGGGGGTGGCTGCGGTCCGAATGGCGTGTGACCGAGAACGGGCGCCGAGCGAAGTACTACCGATTGACCGGAGCCGGCCGGGACGAGCTTTCGTCGCAGGTCCGACGCTGGGAGGGCTCTTCGTGGGCGGTGCAACAGGTGCTGGAGACGGAGTAGGGATGAAGCTCGGGCGGCGAAATCCGGTCGACGAGGAGCTCCGCTTCCACCTCGACCGGTTGGCGGAGATGCTGGTGGACGAGGGGATGGAGCCATCCGAGGCGCGTGCGGAGGCGAGGCGCCGCTTCGGGGACATGAGCAGATACCGCGCGGAGTGCGCGGCCGGGTGGCGCCACGATGGGTCCCGGGCGGAGAGGGAGGGGATCATGGCTCAGATCCGGCAGGATATCCGGTACGGCCTGAGGGCATTGGCCCGCGCTCCGGGGTTCACGGCCATCGTTGGGTTGACGCTGGCGCTCGGCATCGGTGCGAACACCGCCATCTTCAGCGTGGTGCACGGCGTTCTCCTTCGCCCGCTGGGCTTGGCCGATGCGGATCGCCTCGTCGTCGTGCTCGAGTCGAGCCCCGCCTTGGGCATCGCGTCCAGCCTGACGTCGGTGCCCATGCTCGAGGACTGGAGGGAAGGGGCGGAGTCCCTCGCTTCCCTCGCCGCGTGGCAGTGGTGGTCCTTCACGCTCGAGGATCCGGTGGAGGCGGTCGAGCTCCAGGGGGTTCAGGTCAGCGGGAACTACTTCCCCACCCTCGGCGCCGTGGCGCAGCTCGGGCGCCTCCTGGACGAGAGCGACGAGGTGACGGGGTCACGGGGCACCGCCGTCGTGATCAGCGATGCTTTCTGGCGGGAGCGGTTCGGTGCCTCGACCGAAGTGCTGGGGAGCGTCATTCGGATCGACGGCGCGGCCGTCGAGGTCGTGGGGGTCATGCCACCCAACCACGTGGCACCCAGCCCCGAGGCGGATCTGTGGATGCCCGTCGGCTTCAGCGTCGTCCATCCGAACTACGGCGTGCGGAGCCTCCAGACCGTGGCGCGGTTGGTTCGGGGCGCCACCATCGAGAGCGCGACGAGGGAAGTGCGCGCGATCGCGGAGCGGGTGGCGGTGGAGAACCCTCAGTCGTCTCAGTCGTGGACGGCGCATGCGGTGCCATTGCGCGAGAGCGTCGTCGGGGAGGTGCGGGCCTCGATTCTGATCGCCTTCGCCTCCGTCGGCCTCCTGCTTCTGATCGCCTGTGTGAACATCGCCAACCTGCTGCTGGCGCGAGCCGCGGCCCGGGAGCGGGAGATCGCCATTCGAACGGCGTTGGGCGCCGGCAGGAAGCGTATCGCGCGCCAGCTGCTGACCGAGAGTCTCCTCTTGGCTCTCCTGGGCGGTCTCATGGGCATCGCGGTGGCCTTCGCGGCCCATGGCGCCATCCTGGCCCTGGAGCCCGGGGTCCTGCCGAGGGTGCGGGAGATTCGGCTCGATCCGTTGGTGCTCGCCTTCGCCATCGGGCTTGCGCTGCTCACCGGCGTCGTCTTCGGCCTGGCGCCCTCGCTGCAAGCCGCCGCCGTACGCCTCACCTCGGTCTTGAAGCAGGCGGGCGGCCGCTCGTCCAGCGGTGTCCGGCACCGTCGACTGCGCCGAGCCCTGGTCGTCGGCCAGCTGGCGCTTACCCTGGTCCTGCTATCCGGCGCGGGCCTGCTGTCGCGGACATTCCTGGAGCTGCGGAGCGTGGATCCAGGCTTCCAACCCGAAGGCGTTGCGGCGGCACGCATCTTCCTGGATGCGCGTAGATACCGGTCGAGCAGCGAGCATCTCTACTACGCGAAGCTGCTGGAGCGGGTACGGCAGATCCCCGGCGTAACCGCCGCGGGCGCGTCCAGCTCGCTGCCCATGGATCCCGTCGCCGTGAACTTCGACCTCCCCTTCCGCACCGAGGCCACCGCGGGCGTCGAAGGGGGGGAGATTCCCCAGGCGGACTTCCGCATCGTCACCCCGGGCTACTTCGAGAGCCTCCGCGTGCCGTTGCTGCGGGGACGCCTCTTCGACGGCGGGGATCGGCCCGAGACCCCGAAGGTGATCCTGGTCAACCGGACCATGGCAGAGCAGCACTGGCCTGGTATGAACCCGGTGGGTCGCCGTCTCGAGACCGTGTTCGGCGGATGGGAGTGGTACGAGATCGTGGGCGTCGTGGAGGACACGCGGTACTACGGACTCGATGCGGAGCCACGGCCCGAGATGTACGTCGCGGAGCCGCAATTCGCGTTCGCCTCCATGACGGTGGTCGCCCGTACCGAAGGCTCGGCGTCTGCGCTCGTTCCGCTGCTGCGGTCCGCGGTCCGTGAGGCGGACCCCCTTCAGCCCGCCCAGAGCGCCTTTGCCGTCACTCAGCTGATCTCGGCTTCGATCGCCGCCGAGCGGTTCTACGCGACGTTGCTGGGCGTCTTCGCGCTCGTGGCCATGCTGCTGGCGGTGGCCGGGGTGTACGGAGTCCTGTCGTACTGGGTCAGCCAACGCACGCAGGAGATCGGTGTCCGGTTGGCGCTGGGGGCCGGTCGGGGGCAGGTCGTCGGCTTGGTCGTGGGCAGCGGAATGCTGGTGGCGGCCGCCGGTATCGGGTTGGGGCTACTCGTCGCTGCGGGCACGATGCGCTTCCTTTCGAGCATGCTTTTCGGGGTCGAAGCCCTGGATCCACTCACCTTTGGCACCGTCTCCGCGATCCTGGCCCTGTCTGCCCTCGTCGCGTGCCTCGCGCCCGCCGTTCGGGCCAGTCGATTGGACCCCGTCGCCGCCTTGCGCGAGGAGTGAGGAAGGGCGAATCTGCAGGTATGGAGCGCCGTCGCTACGGCGCCGCTCCGTGGAGGGGCCCGGCCCCCGGCGCGGACCGTTCGAGGGGGTAGCGCGGTCCCGCCGACGCGCCCCGCCCACGCGCCCGCCGGGATCCGTCGCCTTCCTCCCGCTCCGCTCCTCGCCGCCACCCGTTGGGGGCGCGGGTGATCGCCGAAGGCCGGCTCCCGTCGCTGTCGGAGCAACCGGGAAGGAGGGGATCATGCCTTTGCAGAAGCTGAAACAGTACCTGGACGAGAATGGCGTGAAGTTCGTAACCATCTCCCATTCACCGGCGTTCACCGCCCAGGAGATCGCCGCGTCGGCCCACGTGCCGGGGAAAGAGCTGGCCAAGACCGTCATGCTCAAGATCGACGGCAAGCTCGTCATGGTCGTGCTTCCGGCAACGGATCAGGTCAGCATGGACCGCATGCGGGAGATCACGGGCGCGCATGAGGCGGAGTTGGCCAGGGAAGAGGATTTCCGGGACCTGTTTCCGGGGTGCGAAGTGGGGGCCATGCCTCCCTTCGGCAATCTCTGGGACCTGGCAGTCTTCGTGGACCAACGTCTCCGCGAAGACGAGCAGATCGCGTTCAACGCCGGGACGCACACGGAGCTGGTGCGGCTTTCCTACACCGACTTCGAGCGCCTGGTGGAGCCGACCATCGCCCATCTCTCAGCCCGGGCCTGACAGCCTGACCCGAGCCCGAGGTCGCCCATACCCACGCCGTCGGTCGCCCACATGGTGGCCGGCGGCGAATCATGAGAGTCCACGCGTGCCCGCACCGGAGTTCGCATGAACCGAGCCCGCATCCTGATCCTGGGCGCCGCCGGCAGGGACTTCCACACGTTCAACATGATGTACCGGGGTGATCCGTCCGTTGACGTGGTGGCGTTCACCGCTCAGCAGATCCCCCACATCGAGGACCGTCGCTACCCGACCGAGCTGGCCGGTGAGCTGTACCCTGACGGGATTCCCATCGAGAGCGAGGACGACCTGGAGGCGCTCATCCAGGACAGGAACGTGGACCGGTGCGTCATGGCCTATTCGGACGTGTCCCACCAGTACGTCATGAACCTCGCGAGCCGGGTGAACGTGGCCGGGGCAGCCTTCGAGCTGCCCGATCCGCGGGCATCGATGCTCCGGTCCGAGCGGTCTGTCGTGGCGGTGTGCGCCTCGCGGACCGGGGCCGGGAAGAGCCCCACGAGCCGGGCGGTGGTGACGGTGCTGCGCGACGCCGGTGCCCGGGTCGGCATCATCCGCCACCCCATGCCCTACGGCGACCTCGTGAGGCAGCGCGTGCAGCGGTTCGCCAACGCCGAGGACCTCACGCGTCATGAAGTGACCATCGAGGAACGCGAGGAGTACGAGCCCCACATCGCCAACGGCTCCGTGGTCTGGGCCGGGGCGGATTACGCCGACATCCTCCGGCAGGCGGAAAGGGAAGCCGACGTGATCCTCTGGGACGGGGGCAACAACGATACGCCGTTCATCGAGCCCGACGTGCTGATCACTCTCGTCGATCCCCACCGGGCCGGTCACGAGTTGAGCTACTACCCCGGCGAGAACAACGTCCGCATGGCCGACGTGATCCTCGTCAACAAGGTGGATACGGCCGACCCGGAGGCGGTGGCCACGGTCGTGGAGAACGCCCGGAGCATCAACCCCACTGCCACCATCCTGAAAGCGGCCTGTCCCCCGTCGCCCGAGCACCCGGAGATCCTCCGGGGCCGGGACGTCCTGGCCGTGGAGGACGGCCCAACGGTGACCCACGGCGGCATGGCATACGGAGCTGCCTCCATCGCGGCCCGCCGGCTGGGCTCCACGCTGCGTGATCCTCGGCCCTACGCCGTCGGCGAGATCCGTGATACCCTGGCGGCCTATCCCCACCTCGACTCGATCCTGCCCGCCATGGGCTACGGCGCCTCGCAGATTCGGGACCTGGAGCAGACGATCGCCGCGGCAGCCGCGGATGGCGTGGAGGCCGTGGCGATCGGCACCCCCATCGACCTGGGCCGGCTGGTGGACATTCCGGTGCCCCACACGAGGGTGCGCTACGAGATCGAGTTGGAGCAGCCGGACGCGCTGAAGGCGATCCTGGAGCCCGCACTCAACGGGGTGCCAGGACCTTCCTAGTGTGGTGCTGCAAGAGTCGTGATGCTATTCGAGAGCCGCTGCATCCCGCCCGGCGGCGTTACGGTTCCTCGCAATAGCGCTGCTATTATCGTCTCCGCGCCTTGCCGGCTCGGGCGCATCGGCCCCCTCGGTAGCTACCAGACTCTGCGGCACGACACCAGTGCGGCGCCTCAGGCACCGTCCCGCCTCCCGTGGCTCCCCACCATGCGGGCGAGGGGGCACCTGACGACGGAACGCGTGGTACCAAGGGCCATGACTCGCGCAGATGGGTGGAGGGGTCTCCGGGAGCGACGACGGGTCGGTGGGTACGCCGAGCTCGCGCCACCACGCGACCTGTTGCCGTGCGTGGAAGCGGTCTGGACCTACCGGACCCCCGACGACGGTCCGCCCCCCCAACATCGCGTGCTTCCCCACGTCGGCGTCAGCCTCTGCCTCGAATACCGGACACGGGGGGCGGACGCCGGGGACATCCGCGCGCTACTGCTGGGACCGGTCCGGGAGTCACGCATCTTCGAGCCCGAACGGGGCCTGGTGATGGAGGCGGTCCAGCTTCACCCCGAATGGAGCCGAGCGCTCCTCGGGGTCGCTCCGGAAGATCACACCGACCGGCTGGACGACTGGTGTGACGTTCGGCCTCGGCAGGCCGCGGAGCTGACCGGCCGTGCCGAGGAAGCCGTGGCCGCGGGCCGCGCCCCGCTGCCCGGGCTGCTGTCGTGGCTCAGCGGTCGATGGCAGCGTTGTCGAACCGATCCCGCCACCAGGCTGGCCCACGCCGCGCTCCGCCGCCTTCGGGGCGAAGTGGGGGGCCAGGGGCGCGTCGAGGCAGTGGCACGGGAGCTGGGTGTGTCACCTCGGCATCTTCGCCGGGTCGTGGGTGCCGTCGCCGGGCGGTCACCCAAGTCCATCCACCGCGTGGGGCGCCTCAACCGAGCCGTCGCCGAGGGCGACGCGACCGTGAAGCCTCGATGGGCCGCGGTCGCTGCGGGGCACGGGTACTTCGACCAGGCTCACCTGATCCGGGAGTTCAGGGAGCTGGTCGGCTTCACGCCGACCGACCTCCACACCGAGCGCCGAACCCAGCGTGTCCGGTTTTTCCAAGCCGGCGAGGGAGCCCAGCCCTAGACTCTTGTGGAGCCGGCCCAGCGTGGGCGGCACGGTGACGCGAGGAGGGGACGATGAGGCACGTAGCGTTGGCATCCATGTGGGCCGTCGCAGTGGTGGGGGTCTTGCTCGGCACCGGGCCGGGGAACGTCGAGGCCCAGTTGCCGTGGGACACGACGCGGTGGGAGGTCCAGGCCCAGGAGTCCCGGGTGGAGACGTACCTGGGTCGTGAGGCTCTCTATCTGCAAGGCGGCACGGCCTGGTTGAGGGAAGTCGAGCTCCGTGACGGCGTCGTCGAGTTCGACGTGGCGGCTACCGAGGCACAAGGGTTCCACGGGGTCCGGTTCAGGGCGGTCGACCGCCTCAATCACGAGCACATCTACCTGAGACCCCACCTCTCCGAGAAGTCGGACGCCGTCCAGTACAACCCCATCTACAACGGCGTCAGCGGCTGGCAGCTCTACTCCGACGCGCGCTACGCCCTGCCCGTGAGGATCACCCCCGACCGATGGGTCCACGTGCGCCTGGCCGTGCAGGGGCGAAGGGCCGAGATGACCGTGGACGGCGCACTCCTCGTCTTCCCGGAGCTGGTGCGCGATCCGGTCAGCGGTCGGGTAGGCCTCAACTCCTCGACGACGGCGGCCCGCTTCGCCAACGTGGTGGTCAGGCCCGGAGCCGACCCCGGGTTCGGGGCCGATGAAGGTGCCCCGGCTGTCGAGCCCGAGCCGGGGACGGTCCTCTCCTGGCTGATCTCCCAGCCGTTCTCGGAGGACGAGGTGGATGGCGTCACCGAGCTGCCGTCCGACCTCAATGGCGACGGAGGGTGGGAACCGCTGGAGGCCGACGTGCGTGGCATCGCCAACATCGCGAAGCTCCACGGCAACCGGTCCGAGGACAGGAACACCGTGTTCGCCGCGATCACGCTGCGGTCCGACGGCGAGCGCGTGCTCCGCGTCCGCGTCGGCTTCAGCGACCGCCTGCGCGCCTTCCTGAACGGACGCCAGCTATACGCCGGCGCCGACGGGTATGCGACTCGCGACTACCGCTTCCTGGGCACGATCGGCTTGTTCGACGAGCTCTTCCTGCCCCTTCGCGCCGGTGAGAACCGCCTTTGGCTGGCGGTGAGCGAGGATTTCGGCGGCTGGGGTGTCACCATGCAGATCCCGGATGTCGAGGGAATCGAGATCAGCGAGCCGCGTTCGAGCCGACTGAGCCCGCCCGGATCCGGGCCAGCCGAGGTCAGGGGCGGGCGCGCGCCAGGATCCACTCCGTGAGCGCGTCCAGGGCAGCCGGGGCCATGGTCTCCTCGATGCCATAGTACTCGGACGGTGACCCCGTGGCGGACGTCTGGAAGAGGTGATTCAGGCCGGCCATCTCCCGCACGGTGACGTTGTCGTTTCCACCCTCGCGCAGGGCGCGTTCGATGGCTTCCAGGTTCTCCCTCGGGGGGACTTGGAGATCCATCTCGCCGTTGAGCGCCAACACCGGAACCTGGACGCGGCGGAGCGTCGGGAGGGGATCGTAGGTAAGGAAGAACCGGAACCACGGCGTCAGGACCTGGTCGATCTGGCGCGACGCGTACTCCGTGGGGTCCCCTGTCACGCCCAGCGCCGCCAGGTCGCGCGCGCTCAGGGAGGCGAAGAAGTCCGAGAACACCGCCTCCATGCGGGTCCGTGCCGTGGAGACGTCCTCCTCCTGTCGCACGACGGCGAAGAGTCTCTCCTGCGCCGCTCGATTGGCCTCCACCAGCCTCCGGGGTGTGCCACCGGCGAGCGCGATGAGCTCGCCCTGACGGTAGAGGATCTGCTCACCCGTGAGACCGGGTCCAGCCAGGAGCACGATGAAAGCCACATCGGGGTCCTCGACTGCCACCATGGGCGCGATGAGGCCGCCCTCGCTGTGACCGATGATCCCCACGAGATCCTCCGCCACCTCGGGTCGCTGGCGAAGGTACGCGACCGCAGCGCCGGCGTCGTCGGCGAAGTCACGGGACGTGGCGGTTGCGAAATCGCCGCCCGACGCGCCTACCCCACGGTCGTCGTAGCGGAGCACGGCGACGCCCTTCCTCGTGAGATGATCCGCAAGGACCAAGAAGGGCCGATGTCCGAACACGGTTTCGTCACGATCCTGAGGTCCCGAGCCCGAAACCAGCACCACCGCGGGCGCCGGGCGGTCGGACCGCGGCAGCGTCAGGGTGCCAGCCAGCTCCGCTACGGTCGTGCCATCGCCGAAGGTGGCCTCGAGGACCTCGTACGGTAGCGGCTCTTTGGGCTCCTGGGGTCGCTCGGGGACCGGCAGCTCGTCGGTCCGTTCCATGACCAGCGGGAGGTGGTTCGGGCCCTGGGACCACGTGCCGTCGATGCGGGTGCCTTCCTCGGAGAGTTGGCCCTCGTACCTGGCGCCCGCGGACGGCACCGTCAGGGATACGGTCTGGCCGCTCAGGGTCACGTCGGCCACCGGGATGCCGGTGGCACCCTGATCCAGGCTGTCCATCGTGCCCGTGACCGAACCGTCCTCGGAAGCGGTGAAGTGAAGGGCGATCCGCAACTCGGTGCCCCCGGCCTGGAGGGTGCCGAGCCAGTCCCCGATCAGATCGGCCGACTGTTGGGCCCCCAGCGGTGCCGCGAAGGCGGTGAGAGCGGTGATCGCCGCCGCCTTGCCGCGGGCGTGCTTGAGCGCTGCCATGGGAGGTCTCCGTGGGCGGTGCGCCGTCTCCCAGGGGCGACGCACGTGAGGGGAAGCGCCCGACGCGGACGCGCTTCCCCCCTACGGACGATCCTGCGAGTTTCTTCAGCGTCGTCGGTGGAGCGGCCTCTTCAGCGGGCTTCCAAAGTGATGGTTCCGTCTCCGGTGCGGGCCTCCAGGATGGGGCCCCCGCCGTTGAGGCTCCCGGTCACGCGGTCGTCGCCGATCCGGCCCTGGAGGCGGAAGGCTCCGTCCATGTCCAGGTCCTCGCCTTCCAGATCCAGATCGGCCGCCAGCGTCGCGGGCGCCCGAATGGTGATGTCGCCGTCCCCCGTACGCAGGCGCACCTCGGCGGGATCGTCGAGCTCGACCCACAAGTCGCCGTCACCGCTGGATGCCTCGAGGGACCCCCCGGCAACGGTCAGCTCGACGTCGCCGTCACCCGTCCGGACGGAGGTCTCTGCGCCGTCGAGCAGGCCCGCGCTGATATCGCCATCGGACGTCTGGATTTCCACGCGCCCACCGGACAGCCGACCCGCGGTAACGTCTCCGTCGGACGACCGGAGCGAAACGACGCCCGAGAAGTCGGCCACCTGGATGTCACCGTCGCCGGTGCGGATATCCAGGGCGGATCCCTCGGGCGCCGCTAGGGCGATCGTGACGCTCGCCCACCGTCCTGCCCGCCACCAATCGCGTCCCATCTGGGGATCGGTGGCGCGGACGCGAAGGGTGTTCCCCGTCACGGTGGCCTCGAAGCGCATGGCTTCGAAGAGCTCGCGTCCGTCGTCGCCGTCCCTCCCGTCTACCAGCACCCGTACCTCCACACCGGCTCCTCCCCGGCTGGCGATGCTCACGTCCGCATCGGCGACGTCCACGTCCAGCACGGCGTCGGCCCCGACGTCGAACGACTGGGCGAAGAGCTCCTCGCCTTCCTGGGCGTGAGCCGAGGCGGGTGGCGCAAGCATCAGGGAGGCCGCGAGGACTGGGGCCAGGACGGTTGTGGTCTTCATGGTGCACGCTCGTTCTCGAGGCGTTCGTGTCGGTCCGAGGAGTTTGACAGCGCTGGGCGCCGGGGGGTTGGAACACGGCGCGGCATGGTCGACCCGGTGGATGGTGCAGCGGGGGTTGCGGGCGCGGTCTGCATGGCGGATCGTGCAGCGCCTCGCCGCCCGGTCGTCGGCCCGGGTGCAGCGTTCCAGAATCCCGCGGGAGGGGACTCAGATGATTCACCCGTCGCGCACCCTCACCACGACCGTGGCCGCGCTGGCTCTATGCGCCTGCCAGGATGGGTCGGGGGACCCGGACCTCGCCTTCGGGCCGGGGCAGGCTGACGTACCGCCTCCCGGGGCGGAGTACGAGGGGGCTGCCTTCACCTTCGACACGATCGTGCCGGGCATCTATCACGCCCGGGGCACAGGTAACCTGGTCGCAGGCTCCAACGGTACCGTCGTCGTGAATGACGAGGACGTGCTGCTCGTGGATTCTCACATGACACCTGCGGCCGCGTGGGCGCTGACCCGGGAGCTCCGCCACATCACCGACAAACCCATCCGCTACGTGGTGAACGCGCATTTCCACTTCGATCACGCCGGTGGGAATCAGATCTTCTCCGGCGACGTGGAGATCATCGGGCACCCCTACACCCGCCGGATGATGGAGGCCGGCTACGCATTCGGTGGCCGCTCCTACCAGACCTTCGTCGGCACGTTACCGGACCGCATTCAGGGCATGCGAGCTGCGCTGGACACGATGACGGACGCCGGGGCCCGGGCAGAGGCCGAGTGGCAGCTGAGGATCCAGGAGCAGTGGCTTGAGGCGGACGCCGCGGTCGTTACCACCCCGCCTAACCTCACGATAACGCAGCAGATGACGCTGTTCCGTGGTGGGAGGGAGATCCGGATCCTCTTTCTCGGACGGGGCCACACCGAAGGCGACGTCGTGGTCTACCTTCCCGGCGACGGCCTCGTGATCACGGGGGATTTGATCACGGGCGGAATCCCGTACCTGGGAGACGGCTACGCGATGGAGTGGGCCGAGACGCTCCTGGCTCTGAAAGCCCTGGACTTCGAGGTGATCGTCCCGGGTCACGGACCGGCGTTCCGGGACCCCGCCCGGGTGGACCAGCTCTCCGCGTACCTCCGGGACCTGTGGCAGCAGGTCGAGGCGCTCCACGGTCTGGGCGTGTCCATGGAGGAGGCCGTGGGCCGTGTGGACATGAGCGCCCACGATGTCAACCCCAACCCCCAGGCCGGCGTCAGCACGGTCGCCGTGCGGCGCATCTACGAGCTCCTGAACGGGACCGAAGAGGGTCACGAGATCGGGGACGACGGGCCTTGACGGGCGCAGCGCGGTGGCCGACGGCGAGGCGGGCTGCCGGGCGGACGCTGGGACTGCTCCTGACCGCTGCGCCCGTGGCCGCCCAGACTCCGGCCGAGATCGAGGCGCTCATCTCCAAGCTGGAGTGGCGCTCCGTGGGACCGGCCGACATGGGTGGGCGAACCGTGGATATCGCGGCGCTGCCGGGCGACCCGTCCACCGTCTACATGGCGACGGCCTCGGGCGGACTCTGGAAGACCACCGACCGGGGGACGACCTGGTCCTCGATCTTCGAGTCGGGGGGCACGCTCTCCCTCGGGGCTGTGGCCCTGGCACCCTCGGACCCCAACGTCCTGTATCTGGGTACGGGCGAAAACAATCCGCGGAACAGCGCGTCCATCGGTGACGGCGTGTACCGCTCCACCGATGCCGGGCGCACCTGGACCCACACGGGTCTCGAGAGCACCGAGAGGGTGGGCCGGATCCGGGTGCACCCCACCGATCCCGATCGGGTCTACGTAGCAGCTCTCGGACACGCCTGGGGCGACAACCCGGATCGCGGGGTCTACCGTTCGACGGACGGCGGCGCCACCTGGGAGCGGGTTCTCCACGTCGACGAGGGCACGGGCGCCGCCGACCTGGCCCTTCATCCCACAAACCCACGGATCCTGTACGCCGCGATGTGGGATTACCGTCGTCAGCCGTGGACCTTCCGCAGTGGCGGGCCGGGATCGGGGCTGTACCGCTCCAAGGACGGAGGGGACACGTGGGAGCGGCTGGACGACGGCACCGGGGGACGCGGCCTCCCCGCCGGAGAGCTCGGGCGTATCGGCCTGGCGGTCAGCGCGGACGACCCCGACCGCGTCTTCGCCATGATCGAGTCGGAAGACGACGGCGTGCTCTGGCGTTCCGACGACGGCGGGGACGCGTGGCGCTTGGTGACCGATACCAGCGACATCAACACGCGCCCGTTCTACTACACGGACGTACGCGCGGACCCCTCCAACGCCAATCGCCTCTTCGCCTTGAGCAGCGGCCTGTGGCGCTCGGTGGACGGCGGCGCCACGTGGGAGCGGATCGCGAGGAACATCCATGGCGATCACCAGGCGCTGTGGATCGATCCCGAGGACTCCGACCGGATCATCAACGGCAACGACGGAGGCTTCCACTTCTCCTTCGACGGAGGGGACACCTGGGACTTCGTGAACACCGTGCCGCTCTCCCAGTTCTACCAGATCGGCGCGGATACGCGGGAGCCTTACACCGTATGCGGCGGCCTCCAGGACAACGACGTGTGGTGCGGACCCAGCGCGACCCGGGACGTGACGGGATCGCTTGACGGCTACTGGCACGAGATCGTGGGTCCGGGCGACGGCATGTACGTACAGATCGACCCCACGGACCCGAACGTCATCTACACGAACCGTCAGGCCGGGAACATCTTCCGCGTGGATTTGCGGACGCGGGAAGCCCGCTCCATCGACCCCTACCCAGTGCCGTTGAGCGGCTCGGCGGCTGCGGAACATCCATACCGCTTCAACTGGAACGCACCCATCCACCTCTCCCCTCACGACCCCGAAACGGTTTACTACGGGGGCAACGTCCTCTTCCGCACCCGCGACGGCGGGCAGACCTGGGAAGAGATCAGTCCCGATCTGAGCACGGGCGACAGCGCCAAGCTGGGTCCTTCGGGAGGAATCTCCGCGGACAACACCGGCGCCGAGTTCCATGCCACCATCTATACGATCGCGGAGTCACCTGTCGAGGTCGGGGTCATCTGGGCAGGCACCGACGACGGCCATGTCCAGCTCACCCGTGACGGGGGTGGGAGCTGGACCGAGGTGTCGGACCGGATTCCCGGCCTGGCCGCCGGTGCGTGGGTGTCCAGGATCGAGGCCTCACCGAGCGTTCCCGGGCGGGCCTACACCGCCTTCGACCGGCACCGTGAGGACGACATGGCGCCGTACGTGTACCGGACGGACGACTACGGCCAAAGCTGGACGAACATCAGCGGAAACCTACCCACGCCCGGCTACGTGCACGTGGTTCGCGAGGATCCGAGCAACCCGGACCTGGTCTACGTGGGCACGGAGCTGGGCATCTGGGGATCGTGGAGCGGCGGCGGCGATTGGGCGTCCCTGCGGCTCCAGCTCCCTCGAGTGGCCGTCCGGGACATCCTGGTCCATCCGCGGGACAACGACCTGATCATCGGCACTCACGGCCGCGGGATCTGGATCCTGGATGACGTGACCGCCCTCCAGGCGCTGACGGAGGTCGTGTCCAAACCGCTCCACCTCTTCGAGCCTCGGGCCGGAACGCGGTACGAGCCATGGGCCCGCCGATTCCGCTTCGATATCGGCTCCCGGGTGTTCGTGGGCGAGAACCCACCGTATGGGGCCATCCTCACTTACGCGGTGGGGCAGAGCGTCGGTGGTGGTGAACCCGCGGCCGACGGCGAGTCGGGGCCGAAGGCACGGATCGTCATTCTGAACGCCGAGGGCGATACGATCTCGCGCCTCGAGGGAGAAGCGCGTGCGGGCTTTCAGCGGTCGGCGTGGAATCTCCGTTACGACACGCTACCGGTGCCGGACGGGCCAGGCGGCGAGGATTCCTTCCGCTTCGCGCTGACGCCGCCTCGGGCGCTGCCAGGCGCCTACACGGCCCGGGTCGAGCTTGGGGAGCACCGGTCGGAGGCTCCCGTTACCGTCCGGATCGACCCGCGGGCCGACGTTACCCATGCGGACCTGGCGGCCCAACACGACGCGCTGGAGAGGTTGTACCGGCTGGGCGCTGACGCGATCGCCGCAGTCAGGGGCATCGACGTCCTCGATCACCAGCTCCAGAGCTGGATCGGGAGGTTGGCCGAGTCCGAGGCGAACGGCGAGATCGCTGATTCCGCCGGGGCCGTTGCCGCTCGGCTCGTGGGCGTCCGCGCAGCGCTGGCCCGCCCGCAGGGAGGCAGCCGCTACCAATCGGGCGCACCGCTCCTGGAGCGCCTGTCCGCGCTCATGAACGACATCGGCCGGGCGACGTATCGCCCCACCGCCGCACAGGAGACGTGGATCGGCCGTCATGCCGAGGCCTTCGCCCAGGTCAAGCGGCGTTTGGACGAGGAGGTGCGGGCCAGCGTCGCCGACCTGAACCGGAGGATGGAGGCCGCTGGGCTCGGGCCGGTGAGAGACAACCGCTAGATCGCCCCAAGGGGCTCGGCCGCCGCTGATTCGCGACGCGAGAAGACGCTCGGCGGGAGCCGGGCGGGCCTACTCCACCGTGGGAAGGACGGGCTGCCGTTCTCCCCGCACGTAGCGGACGACGTCCCAGGCGTCGATGGCCAGGGAGATGCCGTTGACCGTGATCGTGGCCAACATCCACCCCTGGAACAGCGTGATGCCGTCGGACACGTCC
>JBDHHQ010000008.1:0-109429 GCA_039589315.1 Gemmatimonadota bacterium
TCCCATCTCCCGAGCGTGGTGTGTGGCTGTGACTGATTCCCTCGAACGCGAGGTCCGGGAGCTACGGTCTTTCTACTGGTCGGAGCGCGATCCCGACGGCCGTGGCTTCGCCCCCCTGGCTGATGCCTATCGCCGGTCGGGAGACCTCGAAGGGGCACGGGAGCTACTGGCCGAAGGCCTGGAGCGGCACCCAGAGTTCGCCTCCGGCCACGTGGTCGCGGCCCGGGTCTACCTCGCCGAAGGAGACAGGGAGGCCGCGGTCGGCGCGCTCAACCGGGTCCTGGAGCTCGACGACGAGAACACCGAGGCACTCTGGATCCTGGGCTCGCTCCACGAGGAGGGGGGCGACCGCGCTTCTGCGTTCGACCTGCTCAAACGGCTCACCGTCCTGGTTCCCGACGACGACGAGGTTCTGGACCGGATCCGAGCGCTGGAGTCCGAGCTGGAGTCGGGAGAGGGCTGGGAGTCCGGCGTGGAGGGCGAGCTCGCCGCCGGCGCCGTAGACTCGGCGGAGTCGGACGTCCTCGCCTCCGACGCGGGGGCGGAGAGCTCCCGTGACGTCGTGGCGGCCCTTGAATCCGAAGAGCTCGGCGAGGACAGCTGGGACTTCGCCACCGCCGACCGGACGATGGCGGAGGTGCCGGATGAGGAGGAGCTCTACACCAGAACGCTGGCCGAGCTCTACGCCGACCAGGGGCTCTTCGACCGAGCCGCGGACGTGTACCGACACCTGATCGCGGCCGACCCGGACGACACCGAGCTCCAGGCCCGCCTGGAGGCCGTGGAGGGCCGGATTCTGCCCGCCACGCCTGGGGACGAGGCGGCCCTCGTAGAGCAGACGGACGTCACCGATCTGGACGAGATTGCCGCGGAGCTGGCGACGGGACCCGCGGTGGCCGGAGATCTGGACACGCCGTTCGCGTGGTCCGAGGCGGCGGCGCCACCCGAGCCAGAGGAGGAAGGCCTCCCGATCGCCGATCACTTCTCCGATCTGCTCTCCTGGCCTGCGCCCGACGTCGCGGAGGCCGCTGACGAGGAGGCCCCGGTCCCTGGGGCCGGGATCGTCGAAGAAGTGGAGCCGGCGTCCGAGCCGGTGCCCATCGACGCTCTGGCGCCGCAAGGCGCGTCGCCCGCCGCCGAGGCTGCTGGGGCGGAGGAGCCCGTGCCCGTGGCGTTCCTCGCTCCAGATGCGGCTCAGGAGGAAGTCGTACCCATCGACGCTCTGGCGCCGGAGGAGGTCGCCTCCGCCGAGGACGAGGAAGTCAGCGATCAGGTGGCGAAGTTCCGGGACTGGATGCGACGGCTGGGTAAGTGAAGATCTCGGTCATCCACGGCCCAAACCTGGGCAGCCTGGGCCGTAGGGAGCCGGAGGTCTACGGCACGGCGACGCTCCAAGACGTAGACCGGGCGCTCGCAGCCCACGCCACCGATCTGGGCGTCGAGGTGGAGAGCTTCCAGTCCAATTCCGAAGGTGCGATCCTGGACCACCTGGAGGGGGTCGCCGACCGTGCCGACGGCATCGTGATCAACCCCGGAGGCCTGACCCACACGAGTGTCTCGCTCCGAGACGGTCTCGTGGCCGCCGGCTTGCCGTTCGTCGAAGTGCATCTCTCCAACGTGCACGCGCGGGAGCGTTTTCGGCGCCACTCCTACCTGGCGCCGGTGGCGGTCGGCGTGGTCGCAGGCTTCGGCGTGGAGAGCTATCTTCTTGGGCTACGGGGTCTCTTGACCCACCTGAGAGCGAGCAGGCAAGGCTGACCGCGAGGACCGACAGGACCCATGGCGACGACGGCTGACTTCCGCAACGGAATGGTGCTCAATATCGATGGCGAGCTGTGGACGCTCACGTATTTCCAGCACGTCAAGCCCGGTAAGGGGGGCGCCTTCGTACGGACGAAGCTCAAGAACGTCCTCACGGGCAGGGTCGTCGACAAGACCTACCGGGCTGGTGAGAAGGTGGAGGACGTCCGACTGGAGCGGCGGCTGGTCCAGTACAGCTACACCGACGGCGATCTGTACTACTTCATGGACGCCAACACCTACGAGATGTCGCCGATCTCCCGGGACCTGATCGGGGAGGATCAGCTGAAGTACCTGAAGGAGAACATGGAATGCGAGGGATTGGTCCATGAGGGGACCGTGATCGCGGTGGAGCTCCCTTTCTTCGTCGAGCTGCGCGTGAGCCAGACGGAGCCGGGCGTTCGCGGTGACACCGCCCAGGGCGGCACCAAGCCCGCCACGCTCGAGACGGGGGCCATCGTCCAGGTTCCGCTCTTCGTGGAGGAGGGGGATGTCCTGAAGGTGGACCGCCGGGAAGACAAATACCTGACGCGGGTGACCGAATGATCGACCTCGACTTCATCGAAGGACTGATTCGAGCCATCGACCAGAGCGGCCTCGATTCCATCGAGATCGAGCGCGGCGGTACGCGCATCCGCATGGCGAAGACGCCTTCCGGCATGGTGTCCGCTCCGACGGGGTCCACCGCTCCCGTCCTGGTCGCGGCGCAGTCGGCGCCGCCCGCAGCGCTCGCGCCTGCGGTCCAGCCCGCCGGAGAGCCCCCTCCACTGCCGGCCGAGCCGGCGGTCCCGGAGCCGTCCACGGCAGCCACGAACCTGATCGACGTGACTTCGCCCATGGTCGGCACCTTCTATCGCGCGCCAGCTCCGGATGCGCCGCCGTACGTCGACGTGGGTGCGCGCGTGGCGGTGGGCGACACGCTCTGCATCATCGAGGCCATGAAGCTGATGAACGAGCTGGAGTCCGAGGTGGCCGGAACGATCGCGGAGATCCTCGTGGAGAACGCGGAGCCGGTGGAGTACGGACAGCCCCTCTTCCGCATCGAGCCTGCGTGAGGGGAACTTCGCCGCCCGGAGCGAGCCCAGCACGCAGGGCATCGACGGCGCGTCGCCACCGCTCACAGGTCCGGACGGGGGGGAACGGGCGCGACCGGCAAGGCTCCGCTCGAGGGGTCTGGCCCGGTCCGCGTCTCCGCGCCGGGGGCCGCGTCAAGGAGACTTCCGTTGTTCCGTAAGGTCCTGATCGCGAACCGGGGCGAGATCGCTCTCCGGGTCATTCGGGCGTGTCACGAGCTCGGGATCCAGACGGTGGCCGTCTACTCCGAGGCGGACCGGGAATCCCTCCACGTCCGGTTCGCCGACGAGGACGTGTGCATCGGTCCGCCCCCGGCCACCGAGAGCTACCTGAACATCCCCCGGATCATCTCGGCTGCCGAGATCACCGGGGCAGAGGCGATCCATCCGGGCTACGGCTTCCTCGCAGAGAACGCCGAGTTCAGCGAGATCTGCGAGCGCTCCGATATCGTCTTCATCGGACCGACACCCGAGCAGATCCGGGCCATGGGGGACAAGGCGACGGCACGGCGGACCATGATGGAGGCCGGCGTCCCCGTCATTCCCGGCACCGAGGGTATCGTCGAGGATCTGGAGGAAGCCCGCGCGGCCGCCGAGGACATCGGGTTTCCCGTGATGATCAAGGCATCGGCGGGTGGAGGCGGGAAGGGGATGCGCGTAGCGGAAGACACCGAAGGCTTCGAGAGGTTCTTCCAGGCAGCCCAGAACGAGGCGCGGGCGGCGTTCGGCGACCCGGGCGTCTATCTCGAGCGATGCATCGTGCGCCCTCGTCACGTGGAGTTTCAGGTCTTCGGCGATCGGTTCGGCAAGGTGGTGCACCTCGGCGAGCGCGACTGCTCCGTTCAACGCCGTCATCAGAAGCTCATCGAGGAGGCCCCCTCACCGGCCCTGACGCCCGAGACTCGCAGGCAGATGGGCGAGGCGGCCGTCAAGGCGGCGAAGGCCATCGAGTACGTGGGGGCCGGGACGGTGGAGTTCCTGCTGGATCAGGGTGGCGACTACTTCTTCATTGAGATGAACACACGAATCCAGGTGGAGCATCCGGTCACCGAGGTGACGACCGGCTTCGACCTGGTCAAGGAACAGATACGCGTCGCCGCCGGGGAGCACCTGAGCTTCCCCGAGGAGTCCGTGGCGCACCGGGGTCACGCCATCGAGTTTCGCATCAACGCCGAGTCGCCGGAGCGTGACTTCGCGCCGTCCCCCGGACAGATCACGACCTTTCACCCGCCGGGAGGCCCCGGAGTGCGGCTCGACACGCACGTCTACACTGGGTACCACGTCCCGCCGTACTACGATTCGCTTCTCGCCAAGCTGATCGTGAGCGGAAACACGCGGGACGAGGCCCTCGTCAGAGCCAGGAACGCCCTGGACTCCTTCGTCATCGAAGGGGTCGACACCACGATCTCGTTCCTGTCCGAGATCACCCGGGACCAGGCGTTCGCGGAAGGCCGGGTGGACACGGGCTTCGTGGACCGCTTCAAGGCCGACCGTAGCGGGGATTGATGGACGTACACGTCTTCCTCACGTCGGGGGAGGTAGAGCCGGCCGTGGTCGCCGGGCGCACAGTCGTCGTGATCGACGTGCTTCGGGCCACCAGCACCATCGTAGAAGCCTTGGCCAACGGGGCTACCGCCGTGTACCCTGCCGCATCCACGGAAGGCGCCCTGAAGCTGCTTTCGTCCCTCGGCCGGGAGGATACGCTGCTCTGCGGCGAAAGGCGGTGGCTGAAGGTCGACGGGTTCGACCTCGGCAACTCGCCGGCCGAGTTCACGGCCGCGCGTGTCGGCGGCAAGCGCCTGGTCATGAGCACCACCAACGGCACCGAGGCTCTCACGGCGGCAGCGGGGGCGGAGCGGGTCGTGGTGGGCTCGTTCCTCAATCTGGGGGCGGTGGCCGAAGCCGTGGCCGGTGAGGCTTCTCTGGCCATCATCTGCGCCGGACAGGAGAACACCTTCTCCCTGGACGACGTCGTCTGCGCCGGCACGCTCCTCAACCGGGTGACGGCGGTGCACGGTGACCGCTTCCGGGCCAATGACGCGGCGCTCGCTGCCGGGGCCTTGGCGGAGCGGTTCGAGCCCGATCCGGGCTTTCTCCGGCAGACGATGGCCGGCCGGTCGCTGACTGAGAACGGTTTCGCGTCGGACCTGACGTTCTGTGCTCAGATCGACCGGCACGCGCTGGTGCCCGAGATGCGAGACCAGATCATCCGAGCCGTCGGGGACGGCCCGCCCTGATGGCCGCCAATTCTGGAACGTGAGGGAGGAGTCGAGCACGACATGCTGAGCGGCGAACAGCGGCGAGAGATCCTGGCCCTGGGCCTGCTTGCGCTGGCCCTCTTCCTGTTGCTGGCCCTGATTCCGGTCGAGTACCTCGGTGCGGGTACCCTGGAGCTGTTCCCGTCGGGCAACACTATGGGCGTCCTGGGTGGCACCCTACGGTCAATGATGGTGGCCGCTGTCGGCGTGGCGTCCATCATGATCCCGCTCCTCGTCGCCCTCGGGGGTCTGAGGGTGGCCGAGTGGGTGGATTCCGAGTGGGTCCTTCGCATGGCGGCTCTTGGGGCCGGCCTGCTGATCCTGGTTCCGCCGGCGACGTGGGTCGTGGGCTTCATGCCCGAGCTCGCGGGCTGGTGGGGCGGACGGGTCGGCGAGCTCCTGGTGTCCGCTATCGGCTGGCTGGGTGCCCTGATCCTCCTCGTGTTCCTGCTGCTGGCCCTCTCGGTCGGGACGTTGGGTTGGAATCCCCTGCGGGGCCTGGTGCAGGGAGTCAGGGCGGTGTCCGCGGGTGCTCGGAACGCGTGGGCCGTGATGGCGGACGGGATGCGAGCCGGCGTGAGCCTGCTGCAGGAGCGCTGGCGGGCGTGGGCCGAGAAGCGTCGGGCTCGGGCGGAGGCTCGGCCGGAGCCCGCAGCGGCGGGCTCCACCCCGGAGGACCAGACGGAGCCCGCTCCCGAGCCCCCTGCGGCGGAAGAGCCCGAGCCGGTGCCGGCGGCCGTTCCGAGCCTACCCGACGGCGCGCCGCCAGAGGTGGGGATTCCGCCCCTCGAGCTCCTGACCGAGCCGGAGACCCGAAGCCGGGCGGGCATGGAGCGGGAGCTCGAGCGACTCGGCCACGTGCTGGTGGAGAAGCTGGCGACCTTCAACGTGCAGTGCGAGCTCGGCGGCCATACGACAGGTCCCGTCGTGACCCAGTTCGAGGTCGTGCCCGCTCCTGGCGTGAAGGTGGGGAAGATCGCGAATCTCGATGCCGATCTGGCCCTGGCCATGAAGGCCAAGAGCATCCGCATCGTCGCGCCGATCCCCGGCAAGGGCGCGGTGGGCGTCGAGATGCCGAATCCGAAGCCCGAGGTGGTGAACCTCCGGGAGATCCTGGAAGCCAGGGCCTATCAGAGCTCCAAGGCCCTGCTTCCACTGGCACTCGGCAAGGACCTGACCGGGGAGCCCTTCGTGGCGGATTTGGCGCGCATGCCCCACGTGTTGATCGCCGGGGCCACCGGGTCCGGGAAGTCCGTTTGCCTCAACACGGTCATCACGAGCCTCGTGTACCGGCACACGCCGGCGACGCTCCGCCTGCTGCTCATCGATCCGAAGATGGTGGAGCTCTCCACATACGCCGACCTGCCACACCTGCGCCATCCCGTGGTGACCGACCCGCATGACGCGTCGGTGGTGCTCAAGTGGGCCGCGCTTGAGATGGAGCGGCGCTACGCCCTGCTCAGCGAGAACGGCGTCCGCTCGATCGGCGAGTTCAACCGCCGGGTGGCCAAGGGCACGACGCTCCGGCGGGTGGAGCCCGAGGGCCCCGAAGGCGACCCGGATCGGTGGGTCTACACGGACGGTGTGCTTCCCTTCATCGTGGTGGTCGTGGACGAGCTCGCCGACCTCATGATGACCGTCCAGGGCGAGGTGGAGCGGCCGCTGACACTGCTGGCGCAGAAGGCGCGAGCCATCGGCATCCACCTGATCGTGGCGACGCAGCGTCCGTCGGTGAACGTGATCACGGGCCTCATCAAGGCCAACTTCCCCTCCCGTATCGCGTTCCGCGTGGCCTCCAAGACCGACTCACGCACGATCCTGGATCAGAACGGTGCCGACGCGCTGCTCGGAAACGGCGACATGTTGTTCCTGCCCCCCGGCACGAGCGAGCCGATCCGCATCCAGGGAGCGTACATTCCCACCGAGGACACCGACCGCCTCACCCACTGGTTCGGCTCGCACGCGGCACGGGTGGCGGAAGAGGCGGAGGCCGAAGCGACCCGCGAGGAGCCCGACATCCTGGAACTCGTGCGAAGCCACGAGATGGAGGAGGCTGCCGAAGCCGCGCACGAGAGCGCCGGCGACTGGGACGAGCTGTTCCAGGCCGCGGCGGAGATCTGCATCCAGCAGCAGGGCGGCTCCACTTCACTGCTCCAGCGCAAGCTCCGTATCGGTTACGGCCGTGCGGCCCGCATCGTCGACCAGCTGCACGAAGCGGGGGTTCTCGGGCCTCCCGACGGATCCAAGCCCCGGGAGGTGCTCATCGGCCTCGACGGCCTGCAACTGCTCATCGCCGGGCGGGATGCCGAGAGCCTACCGCCGCTCTAGTGTGGTGCTGCAAGAGTCGTGCGGTAGCTACCAGACTTCTGCAGCACCCCACTCGAGCGTGTGCCGGAAGGCTCGATCGCGCGAACGGTCACGCCTGCCGGACAGGACACCTCGGTCGGCGGCCGCCGCGGGAACGGGGCCACGGGCCCCTGTGTATGAGCGACCGACCTCCCGACTCGCTGCCGCTTGCCAGGTCCTATGACCAGAATTCTGTCTCTCGCCCTGATCTCCGGCGCGCTGGCCGCTCCCGGTGCGCCCGCCCTTCCCGGTCCGGCGGGCGACCAGGACGCGTTGGCGATCCTGGAGCGGGCGGGCGAGCGGTACGCCGCTCTCCACGGCCTGTGCGCCGACTTCCGGCAGGTGATCGAGGTGCGGCTGCTGGGCGAGACCAAGCGCAGCGCCGGGCGCATGTGTCAGCAGCCCCCCGACCGCTTTCTCATGGATTTCACCGATCCCGAGGGCGACCTGGTCGTCGCCGACGGCGAGTCGCTGTGGATCTACTACCCGTCCACCGACGCGAAGCAGGTGTTTCGGTCGCCGCTCGACGCCTTGGGGCGGAGCTTCGACTTCTATCAGGAGTTTCTGGCCGATCCTGGGCAGAAGTACGAGCCCACCTACGTCTCTCGGGAAAGCGCCTCCTCGGGCACGCTCCACGTGATCGGCATCGTGCCCACCCGGCCCACGTCGTACGAACGGGCGCGACTCTGGATCGACGACGCGTCGGGCCTGATCCATCGGGTGCGCATCGAAGAGGAGAATGGCTCGATACGCCATCTCGAGCTCAGCAACCTCGAGGTGAACCCGCAGCTGGATCCCGGTCTTTTCACGTTCACGCCTCCCCTCGGAGCCAGCGTTCTGGAGCGTTGATGACCCGGCGTCCCCGAGTCGCGGGGTGTTCCCTTCCATGAGAACGCGTGACTTGCCGGTCTTTCCGGTGACCCCCGACCCGATTCGGCCCGACGTGCCGCGGGACGTGGCGGCCGTTCATCTCGACATCGACGGCGTGGGCCCCGAAGCAGGTCCCCGGTTCGGCCTCGTCACCCTGGGGTGTGACAAGAACACAGTGGACTCCGAGCGGATGATGGCGGCGCTCGTGGGTGCGGGCGCCCATGTCTCCAGCGATCTGGCGGACGCGGAAGTGGTCATCATCAACACGTGCGGATTCATCGAGGCCGCCAAGGGGGAGTCCATCGAGACCGTCCTGGAAGCGTGTGCCCTGAAGACCACGGGGAAGGTCAAGGCCGTGGTGGGCGTGGGGTGCCTGGTCCAGCGCTACAAGGACGAGCTCGTCCGCGAGCTCCCCGAGGTGGATCTGTTCCTGGGACTGGCCGAGATGGGCGGGCTCCTCGACGAGCTGCGTCGTCGTGGCCTGCTGCCGACCACGGCGCCGGCCGTCCCCAACATGGAGCGGCCGCTGAGGATCCTCTCCACCGAGACCCCCCACACGTCGTTCCTGAAGATCAGCGAAGGCTGTGATCATACGTGCGCGTTCTGCGCGATCCCGTTGATGCGGGGGTTGCACCGGTCCGCGCCGCTGGAGGAGCTCGTGGCCGAGGCCCGGGCCCTCGGAGAACGAGGCGTGCGGGAGCTCAACGTCATATCCCAGGACACGACGTGGTACGGACGGGATCTGCGCCGAGGACCGCAGGGCAAGGAGGCTCCGCTCCTGCCTGATCTCCTCCGGGCGCTGGTGGCGGAGACGTCTGTGCCGTGGTATCGGCTTTTCTACATGTATCCGTCCGGCATAACCCGCGAGGTGGTGGAGCTGCTGGCTTCGGAGCCGAGGATCCTCCCGTATCTGGACATGCCGCTCCAGCACGGCTCCGACCGCATCCTGACCGCCATGAGACGGCCCGAGCGGCGGGCGACCATCCTGGAGCGGGTCGGGTGGCTCCGCGAGGTGATTCCGGACCTCACCCTCCGGACCACGCTCATCGTGGGCTTCCCTGGCGAAACGGATGAGGACTTTCGGCAGATGCTGGATCTCCTCGATGAAATCCGCTTTCAGCACGTCGGTGCCTTCACCTACTCGGTGGAGGAGGGTACGCCAGCAGCGGCCATGGAGGAACAGGTGCCCGACGCAGTCAAGCACGAGCGCCTGGAGGAGCTCCTGGATCACCAGCGGGCTATCTCCCAGGAGCGGAATCAGGAGCGAGTGGGCCGCACCGAGACGGTGCTGGTGGACCGGGCCGGGCCCGCGGCCGGCCAAGGGGTCGGGCGGACCGCCGGACAAGCGTTGGACATCGACGGGCTCACCCACCTCTCTGGCCTCGCACGGGGGCGGGAGGGGCGCTTCGTGCAGGTCGAGATCGCCGATGCCGGCGAGTATGACCTGGAAGGGACCGTCGTGCCGGACCAAGGCGGGCCCGGCGGTTGAGGGGGACCGGGCTACCCAAGCGGCGATGGTCGCCGCCCAGGACGGGCCCGGCCAGGGGGCCGCACCGGGGTGACCGCAGCGCGAGCCCCGGGACACACTACGTTTACCATCGCGGGGAAGGGAGTCGGTCGATGCGCTTCGCCGTTCGGCGGATCGGGCTTGCGCTGGCGCTTACGGGGGGCCTGGCGGCTCCAGGGCCGGTCGCGGCGCAGCTGGACCGGTACGACTACGAGTACCTCAGCTTCCGAGGTATCGGACTCGATCTCGGTTACATGTGGGCCAACAAGGTCGATCCGACGGTCAGCTTCGGCGGACGCGTGGACCTGGGATACGCGGGACCGGGCCTGCGGATCGTGCCTGGCCTCCGCTACTGGTCTTCGAACGTGAAGGACGCTGAGGTGGCCCAGTTCGAAGCCACGCTCCGGAGCATCCTGGAGGAGGCCAACCCCGGGCAGCCGGTGCCGGACGTGGAGCTCGGGAGCATCAAGTGGTCGGACGTGGTGCTGTCGCTGGACGGTCATTTCGTCTGGGAGATCCCCGGCGGTCTCCTCAGCTTCCTGGGGGCGGGCCTGGCGGCGCACTTCCTCAACGGCTCCGGAGAGGTGGTGAACGAGACGTTCATCGAGGATCTGTTGGACCGTGTCAGCGCCGGGTTCAACGCCCACGCCGGGTTGGAGGTGCCCCTGTCCCGGTCGCTTCGCCTGTACAGCGCAGGCAGGTTCGAGATCCTCGATGACCTGAACTACTTCCAGCTGAACGCGGGCCTCCAATTCATGTTCGGGGGAGGAGCCGACGAAAGGGCGGAAGGCAGATGAAAGGCAGCGATCGGGTGCGCGTCGGCGTCATAGGCACCGGCGCCATGAGTCAGCTGATGCACCTGCCGATCCTGTGCGAAAGGCGGGACGTCGAAGTCGTGGCGGTGGCGGATGCGGACCGCCCCAAGGCGGAGGCCATCGCGGGCCGGTTCGGGATTCCCCACGTGGTGGACGACGAAGCTCTCATCGCCAGGTCGGACGTGGAGGCCATCGTCGTCTGCACACCCAACCATCTGCACGAGGCCCAGGCAGTGGCGGGTCTCGAGGCTGGGAAGCACGTCCTGGTCGAGCGCCCGTTGGCGCTCACGGCGGCGGGCGCCCGGCGCGTCCTGGATGCTGCCGAGCGATCGGGCCGCAAGCTCAACGTGGGCCTCTATCACCGGTTCCGGCCCGACGTCTCGGCTCTTCGCGCGTTCGTCGCGGGGGGAGAGCTGGGAGAGTTGCATGCGATCCGAGGCGTCCGGCTGAATCGGAAGGTCCCCCTGGCTCGGACCACCTGGCGTCAGCGCCCGGAGGAGGCAGGCGGCGGGGCCCTGATGGATCTCGGCGTCCAGGCTCTGGATCTCTGCCTCTGGATGGTGGGATGCCCCGAGATCGCACGGGTGACCGCCAACATGGCCGCAGGGGACTTCGAAGTCGAAGAATCCGCCACCCTCGTGGCCGAGACCCGCGAGGGGCTCTCCGTTTCCTTGGAGGTCAGCTGGAGCTACTTCGGGGACGCCGACTACCGGCGCATCCGGGTGATGGGACATGAAGGCTCCGGGTTGCTTCCGCCCCTCTCGGTTCACAAGCAGCTGGGAGGCCGCCCTCTGGACGTCACCCCTCGCCAGCCCAAGCCACGCGGGGGCGAGGACCCGTACACCAACTCCTATCGCCGTGCCCTGGACCACTTCGTCCGGTGCATCGTCGGCCAGGCCGAGGCGCCGCTCCCGCAGGAGCAGGTGCACCTGATGGAGGTGATCGAGGCGGCCTACCGCTCCGCCCGTGAAGGTCGTGAGGTAGCGCTGGGCGACGGATGAGCCCGGGCCCAGGGCTGGCTACCCGCCCCGGGACCGGGGGCGCTGGTCGCGTCACACCGCTCGAGGCAGTCCTCCTGCCAGCCACCACCGGCCTCCTCCTGGCCGCTTCGTTCGCGCCCGTGAGCTCGCTGGCGGCTCCCTTCGTGGCTCTGACGCCACTCAGCGCGGCGGTGCAGCGGGCCGGTCGCGACGGGAGGTCGGCCGCGCGCCGTGGGCTACTGGCCGGCATCGTGGCGTGGGGCATCCTCGTCACGTGGGTGCCTTCGGCCCTGGCGCCCGTGACCCGGTTGGGCCCCATGATGTACGTCGTCGGCGTGCTCCTTCTCGCCGCGTTCACCGCGCTGTTCGCCTGGACGGCGAATCGTCTGCACCACGTCGGGCGTCTCCCCCTCTGGCTGGCCATTCCGGTGGCGTGGGCCGGGACCGAGTGGCTGCGGGCCCACCTCGGGCCGCTGTCGTTCCCATGGCTCGAGCTGGGCGTCTCGCTGGCCGACCGACCGACGCTGGCGGCCCCGGCCGAGCTGGTGGGCGGGCGCGGCCTCGGCTTCTGGCTCGCTCTGGTGGCTGCCGTCCTGGCCGAGGCACTGGCCGCGCCCCCTCGACGTCGGCGACGGATGCTGCTGGCGGCGACCCTGGCGATCGTGGTGCCTGCAGCCTGGGGACACCTTCGTGTGCGAGGGCTCGAGCAGACCCCCGTCGCCCGGGTGGCGGTGATCCAGCCCGACCTGTCCCGCTCGGTGCGCGCCGGCCCGGGGGCGGTGGATACGGCGCTCGTCCGCCTCGGCGCTTTGAGCGTCCAGGTCCCACCGGGCACCGTCGACCTGGTGGTGTGGCCAGAGGCGGTGCTGCCGACTGATCCCACCGGTGACCGTGCTCTGGCCGAGAGGCTCTCCGACCTGGTGGACCGCATCGGATCTCCGGTCCTTCTCGGCGTCTACCTCCGGGACCCCGAGGGCGTGACCTACAACGGTGCGGTGCTCTGGGAGCCGGAGAGCGGGGACACCGGCTACCGGTACAGGAAGAGGCGGCTGGTGCCGGGCGTCGAGGCGGTGCCCTTCCTCGACCCGCATCGGCCAGGCATGGAGGGAGGGTTCCGGGCCTTTGGGCGGGGCCGTGAGGTGGGGGTCCACCGCCTGGCCTCGGGCACGTCGTTCGCGCTGCTCGTCTGCTACGAGGCCATATTCGCTCCGGACGCTCGTCAGGGCGTGAACCGAGGTGCGGACTTCCTGGTGAACATCACCAACGACTCCTGGTTCGGCGGCGACGACGGGAGGCGGCCCACCGCGGCACTCCGACATCATCCGGCGCACCTGGTCATCCGGGCGGTCGAATCACGGACCGGTGCGGTCCGGGCCGCCAACTCCGGTATCAGCCTGTTCCTCGAGCCGGCCGGGCGGGTGTACCAGGCGACACCCGTCTTCAGCCCGGAGGTGCGGGTGGCCACGGTCTACCGGACGGAGGGCCGGACGCTTTTCTCGCGGGTGGGCGACGTGGTAGGGTGGGGGTCGGCGATGGGCGCACTCCTCTTACTACTGTGGAACGCTGCGCGCCGACGTCGGTCCATCGGTTGAACTGGTTGCAGCGCGCTTCTATATTTTCCCGGCTGTGGCGGGCCCGCCCCCTGCTGGGGTAACGTGGCCCGTTTTCATTTTGATGAGCGGAGCCGGACCATGAAGTCTGATATCCACCCGCATTACGGGCCAACCACTGTCGTCTGCGCCTGCGGGCACCGGTTCGAGACACGCTCCACTTCGAGCGACGGCGAGGTTCACGTCGAGATCTGCTCCGTGTGCCACCCCTTCTATACCGGCAAGCAGAAGCTGGTGGACACCGCCGGTCGCGTGGAGCGATTCAAGCGCAAGTACGAGAAGAGCCCGAAGTAGCTCCACTCCACGCGTTCGAAGGACGGCCGCGTACCCGCCCGGCCGTCCCTGCGGGTCCGTTCCCCACGCCCCCGTGTCTCGATGACGGCTAGCAAGCTCGATGAGCGGCTCAGGAAGCACCTGGCAGATGCTCGGGAGCGGTTCGCCACCATCGAGTCCGAGCTGACTCGCCCCGATGTCCTGTCCGATCCCGAGCAGCTCAGGGTCCTCGGTGTCGAGCGCGCCGAGCTGGAGGCGGTCGTGGGCGTTGCCGGGGAGCTCGAGCGGAGCCTGAGCGAGCTGGACGGGGCCAGGGAGCTGTCCGAGGACGCCGACGACGCCGAGATGGCCGAGCTGGCGAACGATGAGGTGCGCAGGCTCGAGGACGAGATCGCGGCCCTCGAGACGCGGGCCCGCAAGCTCCTCGTTCCCAAGGATCCTCTGGAGGACCGGGCGGCGGTTGTCGAGATCCGGGCGGGCACCGGCGGGGACGAGGCTGGCCTCTTCGCCGGCGACCTCATGCGGATGTACGTGAAGATGGCGGAGCGGGCAGGGTGGAGGATCGAGCTCGTGAGCCTCTCCGAGGGGATTCCCGGGTCCGTGAAGGAGGCCATCTTCACCGTCCGGGGCAGAGGCGCCTACGGGCGGCTCCGGTTCGAGTCGGGCGTGCACCGGGTGCAGCGCGTCCCCGAGACCGAAAGCCAGGGCCGGATCCACACCTCCGCAGCCACCGTGGCGGTGCTTCCCGAGGCGGAGGAGGTGGACCTCAGGATCGATCCGTCCGACCTCAGGATCGACGTCTTCCGCTCGTCGGGACCGGGTGGGCAGTCCGTGAACACCACGGACTCGGCCGTGCGGATCACCCACACGCCCACGGGCCTGGTGGTGAGCTGTCAGGACGAGAAGTCCCAGCACAAGAACAAGGCAAAGGCCATGAAGGTGCTCCGGAGCCGGCTCCTGGATCGGATGATCGCGGAACAGGAGGCCGAGCGGGCCAGGGAGCGGAAGAGCCAGGTGGGCACCGGCGACCGCTCGGCGAAGATCCGGACCTACAACTTCCCGCAGGCGCGGGTGACCGACCATCGAATCGGCCTCAGCGTATACCGCCTGGACGAGATCCTGCAGGGCGACCTGGACGAGATCGTGACCGCCCTCCGGCTGGCCCAGGAGGAGGAGCGGCTCGAGGCCGCCGGGGCGTGACGGGCTCGTCGCGCGGCACGGTTGGGGGCCCGCCGGTGCCCGAGCCGGGGCAGCCCTGGACGGTGATGGACATGGTTCGGTGGAGCGGGGCGTACCTGGCCGACAAAGGCGTGTCCTCGGGACGACTCGATGCGGAGCGTCTGCTGGCGGACGTGCTGGGCGTCGAGCGCCTGGAGCTGTACCTGCAGTTCGATCGGCCATTGACGGCCGAGGAGCTGGCGGCGTACAAGGTCCGTCTCCAGCGCCGGGCCAGGAGGGAACCGCTCCAGTATATCCTCGGCCGAACGGCGTTTCGGGAGCTGGAGCTCCTGACGGACCCCAGAGCCCTCATCCCCCGGCCCGAGACCGAGGGCCTGGTGGAATTGGTGCTCGAGCACACGCGTAGCCGGGGTGGTGGTCTGACCGCCCTCGATCTCGGCACCGGAACCGGTGCGATCGCCCTGTCATTGCTGCAGGAAGGCCCATTCGACCGCGTCGTCGCCACCGACGTCTCCAGAGACGCCGTGGCACTGGCCCGGGCGAATGCGGAGAGATGCGGGCTCCTGGCTCGCCTCGACCTGCGCGTCGGAGACCTGTGGCAGGTGGTGGCTCGTGACGAGCGGTTCGACGTGGTGGTTTCGAATCCGCCCTATGTATCCACGGGCGAGATGGCTGAGCTCCAACCGGAGGTGGGGGCGTGGGAGCCCCGGGCTGCCCTCGAAGCGGGGGCCCTGGGTCTCGATCACATCGAAGCCCTCGTCGCTGGCGCACCCGCTCACCTTCGGCGGGGGGGGCTGTTGGCCCTCGAGGTTGGCGCCGGCCACGGGCCCGCCGCCGCCGGGCTCGCTGGCGGGGTCGAGGGGCTCGTGGACGTGCGGGTAGACCGAGACCTCGCTGGCCGGGATCGCTACGTGTTCGCGTGGGCGGGAACGGGGGCCGGCTGACGGGGTCAACAGCGGAACATCGGAACACCGGAACACGGGAACGGGAAGATGGCCAGACCTGTAGACGGTCGGTCGCCGTTCGCTTGCGCATCCGGAAAGGACTCGGAAACATGGCGGGACTCACGGATCTGGCCCGACAGCTGGGCCAGGGCCTCGGGCGCACGGACGAGTATCAGGCTCTTCGCCGGGCCGTCCGAGCGGCGGACGACGATCGAGCGCTCGTGGAGGCCAGGAACCGGCTCCTTGAGATCGAGGGACAGATCACGGAGCGGGTACGGGCAGGGCAGGAGCCGGGTGAGGAGCTGGCCCAGGAGTACGAGGCCATGGTGCATCGACTCCAGGCGCTGCCGGGCTACCAGCGGCTCGTGGCGTCTCAGGCCAACTTCGACAAGGTGATGGCTCGCATGAACGAGGCCATCGTCCAGGCAATGGAGGAGGCGGGGGAGAGCCGCATCGTGATCCCCTGATCACTCGCACGCCAGGGGGAAGCCGTGGCGTTCAATCTGAAGGTCCTACAACAGCCGATGTACCGGATCATCGAGCCGGTCACGAAGTGGCTCGTGCGGAATCAGGTGCATCCGAACGTGATCACCACCTTCGGGTTCGCGGCGACCGTGGCGTCTGGGTACTTCTATCACCAGGACCACGTCCGCGTGGCCGGCTTCCTGGTCCTGTTCGGGGGCCTGTTCGACATGTTCGACGGCCGAGTCGCCCGTATCAGCGGGTTGGCTTCCAAATTCGGAGCCTTCTATGACTCGGTGCTCGATCGGATGAGCGAGGTGGCCATGTACCTGGGCCTCCTCTCGCTCTACACGAAGTACCAGAGCGGACCCATGGACCTGGTCATGATCTACGTGATCATGCTCGCGGCCGCCGGGTCCATCATGGTCAGCTACACCCGGGCCAGGGCCGAGGGCCTCGGACTCGACTGCAGCGTGGGCCTCATGCAGCGGCCGGAACGGGTCGTGGCCCTCGGAGCCGCGTCCCTGTTCTTCGGGCTCATGTGGGACGGGCTGGTCTTGACCGCAGTAATCGTGATCGTCGCCGTCCTCACCAACATCACGGTGGTGCAGCGGATGGTCTGGGTACACAAGAGAGCCACCGGCATTCCGCTGGATGATGTGGACACGGAGACCACGGTCCAGTCCGACATCCCGGTGGCCACCAAACCTGCGAGGAATCCGTGACAGAGAACCGCGATATTCAGTCGGTCGCTGGCAAGCTCGGTGTCCTGCTCCCGGGATTCGGGGCGGTCGCCACGACCGTCGTTTCCGGTGTTGAAGCCGCCCGCCAGGGCATCGCAAAGCCGTTCGGCAGCCTGACGCAGATGAGCACCATCCGCCTGGGCAAGAGAACCGACAACCGGGCCCCCCTGATCCGGGACTTCGTGCCCATCGTCGAGCTGGACCAGCTCGTGTTCGGCACGTGGGATCCGATCCCCGACAACGGTTATCAGTCGGCCCGCAACGCAGGTGTCCTGCGCCCCGAGCATCTGGAGCCCATCAAGGGCTTCCTCGAGGGAATCTCACCGATGCCGGCGGTGTTCGACCCGGCCTACGTGAAGAAGCTCGACGGCCCCAACAAGAAGTCGGGTGCGAACAAGCGAGAGTTGGCCGAGGCGATCCGGGAGGACATCCGCACCTTCAAGGCCGAGAACGACTGTGACCGCCTGGTCATGGTCTGGTGTGGATCGACCGAGGTGTTCCTTCGGCCCGGCGCCGCCCACGAGACGCTCGAGGCCTTCGAGGCGGCCATGGAGGCGAACGACGAGTCGATCGCTCCCAGCATGCTGTACGCATACGCCGCCATCATGGAAGGCGTCCCCTACGCCAACGGTGCGCCGAACCTCTCGGCCGACATCCCTGCGCTGGAACAGTTGGCCGTCGACCGGGGCGTACCCATCGCCGGCAAGGACTTCAAGACCGGTCAGACCCTCATGAAGACGATTCTGGCTCCGGGCTTCAAGACGCGCATGCTCGGGCTCAGCGGGTGGTTCAGCACGAACATCCTGGGCAACCGGGACGGAGAGGTCCTGGACGATCCGGCGAGCTTCAAGACCAAGGAGGAGTCGAAGCTCGGCGCTCTCGAGCACATCCTTCAGCCCGAGATGTACCCCGACCTCTACGGCGACATGTACCACAAGGTACGGATCAACTACTACCCGCCACGGGGAGACAACAAGGAGGGGTGGGACAACATCGACATCTTCGGATGGATGGGCTACCACATGCAGATCAAGGTGGATTTCCTGTGCCGGGACTCGATCCTGGCCGCGCCCATCGTCCTGGATCTGGCCATCTTCCTTGACCTCGCCGGACGTGCGGGCATGAAGGGCATCCAGGAGTGGCTCTCATTCTACTTCAAGGCGCCGCAAACGGCGCCGGGACTCTATCCCGAGCACGACATCTTCATCCAGCACTGGAAGCTGAAGAACACGCTGCGGTGGCTCATGGGTGAAGAGCAGATCACCCACCTGGGACGGGAGTACTACGACTGACGTGGGGGCGCCGTCACAGCGCAGCGCGACCGCTGCACCGCCGGGCTAGCGGGGTGCCCGTGTCGTGGAGTCGCCGCCGCAGGACCCTGGCTTACCGGCGCCGTTTGACGGACGGCGCCGGCCCACCGGCATGAAGCGGAGACCCTTCATCGTCCTGGAAGGCATCGAGGGCTCGGGCAAGAGCTCCCAGATGCGCATGCTGGCCGATTGGCTGGATGATCTGGGCGTCCCGCACCTGACCACCCGCGAGCCGGGGGGCACCGCGGTGGGGGAGCGGATCCGCCAGACGGTGCTCCACGGCACCGAACTGTCGATTCCTCCGGAGTCGGAGCTCCTGCTCATCCTGGCCGCCCGCGCCGCGTTCGTGCAGGAGGTGGTGCGGCCGGCGTTGGAACGCGGTACGTGCGTGATCTCGGACCGGTTCTCCTGGTCCACCTTCGCGTATCAGGGGTACGGCCGCGGGCTGCCCCTTCCGGAGGTCCGCACGATGAACGAGTTCGCCACGGGAGGGCTGACGCCGGACCTGTATCTCGTCCTGGACGTCACGGTGGAGGAGGGTCTGGCCAGGCAGGACAGAGCGGGAAAGGTGGCCGACCGGTTCGAGGGCGAAGGCCGGGCGTTCCTCGATCGGGTGCGGGCCGGTTACCTGGCCCTGCTCGATGGAGACAGTCGGGGTCTGTCCGTGGATGGATCCGGGGAGGCCGACGAGGTACAGCGACGGATCCGCGCTCTCCTGGCCGGGCGCTTTCCCGAAACATTCTCCGCTGGTAGGGTTTAGGATCCGTGCATACGGTTCTTGATGGAGGTGAGATGCGGTGAGGCGTTCGGTTCTGGCTCCTGCGGCGGTGATCCTGGTCGCCGTGTTCTCGGGTGGGTGGTTTCTGCAGCAGGGCGTCGAGCAGCAGCAGAACGTCTACTCACAGGTGCGCCTCCTCGAAGAGGTGGTGGATCATGTTTCGGCGCGGTTCGTCGATCCTGTCGATCGATCGGGGCTGTACGACTCGGCCATCGAGGGCATACTCCGCGACCTCGGCGACCCGAATACCTCGTTTCTCCCCGCTCAGGCCTACGAGAACCTCCGGATCCGTACGGAGGGCGAGTACGGCGGCGTCGGACTGGAGATCACCGAGCGTAACGGCTTGATTACGGTGGTGACGCCTCTACCGGGCACGCCGGGGACGCGGGCCGGCATGCGAGCCGGCGACGCCATCGTGGAGGTTGAGGGCGAGAGCACCGATGGATGGTCGGTGGACGACGCGGTGGACCGGCTGCGGGGTCGACCCGGGACCGACGTCTCGGTCACGGTGCGCAGACCCGGCGTGGACGCCCCCATCCCGTTCACCGTGACTCGGGCCGTGATCGAGCTCTTGTCCGTTCCCTTCGCGGTCGAGGTGGCGGAGGGAATCGCATACGTCCCGCTGCAGATGGTCAGCGAAAGCTCCTCCCGGGAGATCCGCGCCGCCATCAGCTCGCTGGAGGAGGACGGTCTGAAGGGCCTCGTCCTTGACCTCCGCGGCAACCCCGGCGGCCTCCTCGACGAGGGGGTGGCCATCTCGGACCTCTTCCTGGATCCGGGCGACGCCATCGTCGAGACGCGGGGCCGGAGCGCGGGGCAAAACGAGACCTTCTCAGCCACCCGGCCGCAGAGCTACGCCGAGCTCCCGGTGGTCGTCCTGGTGGACGAGCGGAGCGCCAGCGCGTCGGAGATCGTGGCGGGTGCCCTGCAGGACCACGACCGGGCCCTGGTCATCGGCGCCACGAGCTACGGCAAGGGCTCCGTGCAGACCCTCTATCAGCTCCACGGCGGGAACGTTCTCAAGCTGACCACGGCCCGGTGGTTCACGCCGTCCGGCCGCTCGATCCAGATGGCGCCGGAAGATCGGGACTCCCGCGTGCGGCGAGCCACGATCGCTCTGGACGGCTCTCCTGTGGAGCGGCAGAACGGGATCGAGCGCCCTCCCTTCCAGACCTTCGGGGGGCGGGTCGTGTACGGCGGCGGTGGCATCACGCCCGACTTGATCGTGGTCCCCGACACGCTCACCGCGGATGAGTCTGAGGCTGTTCGCACGCTCTACCGGGGGGCGGGGACGTTCAACGTCGCCCTCTTCGACTTCGCCGTGAAGTACCTGCAGGAGCAGCCGGAGCTCCAGCCCGGCTTCGAGCTCACGACCAGGGACATGGACGGGTTCTACGCGTCTCTGATCGAGCAGGGGCTGGAGGTCGACCGAGAGGTCTTCGACGCGGCGGGACGGTACGTGATGTATCACGTAGGCCGAGAGATCGCGCTGCAGCAGTGGGGTGACGAGGGCCAGTTCCGACAGGTGATGGCGCTCGACCTCCAGCTGGGCCGAGCCGTGGAGCTCCTGGAAGAGGCCGACACGCCGCGGGGGCTGTTCACGCTCGCCGGCAGCAGCTTCGATGCCGCCTCCCCGGCCAGCCCGGTCGGTAGCGACGGCGTGACGCCCGAGGCCCACGCGGCAGGGGAGCCCGCGACCGACGACCCCGGGAGAGAGTGACGTCGCGGCACCCGAGGCCTCCGACACCGGTGCCCCACCCCTCGACGTCGCATGCGCCGCCCTCGCCAGCTCCGGGGGGCGGCGCTCTTGCTTCCGCCGGACGGGCGCGTGGGCGGGTCCCTCGCGAGGCGTCCCACTCCGCCATTCGATGGGCCGCCGCGTTCCAGCAGATTCCCGGAGAGCTTCGATCGCGCCCAGCCCAGCCGCCTCCCGGACCGGGTCATGACCGCCGTGCACAGTGACCGCGGCGCTCTTGCCCCGCCGGAGCGCGCAGTCGTGCGGTTGAGCGCCGCCCTGGCGACCCGGTCGGCGGAGGCAGTTCGCGCCGAGCTCGAAGCGGCCGCAGAGGACGCAGACCCCGTGCACGTGGAGGAGACGCTGCTGCAGAGCTACCTGTTCCTGGGCTACCCGGTTGCGTTGAACGCCTTTCGCGATTGGCGCCAGTTGTCGGACCGTGTGGCGCCACCCGCGGCCGCCGAGGATCCGGCGCAGTGGGAGGCCCGGGGCCACGCGGTATGCCGCGTCGTGTATGGGGGGCAGTACGCCCGTCTCAAAGCGAATGTCCGGCGCCTCCACCCGAACATGGAACGCTGGATGATCGCTGAAGGGTACGGCAAAGTCCTGGGTCGGCCAGAGATGGCGCTGGAGCTTCGGGAGCTTTGTATCGTCGCGCTGCTGGCGGTGCTGGAGGCTCCGCGTCAGCTCTACTCCCACCTGCGTGGTGCGTTTCACGCAGGCGCCACCCCCCAGCGGATCGAGGCCACGCTGGCCGAGGCCCGCTCCATCGGAGCCCCGTCGGCGGCCCGAGAGGCGCGGGAGGTGTGGCGCGCGGTGCAGGACCGGAAGCGGTAGAGGGGACGGGGTCCATGTTCGTCGACCGTGCAGTCATCGAGGTGAAGGCGGGCACCGGAGGCTCCGGAGCGGAGGCGTTCCGCCGAGAGAAGGGCGTGCCGCGGGGCGGGCCTTCCGGCGGTGACGGTGGGAAGGGCGGGGACGTGATCCTGGTCGCGGATCCTCAGCTCACCACGCTCCTGGACTACAGCTATCGCCGTCACTACAAGGCGCCCCGCGGCAAGCACGGCGAGGGGAAGAACAAGACTGGTCGAGCCGGAGAGGACCTGGAGCTCCGCGTGCCGCCGGGCACGATCGCTCGGGACCTGGACAGCGACGTCGAGTTGGGCGAACTGGTGGCGCCAGGGGCTCGTCTAGTCGTCGCCCACGGTGGCCGGGGAGGACGGGGGAACGCTCGGTTCGCGTCGGCGACCCACCAGGCACCACGACGGTGGGAGCCGGGTGAGGAGGGCGAGGAGCGGCGCGTGGAGCTGGTCGTGAAGCTCATCGCCGACGTCGGGCTGGTCGGTGAGCCCAATGCCGGGAAATCCACGCTCCTCGCGGCCGTCTCCGGTGCCCACCCGAAGATCGCCGACTATCCCTTCACGACGCTGGCCCCCCACCTGGGCGTTGTGGGACTCTCCGACTTCCGGTCGTTCGTCATTGCCGACATCCCCGGCATCATCGAGGGCGCCCACGAGGGCAAGGGCCTCGGCCTGCAGTTCCTGCAACACGTCGAGCGCACCAGGACCCTGGCCATCCTCGTGCCAGTGGATTCGTCGGACCCGCAGGCCGAGTACGACCTGCTCCGTGAGGAGCTGTACAGCTATTCCCCCGCGCTGGCCGAGCGGCCCCACTGTCTGGTGGTCTCCAAGGCCGACCTCGTGGCGTCGGGCGATCCCATGCCGGTCATAGAGGCACCCTCGGCGTGGGGGACGTTCGCCATCTCCTCCGCCACACGGACGGGGCTCTCGGAGCTGCTGGAGGCGCTGTGGCTCAGGGTCAGGGAGGAGACCGACCCGGAGGAAGAGCGCTCCAGCCACGGATGGACGCCTCCGTGAAGCCCGAGGTTCCACCCGCGGAGCGGCCCACCCCCACGCCGGAGCTCACCGCCCTCCTCACCCTCAAGGCGGTGGAGGGCGTCGGAGACCGGACAGTGCGACGGCTGGTGGAGCGGTTCGGCACGGCGCAGGCCGCGCTGTCCGCCTCCCCGGCCAGCTTCGCCGCGGTGGCAGGTCCGGCCGCGGCCCAGAGTAGGGCCGACCCCGAGGCGCGCCGCCGGGCGACGGAGGCCCTCGGCCGCATGGACCAGGCTGGACTGGACGTACTCACGCTGCACGACCCGGACTTCCCGATCGCCCTCGAGGCGTTGCACGATCCTCCCGCACTTCTCTTCACCGCCGGTCGGAGGGAGCTGCTCAACCGTCCGGCCGTGGCCATCGTGGGAGCGCGGCGGGCCACTGAGGCCGGGCGGAGCACCGCGGCCGGGCTCGCGGGCCACGTGGCGCGGGCGGGGGTGACGGTCGTCAGCGGCATGGCCCTGGGCATCGACGCTGCCGCCCACCGGGGAGCGCTGGCCGCCGGGGGCGATACGATCGCGGTGTTGGGGAGCGGAGCCGACCGACCGTCCCCACGAACGAACGTCCGCCTCTACCGGGCCATCCGCGAGCGGGGCCTCGTCCTTTCGGAGTTCCCCCCGGGGGATCGGCCACGGCCCCACCACTTTCCCAAGCGCAACCGCCTCATGGCGGCGTTGGCCCGGGCCGTCGTGGTTGTGGAGGCGGCCGAGCGCAGCGGAGCCCTCATCACCGTGGACCACGCCCTCGACCTCGGGCGGGAGGTGTTCGCGGTGCCCGGCTCGATGGTGAGCCGCCAGAGCCGGGGGACCAACGCCTTGATCCGGGAGGGCGCTCGGATCCTCGTGGAGCCCGAACAGCTCCTGGAGGAGCTCGGCATCGGCCCATCGTGCCTCGCACCGGGGTCATCGGCCGGCCCGCCGCACCACCTGGGAACCGGGGTTGCTGGGCTGTGGACGGCCCTCACGGAATCGCCCACCCACGTGGACCAGGTCGCCGACCGGGCCGGGGTCCAGGTCGAGCGCGCCCTCGCGCTGCTCTCGACCCTGGAGCTCGAGGGGCTGGCCGTGCAGCGTCCGGGCATGCGCTTTGCCCGCGCCGTTCCCGGAGCGCGGGTATCGTGAGCGAATCTCGAGAGGGCGTTGGTCCGACCTCCGAGGTCAGAGACGCCGAGGGTACCGCCCACGAGGCCAGTCACACCGGGTCGGTGCGCTCGATCTACGTGCACGCCCCCTTTTGCGCTCGCCGGTGCCCCTACTGCGACTTCGCCGTGACGGTGGCGCGCGCCCCTCGACTGGCGCCCTGGATCGAGGCCTTGGAAGGGGAGTGGGCGGCGCTCGAGCGGGAAGGGCTCTTCTCCGTGGCCGAGTCCCTCGACTCCCTCTACGTCGGTGGCGGCACGCCTTCCCTGCTCGGTCCGGACGCCATGCAGGCCATCGCCCGGGTGCTGGATCCTCGACGCCTCGTCTCCCCGGGGCTGGAATGGACTGCCGAAGCGAACCCCGAGAGCTTCACGGTGGCGGTGGGGCGAGGGTGGAGCCGCGCCGGGGTGAATCGCCTCAGCCTCGGCGTGCAGAGCTTCGATCCGAGGGCGCTGGCCTGGATGGGACGGCTCCATGGCGCGGAGGGAGCGGCTGGAGCCGTGGCCACCGCCCGGTCCGCCGGCATCACCAACGTGAGCATCGACCTGATGTTCGGCCTCCCGCCGGGCCTCCGGCAGAATTGGTCCGAGGAGCTGGATCGGACCATGGCGCTGGAACCTCCTCACGTGAGCCTGTACGGACTCAGCGTCGAAGCGCGAACGCCTCTCGGCCGGGCCGTGGCGGAGGGTCGAGAGGTGGTAGCGGACGAAGGTCAGTACCGGGAGGAGTACCTGGAGGCGGCCGCGCGACTCACGACAGCGGGGTACCAGCATTATGAGGTGTCCAACTTCGCGCTGCCCGGGTTCTCCTCACGCCACAACATGGCCTACTGGGTAGGTGCCTCCTACCTGGGGCTCGGGAATGGCGCCCACAGCTATCTGAGCCCCATCCGGCGATGGAACCTCCGCGACTGGGTAGATTATCAAACCAAGGCGCAGAGCGGGCAGCTACCGGTCGAGGATCGGGAGGAGCTGTCGGCCCAAGCGGCCCGTTTGGAGGGTGTCTGGCTCGGCCTTCGCACCCGGGAGGGATTGGACGCGGGCTCCCTGCGGCCACCGGGTCGCCGGTTGTGGCACGGGTGGATCCGCGAGGGCCTCGCTCGGCCACACCCGTCGCGGGTGCAGCTCACCGCGGAGGGCTGGCTGCTGCTGGACCGCCTCGCCGTGGAGATGGACGAGGCCTACGGGTCGGGAGCGGCACTCGAGAGCCCGGAGACCGAGCGGCTGCAGGGCCCTCCGAGCCGGCATGTCGAAGTGGGGCGCGTTCGCCGGGATTGACGGCAGGGCGCGCGTTCCGGGATCTTCTTGGGGTCATGGTGGACAATCTCCAGGTTCAACGCTACGGGCAGGACCTCTCCGAACGGGAGCAACAGGTCCTCGAGGCGGTCGTGCGGCTCTACGTGGACACCGCGGAGCCGGCGGGCAGCCGTACGGTAGCCAGGCAGTACGACCTCGGCGTTTCGCCGGCTACCGTCCGGAACACGATGAGCGACCTCGAGGAGAAGGGATACCTCTTCCACCCGCACACTTCGGCGGGCCGCGTTCCCACTGATCTGGCGTACCGTTTCTTCGTAGACCGTCTGATCGAGCCCAAGCGGTTGACCGCCAGGGAGCAGAGCCAGCTCGCCAACGCCCTGGAGGAGGACGTGGTGAGCTCCGCGGTGGGACGGCTGGTGCGCAGCGCCACGAGGGCTCTGAGCCTGCTCTCCTTGGAGCTGGGGGTGGCCGTGGCGCCGCGGCTCCACGATGCCGTGCTGGAGCGCCTGGACCTGAGTCAGCTCTCGTCGGACAAGGTGCTCCTCATCGCCACGATTCGATCGGGGCTCATCCGGACCGTGTACGTGGATCTGCCCGGAGCCGTACCGTCGGACACCCTGGTCAACGTGACCCGCATCCTCAACGAACGGCTCGTAGGATTGAGCCTGAAGGAGATCCGGGACTCCCTGCCCGCGCGTTTGAGGGACGCCGCGCCTGACAGCGCCGCGGCCGCCGAGCTCATCAACATCTTCATGCAGTCGGGCTCCGAGCTGTTCAAGGGCCCCGACGTGGATCCGCCCGAGGTCCACCTGGGGCAGGCGAGCGTTCTGGCGAGCCAACCGGAGTTCGCCACCGGCGAGCAGTTGAAGGGGCTGATCGAGCTGACGGAGCGACAGGATCTGCTGGCTGACGTCCTGGAGGACCGGGTGCATGGAGACGGCATCAAGATCACGATCGGCGGGGAACACGCGGCCGTCGAGCTGTCCGACTTCACGCTCGTCACGTCCGAATACCACGTCGGAGGGCTCAAAGGCGTCATCGGCGTCATCGGTCCCACTCGCATGCCCTACGAGAAGGTCATCGCCATCGTGGATTACACTTCCTCGCTCGTGAGCACGATCCTCAAGTGAAACACCACCCTCCTCGGCGAGGTACGGGGGAGGGCGCCCAGGCCTCACCAGAGGTGGATCACCGACGAATGACACCGGTCTGGAACGCGCGGGGCGCGCGTTCCGGGCGGTACAACCCCTGACGCATGGCAGACTACTACGAGCTCCTGGGTGTCCCGCGCACCGCGGACACCGAGGAGATAAAGAAGGCGTACCGAAAGCTCGCCTTGAAGCACCATCCGGACCGCAACGACGGCTCCAAGGAGGCGGAGGAGCGCTTCAAGGAGGTGACGGAAGCCTACGAGGTGCTGCGGGACGGGGATCGGCGGGCGGTCTACGACCGCTACGGCGAGCAGGGCCTGAAGCGGGGCGGCGCCGGTGGAGCGGGCTTCGGTGGCTTCGACTTCTCCGACGCCATCGAGGTCTTCATGCGGGACTTCGGTGGATTCGGCGCCTTCGAGGAGATCTTCGGGCAGAGGCGTCGGGGTGGGGGACGCCGTACCCGTAAGGGACAGACGCTCCGGGTCCGACTCCCCGTGACTCTGCAGGAGGTCGCGACGGGGATCACGAAGCGCATTCGCGTCGCCGTCCTCGACGCATGCGACCGCTGTGCCGGCTCCGGGGCCGAGCCGGGGACACAGCCGGTGACGTGTGGGACGTGTCAGGGAAGCGGGGAAGAGCGGCAGATCCAGCGGTCCGTCTTCGGCCAGTTCGTTACGGTGGCCCCCTGCAGAACCTGCCGCGGCGAAGGCCGAGTCATCGACCAGCCGTGCAACACGTGTCACGGCGACGGCCGGGTCCGGACCGAGCGGGAAGTCGAAGTCGAGGTGCCCCCGGGTGTCACGTCCGAGAACTTCATCACGCTGAAGGCGCAGGGCAGCCTCGGATCCCACGGGGGGTCCCGGGGCGACGTGATCGTGCTGCTGGAGGTGCAGGACGACCCCCGGTTCGTCCGCGACGGTGCGACTCTGTTGTTCGAGCTGCCGGTGACCTTCGCTCAGGCCGCTCTCGGCGATCAGGTGGAGGTGCCGACGGTCAGCGGAAAGGTGCGGCTCACGATCCCGGCCGGGGTGCAGAGCGGGGAGCTGCTACGGCTCAAGGGTCGGGGACTTCCGGAGCTCAACGGCCGAGGCGTGGGGGACCAGCTCGTTCGCGTGGCAATCTGGACGCCGGACCGCCTCACCGCCGAGCAGGAAGAGCTTCTTCGCAAGATGCGCGAGATCGAGTCTCCCGCACCGGAGCGGATCGAGCACACCCAGTCGAAGGGCTTCTGGGAGCGGGTCAAGGAGGCCCTCACCTGAGTCCCGAACGGTGGCTGGCCCTCTCGGTCTGCACGCCGCCCGGCGGGGATCCGGACGTGATGGCCGCTGCCCTGATGTCGTTGGGCGGCCGTGGCGTCGAGGAGAAGCACGGTGCCCTGACCACCTACCTCGAGCCCCCGGAGGATCCCGAGGCCTTCGTCGCCGAGGCGCGCCGGCGCTTGGAGGCGTGGACGGGGCTGTCGGACATCAGGCCGAGCTGGACCTGGCAGCTCCAGGAAGAGTGGGAAACGTTCTGGCGCCGGGGCCTCGCCACGCGCCGGGTCACCGACCGGATCGTCGTGCACCCCAGCTGGTTGGATCCCGAGACACGCAGCGGCGACGTGGTGATCCAGCTGGACCCGGGCATGGCCTTTGGCACGGCCGAGCACGGCACGACGCGCGGGTGCCTGCGACTGCTGGACGGGCGGGTGTCAGGCGGCGACCGTGTGCTGGACGTGGGGTGCGGCTCGGGCATCCTCTCGATCGCGGTGGCGTTGCTGGGTGCGCGCAAGGTGCTCGCCATCGATTCCGACCCGCTGGCGTGCGAGGCAGCCCGGGACAATGCCGGGGTCAACGGCGTCGCCGCAGCCGTGGAGGTGGTGGAGCGTCGGGTGACCCCTTCGTGGCTCGCCGCCCTCGAGCCGCACGACGGGGTCGTCGCCAACCTGGAGACCCGCCTGATCCTGCCCCTTCTGCCCGATCTGGCCGAGGTGATCCGACCCGGCGGATGGCTGATCCTCTCCGGCATTCTGGCCGACGAACGAAACGACGTGATCCAGGCTGTGGAACGCCATGCCGACACCGGAGCGACCTTGGAGGCCGAGGACCGGGACGGCGAGTGGTGGACCGGCGCGTTCCGGCCTTGGCGTGGGTCATGACTACGCCGGCCCGGGCCCTGCGTCCCCGAGCCGAGCCCGCACCCGCCCGTTCTCGGCCAGCAGTCCCAGCCATCGCGCCAGGGCGACGGCCGAGTCTCCGTCCAGACGCCGGCCGAGATACGCCACCGACGCCCGGAGCGTCCGAAGGGGACGGGGAGTTGGCCGGTCGCCGTCCGCGCCGGGATCGAGTCCGATGATCCAGGGACCGTACTCCACCGCGACGAGCGCGGCGTCCAGCGTGCGCTGAGGCGAGGGCTCGGGCCGTTCACGCACACCCGCCACGTGGTTGAGGGTACCGAGCAGGGAGGTCCAACCGGGGGCGGCCCGGACGACACGGAATCGCTCCGGAGACCGGGCCAGCACGGCCAGGAGAGACTGCAGCGAGAGGGCGACGCCAGGCGCGTCGTCCTTGAGCAGGCGAAAGAGCTCTTCCAGCGGAAGTGCCGGTGCGGGGTTCCGGGCCAGCGTCGTGGCGGCGAGGTCGAGGATGCGGTCCATGGCTTCTCCGAGGCAGAGGTCTGGAGGACCACGCTACCGTGCGGCCGAGTGCGATCCCATGGCGCGGAGGGACGCCCTGAGCCACCGGGGCGGAGCCGGCTCGCGGTCCCGTATCGTCGTTGACCCGCCCGAGGGGCCCCGGTAGCTTCGGTCACGATGAGCAGCGACTTGAAGGCCCGCCTGAAGGCCGACCTGATCTCGGCTCGCAAGGAGCGGGACAAGCTCCGCATCCTGGTGCTTTCCACGACCCTGGCGGACCTACGCAACCGCGAGATCGAGCTCGGCCAGGACGCCGATGACGACGTCGTGAGGGCGGTGGTCGGCGGCGCCATCAAGCGGCGAAAGGACGCCGCGTCCCAGATGGCCGATGCGGGCCGCACCGAGCTCGCCGACAGGGAGCTGGCGGAAGCCGAGATCCTGGCGGCGTACATGCCGGCAGGCCTGTCGGAGGACGACGTGCGCGTCATCATCCGCGAGGTGATCTCCGGGGGTGCCGACCAGTTCGGTCCGGTGATGGGGGCGGTCATGCCCCGCATCCGCGGCCGCTTCGACGGGAAGGAGGCGAACCGGCTCGTGCGGGAAGCGCTGGGACAATGACGGGCGTCGCCCGAGATCCCGGGGAGCGGGGAACCACACGGGCGTCGGCCGACCGGCCGCCGCCCGTCTCTCGTTCGAGGAGGCCCCGGTGAGGCCCCACGCGTTTCGCGTTCTGGAGCTGGAGGCCGCCCTGGAGCGCGTCGCGGCACGGGCTTCGAGTGAGCTCGGGCGAAGACGCGTCCTCGAGCTGCGGCCCCACGACGACCGGGATCGTCTGGTCAAGGAGCTCGCGACCGTACAGGAGTCCGTCGAGTTCCTCGAGGCGGACCCCCGTTGGACTCCCCCACCGCTCCCGGACGCGTACGGGGCCCTCGAGAGGCTTACCCTCGAGGGCAGCGTCCTCGACGCAGCGCAGCTGTCCACCCTGGGCTCGCTCCTGACCTCGGGGAGGCTGCTCCGGGAGGCCTTTGCCGGCGAGCGCGAGGGAAGCCCGCTGCTGTGGGACCTTTGCCGGCGACTTCATGCAGACGTGAAGGGTGAACAGGCGATCGCTCGCACCGTGGACCCGGCAGGGCATGTGTTGGACACCGCCAGCCGCGAGCTCCGCCGCATCCGCTCCGGGCTATCCCAGGCCCACAGCCGTATCGTGCGCCGCCTCGAGCAATACCTCGGTACGCTCCCCGATCGGCACCGGGTGTCCGATGCCTCCGTGACGATCCGGAACGGCCGGTACGTCGTGCCGGTCCGTCGGGAGGGGCGGCGGGAGGTGGGCGGCATCGTGCACGACGAGTCCGCGACCGGCGCCACCCTCTTCGTGGAGCCACCCCTGGCCATCCAGCTCATGAACGACCTCAAGGAGCTGGAGCGGGCCGAGGCCCGGGAGATCCACCGGATCCTGACCGAGCGCAGCGAGGCGCTGCGCCCCTCGCTGCACGCGCTGCAGGCGTCGCTCGAGGCAGCCGTGGTCTTGGATACCTTCTACGCTCGCGCCCGGGTGGCGCGCGATTGGCGGGCCACTCTACCGGAGCTCCTTCCGGCGGCGAGCCAGGAGCTGCGAATCGTCGACGGGCGGCATCCATTGCTCCTGGGGGAAGGGGGCCCCGAGACCGTGGTGCCCTTCTTCCTGGAGCTCGTCGACGGCGAGCGAGCCTTGGTCGTGTCCGGGCCCAACACGGGAGGGAAGACGGTCTTCCTCAAGGCCTTGGGGCTGATCTCCACACTGGCCCAGTGTGGTGTCGTCCCTCCGGTGGGAGCCGGATCCCGCCTCCCCGTCTTCGGGGAGATCTTCGCGGACATCGGCGACGAGCAGTCCATCTCCGAGAGCCTGTCCACGTTCTCCGCGCACCTGGCCAACCTGCGACAGATCGTGGAGCGCGCAGGTCCGGACACCCTCGTCCTCATCGACGAGATGGGCACCGGCACGGATCCAGCCGAGGGCGTGGCCCTGGCCCGGTCGGCGCTGGAGACGTTGGTGGAGCGGCGGGCGCTGTCCATCGTGACCTCCCACCTGGGAGCCCTGAAGCGTCTGGATCTGGAGGGCAGTGGGATCGTCAATGCGTCGCTGGAGTTCGACCCCGATCGCATGGAGCCCACGTACGTGCTCGTCAAAGGGCGGCCAGGGCGAAGCTACGGACTGGCCATCGCCCGGAAGCTGGGATTCCCCGCGCCGGTGCTGGACCGGGCCGAAGTCCACCTCTCCGAGGGAGACGCCCGCTTGGACGACCTGTTGGAGAAGCTCCAACGCGAGGAGCGGGCCGCCCGGGCGCTGGCCGACTCCCTGGCCGGCGAAAAGGCCGGTGCGGAACGGTTGGCGGCGGAGCTGGCCGATCGCGAGCGAAAGCTCACGGAGAGGGAGAAGACGGAGCGGAGCCGTGCCCACGAGGAGGCTCGCAGGCTTCTCATGGAGGCTCGGGAAGTAGTGGAGGCCGCCATACAGGAAGTGCGTGAATCGGGCACGGCCGAGCTCGCGGAAGTCGGACGACAGGCCCGCCGCCGCGTCGAGGAGGCCGCTGCGCGTCACCGGGCTTCGGCCGAGCCGGTCCACGCTTCTCCTCCGTCCGGCGTGTCGGTGGGAGACCGGGTCCGCATCCGCTCGAGTGGCACCGAGGGTGAGGTGTTGGAGCTGCGGGAGGGTCGCGCTCTGGTCTCCATGGCGGGGCTGCGGATGCAGGTTCCCCTCGGCGAGCTGGCCGCGCTCCCGGCGCCAGCGCCCACTCGGCGGCGTTCCAGGGACGGGGGCTGGTCCGCTCCGGAGATCCGGGGCACCACGGAGATCGACCTCCGCGGGCTCCGTGTGGACGAGGTCCAGCTCGAGCTGGAGAGGGGGTTGGACGGAGCAATCCTGGGAGATTTCGAGGAGGTACGCATCATCCACGGCAAGGGGACGGGCGCCGTGCGTCAGCGCGTGCAGGAGCTCCTCGGACTGGAGCCTCGCGTGAAGTCCTTCCGCCTCGGCGGGCCGGGAGAGGGCGGTGCGGGCGTGACCGTGGCGGTGCTGGGATGATCCCGGACGACGTCGTCGAGGAGGTGCGGGCGGGGGCCGACATCGTGGACGTGATCGGCGAGTTCGTCCCTCTCAAGAAGGCCGGTCGGGAGTTCAAAGCCAACTGTCCGTTCCACGAGGAGCGGACCCCCAGCTTCTACGTCGTGCCGGCCAAGGCCATGTACCACTGCTTCGGCTGTGGGGAGCACGGCGACGTGTTCACCTTCGTCAGAAAGCGCCTGGGGCTCGACTTCGTCGATGCGGTGAAGCACGTGGCGCAACGCACGGGCATTCCGGTCCGCGAAGTGCAGTCCGGGCGTTCCGACGACCCGCTGCGGCCGTTGCGGGAGGCGATGGCGTTCGCCCGGGACTTCTTCGCTGAGCGGCTCTGGAGCTGGAAGGGGGGTGAGCTTGCCCGCGATTACCTCTCGACCCGCGGGATTCGGAGGGAGACCGCCGAGCGTTTCGGGCTGGGATTCTCGCCACCCGAATGGCGCGCCCTGCGTGAGGCCGCGGGCAAACATGGTCTCGAAGACGACCTTCTCGAGGAGGTCGGGCTCCTGGTCAGGGGCGAGAGGCGAGACGCTCCCTATGACCGTTTCCGTGGCCGGCTCATGTTTCCCATCGAGGACGGCGCCGGTAGGGTCGTGGCGTTCGGCGGTCGTGTCATGCCCGGGGTCACGGCCGGGGGAGGCAAGGGCAAATACGTCAACTCGCCCGAGACGCCGCTGTACCACAAGGGTCGTATCCTCTACGGCTTGTCGTGGGCCAAGAACGCGATCCGCCGGGAGCAGTCGGTCCTGGTGGTGGAGGGCTACATGGACGTCGTGTCCGTGGCCTCCGCCGGCGTCGAACACGTCGTGGCGGCGTCGGGGACGTCCTTGACCGAGGAGCAGGCCGAATTGCTGAAGCGGTACAGCAAACAGGTCTACCTCCTGTTCGACAGCGATCGTGCCGGCCTGCGGGCCACGTTCCGGGCCGGCGACACGCTCCTGGCCGCCGGCCTTCACCCGTCGGTGGTCACCCTTCCTCCGGCCGAGGATCCAGACAGCATCGTGCGGGCGCAAGGAGCCGAAGGGCTCCGTACCTACGTCGGCGACGCGGTCGATATCCTGGACCGGAAGCTGCAGATCCTCGAGGAGCACGACTACTTCTCGAACATCGAGCGGACACGGAACGCCGTCGACCGCCTGCTGCCCACGGTGCGGGCCGCCCGCGACCCGGCCTTGCGAGACATCTACGTCGCCAAGGTGGCCGACAAGACAGGTGTCAGGCGGGAGACCCTGGAGGCGGAGCTCCTTCGTGAGGGCACGACGCGCCGGGCCCCCCGCCCGGGTACTCCACCCCCATCCCGCGACCGGAGCGCGTACCGACTGCCGAAGATGGGAGCGGAGCGCACAGTTCTCTTGTTGATGGTCCGACGCCGGGAGTGGGTCGAGCGGGCAGCCGAGCACGTGGGCCCGGAGGACTTCCACGATGCATCGTATCGGGCGATCTTCGACGCGTTGGTGCACGATCCGGAGCTGGCCCGCCCACCGGAAGGCATGGATTCGACGGCAGCCCGGCGACTCGAGGGCCTGCTCACGGACCCGGAGGAACTCTCCCACGCGGAGCGGGTCTTTCAGGACTCGATTCATCGCCTGAAGCACGGTAGCCGGGAAGCGGCCATCCGAGAGCTCGAACAGCGCCTGGAGGGCGCGGACAGCTTCGAGGAGAAGCAGCGCCTTCTGAAGGAGATGCAGGATCTTCGGGCATCGACCAGAGACGAACGGGACTGGCTTCCGACCGTACGTCAGGCCCTGGAGCGAAAGCGGTCTCCGATGGCGGACGGCCCCTGAGGCGACACCAGAAGCGAGGACCATGACCGAGAACACACGAATCTCCTTACGCGAGCTCCAGAGGCTCGACACCGACATCCGCGAAGCCCGGGAGCAGGTGGCCGGGTTCGCGCCCTTGCTGGAAGAAGTGGAGGAGCCGGCGGCGGCGTTGGAGTCGGAGGTGGAGAGCACACGTAAGCGCCTTCGTGAGATTCGCCTGGAGGAGCGGCGCCTCGAGCTGTCGGCGGACGAGAAGCGGGCTCGCTCCAAGCGCCTGCAGGACCGCCTCAACACGGTGCGTAACCTCAGGGAGGAGGCGGCCGTTCACGCCGAGCTCGACCTGGTCCGCCGGGCGCTCGAAGGTGACGAGCAGGAGGCCCTGGGGCTTCTGGACCAGATTCGCAAGCTCGAGGAACGGCTGGAAGAGCTGGAGGCCGAGCTCGGCGCCGCTCAGGCCGAGGTCGAGCCGAGGCGCGACGAGCTCCTGGCCCAGCAGGCGGCCGCCGGCACTCGACTCGAAGAGCTCATCGCGCAGCGCGACGCCTTCGCCGAGCAGATCGACAGCGGGGAGCGCCGCCTGTACGAGAGCATCAAGGCAGGGGGGCGGACCGTGGTCGTCGCCGAGCTCACGGTCGACGGTGCTTGCGGTCACTGCTTCAGCATGATCCCGCTCCAGGTCCAGGCCAACGTACGCTCGGGAGCGGATGTGATCCGCTGCGAGGCGTGCGGTGTCATACTCGCCGCCGCGGTGGGCGGAGACGATGCGTGAGCGGAGGCGACCTCGCCACCCCACCGGTTCTCGCACCGGCGCCCCAGCCTTCCTGGCGCACCCCTGACCCACCTGACGAGCACGCGATCTCCCACCTTCAGACAGCGCTGCGCCTCCCCCGCGCTCTCTGCGCCGTCCTCGTAGCCCGGGGACTGAGCGAAGAGACGGCGGCCAAGGCCTACCTTCGCCCCCTCCTCGACGGCCTTCACCCACCTTCGGGCCTACCCGACGCCGATCGGGCGGCAGACCGACTTCTCGAAGCGATCCGTGGTGGTGAGCAGGTGCTGGTCCACGGCGACTACGACGTGGACGGGGTGTCCGGCGTGGCGCTCCTGACGAGGTGGATCCGGCGTCTGGGCGGCCGCGTAACCCCGTTCGTGCCGCATCGAGTCCGCGACGGTTACGACTTCGGGCCTGCGGGCCTCCGTGTGGCCCAGGAGGCCGGTGCCCACTTGATCGTCACCGTGGACTGCGGGATCACGGCCCTCGAGGCGGTAGCCCGCGCACGCTCGATGGGGATCGACGTGATCGTGACGGACCATCACACGCCGGGCCCATCGCTTCCACCGGCCCTGGCGGTGGTCAACCCCCAGCTCCCCGACTCCACCTATCCCAATCGGGGCCTGTGCGGCGCCGCTGTGGCGTTCAAGCTCTGTCAGCTCCTGGCCCAGGCCCATGGGGTGGAGGACGAGGAGCTCTATGCGTCCCTGGACCTGGTGGCGCTGGCGACCATCGCCGACCTGGTGCCGCTGGACGGAGAGAACCGCATCCTGGCACGCTATGGCCTCAGGGCGATGGCGAGTACGACGAATCCCGGCCTGCGAGCCCTGCTCGCCAGCTCGAGGCTGGACAGAGGACCCATCGACGCCGGCAAGGTGGGGTTCATCCTGGCTCCCCGGATCAACGCCGTCGGCCGGATGGGGGCGGCTGCTACGGCCCTCGACCTGCTGCTCACCGAGGACGAGGACGAAGCGGCCCGTCTGGCCGACACGTTGGAGGAGCAGAACCGCATCCGCAGGGAGGAGGACCGACGGACCCTGGATCAAGCCCTGGGACTGCTGGCCGCCGACTACGAGCCCGAGCGGGATTTCGGTGTGGTGCTGGGTGCAGAGGGCTGGCATCCTGGCGTCATCGGCATCGTCGCGTCCAGGGTGGTCGAGCGCATCCACCGACCCACGGTGCTCGTGGCGTTCCAGGGGGCGGACGGTCGGGGCAGCGCCCGGTCGATCCCCGGGTTCCACCTCTACGACGCGGTTCGAGCGTGCTCCGGGCACCTGACCCGCTTCGGCGGCCACCGTCAAGCAGCGGGCATGGACCTCCGGCGCACGTCCCTGGAGGCGTTCAAGACGGCCTTCAACGAGGAGGCGAGGAGCAGGCTCGAGGGCGTGTCTCCGAAGCCCAGAATCCAGGCTGACCTGGAGGTGAGCCTCGACGACGTGACCCTCGAGATGGCCCACTACCTGCAATACATGGGACCGTTCGGCATCTCCAATCGGAAGCCCGTCTTCTTGGCCCGGAACGTGGAGTTGACGGCGCCGCCGAACCTGGTAAAGGGAGAGCATCTGGGGCTCAGGCTCGGCCAGGACCGGGCGAGGCTCCGAGCCATCGGATTCGGGATCGCCCACCGGGTTCCTCCCGAAGCCCTCGGCATGGGGCCGGTGGACCTGGTCTTTCAGGTCGCCGAGCGTGAGTTCCGGGGATCGCGCGCCTTGCAGGCCCGGGTCCTCGACGTGCGCCCGTCGGCGGGAGCGCCGTGAGGATCATCGCCGGCCGCTGGCGGGGCCACCGCATCAAGGCCCCCCGGGGTCGGGACGTACGCCCTACCACCGACCGGGTGAGGGAAGCGTGGATGTCGGCCATCGGCGGATCGGTGGTGGGGGCCTCCGTGCTGGACCTCTTCGCGGGCTCCGGCGCCCTCGGGCTGGAGGCGCTCAGCCGCGGCGCCGACCGTGTGGTCTTCGTCGAGCGGGCTCGGGGGGCACTCCTGGCCCTGGAGTCCAACGTCGTTCTGCTGGGGGCGCAGGAGGCCTGTCGCGTGGTGCGCGCGGACGCGCTGGCCTTCGTCGCCGACCTCGACGCCGAGGCGTTCGACCTGGCACTCGCGGATCCGCCCTACGGCCGAGGGCTGGCCGCTCAGCTCATGCAGCGCTTTCTCGAGAGACCGTTTGCGCGAGAGCTTTGGGTCGAGCATCGTACGTCGGAGGACGTACTGGAAGCTCCCGGCCTTCGGCATCGGAGGTATGGGGACACGACGCTCACCCACCTGGTCGCAGCTTCATGACGCCCACGCGCCCACTCATAGCGCTCTATCCCGGGTCCTTCGATCCCATCACGCGAGGTCACGAGGACATCGCCCGCCGGACTCTGGGGCTCGCCGACCGCCTCATCGTGGCCGTGGCGGCCACGGCCAGCCAGTCCAAGAGCAGCCTGTTCACCCTCGAGGAGCGCCTCGAGCTGATCGGTGAGGTCTTCTCCGACGAGGAGCGAATCGAGTGCCGGACCTTCGAGGGGTTGCTCGTGGACTTCGCGAGGGACGTGGGCGCCCGCTTCGTGATCCGTGGCTTGCGGGCCGTCTCCGATTTCGAGTACGAGTTCCAGATGGCACAGATGAACCGTGAGCTCTGGAGCGACATCGAGACGCTGTTCCTGACACCCGACCTGCACTACTCGTTTCTGTCCGCGTCGCTGGTGCGGCAGGTGGCCGCCCTCGGCGGCGACGTCACTCCCTTCGTCTCTGCCCCGGTGCTTCGGCGTCTGGAGAAGAAGCTGGGCTGATGGGGTTCCTGCAGGCCCTCCGTGACCGGGCCGGCGCACACCCCCGGACCCTGGTCTTCGCCGAAGGTCATGACTCCCGTGTCCGGGAGGCGTGTGTCCAGCTCGCCCGGTCGGGACTGGCCAGGCCCGTCGTCCTGGGACCGGGAGATCCGCCGGCGGGTCTGGCGGGGGGGGCGGACCTCGGCGAGCCCGAGTGGCTCGACCCTTCCCAGGGCGACGCCGACCGATACGCCGAAGTCTACCGGCGTACGCGGGCGGCGCGCTCGCGCGGCGAATCCCACGTCCGGCGGGCCGTGCAGGACCCTCTGGTGCGAGGGGCCCTCATGGTAGCCATGGGGGAGGCCGACGGCATGGTGGCGGGCCTGACCTATGCGACGGCCGACGTGGTGCGCGCCGGCATTCGCTGCATCGGACCGGCGGAAGGCATCCGCACCGTGTCGTCGTCGTTTTACATGGTGGTCCCGCCGTTCCGCTCCGACCAGGAGGAGGTCCTGACCTTCACCGACGCCGGGGTTGTCCCGGACCCGGATGCCGAGCAGCTCGCCGAGATCGCCATGGCCGCCGCCCGGGCGCGCCGCCTGGTGGTGGGAGACGACCCGCGCGTGGCCTTCCTGTCGTACTCGACCCGGGGGAGCGCGGCGGGGGCCTCGGTGGAGCGTGTGGTCGAGGCGCTGGACATCTTCCGCAGCCGCATGCCCGACGTCCCGGCCGACGGCGAGCTGCAGGCCGACGCCGCGCTGGTGGCTTCGGTGGCGGACCGGAAGGCACCCCGTTCCGAGGTGGCTGGCCACGCCAACACCCTGGTCTTCCCAGACCTCGACGCCGCCAACATCGCCTACAAGCTGGTCCAGCGGCTGGCCCACGCGACGGCGTTGGGCCCCATCCTCCAGGGCCTCTCTCGCCCGTGCAACGACCTCTCGCGAGGGGCTAGCGCGCAGGACGTAGTGGACGTGGCGTGCATCACCGCGCTCATGGCCGGGTGACGAGGCGCAGCGGGGTGGCGGTGGCTCGAGGCGTCGCCTCGCCGGCGGAGCGCACCTGTTTCCGGCCGACGGAGCCACCCGCGTCGGGCCTCTCGGCAGCGATCGCCTTGCATGGGACGCCCCGCTTCTTATATCGTTTTTCGATGTTTTGTCGCGGGATCGCACTCTGATTCGGTGACCTGCCGACCCGGTCGGAGGTGACGGGCGAGGTTTCCCAGGTCCATCGGACGCTTTACGGAAAGGTCGCGGGAAACGGATGAGCTTTCAGGTCAACAGGGAAGGCAACGTCACCGTCGTCGACGTGGAAGGACAGCTGATCGTCGGTAACCGCCAGGAGCTCAAGCAGAAGGTGCTCGAGGAGCTCGAGGGCGGGGAGCGGACGTTCGTGATCGACTTCGAGAACACTGGCTACATCGATTCGTCCGGTCTCGGCGTCCTCGTGAGCCTGTCGAAGAAGATCCGGGAGCAGGGCGGAGAGCTCCGTCTCGCCGGGTTGAACGAGGACCTGCGCACGCTCTTCGAGCTCACCAAGCTCGATACCCTGTTCAAGATCGCCGACACCCGATCGGAAGCTCTCCAGGGGCTCTGATCTCCGACGGAGGCCAACCGGCCCCGACCCCGCGCAGGAGACGTATGACTCGATCCCGCGGACCCGGCCCGCCGACTTCGAGGCCGCTCGTAGAGCGTGCTCCGAAGGGGAGGAAGACCCGGTAGATGGACCGAGAACTCGTCCTCGAGCTCCCCAGCGACGTGCGCACCATCGAGCATGCGGTCTCGTACGTCATGGCCCGATGTGCCGTGTGCGAGATCGCTGCGAGGAAGCTCGACCTCAACCTCCGCGTAGGACTCACCGAGGCGCTGTCCAACGCCATGCTGTACGGCAACGCCGAGGACCCGGCGAAGCGCGTGCGCGTCGAGATCTCCCTCGAGGCCGGGTCCATCACGGCTCGCATCACCGACCAGGGCGACGGCTTCGACCCCGGCGCCGTACCCGATCCGCGGACGCCCCGGAATCTGGTTGGCGAGAGCGGTCGGGGGCTGTTCCTGATGCGCGAGCTCCTGGATGAGGTCCACTACAACGAGCGGGGCAACTCCGTGACGCTCGTTCTTCGTGTCGAGGCGAGCGTGGTCCAGGAGCTTTCCGAACCCCCGGACGCCGGCGGATGTCCTGGGGCCACGGCATGACCTCGGACGCTCCGACACGGGATCCCCTGCCGGAGTCCGTCCTCCTCACACTCCAAGAGTTCCGGAGTCGCCTGGGTGTGGATCTGCACCTCTGGCAGACGCTGCCCGACGGCTGCCCGGCGCATGTCTTCCCGGCCGACGGGATCGCGCCGGATCGGGCGGACCCGGCGACCTCGGTGCGCCGCTCGCTCGCCCCGAGAGGCGGTCCGCCGCTCGAGCTCGAGATCAGGAACGCCGAGGGCGATCGGACAGAGGCCCTGGCGGAGGCCCTGGGAGCGACGCTCGAGCGGACCTACGAGGCCGCGCAGGAGATCCGCTTCTTCACCTACGAGATCTCCGAGCGGTACGAGGAGATCAACCTGCTCTACTCCATCAGCGAGACCCTCGGATCGATCCTCGATCTGAAGGAAGCGGCCCGGAACATCCTGACGGAGGTTTCCGACGTGCTGGGGGCCCGGCGTGGCTCCCTGTGGGTGCACGCTCCCGAAGCCCACGAGTTGAGGCTCACCGCGTGGGTCGGAGAGAAGGGGCTCCAGGGCCCGCTCTCGGTGGACGATCCCCAGGCCGTCACCGCCCAGGTCTTCCGGGAAGGGCGCTCTCTCATCGTGGCCGCGGGTGCCTCGGCCAGCGAGGGGGGACCGGGTGCGGCGGGATCCGGCGATGAGGCGGCCGGGCCCGAGTCCCACCTCTCCGTTCCCATTCGCTACACGGCGCCCTCCGGGAGCGCCAAGACGGTAGGCGTCTTGAACCTCGTCGGTCGGCGCCGGGGCGGCCGCTTCACCGCCAGCGACCAGAAGCTCCTCTCCGCCATCGCGAGCCAGGTCGGCGCGGCGTTGGAGAACAACCGGCTGATCCAGGAGAGCCTCGCCCAGGAGCGGGTCGCCCGAGAGATGGAGCTGGCCCACGACCTTCAGATGAAGCTGATGCCTCCGTTGGACAGAGCGGACGGGACTCGCGTCGCGGGCCGGGTTGAGCCGGCGGTCTCGGTCGGTGGAGACCTCTACCACCTGTTCGAGCTCGAGGCGGGTCGCCTCGGCTTGATGATCGGCGACGTGTCGGGCCACGGCTTCCCGGCGGCGCTCATCATGGCCCTGTCGCTGAGCGCGGCGAGCATCTATGCCTCGGCTTCGGAGACCCCGTGCCGGGTCCTTCGGCAGATGGACGACGCGCTGCGGGACGAGTTGGAAAGCACCGAGACCTACCTGACCGCGTTCTACTGCATCCTGGATCCGGAGGCCGGCACGCTTTCGTACTGCAACGCTGGACACCCGCACGCGTTCGTGATCCATGACGACGGTTCCGTCGATCGACTGGCCGCCACGGATCCGCCCATCGGAATCGCCGGGCCGGACGCGTACAACCAGCGAACCGTGCACTGGGCCCGGGACCGGGATTGCCTCTTCCTGTTCACGGACGGGCTCTCCGACACCCTGGCGGCCGAGGCTCCGGGAAGCGGGGAGGACTTCGTCGTGAACCAGGTGGTGCGTCGACGGCGTGCGACGCCCGACCAGATCGTGGACGAGTTGCTGGCCATGGCCAGGGAGGCCACGCCGACGGTCCCGGCCGACGACCGCACCGCGATCGTCCTCAAGTCCTGACGCTTCCCCCCGCCACCCACGCCGTGCGTGCACGCCCGTCCGAGCCCCACCGACCCAAGAAGAGCCTCGGCCAGAACTTCCTGATCGATCCCAATCTCCAACGGAAGATCGTGGCTGCTCTCGCTCCGGGCCCCGATGACGAGATCCTGGAGATCGGCCCGGGACGAGGTGCGCTCACGGACCACCTGGTGGGCATGCCCCGCCGGCTCACCCTGGTCGAGCTTGACGATCGCTTGAGCGAGGAGCTGCAGGTTCGGTACGAAGGGCGAGCCGACGTACACGTCGTGCACGCCGACTTCCTGAAGGTGGATATCCGGTCCCTGACCGAACGCCCGGAGGAGCTCAAGGTGGTGGGGAACATCCCCTACAACGTCACTGCACCCATCGTGTTCAGGCTCCTGGAGCCGCCGCGGCCAGCCGAGATCGTCCTCATGGTCCAGCGGGAGGTCGCGCAGCGCATGGCGGCCTCGCCGGGGACGGCCGAATACGGTGCACTGACCGTGGGCGTCCAGTCGGTGGCCCGAGTCGAGACCCTGTTCAAGGTGCCCCGAACGGCATTTCGTCCCGTGCCCCGGGTGGACTCCAGCGTGGTCAGACTCGTGCCGCGGCGCCCGGCGCCCATGTCTCCCGAAGAGGAGGCCCGTCTCCGGGAGCTCACGAGGGTGGCATTCGGATGGCGCCGCAAACAGTTTCAGAAAACTCTCAGGGATCATCCCCGGTATCGCCTTCCCCGGGAGGCGGTGGAGCGTCTGGAAGCCGAATCCGGCCTCGACCTGACGGGTCGCCCGGAGACCTTCTCGCCGGGCTCGTTTCTCACGCTGTCCAGGCTCCTCGCCAGGGCCGGGCCCCACCCGAACGAGGCATGACGGCATGACCGATGCCCGAGCGACGATACCGGAGCGCCAACCCTCCAGGTCTCGGTGGCTGAACGCGTTGGGCCTGGACCGGAAGGAGGTGCGGGCCTGGGCCATGTACGACTGGGCCAATTCCGCCTTCGCTACCACCGTCATGGCCGGGGTGCTCCCGGTCTACTACGCGACCGTGGCCGGGGCCGACCTTCCGGGGAATCGGGCCACGGTCTATTGGGCGTACACCGCCTCCATCGCGCTGGCGATCATCGCCGTCCTGTCGCCGGTCCTGGGTGCCGTGGCCGACTACCTCGGGGCGAAGAAACGATTCCTGGCCGTGTTCGCCGCCCTGGGCATCGCGGGCACGTCTCTGCTCTACTTCGTGCGGAGCGGCGATTGGCTGTTCGCCTCGTGCGTGTTCATCGTGGCCAACATCGGCTTCGCCGGCGCCAACGTCTTCTACGAGTCCCTCCTGCCTTCCCTGGCCTCGGACGAGGAGATCGACCGGGTGTCCACTGCCGGATACGCAGTGGGCTACGTCGGCGGCGGCGTGCTTCTGGCGGTGAACCTGGCGTGGATCCTCATGCCGGAGCGGTTCGGGTTCGCCGACGGTGGCGTCGCGTCGCGCGCGTCCTTCGTCTCCGTCGCCGTGTGGTGGGCGGTCTTCTCGGTACCGCTCCTTCGACGGGTGCCGGAGCCGGAGCGGAAGCTCGAGGAGGGAGAGTCGCTTTCGGCCAACCCAGTCGGGATCGGCTTCGCCCGGGTCTGGGAGACGCTGCGGGAGCTCAAGGGGCACAAGGAGATCTTCATCTTTCTCCTGGCCTTCTGGCTCTACAACGACGGCATCGGGACCATCATCAAGATGGCCACGATCTACGGCTCCGAGATCGGCATCGGCGAGAGCCACCTCATCGGTGCCCTGCTGGTCGTCCAGTTCGTGGGGATCCCCTTCACCTTCGGCTTCGGCTTCGTGGCGGGGCGGATCGGCGCCAAGCGGGGGATCTACGTGGCCCTGGCCGTCTACACCGCGATCGCCATGCTGGGGTACTTCATGGAGTACGCCTGGCAGTTCTGGACCCTGGCGCTCATGGTGGCCATGGTGCAGGGCGGGTCGCAGGCGCTGAGCCGATCGCTCTTCGCCAGCATGATCCCGGAGGGCAAGGCGTCGCAGTTCTTCGGGTTCTTCAGCGTCAGCGCCAAATTCGCCGGCATTATCGGCCCGCTCCTCTTCGCTGTCGTCGGGCAGATCACGGGCGGCAGCCGCCTGAGCATTCTCTCGCTCATCGTGTTCTTCGTCGGCGGCATGGCCCTGCTCAGCTTGGTGGACGTGGAGGCCGGGCAGCGCAAGGCACGGGCCGAAGATGCCACGCTGGTGGCCGCGGACTGACCCTCGTGGGCCTGGGACGCCCGGGCTCCCGCGTTCACGGGTAGGAAAGGGGCCAGCGCGACCGTGACGCGCCCAGGGAGTCCGATCAGCCGCCGATCGCCCGGGCCGCGTTGACGGGCTCATCCCCGGGTCGACATATTTGTGAAGATTTTCACAAACCTCTCGGCCCGCTGTGTCGCACAAGATCTCCGACTCGACAATCCGCCGACTTTCGGTTTATCTTCGCCTTCTGGAAGACCTGGAGGTGGAAGGCACCGCAACCGTATCCAGTGAGACGTTGGCGCGGCAGGCCGGCGCAACGGCGGCACAGATCCGCAAGGACCTGTCTCTCTTCGGCTCCTTCGGCAAGCGGGGGATGGGGTACTCCGTCGCCGAGTTGGCCACGCGGGTCCGGGGCATCCTGGGCCTCGCGCGGCAATGGCGCGTAGCGCTGGTCGGAGCGGGTCGGATCGGGTCGGCGCTGTTCGCCTACCCGAATCTCTCCTCCCGGGGCTTCCACATCGTGACGGTAGTGGACAGCGACCCCGAGAAGGTAGGGAGGCGATGGGGCGAAGTGTGGATCCGGCCGGACGACGAGCTGGAACGGGCCATCCAGGAGGAACAGGTGGACATGGCCATCCTGGCGGTCCCCGGGCACGCGGCGCAGGCGGTGATGGACCGGGTGGTCGCGGCGGGGGTCAGGGGCATTCTCAACTTCGCCCCCGTGCCGCTGCGCGTGCCGGAGGACGTCTGGCTCAAGGACGTCAATCTCGTCATCGAAATGGAGGCGCTCTCCTATGCGCTGAGCCAGGAAGCCCCGGACTGACCGGGACGTCCCTGGCGGACCGGGCGGCCGAGCTCCTGGGCGATGGCCCGGTCCCGGCCGCGGAGATCGCGCGCTGCGTCATGGGCCTGACGGGTCCGAGTGACGTCACCGGGACCGTGGTCGACGCGCTGCTCGGCACCGATCGCCGCTTCCGCCTCCGCAAGGACGGCCGGTGGGAGGTCGTGCCGCGCCCCGGTCCCCCCTCTCCGTCGCTCGGAAGCCTCCGCTACGCCGTCGTGGACGTGGAGACGACAGGGAGCCTCCGCTGGCGTGGGCATGGCATCGTGGAGATCGCCGTCGTCGAGATCCGGGACGGATTCGTCTGTGACACCTTCCAGACCCTCCTGAATCCGGGCCGACCCATACCCCCGTTCGTCACCGCGCTCACCGGTATCACGCCCGCCATGGTGGCGGGAGCCCCGCTCTTCGAGCACGTGGCGCCACGGGTGTTCGAGCGGCTTGCCGGACGCGTCTTCGTGGCTCACAACGTGGGCTTCGACTGGGGATTCGTGCGGTCCCACCTTCAGCACTCGCTGGGGCAGGTTCCCGAGGTGCCGCGACTGTGCACCGTGCACCTGGCCAGACGACTGCTGCCCCGGATTCGGCGCCGGAATCTCGATGCGCTCTCCAGTCATTTCGGGATCGAGATCCACGGGCGGCACCGGGCGCTCGGTGATGCCTTGGCGACGGCCCGGATCCTCTTGCGGCTGTTGGATGAGGCGCGCAGGGTGGGCATCGGGGACCTGAGTGCGCTGGGGGCGTTGCTCGCCATCCCGCGCCGCGGACGGGGCGGGGCCCTCCCGGCATCCAGTGCGATGCGCGCGTGAGCGAGGGCGGCAGAGCTCGGCGGGTGCGCCCCCACGGGTACAGCGAGAGCCTTCGGACGGAAGGGTAGTCCCAACCTCTTCTGGCCGGGGGGTGGTCGTGACCCTCGGGGCGAAATAACCTATGTTATACCGCTGTTCGGCAGTCGCCCGAACGGGCCCTGGGCCCGGCATTCCCCGCCGCCGGGCCCGACCATGAAATCGCGGGAGAGAGACGGATGACCGATAGATCGCGCACGCCTGTCCTGATCGAAGGCGCCCGCACTCCCATCGGGAGATTCATGGGCGGCCTCAGCCCCCTTTCGGCTCCCGAGCTGGGTGCGATCGCCATCCGGGCGGCGGTCGAGCGCTCGGGCATCGACGGGGCCGAGATCGACGAGATCATCATGGGCAACGTCGTCACCGCGGGCGAAGGCCAGGCACCGGCTCGCCAGGCCGCGATCCAGGGCGGCGTCCCGGCGTCGGTTCCGGCGGTTACCGTGAACAAGGTGTGTGGATCGGGGCTCAAGGCGGTGATGCTGGCAGCGCAATCGATCAAGGCGGGAGACAACCAGCTCGTGGTGGCCGGCGGTTTCGAATCGATGTCCAACGTACCCTACTACGTCCGGGGTCTGCGCGGCGGGGTGAAGTTCGGAAACCAGTCCCTGGAGGACGGGCTGATCCACGATGGGCTCTGGTGCTCGTTCGGCCATTGCCACATGGGTGGCCACGCCGAGTACACGGCCGCCCGGGCCGGGGTGACCCGGGGTGACGCCGACGCCTTTTCCCTGGAGTCCCACCGGCGCGCGGTCGATGCCATGGAGAGCGGCAAGTTCAAGGACGAGATCGTGCCCGTGGCGATAGAGACTCGGCGCGGCACCACCGTGGTGGACTCCGACGAGGGCCCCCGACGGGATACCAGCCTGGAGGCGCTCGGCAAGCTCCGGCCCGCCTTCCCGAAGGACGCGCCGTCGGAGATCGACGACCTGGTGGTGACCGCGGGGAACGCGCCCGGGCTGAACGACGGGGGAGCCGCCGTGGTCGTGGCCTCTCAGGCGTTCGCGGACGCCCATGGCCTGGAATACGAAGCCGTCATCACCGGGTACGCCTCGGGCGGCATGGAGCCCCAGGAGCTCTTCTTCGCCCCGGTCGTCGCGGTGCGCAACCTCATGGCGAAGGAGGGCAAGGTCATCGGCGACTACGGACTCGTGGAGCTGAATGAGGCATTCGCCGTTCAAGCGCTTGCCGACATGCGCGAGCTGGAGATGGACCACGAGCGCGTGAACGTGCACGGTGGCGCCGTGGCCCTCGGGCATCCCATCGGCGCCTCCGGCACACGCATCCTCGTGACGCTTCTTCACGCCATGGAGGATCGCGACGTCGACTCCGGCCTCGCCACGCTCTGTCTGGGCGGCGGCAACGCGGTCGCCCTTTCCGTGGAGCGCCCCTAGCGTCCCACGGGCGCGAACACCCGGATCTGAACCCAGGAGCACCGCCGCAATGAACGAAGCCACCGGAGCGCACCGGACTTGGGCACCTACCGAGCTGGTGCCGGACCGCCGCATGAGGACAGCCCTCGGCGGCGCGGCATTCGTGATCGCCATGACAGTGAGTGCGTACGTGGCGATCCCGGTGCCGTGGAGCCCCGTACCCATGACGCTGCAGCCCATGGTGGTCCTCCTGGCCGGGGCCCTTCTGGGGCCCGTGACCGGGGCGGCTGCGATGGCGAGCTACCTCGCTGTGGGCGTCGTGGGCGCCCCCGTCTTCGCCGGTGGCCACGCCGGGCTCCCGTGGCTCGTGGGTCCCACGGGTGGCTACCTCATGGCGTTTCCCGCCGCAGCCCTGGTGGTTGGCCTCGTGGCGGGCCGGAGTCGGCGGTGGCTCCCGGTCCTGCTCGGGCTCCTCGCGGGCCTGGGCACCATCTACCTGGGCGGCATCACCCAGCTGGCGGTGGTGACGGGACAGGATCCCCGGGCGCTCCTGGCCCTCGGCGTGGTCCCGTTCCTGGGGGGAGATCTGATCAAGGTGGCTCTCGCCCTCATCATCGTCAGGCGGTTCCGCAAGGAGGGCCTCGGAGGCAGCTAGCCGTCCGAGGCCTTCTTCTTGGCAGCGCGCCCCGGACGGCGCGCTGCGGTCGCTGGAGCCCGGGGATCGGTCCGGGCGCGTGACCGCGCAGAGTACGGAAAGAACAGGAGGAAGAGGGACTTGCAGCGGATCGTCGTCATCGGCGGTGGAACCATGGGGAATGGCATCGCGCACGTCTGTGCCCAGCACGGCCGTGACGTGACGCTGGTGGACGTTGCGCGGAACGTGCTGGACGACGCGCTCTCGACGATCGGCCGCAATCTCGACCGGCAAGTGGGGAAGGGGATCCTGGACGACGAGGCGCGCACTGCCACGTTGGCCCGGCTCCGGGTGTCCACCTCTCTGGAGGAGGCCTCTGCCGACGCCGAGTTGGTCGTCGAGGCCGTGCCGGAGAGGGCCGAGCTCAAGGCCCGGATCTTCGGTGCCCTGGACGAAGCGGCCCCCGAGGCCGCAGTCCTGGCCAGCAACACGTCGTCCATTTCCATCACCGAGATCGCCGCCGCGACGTCCAGGCCCGAGAAGGTCATCGGGATGCACTTCATGAACCCGGTTCCCGTCATGAAGCTCGTGGAGGTGATTCGCGGGCTCGCCACCGACGAGGCCACCACCGCTGCGGTCATGGACCTGTCGCGTGAGCTGGGCAAGACGCCCGTGGAGGTGGCGGACTTTCCGGGGTTCGTGTCCAATCGGGTACTCATGCCCATGGTCAACGAGGCGGTGTTCGCCTTGATGGAGGGCGTAGCCGATGCCGAGGCCATCGACACGGTCATGAAGCTGGGGATGAACCATCCCATGGGCCCTCTTGCTCTCGCCGACCTCATCGGCTTGGACACCTGCCTCAACATCCTGGAGGTTCTCCATCGGGACCTGGGGGACGACCGCTACCGGCCGTGTCCGCTGCTGAGGAAGTACGTGGCGGCGGGCTGGCATGGCCGCAAGAGCGGTCGTGGGTTCCATCGTTACGCCGGGTAGAGGACGAGTCCACGTGGTGCTGACACCCGAACAGATCGAGATCCGGGACCTGGCGCGAGACTTCGCCGCCGGTGAGATCCGGACCCGCGCGGGTCATTGGGACGAACACCGGCGTCTCGACGAGGACATCTTCGCCAAGCTCGGAGAGCTGGGCTTCCTCGGCATGCTGGTGCCCGAGGAGCATGGGGGCCTGGAGTTGGACCTGACCACCTACCTCCTGGTCCTCGAGCAGCTGGCCTGGGGGGACGCCAGCGTGGCGCTGTCCGTGGGGATCCAGAACGGTCCGCTGGTGGGGCTGATCCTCGCGCACGGCACGGACGAACAGAAGGAGCGCTGGCTCCCGGAGCTGGCGAGCGGGAGTCTCCTGGGTGCCTTCGCGCTTTCGGAGCGAGCCGCCGGCAGTGATGCCGCGGCCCTCGCCGCGAGGGCCTTTCCCGCGGGCGACGGGTGGCGCTTGGAGGGCCGCAAGAAGTGGGTGACCAACGGCGACCGCGCCGGCGTCATCCTGGTGTTCGCCCGCCTGGAGGGCACCGATCACGACCCGGCCCCCATGGGTGCGTTCCTGGTGGACCGGAGCGCTCACGGCTACGAGGTCGGCCGGCGGGAGAAGACCATGGGACTCCGGGCATCCCAGACCGTAGAGGTGGTGCTGGATTCCGTGGCGGTGGACGGCGAGCGCCTGATCTCCCTGCCCGACGACGGGTTCGTCTCGGTGCTGCGTGCGCTGGATCTGGCCCGTCTGGGGGACGCCGCCATCTCGGTGGGTATCGGCCAGTCGGCGTTCGAGCACGCCACGGCGTATGCGCTGGAGCGCCACCAGTTCGGGACGGCCATTGCCGACTTCGGGGCGATACAGGCCAAGCTCGCCGACATGGCGACGAGAATCGCCGGGGCCCGGGCCCTCACTCTCGACGTGGCCAGCCGCTTCTCAGCGGCCCGGCAGGCGGGGAATGTGCGCGGCCCCACCGGTTCTTCGAGTCTGCGGGCCTCGGCGGCCATGGCGAAGCTGAACGCCAGCCAGGCTGCCCTCTGGGTCGCTGACGAGGCGGTGCAGATCTTCGGAGGGTACGGCTACATGCGGGACTACCCGGTGGAGAAGCTCCTCCGGGACGCGAAGGGCACGGAAATCCTCGAGGGCACCAGCGAGATCATGCGCGTGGCCATTGCCCGTGAGGTCATCAAAGAAGCCAAGGAGGCGTAGTGGCGACAGGTCAACGAACCGCGGTCGAATGGTCCGAAACGGGAACCGAGCGGCCATCGCCCCCGAAGACGACCCCAAGCACGACGGAGCCGGAGCGCATGGAGATCTTCGAGATGATGGCGGTCCGCGAGCACGAGCAGCTCCTGTTCTGGAGCGAGCCGTCCATCGGGTATCGGGGCATCATCGCGATTCATGACACGACTTTGGGCCCTGCGCTGGGGGGCACCCGCTTCTGGTCCTACGCCGGCGATCAAGAAGCGCTGGTGGACGTTCTCCGGCTCTCCCGCGGCATGACCTACAAGGCGGCCATCACCGGGCTCAACCTCGGCGGTGGCAAGTCGGTCATCATCGGCGACAACCGCACCCTGGATCGGGAGATGATCTTCCGGGCCCACGGTCGGGCGGTGGATTCGCTCAAGGGTCGCTACATCACGGCGGAGGACGTGGGTACGTCGGTCGACGACATGGAGTTCATCCGCATGGAGACGGACTCGGTCGTCGGCGTCTACGGCGGATCGGGCGATCCGTCCCCGGTCACCGCCTACGGCGTCTATCGCGGCATCAAGGCGTGCGCCATGTTCCGGTACGGAGAGGACAGCCTGGACGGCAAGCACGTGGCGGTTCAGGGCGTCGGGCACGTCGGATACTTCCTGTGCGAGTATCTCGCGCAGGAGGGCGCCAGGCTCACCGTGACGGACATCGACGACGAGCGTGTCGCCCGCGTGGTCGAGGAGTTCGGCGCGTCTGCCGTTCAGTTGGACGACATCTATGCGGTGGACGCCGACGTGTTCGCACCATGTGCCCTCGGAGCCGTCATCAATGACGACACCCTCCCGGTGTTGAAAGTCGACATCGTGGCCGGGGCGGCCAACAATCAGTTGGCCCGGGAGAACCATGGCCGGGAGGCCGAGCGCCACGGGATCCTCTACGCACCGGACTACGTGATCAATGCGGGCGGGCTCTGCAACGTGTACGCCGAGCTCCACGACTGGAAGCCCGAGCGCAGCCGTCGCAAGGCGGGGGAGATCTACGGGACGCTGCTCCGCATCTTCGAGCGCGCGAAGGAAGAGGGGATCCCGACGAGCGAGGCCGCGGACCGCCTCGCGGAGCAGAGGATCGAGCAGGCGCGCCAGCTACAGCGCACATGGCTCTGAGACCCGGTAGCGGGCGGACCGCCGCGACACGGTGACGGGACACCAGGAAACGGCAAGACGAGGACTCGAACCCGGCAGGGGCGGATGGAGCACCTGAAAAACGTGGATCCGGAGATCTTCGAGACGATTCGTAGGGAAGCTGAGCGTCAGGGCTCGCAGCTCGAACTCATCGCCAGCGAGAACTTCGTGTCGCGGGCCGTCCTCGAGGCCACGGGCACGGTCCTGACGAACAAGTACGCCGAGGGACTGCCCGGAAAGCGGTACTACGGCGGGTGCGAGTTCGTGGACGTGGCTGAGGACCTCGCCCGGGATCGGGCGACGCAACTGTTCGGCGCCGATCACGCGAACGTCCAGCCACACTCCGGCGCCCAGGCCAACATGGCGGCTTTTCTAGCCTTCCTGAAGCCCGGCGACCTGATTCTCGGGATGGACTTGAACCACGGGGGGCATCTCACACACGGCTCACCCGTGAATTTCAGCGGCCAGCTCTTCGAGGTGGCGGCCTACGGGGTCGACGAGGCGACGGGCCGCATCGACTACGATCGGCTCCACGCCCAGGCCCGGGAGGTCCGTCCGGCGATGATCATCGCGGGGGCGAGCGCCTACCCACGGATCATCGACTTCGCCGCCTTCGGCCAGGTCGCTCAGGACGTCGGTGCCCTCCTGCTCGTCGATATGGCCCACATCGCCGGGCTGGTAGCGGCGGAGGTCCACCCCAGCCCCGTTCCCCACGCGGACGTCGTGACGACCACCACGCACAAGACGCTGCGGGGGCCGCGCGGCGGCATGATCCTCTGCCGGGCCGAACACGCCCGAGCCATTGACAAAGCGGTGTTCCCGGGTACCCAGGGCGGTCCCCTGATGCACGCCATCGCCGCTAAGGCAGTCGCGCTCAAAGAGGCGGCTCAGCCCGACTTCACGACGTATTCCCGCCAGGTCGTGGCCAACGCCGTGGCCATGGCCGACGGGCTCCTGGAGCGGGGCTTCGACCTCGTCAGCGGCGGCACCGACAGCCACCTGATTCTCGTGGACCTGCGTAATCGCCGCGAGCTCACCGGGAAGGACGCCGAGCTCGCATTGGAGGAGGCCGGGATCACCGTGAACAAGAACACGGTGCCGGGAGAAACCCGGTCACCGTTCGTTACGTCCGGTCTCCGCATCGGCACCGCGGCCCTGACCAGTCGCGGGATGGGAGAGACCGAGATGGCCGGCATCGCCGATTGGATCGCCGACGTCCTGGAGGACCCCGAAGACGAGGGCATCCGCAGCCGTGTCCGAGGCGAGGTCGTGGAGCTGTGCGACGCCTTCCCCCTTTACAGGGAGTTGGCGAGCCTGGCATAGTTCCCCCGGCGCCGAGCGGGCGTCGGGGACCGTATCCGGGCGAGGGCCAGGTTTGCGCCCCGCACCCGAGATCGTAAGATTCCTGATATGACTGACTTGCAGTTCGCAGAGAGCATCCTGGATCAGCTCCGGGAGAGGAACCCGCGCTTCCACGGGAAAGCGTACTTGTTCCTCCTGTCTGCCCTTCACTCGGTCATGAAGGATCTGGACGAGCCCCGCCACATCTCGGGCCAGGAGCTCGCCGAGGGCGTCCGTGAGCTTGCCCTCGAACAGTACGGCCCCATCGCACGGACCGTGCTCGAGCACTGGGGCATCCACACGACTCGGGACCTCGGGGAGATCGTGTTCACGCTGGTGGACGCTGGTGTGCTCATCAAGCAAAGTGGCGACTCGAGGGCCGACTTCGAGGACATCTTCGACTTCGAGGACGTCTTCGAGCGCGACTACCCATGGGGTGCCGCGAGCTAGGGGCCAGGAGGGCCGCCAGCCTGCGCACGCCGCAGCTTTCCACGCAGACGGGAGGGGTTGAACATGGAGGACGGTCGTGGATTCCCTAGTTGTCTGAAGTGCGAGACCGGTCTTCTGCTGCCGCTTTCCGACTACGGCAGGGACGGAGCACCGATCCGGTACAAGGCATGGGTGTGCTCGAACCCGGATTGCGGGTTCAACATCCGCATCGACAACGGGGAGATCACGCTGGGCCGAAATATCGGTCAGAGCTACAAGTAGGTCCCACCGGAGGGTCTGCCGGCAGCGCTTCCCTGTACAAGGGACTGGAGGGGGGGTGACCCGTGGCAGACCCGAGCTCTACAGAACTCCCCGCCCGACCCTTCGGTCGGACCCACATCGGAGCCCCGACCGGGTCGGAGGCAGCGGCGTTCGACCGCGAAGCCATCGACCGGGTCGGGGTTCCGCAGTACACCCTGATGGAGAACGCGGGCCGATCCGCGGCCCAGATCGTCCAGCGGCTCCACCCCGATGGCCGGGTGGTGGGCGTGGTGGGCGCCGGTAACAACGGCGGCGACGCCCTGGTTCTCCTTCGGACGCTCTCGGCCTGGGGAAGGACCGTGCGCGCCCTGATCGTTGCAGATCGAGTGGACGAGGGACTCCGGCACGGGTGGGACCTGCCCACGGTCCTGGACACCGATCTGGCAGGCGATGAGGCCTACGACGCGATCCTGGCCGGCGCGGGGGTCGTGGTGGACGGGATCCTCGGCACCGGCATTCGCGGGGCCCCCCGCGAGCGGCAAGCCCGTGCCATAGAGGCCGTGAACCGCAGCGAGGCACCGGTGTTCGCGCTCGACATTCCATCGGGGGTCGACGCCGCCACCGGTGCCGCGGCCGGAGCCTCGATTCGCGCACAGGAGACGGTGGCATTCGGCTGGCCGAAGCTGGGGTCCCTCGTGCCTCCGGGCCGGAGCCAGGCCGGCCGGCTGATCGCGGTGGAGATCGGGTTCCCGCCGGCCGGCCCGCCCTTCGGCGCGGCGGTCATCACGCCCGGCTGGGCGCACGCACGCCGCCCTCGGCGTGAGAGCGAGACTCACAAGTACGCGGTGGGCACACTGCTGCTGGTCGCCGGCCGGGCGGGAATGGGAGGCGCGGCGGTGATGGCCGCTCGCGCCGCGCAACGGTCGGGTATCGGGCTGCTGCGTGTGGCTTCCGCCGCCGAGAATCGAGAGATCCTCCAGACCACGGCTCCCGAGGCCATCTTCGTGGACCTCGCCGACCCGGCGGCAGTTCACGCCGCCCTCGAGAGATCCGCCACCGTCGCCGCCGGCCCCGGGTTGGGAACCGACGAGGAGGCGGGTAAGACCCTGTCGTTCGTGCTGGCCGAGTCCGGCGGCAAACCGACCGCCCTCGACGCTGACGCGCTGACCCTGGCCGCGGCGGGACGGACACCCCGGCTCGAGGATCTTGCGCGGGATCGGCCGCTGGTCCTCACGCCCCATGCCGGCGAGTTCGAGCGCATCACCTCGCACGGCCGCGACGCCATCGCGGCGGACCGCGTGGGGGTGGCGCGGGCAGCGGCGGCCACGCTCGGGGCCACGGTGCTCCTCAAGGGGCTCCCTTCGGTGGTTGCCGCACCCGCCGGCCAGGTCCGTGTCGACGTCATGGGCACGTCGGACCTGGCCACCGGGGGCATGGGAGACGTGCTGACAGGCGTGGTGGGGAGCTTCCTGGCTCAGGGCGCTCCGCCGGCCGAGGCCGCCGCCCTGGGCCTCTACTACAGCGGCCGGGCCGCCGTTCTGGCCGGACGCGGACCGGGTCTGATCCCGGACGACGTTGTGGACCGGCTCTCCCAAGCCCTGCTGGAAGAAGGCGACGGCGTCACCGACCTGGATCTGCCCTTCGTCGTGTTCGACCAGGACCCGCCGCGGTAGCGGGCCCGTCTGTGTCCTGCCGATGTCGGGTCCTGACGCCCTCGATACGGAGGCGAAGCGGTCGGGCGCGGGGCGACCGTCCACGGTGTGTGGTGCGGACGCCAGCCCGCGCCGCTCTGCTACTCCTACCCTTCATGGCCGGACCGCTGACGGCCCAGGAGGGCCGAGCCTGGCGACCGGAGGACCGGACGGTGCTGACGTCGTTCCACCTGGTCAGCGGAATGGCCCGGGACGACCGCCAGCTCTACGCCGCTTCCGAGGGCGGACTACAGATCCTCGACCTTCTGTCGGGGCGATGGGAGCAGCCGTCCACGATGGAGGACGGGTATCCCGTGGAGGAGGGCCCCGCGGCGTTGGCGTACGATCCCTTCGAACGCGTCGTGTGGCTCGGCACCGCCGCCGGAGGCCTCCACACCTACCAGGTCGATTTCGGCCGATGGCGGCTGGAGGCGTCGCCCGGCCTGGGCCCCATCGTGGCCATCTTCCCCCTCGCGGGGGAGCGTGGCGACGGGGTATTGGCTCGCACGCCGACCGGCTGGTATGTCGTGGAGCGCTTCTCGGGCGCGGTGCAACCCCTGCCCCCTGGCCAGCTACCCGCCCAGGCCGCCGCCCTGGAGGTGCCGGCACACGAGCGTCTCCGCCGCCTGGAACCGGCTTACGCCGCCAGCGGGGCGACCCTGACGGCGGACCGGGGCGGCCGCACGTGGCCGGTCACCTCGTTCGTCGCCGCGGACCGCCCGGGCGTCTACTGGTTGGGTACGGCCGGGAATAACCTCTACCGATTCGATGTGCGTTTCCTCGAGGCCGAACCCCGTCCGTTCGGGCTGCTGACCCCGGGATCGGGAGCGTTGGCCCTCGGCGGCGGGTGGCTCTGGATGGGGGGCGACGGCAGAGGTCCCCGTCGGGGGCCCGTGCGGGCCAGCCAGGATCTCCAGCAGTGGCACCAGTACGAGGCCGGCATTGTCGCCGCCCCCTCGGAGCTGGTCGAGGACATCGCCGTAACGGAGGATGCCGTGTGGTTTGGCGGTCGGGGTGGGCTGTATCGCCTGGACCGGCCCTCGGACCGGTGGTCGCAGGTGGGCGGCATCGGCGGGCGCCTGCCCGTGCGGCGGCTGGCCCTCGCCGACGGCGGACTCTGGGTGGCCACGGACCGCGGCCTCACGCGGGTCTCGGCCGACGGCACCGTGGGAGACACCTTCTTCGAAGGGCGGGCGGTGCACGCGGCAGTCGCGGCCAACGGTGGGATCTGGGTCGGCGGCGCCGGTAGCCTGGTCCACATGCTGGAGGATGGCCGGGTCGCGGCACCGGTGCCCGGCGCGCCACCCGCTCCACCCGGTCCCGTCGTGGATCTGGTCTCGGACCGAGGGGACACCTGGGCGGCAACGCCGGATGCGCTATGGCGCTTCGACGGGCGGGGTTGGGAGGGCCCCCTGCGGGAGGTGCCCACAAACGTGGGTCGACTCCGCCGGCTGAGGCTCACGGGAGATGCCCTCTGGGTGACCGGGGACGCCGGGGCCGCTCGGCGGGTGCGTGACGAGAGCGGTTGGCGCTACCTGCTGGTCGGCCGAGACCTGCCGGCCGGTCCGGCGCTGGACGTGCTGGTGACCGAGGACCGCGTATACGTCTCGACACCTGCGGGGGTCGTGCGCCTTCAGCGGCGGCGGGGGTACTGACCGTGCAGACCGGAGCCGCCGGTAGCGGTCTCGGGCCCGGGGTCGAATTCGACCGGATTCGGTCGCTCCTGGAGCAGGCACGCGTGTCTCTGCCTTCCCATGTCCGGGTGGGACCCGGCGACGACGCCGCCGTGGTGGAGGGGACCTCTCTTGTCGTCAGCACCGACCTTTCCGTCGAGGACGTGCACTTTCGCCGGGACTGGGTCACGCCGGAAGAGATCGGCTTCCGGGCAGTCTCCGCCGCTCTCAGCGACCTCGCCGCCATGGCGGCGTCCCCCCTGGGCGTGTTGGTTTCGGTAGCACTGCCGGCAAGCGAGGGGACCCGGACATGGGACGAGCTCGGGGCCGGCGTTGCGTCCGCGTGCGAGCGGGCCCACGCGCCACTTGTGGGCGGCGACCTGTCCGCCTCGCCGGGCCCGCTGGTGCTCGACGTCACCGTGTTGGGACAGGCCGCCTCGCCGGTGCTGCGGTCGGGCGCGGTACCCGGTGACGAGATCTGGGTCACCGGCGCGCTGGGCGGCTCCGGAGGAGCCGTGCGCCTCTGGGAGGAGGGGCTGCAGCCGCCCGAGGAGCTCCGGCAGTCGTATGCCCACCCGACGCCCCGGATCGCGGAAGCCAGGTGGTTGGCACGCCAGGGGGATCTTCACGCCCTCATCGACCTGTCGGACGGACTCCAGGGCGACGCGGCCCACCTGGCGGCGGCGTCCGACGTAGAGGTCACGCTGGACCTCTTCCGACTGCCGGTCCACCCGCGCCTGCGGGGGCTCTTCGGCGAGCGCGTAGCGACCGAGTTGGCCCTCACCGGGGGCGAGGACTACGAGCTGTGCTTCGCGGCTCCTCCCGGGTCGGTCGAGGGACATGCCGCAGCCTTCCCGGGCGAGTTCGGCGTGGATCTGACCCGCGTGGGCACCGTTGGGGCGGGATCGGGGGTATACCTTCGCGCCCGTCCCGGTGAGGCGGGCCGGCGCACCGACACCGGTGCCTTCGATCATTTCGCGGGGGACGCGAGCGAGTGATACGGACGCTGTGGGTCTTTGCGGTCGGCGTGACCTGGACCGCCCTGTACGGCGTCCACATGATCGTCGCCACCCGGTTCGGATTCCGAAACGCCCAGTGCATCTGCGATCACCACCCCAGGGAGTGGGGGCGCAAGATCCTGCGCGCGGCCCGCTGCCCGGTGGAGCTGACCGGCGCCGAACACCTGGACGCCGAAGCGCCTCAGATCCTGGTCTCGAACCACGAGTCGTGGTTCGACGTCTTCACGCTGGCGGCTTCTCTGCCGGGCCGCTACCGATTCGTGGCCAAGAAGGAGCTGTCGTCCGTCCCGATCTTCGGACGCGCTTTCGAGTCGTGCGGCCACGTGTCCGTCGATCGGGGCGACCGCGGGGCCGCGGTCGAGTCGCTCGACCTGGCCGCCCGCCAGATCCGCTCGGACAGCTCCAGTATCGTCATGTTCCCGGAAGGCACCCGGACCCGGACCGGCGCGCTGCAGCGGTTCAAGAAGGGGGCGTTCGTGCTGGCCATTCAGGCAGGCGTCCCGGTGGTGCCCGTGGCGATCGTCGGAAGCCGCGCCATCATGCCCAAGGGAGCCTGGACGGTCAAACCGGGAGAGATCGAAGTGCGCATCGGCGAGCCCATCGAAGTGGAGGGCCTCGCTCACGGCGACCGCGACACGCTGCTACGTAGGGCGTTCGAGGCCGTGGCCGAGCTCCGGGGCGGGATCGCTCCCCCGACCACGGCATGACGGGCCAGGAGAAGGAGGGGTCGGCGCCGGGGGACCACCGGGCGCCGGGAACCATGACCACAGCAACAGCGAGGCGATCTTGTCCGCAATCGTAGATGTGAGAGGAAGAGAGATCCTGGATTCCAGAGGCAATCCCACGGTCGAGGCGGAGGTGATCCTCGAGACCGGAGTGAGGGCTCGGGCGTCCGTCCCCAGCGGCGCCTCCACCGGAGAGCACGAGGCCGTGGAGCTCCGCGACGGCGACCCTGGCCGCTACGGCGGCAAGGGGGTGCGGGAGGCCGTGGCCCACGTGAGCGGTGAGATCCGGGACACCATCCGTGGATTCGAGGCCCGGGAGCAGTTGGATCTCGACCGGACCATGATCGAGCTCGACGGAACGCCCAACAAAGCGCGGTTGGGGGCCAACGCGATCCTCGCCGTCTCGATGGCCGTGGCCCGGGCCGCGTCCACCGAGAACAACATGCCGCTGTACAGGTACCTGGGTGGACCGTCGGCCGGCGTGCTGCCGGTCCCCATGATGAACATCCTGAACGGCGGCGCCCACGCACCGAACAACGTCGACATCCAGGAGTTCATGGTCATGCCCCTCGGCGCGGAGAGGTTCTCGGAGGGGCTGCGGATCGGGGTCGAGGTCTTCCACGCGCTCAAGGGCGTCTTGGCCGACGACGGCAAGAGCACGGCGGTAGGGGACGAGGGGGGCTTCGCCCCGGATCTAGCGAGCAACGAGGAGGCCGTGGAGGCGGTGCTCCGCGGGATCGAGAGGGCCGGATACAGGCCCGGCGAGGACGTGGTCCTGGCTATCGACGCCGCGGCCAGCGAGTTCTACGAGGACGACGAGTACGTTTTCCGGTGGTCCTCGGGCGAGCGACGGGACGGTCAGGGCATGGTGGAGTTCTGGCAGGAGTGGCTCCGGCGTTATCCGATCCGCTCGGTGGAGGACCCACTGGACGAAAACGACTGGACGGCGTGGCAGCGCCTGACCCAGGCCGTGGGCGAGGAGGCGCAGCTCGTCGGCGACGACCTGTTCGTCACCAACACCAGCCGACTGGAGCAGGGAATCCGCACCGGAGTCGCCAACGCCATCCTGATAAAGGTGAACCAGATCGGCACCCTCACCGAGACGTTGGACGCGGTCCGGCTCGCCGACGACTCGGGTTACCGCTCAGTGATCTCGCACCGTTCCGGGGAAACCGAAGACACGTTGATCGCGGACCTGGCAGTCGCGACCGCAGCGGGCCAGATTAAGACCGGGAGCGCCAGCCGGACCGACCGGGTGGCCAAGTACAATCAGCTCCTCAGGATCGAGGAGCAGCTCGGGGCCGCGGCGCGGTACCCGGGACAGAGCCTGTGGGCATGACGAGACGACTGATCTTCCCGCTCCTCCTGGGCCTTGCGGCCTACTATGCCCTCTTTGGCGGCGAGTATTCCGTCTTCGAAGTACGGCGGGCTCGCGTGGAGCGAGCGCAGGCGGAGGCGCAGCTCGCGGAGCTGCGGCAGGAGATCGAAGCCCTCCGCGCCCGGGCCGACTCCCTGGAGACCGACCCTGCGGCGCTGGAGCGAATCGCACGCGAGAAATTCGGGATGATTCGAGAGGGCGAGATCCTCTACAGACTCGTACCGGAGCCGGAGCCGGATCCCGAGGAAACCGAGGCGACGGAGACGGAGGATCCAGGCTGAGCGAGAGGGCCTCTGGCGCGCCCCAGGCGGGTCCAGCACACGGGCCGCCTCCCTCGAGGGGAGGCGGCCCGTTCTTCGGGGTGGCGTGGGCTGGTTGGCAGAGGGTGCGGCGTCGCCCTCCGGCTCAGCTGCCTTCCGCCGGCTCCGGATCTCCATCGGCCGCCGGAGTCTCAGCCGGGTCCCCGCTCTCGCCAACGCCGAGAAGCTGCCGGGCGGACTGGGCCAGGAGTTGCACCTCATCGTCGCTGAGCTGGGCCACCTCGTCCGGAGACGGCAGCGCGGCCGGGGTGTCGGGAATCCCTCCGCCCTGGACGCCCGTCGCCTTCTCGATGATCGGCTTGAACAGATCGATCGGGATCGGGAACAGCGTGGTGGAGTTGTTCTCGGCCGCGATCTCCACCACAGTCTGAAGGTAGCGGAGCTGCAGGGCGACGGGATGAGCCGAGATTACCTTGGCGGCCTCGGCGAGCTGTCGTGACGCCTGGAACTCGCCTTTGGCGGCAATGACCTTTCCCCGGCGCTCTCGCTCCGCCTCGGCCTGCTTGGCCATGGCCCGCTTCATTTCCTGAGGCAGGTCGATGTCCTTGATCTCCACCGCCGTCACTTCGATGCCCCAGGGATCCGTGCCCTGGTCGATGATCGTTCTCACGACCTCGTTGATCCGCTCCCGCTCAGCCAGGAGCTCGTCGAGCTCGGATTGGCCGATGACGCTGCGGAGCGTCGTCTGGGCCAATTGGCTGGTGGCGAAGTAGTAGTCCTCCACTTCGACGACCGCCTTCGCGGGATCGGCGACGCGGAAGTACACCACGGCGTTGACCGTGACGCTCACGTTGTCCTTTGTGATCGTGTCCTGCGGGTGGATGTCCAGGGCCACGACCCTGAGGTCCATCTTCCGCATCCGTTCGACGCCGAAGGGCACCAGGAAGATCAGGCCGGGCCCCTTCGCCCGGGTAAGCTTGCCCAGCCGGAAGATGACGCCACGCTCGTATTCGAAGAGAATGCGCAGGCTGGTGAGGAGCGCCGCGCCTCCGAAGATGGCCGCGGGGATGAGAATCGTGCCCAGGTCCATCGTGATCTCCCTGATTGGGGTGTCCGTCGGGTGTCTGATCCGCGAGGAGAGCATGACCCATAACGAAAGCTCACACCCGCCCCATCGTCTTGACAACCCAACCTGCTAGAACGAGCTTTTTCCCCACTTCTTCGCCGGAGTAGCTCAGTCGGTTAGAGCAGCGGAATCATAATCCGCGTGTCGGGGGTTCGAGTCCCTCCTCCGGCATCGGGGCCGACGCCAGGACCCTCAGGACCGGGACGGCAGCCCCATCCAGGCTGGACCCTCGCGATCGGTCCCATCTCGACGCTCGTCTGGGGCCGTCCGCCGAGGTCGGGGCCTGGCACGAACCTTCCAACAACAGCGTTCGGCCTCCGCGACCGAGGCCGGAATCGCTGCGCGACGAAGGCAGGTCCCTCCCTTGGCACGACGCGGTGTCGCGGGGGAGCGACGTTCGTGCTGCGCTCACGCAACGTAGTCGAGGCGCTGTCGACACTCGAACGCTACGTCCTGGGTCGCGCCGGGGTCGTGCCCCCTGCGTTCGAAGTCAGCAAAAGGAGCTCATGGCACATACCCCGAACCCTCCCAGGCCGGAGCTCCTGGAGGCGACTGTTCCCGGGGCTCCGGCGCCCCCCGCCGTACCCTCCGTCAGCACCTCCAGACCCTGGGTCCCCCCGTCCGCGGCCCTACCGCACGGCGGTGGGATCGGCGTCGAGGCCAGCCAGCAGCGAGACTACGTCCGGCTCACGGGAGCGCGGCCGGCAGTCACGGGCCGCTTCTTCCACACGAATGGCAGGAAGACCTACCTGACCGGCGTGACCTATGGGACCTTCCGACCCCGAGGGGACGGAACGGACTATCCCGAGCCCGACGTCGTCGACCGGGACTTCCAGGTGATGCGGGCCGCCGGCTTGACCTCGGTCAGGACCTATACGCCGCCGCCGGGCTGGTTGCTGGACCTCGCCGCCGAGAACGGGCTCCTCGTCATGGTGGGGCTCCCGTGGACCCAGCACGTGACGTTCCTCGACGACCGCCGGGTGGTACGGCAGATCCGCAAGCAGGTGCGTGACGGAGCCCGACGCATCGCCGGCCATCCGGCGCTGCTCGGGTTCGCGGTGGGGAACGAGATTCCGGCCCCGATCGTCCGCTGGCATGGGCGGGGGAAGGTGGAGCGGTTCATTTCCCACCTCCACGACATCGCCAAGTCCGAAGATCCCGACGCGCTGGTCACGTACGTCAACTATCCGACCACCGAGTACCTGGAGCTCCCGTTTCTCGACTTCGTCTCCTTCAACGTCTACCTCGAGACGCGCGGCCGCCTCGAGGCCTACCTGGCGCGCCTGCACAACCTCGCAGGCGAGCGCCCTTTGGTGATGGCTGAGATCGGTCTGGACAGCCTGCGCAACGGTCGGGAGCGACAAGCGGAGGCCCTGCGCTGGCAGCTGGAAGCGGTGCTGGGGTCCGGATGCGCCGGCGCGTATGTCTTCGCCTGGACGGACGAATGGCATCGCGGCGGGCTCGACATTCACGACTGGGACTTCGGACTCACGGCTCGGGATCGCACGCCCAAGCCGGCCCTGACCGCCGTGGCGGAGGCCTTCGCCCGAGCGCCTATCGACACGCGGGAGCGCCTACCGCGGATCTCGGTCGTCGTCTGCACCCATAACGGGAGCCGGACGATCAGGCAGGCCCTACGGCACCTCGCCGCGCTGGACTACCCGGACTTCGAAGTGATCGTGGTGGACGACGGCTCGACGGACGGGACTCTCGAGATCGTCCGGGAGTTCGACGTACGGGTCGTGTCTACGGAGAATCGGGGGCTCAGCAGCGCCCGCAATACAGGGGCGGAGGTGGCCACGGGCGAGATCGTGGCCTACATCGACGATGACGCCTATCCCGAGGCTCACTGGCTGCACTATCTGGGCAAGGCCTTTCGGGAATCGGACTACGCGGCAGTCGGAGGGCCCAACGTCCTGCCCCCGGGGTCTCCCATGGTGGCGGAGTGTGTGAAGCACGCTCCCGGGGGGCCCACGCACGTTCTGCTCACAGACCAGGTGGCGGAGCATCTGCCCGGCTGCAATCTGGCCGTGCGGCGGGACCGCTTGGCCGAGGTGGGTGGCTTCGACCCTCAGTTCCGGGCCGCCGGCGACGACGTGGACCTGTGCTGGCGTCTGCAGCAGAATGGGTGGGAGCTGGGCTTTCACGCTGGAGCCGTCGTGTATCACCACTCGCGGGCTTCGGTGCGGGACTACTGGCGGCAGCAGCGGGGCTACGGGAAGGCAGAGGCGCTCCTGGAGCGCAAGTGGCCCGAGAAGTACAACGCGGCCGGCCACCTGTCCTGGGGCGGGCGCCTCTATGGACCGGGGTTCTACCACCACCTGGGGTGGAGTCCACCCCGTGTCTACTACGGGACCTGGGGCAACGCACCCTTCCAGAGGCTCTACCATCCCAGCTCGAACTTCATGCTTTCGGTGGTGATGGTACCGGAGTGGCATCTGGCCACGACCACCTTGGCGCTGCTCTCTCTGTTGGGCTTCCTCTGGGCGCCGCTTCTCTGGGCCATACCGGCTTTGCTGGTCGCCCTGCTGCTGCCCCTCGCGCAAGCCCTTCGCGCCACGGTCCGATCGGGCAGGGACCGCGCGCCCAACGGGGCGTGGAGTCAACTCCGCTTCTTCGGCACGACGGCGTTTCTCCATCTGACGCAGCCGTTCGTTCGGCTGTGGGGACGCTTCCATGAGGGGTTGACCCCATGGCGACGCCGAGGGCACGGCCGCGCCTCGTTCCCTCGACCACGGACCGTATCCCTCTGGAGCGAGGCGTGGCGGTCGCCGGAGGAGTGGCTGCGGCGGGCGGAGGCACGGCTGCGAGCCGTCGGGCTCGTGCCTCGGCGCGGGGACTGGCACGACCGCTGGGACCTCGAGGTCGGCGCGGGCCTGTGGGGCGGCGCCAGGACCGTCATGACCGTGGAGGAGCACGGTGCCGGGCGGCAGTTCGTGCGCTTCCGCCTCTGGCCAGTCGTCAGGTCCAGAGTGATCTGGGCGACTGCGCTCGGGTTGTTGGCGCTCGGCGTGCTAGCGTCGCTGGACGCTGCGCTGGGGGCTTCCCTCGGACTGCTCGTGCTCGCCCTGACCGTCGCCTCCTGGATCCTCCGGAGCTGCGCGTCCGTGAGCGGTTCGATGCTCCAGGCCTTGCAGTCCCTGGCTCCTGATCTCGAGACCGAACCGCAGCAGGGGTCAGCGATGAGCGACTCCCTGTCCCCGGTCGGACGGGCCATGGGATCGTCGGAGGCCCAGGGGGTCTGAGGCTCGTGGGCCACGGAGCCAACCGCCCGGCGGGGCGCCGGTCCAGGGGCTCCGTGGCGGCGCAGCGGGCGATGTCCCCGGTCTGGGGCCGGTTGCAGGTACACCCTCACGACGCGTTCCAACCGGACGGCCGACGGTCGGTGGAAGCGGCCCTGGAGGACGACTATGTTGGGGCGTTCTCCTCGGTCCCACACCGATTCGATTCTCCTGTGCCTGATGATATCGGGCGTACGGGGGCGCCGCACCGAATGCACAGTCCCTTCCGGGAGCGCCGTCCCGGCACACTCCCGTATGGCTCGAAGCGGGCATGGACCGGGGGTAGGCGTCGCTTGGAGGACGTCGCGCGTGGGGAGGTGCCGGGCGAATGAGCCTGGATCGGCTGACCGCATGGCGAGTGGTGGCGCTCGGGGGGTCTCTCGTGGCCGCCCTGGCGGTCACCACGCGTCCAGCCCCGGCTCAGGAAGCGGCGGGGGCCGCCGCCGTCCGCGTCTTCCTGGACTGCCAGACCCGCGGCTGCGACTTCGACCACTTCCGCCGTGAGATCCGTTTCGTCAACTGGGTCATCGATCGCGCGGACGGTGACGTTCACGTCCTGATCACCTCCCAGGCATCGGGGGCGGGGCGCGCTTTCACGTTGGCGTTCATCGGCCTTGGAAGGTTCGAGGGAGATGACGCCGAGCTCATCTTCAACGCGTCCGACACGGACACGTCGGACGAGCAGCGGGGGGGGCTTACCCGGGCCATCGAGCTCGGACTGGTGCGTTACGCCAGTCAGACGCCACTGGCCGACCGTCTTTCCGTCACGTTTCAGCCCGTCGACTCCGGCGCGGTGCGGCTCACCGCCGGCGAGACGCAGATCTACGACCCGTGGGACTACTGGGTCTTCCGCATCAGCGCCGGAGGTGAGTACAACGGCGAATCCCAGCAGCGCGGGACGAGCCTGTTCGGGTCTGTCTCGATAAACCGGACCACCGAGGCCCTCAAGATCCGTCTGAACGCTTCGATCTTCTACCGGGAGGACCAGTTCGATTTCGAGGACGAGACGTTCACCAGCATCGCCCGCTCCAACAGCGCCAGCGCGTACGCCGCACACAGCATCGGGGCGCAGTTCGCCACCGGGTTGCGGTGGGATATCTGGTCGTCGACGTTCTCCAACATCGACGTGGCCAACCGCCTGGCCTGGGCGTTCGAGTACAACGTGTTCCCATACTCGGCGTCGACCCGTCGCGAGCTCACCTTCCTCTATACCGTCGGCGTAAACGACTTCGGGTACCTGGAGACCACGATCTACGACAAGCTCGAAGAGCAGGTCGCAGATCACGCGCTGATCGTGTCGTTGGACCTGAAGCAGCCGTGGGGCGATGCGAGGTTCGAGCTCACGGGGCGACAGTACCTCCACGACGCGTCTCTCTACAGGATCTCGGGCGCCACCGGTGTGGAGGTGCGGCTCTTTCGTGGGCTCTCGTTGGACGTCTCGGGTTGGTACGCGGCCGTCAGGGACCAACTCTCGCTGCGGGCTGGGGACGCATCGCCCGAAGAGATCCTGCTCTTCAGGCGAGAGCTGGCCACCGACTTCCGCGTGGGCACGTCGCTCGGCCTGACGTATCGTTTCGGCTCCATCTTCAACAACGTCGTGAACCCCAGGCTGAACGAATTCCGGCGGCCCTGACGGGACCTCCCGATCATGGTCCGTCTCTTGCTTCGTTCGTGGGTCGGCCGGCGGTACGGGTCCCGGGGCGGGGGACGGGAATGTCTCCTCCCGGGCAGGAGGATCGCGAGACCGGCTCCACTGGAGTGTAGTCCGCTGCTCCCGGAGGCAACGCAGGAGAATGAAGGCTCCCGGATGGGGCCCGTTGGGCCGGGGCAGGGCCGGTCCCTAGTCGGAGGCGCAGCCATGGCACGAACGAACTCCCCGATCGACTCCCGGCGGCCCGTCGTCGTTCCGGATCCCCTCAGCGACGCCGATCTCCTGGCGGCGATCCGGCAGCATCTTCCTGGGCAGGGCCCGCATGCGATACGGGGGCGGCGTACCTTCAAGCGCCGGCAGGATTGGCGGGGCTACCGCTTGTTCGAGCGCGTGAAGGTCGACCGCCCGGGCGCGATCCCGCTGGAGCTCTGCCTCAAGTACCTCACGGCGGCCACCGGCTCGGGCCCGGCGACGGGCGCTTCGCAGGAAGCCCGCGCATACGAGTTTCTCAACGGCCTGCCGAGGGCCGGTGCGGCCCGCTACTTCGGACAGGTCCACATGCCGGAAGCCGGACATTCGATCCTGATTCTCGAGTATGTGCACGGTAGGCGCCTCAAGAAGGTCACGAACGCCGACAGCTGGTCTGCGGTGGCCTCGTGGCTCGGCCGACTGCACGCGGAGCTTGCAGGGTCCGGCCTGAGCCACCGCGAGGATCTGGAGCTGCCCCGGCACGACGAGGGTTTCTTCCTCGGCTGGGCGGAGCGTGCCGCACGGAGCGCCGTGGAGCGCTGCCCGGAGGCCCGCACCCGGTTGGACGGCCTCCTCCAGGACTACGGCCGGGTCGCGGGGCCGCTCGCGAGCGCGAAGCCGACGCTGGTCCATGGGGAGCTCTATTGCACGAACATCATGATCCGGAACGACGCTCACCATTGCCGAGTCTGTCCCTTCGACTGGGAGACAGCCGCGATCGGGTGCGGTACGCTCGACCTCGCCTACCTCGGGCGCCAGGAGCTGGGAATCGAGCGGGAGGACCTGCTGGCCGCGTACGCCCGCGGCTGGGCCGACGTGGCGGTCCGGCCACCCAGCATGCCGACGCTACGGATTCAGCATGCCGCCGCGCTCGTGCACGAACGCGCATACCTCCTGTGGACCGCGGTTGTGCACCGGCGGGTGCCGGGGACGAAGATCCTGAAGTACCTCGACATCCTGGAGCGTCTCATGACCGACCTGAAGGCGGCAGGTGGCCAGCCGGGGGCGCTTTCCGGATGAAGCCGGCCGACGCGGGGTATCGGTAGTGGGCGGCGACGACTGGGCCTCGGTCGAGGGAGTGGGCCGAAGATCCAAGTCCTGGCGGCCTGACGACATCGAGGTGGACGAAGCGACGCTGGGCGCCTCGGTTGCCAGGGCGCTGACCGAACGGTGCGGCCGGCCCGTACGCGTCACGTCCCTGGTTCGACGGCCCAGTCCCTACGCCACGGTGTTCCCGGCAGACGTCGTCGAGGTGCGCTTGGCCGACGGGGGTGCGAAGACGCTGTTCGTCAAATACCTGGGGACGGAGGAAGGAGACCACCCCGACAAGCTCGGGCCGGAGCGAGAGATCGGCCTGTACCGGGACATCCTCGACGGAGAAGGCCTACCGGTCGTGCGATGCTACGGTGCGCCCTGGGACACGCGCCTGGGCCGCTACCAGTTGTTGCTGGAGCACGTGAACGACTGGAACTTGAAGTACCACGACCTGTCCGCCTGGTACCGGGCCGCCCACGAGCTCGGTCGGCTCCACGCCTGGTTCGCCCAGCGCGTGCCGATGCTCGAGAAGTGCGGCGTGCTGACCCGGCTGGACGGAGCCTACGTTTGGGGGTGGGCCCGCCGTGCCGGGGAGGAAGCGGCGCGACGGGGGCCGATCCTCCGCAACCGCCTGCAGGATCTGCTACGTGGGTATCATCCGGTGCCCGCTACCCTGGAGGCGGCGCCCGCCACCCTGGTCCACAACGACTTGTCGCCGAAGAACGTGATTGCCGACCGCTCCCAGGAGCCCGCCCGCATCTGCCTCGTGGACTGGGAGAGCGCCGGGATCGGCTGCGGTCTCCTCGACCTGACCAACCTGTCCTACGGACTGGACGAGGAGGCTCAGACTCGCATGCGGGAGTCGTACCGGACCGGGCTTACCGCCGCGGGGGCCGAGGCTCCGGAGGGCAACGACGTGGCCCGTCAGGCCTTGGCGAGCGAGGCCCACAAGGCACTCTGGCGTTTGGCCCACTGCGGCGTGTGGGATCTTCCGGAGAAGGCCGTACACGGGTTCGCAGCCGAGGCCGAGGCGGCCCTGCGGGCTCTGCTCGCTCCGGTACCGGACCTCGGGGAGCGTTGATCCGGTGCGAATCCTCGTCGCGGGTGCACTCACCATCGAGCCCTTCTCCGCCGGCATCGCGTGGGACTGGATCCAGATCGCGGTGGGGTTGGAGAGACTCGGTCACGAGGTGTATTTCGTGGAGGAGCTGAAGAAGGGTTGGGCCGTCGACCGGGCCGGCCGCCGAAGCTCGTATGCGGGTAGTGTCAATCGTCCCCGCTTCACAGCTCTCGTGGAACGGTTTGGCCTGGGGGAGCGAGCCTGTCAGATCTACGACCGTGGGCGAGCCACGACGGGTCTGTCTCTGGCGGCCCTGCTGGCGGGGGCCGAGGACGCCGACCTGCTCCTGAATGTCTCGGGACACCTCAAGGACCCTCGGATCCTGGAGCTCGTGCCCCGGCGGGCCTACCTGGACCAGGATCCCGTGTACACGCAGCTGTGGGTCGCGGAATACGGGAAGGACCTGGGATTCGAAGATCACGACGTCTTCTTCACCGTCGGCCTCGACGTCGGTACGCCAGCGTGTCCCATCCCGGACGCCGGTGTGAGCTGGCATCCCATGCTGCCTCCCGTCGTCGTCGACTTCTGGGAGCCATCCGACTCCGGTGAGACTGGCCACTTTACCACTGTGGCCTCTCTTACCGGCTACGCGGAGCTCGGCTTCGCCGGACGGAGCTACGGCTCCAAGCACGCCGAGTTCCGCAGGTTCGCCGATCTTCCGAGACGGGCAGGCCAACCCCTGGAGGTGGCGCTCAAGGCCTTCCGCGAGGACGACCCTGTGATCCGGGAGATGCGGGCGGGCGGGTGGAAGATCAGCGACGGCAGCGAGGTGGACGGGCTGGACAAGTACCAGGCCTACATCGCGGCCTCTCGCGCCGAGATCGGCATCGCCCAGCATGCCTACGTGGCCGGCCGATCCGGATGGTTCAGCGACAGGTCCACCCACTATCTCGCTACGGGCAAGCCGGTATTGGCTCAGGCCACGGGCTTCGAGCGCCACCTCCCCGTGGGGCGGGGACTTCTGTCCTTTGCCACGGCCGACGAGGCGCGCGGGGGCATCGAAGCCATCAACGCGGACTACCGAGCCCACTGCGAGGCCGCTCGGGAGCTGGCTGAAGTGCACCTGGACTACCGGGCCATCCTCCCGTCGTTCCTGGACGCGTGCATGTCCGCCCGGCCGCACGGGACTGCAGGCACGGGGAGCCCGGCGTCATGACGCGAGTCGTGGTGGCGACCACCAACTGGAGTCGACGGCCGGAGTTCGGAGGGCTTTCCTGGGTGCCCCTGCAGTACGTACTGGGGCTCCGGGACCTGGGCGTCGCCGCCTTCTGGATCGATCACCTCAAGGGCGTGGATCCGTTCCGGAAGGATCACACCGTGGACTACCTGCGGGCTCGGTTCCACGACCTCACCCGGAGCTTCGGGCTGGAAGCGGTCTCGGGCATCGTCTATGACCACGGGCGCGCTCATTTCGGCCTACCCGCCGACGCGCTGAGGCGGCTCGCCAATGAGGCCGACCTGCTCCTGACGTTGGGCAAGCCGCCCCCCACCTCGACGCCACTCCTGACGATCGCGCGGCGCGCGTACGTGGACATCGACCCCGGTTTCACTCAGGTCTGGGCCCAGCAGCGGGACATCGGCCTCGGACCATACGACTACTTCTTCACCGTGGGGCAAAACGTCGGCTCCCCGGAGTTCCCCATCGACACGGGTGAGGTCTCGTGGCGGCCGATCCTGCCGCCGGTCCACCTTCCCTCGTGGCCGGCCCGAATCGACGATCGCTGCCGTCGCTTCTCGACAGTCGCGGACTGGCGGGGGAGTCAGACGGCTGAGCTGGACGGCGTGTGCTATGGTACGAAGCGCTCGGAGTTCATCCGGTTCCTGCAGGTGCCCCTCCAGACCGGATCTCGCATAGACCTGGCCCTTTGCATCGGTCAGCAGGATCACGTGGACCTCGGCTTGCTGACCGGCCACGAGTGGCGGGTGCGAGATCCGTATCAGTACGCCGGTGACGCGTTCTCGTACCGGGAGTTCGTGCAGCGCTCACGGGGTGAGTTCGGGGTGGCTAAGCACGGCTATGTGCGGTCGGACTCCGGCTGGTTCAGTGACCGCACCGCATGCTACCTGGCCTCCGGCAAACCCGCCCTCGTGCAGTCGACCGGCTTCGAGGAGCGCGTGCCCACCGGCGAAGGACTCCTGACCTTCAGCGACCCGCCCGGGGCCGTGGCGGCCCTCCGTGAGGTCGAGGAGGACTACCTCCGACACTGCCACGCCGGCCGAGCGTTCGCTGAACGGCACCTCGACGCCGGTCGGATACTGACGGGCCTGCTGGAGCACGTAGGTTTGGCGCCCGGCGAGGGCGGCGTGACGAGGGCGGAAGGCCAGGCCCGATGAGCCCGGACGCGGAGACCTTGCGCCGCCTCCTCGAGGGAGCGTTCCTTCCCACCCTGTCGGGAGGGCAGGATCTCGACGGATTCACCTATGCGCCCTTCGAGGGCGCAGGATGGTACCGCGCGTACACAGTGGACGTTCGGTTCCGGGATGGCGCCGCCCACCGGCTCTTCCTCAAGGACCTCGGGGCGCCGAGGGGCGGCAAGGGAGACATGGTTGGCCGCAGGGAGCGCGAGCGCTGCGTCTACGAACGTCTCCTACAGCCAGAGCGTGACGGAACGGCCCGTCTCTATGGGGTCGAGTGGGATCCAGAGGGGGCACGCTATTGGCTCCTGCTCGAGTACGTCGAGGGCACCCCGGTGAGGCAGCTCGATTTCGAGACCTGGCGCGGCGCGGCCGCCTGGCTCGCCCGGTTCCAGGCGGGGTTCAGCGCCCACACGGGGAGGGCCGCCCGGTGTGACCTGGTCCGGCACGACGAGCCCTTTTTCCTGGACGTGGCCCGTGGAGCCGTCGACGCGGTGACCCTGTGGTGCCGAGCGGCAGGAGCTCGGGTACTCGAGCTCCTGGATGGCTACGACCGCCATCTCTCCCGACTCCTCGAGCAGCCGCCCACCCTGGTTCACGGTGCCTTTCTTCCCATGCAGATCCTGGCCGTGGGTGACGATGGTGGGCGGTTGTGCCCCGTCGACTGGGAGCTGGCTGGCTTGGGCCCACCGCTCTACGACCTCGGCTTCCTGGCGTACGGGTTCAAGGGCGCGGAGCGGCGCTCCCTCCTGGCCGCGTACCGGGAAGAAGCCACGCAGCTGGGCTCGGCGGTACCGGAAGACCTGTCCAGGCGAGTCGCCTGCGTGGAGGTGCACCGAACGCTCGCCGCCCTCGGACAGTCAGTGGAGCGGGCCTACGACGACGAGGCGATCGGCGAGTACCTGGACATCCTGGAGGGACTGTTGGCCAGGATCGGCGCAGAGGAGGTGGTCTGAGTGGCCACCGGATCCTGGTGCTCCGACGGGCGCGCCCCCAGCAGGCGGCACGCTTCCACGGCTTCGACCCCGGGCACGGGTCGATCTCCATGAGGATCGTGCTCGGCGCCGTCGTCTCCCGTTTCCTTCCCGGCGAAGTCCTGCACCGAGCCCAGTACGTGGAGGGGCTACGCCGCCTGGGCCATGACGTGATCTGGATCGAGGAGCTGGAGCCGAAGGGCTGTGTCGACGGCCGAGGATGGCCCACGGACTATGCGCACTGCGCCAATACCGAGGGATTCCGTCGCGCCATGGCGTACTTCGGCCTGGAGGAGCGGTCCGCCCAGATCTACGACGGAGGCCGAGCCACGGTAGGGCTCGGCCTCGCTGGGGTTCTCGACGAGGTGGGCTCGGCGGACCTCCTCCTCAACTTCTCGGGGCACGTGCGTCACCCGGAGATCCTGGACCGGATTCCCAGGCGCGCCTACCTGGATTCCGACCCCGTATTCACCCAGCTGTGGAATGACCAATACGAGGAAGACCTGGGCTTCGACGCCCACCATGTCTTCTTCACCCGGGGCGCGAATCTCGCCGCTGGTCTCTGTCGGCTTCCCGACTGCGGTCTCGACTGGCAACCCTACATGCCGCCGCTCGTCTTGGACTTGTGGCCGGCCCTCACCGCGCCGAGCCCTGGCCCGTTCACGACGATCGCGGCTTGGGGGCGGTACGGAGACCTGTTCCACGAAGGCGACTGGTATCGGTCGAAGACGTCCGAGTTCCGCCGGTTTGCCGATCTGCCGCGGGCCTCCCCCCACGAGTTCCGTCTGGCGCTCTCCGGCCGGGAGTACGATCCGGAGACTGCCGATCACCTGGTCACCCGGGGCTGGCGGCTCTTGGAGGGCGGAGCCCTGGGGTCCGTCGACGACTACGTGGCGTTCATTCGCCACTCCGGTGCGGAGATCGGGGTGGCCAAGCACGCGTACGTCCGGGCTCGAACCGGTTGGTTCAGCGAGCGGAGCACGCAGTACCTGGCAAGCGGCAAGCCCGTGTTGGTGCAGGACACGGGACTGGAGGGGGTGCTCCCTACGGGCCGGGGATTGGTGACCTTCGAGACCCTCGACGAGGCCGCAGCCGGCGCGGCCGAGATCATGGGCAGCTACCCGGTACACGCTCGGGCGGCCCGGGAGCTGGCCACGGCGTGCTTCGACCACGAGAAGCTGCTGGACGAGTTGCTCCAGCGATGCTTCTCTGAGGTCGAGGGCTCACCGCCGCCGAGACCGAGCGGAGGGGCCGTCCGATGACCGCGAGTCGCGAGGCCCGCGAGGGGTGGGTGGAGGGGCGCAACACGCCCAGGGTCATCGTCTCTACCCGCAACACCAGCCTCGTGCCCGAGTTCGGCGGGTCGTTCTGGGTGCGGCTGCAGTACCTCTTGGGCTTCCGGGACCTGGGTGTCGATGCCTATTGGATCGACCGTTTGGACCCGCCCGATCCCGGCCGGCAGGCTCACAGCATCGAGTACATGATCCGGCGGTTCGCCTCCTCTCTCGAGGCCTTCGGCCTGGGAGATCGTTTCGCTGTCCTCTACGAGCGAGAGGGACAGTGCTTCGGCGGGGACCAGACGGACGTACGCGAGCGAGTGGACGGGGCAGACGTCCTGATCAACATCGGCGGATTCCTCCCCCAGGGGTCGCTACTCACCCGGATCCCACGGCGGGCCTACGTGGACGTCGATCCCGGCTTCACCCAGATCTGGGCTCACGACGTCGACGTCTGGCTCGAGCAGCACACGTGCTTCTTCACCGTCGGTCAGAACGTGGGAGCCCCCGAGTTCCCCATCCCCACGCGTGACATCCCCTGGCGCCCCATCCTTCCGCCGGTCCACCTGCCGTCTTGGCCGGCTCGCATCGATGAGCGCAGCCGCCGCTTCTCGACGGTGGCCGACTGGCGTGGATCTCAAGACGCGCTGTTCGAGGGCGAGTATTACGGCACGAAGCGCTCCGAGTTCGTCCACTACCTGCACGTACCGTTACGGGCGGGTCGGCGCATCGAAGTCGCGCTCTGCATCGGTCAGCAGGATCACGAGGATCTGGGTCTGTTGCTGGACCACGACTGGCGAGCACGCGAGGCATACCGGTACGCCGGCGACCCATTCGCCTATCGCGAGTTCATCCAGTACTCCCGGGCCGAGTTCGGGATCGCCAAGCACGGCTACGTCAAGTCGAACTCGGGCTGGTTCAGCGACCGCACCGCCTGCTACCTGGCCTCGGGCAAACCAGCGATCGTGCAGTCGACCGGGTTCGAGCATCGACTGCCCACGGGGCAGGGGCTGCTCACCTTCCGGAGCGTGGACGAGGCTGTCGCTGCCATCCAGGACGTCGAAGAGCACTACCTGGACCACTGTGCCGCGGCCCGCTCCTTCGCTGAAGAGCACCTCGACGCGGCGAAGACCCTCGTGTACATGCTCGAGCAGCTGGAAGGGTGACGATGGCTGAGGCCGCGGGTCCGATCCGCGTGGACGAGGATCTCCTCCGGAGGCGCGTGGAGGGCGTGCTTCGGGAGACGCTCGGTCGGCACCGGTCGGTGCGCGACCTGAGGCGCGTTCCCAGCGAGTTCGCCACCGTGTTCCCGGCCGACGTGCTCTACGTGACCTTGGACGACGGGCGGGAGCTGCGGCTGTTCCTCAAGCACCTGGGTGCCAGCGACCATCCGGAGAAGAAGAAGCCCGAAAGGGAGGCCATCGTATACCGGGAGCTGCTGGCGGGATCAGATCTGCCGGTGCCGGCTTTCTACGGTGCCGCGTGGAACCCCGACGGCGAACGGCAGGAGCTCTACCTCGAGTTCATCGACGACTGGTCCCTGAAGTACCAACCCATCGACCAGTGGTACCTGGCCGCAAGCGTCCTCGCCGAGTTCCACGTCGCGATGGCGGCTCGGGACGAGGAGCTCACTCGGTGCGACGCCCTGCAGTCCCTGGATGCGCCCTACTTTCGGACCTACGCGAATCGGGCCCGTAACCAGCTGATGGGGCACACGCCCGCACTGCTCAACGCGTTGGACGCGGTGCTGTCTGGGTACGACCGGGTCGTTCGAGAGCTCGTCCGCGCGACGCCGACGTTGGTGAACGCCGACCTCTCTCCCCGCAACGTCCTGGCCGACCGGTCGAGGGCGCCGGCACGGGTGTGCTTCATAGACTGGGAGAGCGCAGGTAGGGGGGCTGGCGCTCTCGACATCGCTCACCTCGCCTACGGGCTCGAAGGCGAACCCAGGAAGCTGATGCTGGACGCCTACTTCGGTGGCCTGGCAGGAACCCCCCTCGATCCCGGCTCACCCCTTCGGCGCCGCCGCCTGGTGGCGGCCGCCGAGGCTCACAAGGCGTTGTACCGCATCGCCCGCTGCAACTACCGGGGCTATTCCGAGCGGACGGTGACCAAGTTGGTCGCCGAAGCGCGCACCAGCTCGCGAGAGCTCGAGCAGGCCTCCGGCGAGGAGTCGGACTGATGTCCCGACCGCACGTCGCCACCCGTTCCCTGGATCACGAGCGCGGTCTCCTGGAAGAGATTCTGACCGGCTGGTCGGGGGACGAGATCCGGATCCGCGCGCTGGACCGCCGGGCCTGCGAATTCGCCGGGAGGTGGCCGTCCCAGATCCTGGACGCGGAGCTCGAGAGCGGCGCTCGCCTCTCGGTCATACGGAAGCAGGTCGGCGTGAGCGGCCATCCGGACAAGTCATATCCCGACAAGGAGATCCGGATGTACGCGCGGGTGCTGCTGGGGGGGTCCCTGCCCGTGCCCCGGTACTTCGGCGCGAGGTGGGACGAGGCGGCGCAGACGCACGAGCTCTATCTCGAATACGTGGACGCCTTGTCCCTCAAGTACCAGGGCATCGCTCTGTGGTACAGGGCGGCGGAGGCCATCGGCCAGCTCCACGCGCACTTCGCGCACCGCCTCGACGACCTCAGGGCGGAGGAGGCGCTTCAAACCCTGGACGCTGCGTACTTTCGACGTTGGGCGGAGCGGGCCCGCGTCGAGCTCGACGCGCACCTCCCGGATCTGAGCCCCGAGCTCGCCACGCTGCTGTCCGGGTACGACGACGTGGTCGTGCTCCTGGCTGAGGCGCAGCGGACCCTGGTGCACAACGACCTGGGGGCGCGCAACGTGGTGGTGGACGCCGGACGGGCCCCCCCGCGCGTGTGCATCGTCGACTGGGAGAACGCGGGTATCGGGTGCGGCGTGGTCGATCTCACCCACCTGACCTACGGGTTGGCGGAAGACGAGCGCCGCCGGATGTGCCGGGCGTACTTCGCGAAGCTCGAGGGCTCGCCTCTGGCCGTCGGTGAAGTCGCTGGCGCGGACCGGCTGGCCGCGGCGGGGGAGGTGCATCGCGTGGTCTATCGGCTCGGACGATGCCGCCGCCGAGGTTACAGCCGGGAGGCGGTGCTGGGCCTGCTCGCACACGCCGTCCGATTCCGCAATCGCATCTGAGGAGAAGCGTGGACGCTCGGTACAACTTCCCGGACATCGCGGACGTCGTGACTCGCTCTGCCGGTCGGTCATGAAGATCATCGTGTCGTCCAACTTCTCACACTGTGCCCACCGTCCAGGGGCCCTGGACAACCGCGTGGCCCACGTACGTGGGCTGGCGAGCCTCGGTCACGAGGTCTACGTGATAGAGGACGTGGCTCCCGAGAGGTGCTTCGACGCTAGATACGAGCCTGTTCGGTTCGAGGACTGGGCCGGCCGCGACCGCTTCCGCTCTGTCGTCGGCGCGCTCGGTCTGCGGACCAGGTCCGCGCTCATCTACGACCGGGGTCGGGCGACGTACGGGATGTCTCTGGCCGAGGTGGAGTCTCACGCGAGGTCGGCCGATCTCCTCGTCAGCATCGCCAGCGCCCTGGATACGGAGTCCGTGCGAGACGTGGTCCCGTGCCGGGTCTATGTCGACACGGCGCCGGCCAAGGTCCAGGTCTACCACGCTCAGTACGGGATAGACTACGGCTTCGAGCACTATCATCACTTCTTCACGTTCGGATTGAACATCGGGTCCGCGGACTGTCCGATCCCCACCTGTGGCGTGCAGTGGCGGGGAATCCTGCCTCCCGTGGTCCTGGCCGATTGGCCCCGGGCAACGTCGCTCGAAGGCGACCGCTTCACGACCGTATCGAGCTGGGCCGGAAGCAAGCACACGTTCGACTACGCGGGGATCTACTCGGGAGACAAGGCGGACGAGTGGAGACGATTCGCCGAGCTCCCGGGGAAGACCGACCAGACGCTCGAGATCGCGTTGAACATCCATCCCGCCTACCGGGAGGACATCGAGCTGCTGGAGGGAAACGGATGGGTCCTGCGGCCTGCGGCCGAGCTCGATTCCGTCGAGACCTACCGGACGTACCTCAGCGAATCCCGGGCGGAGCTCAGCGTCGCCAACGCCCGCTACGTGCGCTTCAACACCGGGTTCTTCGGTGACCGGACGGCTCGCTACCTCGCCTGCGGCAGGCCGGCCCTGATCCAGCGGACCGGGTTCGATGGCCAGCTGCCGGTGGGGGAAGGACTCCTGACGTTCGAGACGCTGGAGGAGGCCGCCGCAGGTATCCAGGAGATCAACGGGCGCTACGCCCGCCACGCCGAGGCGGCCCGGAGCATCGCGGAAGAGTACTTCGACGCCGAGCGCGTGCTCTCCCGAGTGCTCGCGGAGATCGGTTGTCCATGAGCAGCGAGCGCCAAGCGCCCGCCGACCTCGCGTTGATGCGCCGCGCCCTCGTCATGGCGCGGCCGTACTGGCCTCACATCGTCGCGACGTTCCTGATCACGTTGGTCGCGACCCCCATCGCCCTCCTGCAGCCACTGCCGCTCAAGATCGCCGTCGACAGTGTCATTGGCGACGACGCCCTCCCGGGCTTTCTGGAGCCTTGGGTCCCACGGGCCTTTTCGTCCTCGACGTTGGGCCTGCTGGTCTTCTCGGCAGCCCTCGTCGTGCTGGTCGAGCTTCTGGCACGCCTGCACAAGCTGGTGACCGCGGTGCTCCAGATCTACACGTCCGAACGGCTCGTCCTGGACGTGCGCTCGCAGCTCTTCCGGCACGCGGAGGGCCTGTCGCTCTCCTACCATGACGCCAGGGGCTCGGCCGACGCGTTGTACCGGCTCCAGTCGGACGCTCCGTCCATCAACGCCATCGCGCTGGGAGGGGTCGTCCCGCTCATTCGCTCCATCGTCACGTCGATCGCCATGCTGTACGTCACCGCGCGCATCGACCTGACCCTGACTCTCGTGGCGGTCACGGTGTTTCCGGTCACGCTCATGGTGACGCTCATCGCCAAGCGGCGATTCCGGAGCCGGTGGCGCGGCGTGAAGGAAATCGAGAGCTCTGCGCTGGCCGTGGCGCAAGAAGTGCTCACGAGCCTCCGGGTGGTGAAGGCATTCGGGCAGGAGGAGAGAGAGCGCCGGAGATTCGAGCGTGTGTCGCAACAGGGGATCGGAGCCCGGATCCGGGTCCACATCGCCCACAGCGGATTCAGCATCCTGGCGGGGTTGATCCGGGCCGGCGGCACGGCGGCGGTCCTGTTCTTGGGCGTGCTGCACGTCCTGGATGGGACGCTCACCTTGGGCTCGCTGTTGCTCGTGATGTCCTACCTGGCCCAGCTCTACGGTCCGCTACTCGCGCTGGGGCAGCAGTTCACGGCTCTGCAGCGCTCGTTCGCCAGCGCCGAGCGGGTGTTCGAGTTCCTGGACCGGGAGCCCGACGTGCAGGAGGCACCGAACCCACGCCGCCTGGAGAGGGCACGCGGAGCCTTCGTATTCGACGGTGTCTCGTTCTCGTACGGGGAGGAGACGGTGCTCGACGGGTTCGAGCTGTCGGTGCCTGCTGGCGCTCGCGTGGGTGTCGCAGGCCGAACCGGGGCGGGGAAGACGACCCTGATGAATCTTCTCGCTCGGTTCTACGATCCGACCAGTGGTCGTATCCTGCTGGACGACGTCGACATCCGGGAGTTCAAGGTCTCGGATCTACGGGGGCAGTTCGGCATCGTGCTGCAGGAGCCGGTCCTGTTCTCCACCACGGTCGCGGAGAACATCGCGTACGGGTGCCCGACCGCGTCGAGGTCCGAGATCGTGGGTGCGGCCAGGGCGGCCAACGTGCACGACTTCCTCGAGGGGCTGCCCAACGGCTACGAAACCGAGGTGGGTGAGCGGGGGATGCGCATGTCCGGCGGAGAGCGACAGCGCATCGCTCTGGCCCGGGCCTTCCTGAGGGACGCACCGATCCTGATCCTCGACGAGCCCACCAGCTCGGTGGACATCGAGACCGAGAGCTCGATCATGGAGGCCATGCAGCGGCTCATGCGGGGGCGCACGACCTTTCTCATCGCCCATCGTCTGCAGACCCTGGAGGCGTGCGACCTGCTTTTGGTCATGGACGGTGGGAGGCTGATCTCGGTGACTACGAAGGTAGAGGAGGCCCTGGGCGCCGTGCAGCAGGCAGGGGCGTTGGACGCTGCAACCGAAGCCGACGGCCAGCCGTGAAGATCATCCACCCAGGGGCCGAAACCGGAATGGCGAATGCGTTCGGCGGACCTGCTCGGTGAGGCGTAGCACTCCAGCGGGGCCGAGGCCTCGCGGCCCCGCGCCGAAGAAGGGGTCGGCGTGCGACGCGGGTTGAGAGTGATCGTCTCGAGCGTGTTCTCACGCACGCGATACGCGGAGCTCCCCGGAGATCGCGACGCCCGGATGGCCTTCGCTGTGGGCTTCCGCGCGTTGGGGCACGACGTGTTCGTCGTGGAGGAGGTGGAAGAGGGTCAATGCCTGGATTCAAGTGGCCAGATCGTGCCCTTCGACGAGTGGCGCGGGCGTGATCGCTTCCTGGCGACCATGCGGGAGTATGGCTTCGCCGATCGATGCTGCCTCGACTACCGCGGCGGACAGGCGACGGTCGGCATGAGTCGGCACGCGCTGCGGGGTGCCGCGAGCGGTGCGGATCTGCTCCTGGCCGTCGGCGGGCGCCTCCGCAACCCTGAGCTTCTCGAGGCCGCCGGGCACCGCGCCTACGTGGATATCAACCCCGGCAAGACGCAGGTCTACGCGTTCGAGTACGACGTCGACTACGGACTCTCCGCTTTCGACTCGCACTTCAGCGTGGGGCTCGCGATTGGCCAGCCCCAGTGTCCACTCCCGACCGGGGGCTTCCAGTGGCATCCCCTCGTGATGCCGGTCGTCCTCGACCGCTGGCGCCCGAACGCCGCTTCAGGTCGAGCCTTCACGAGCATTACGAGCTGGAACCGCAAGCACGACTTTGACTTTCAGGGCGTCGCCTCTGGAGACAAGGTGGAGCAATGGCTGCGGTTCGTCGACCTTCCGAACCGCACCGGCCAGAGCATGGAGATCGTGCTCCCGGTTCGGGAGATCAGCGCGCGGGACCTGGGTCTCCTCACGGCCAGTGGTTGGCTGGTCAGGGATGGTGAGCGACAGGAGACGCTCAACGACTACGTGCAGTTGCTGTCTTCGTCGAAGGCGGAATTCAGCGTGGCGAACGGAAGATACGTGAAGTTCCGGACGGGTTGGTTCAGCGACCGGACTTCTCGGTACATGGCGACCGGCCGGCCCGTCCTCGTCCAGTCGACGGGGATCGAGCACCTCCTACCCGTGGGTCGAGGGTTGCTGACGTTCCGCACGATCGAGGAAGCGGTGTCGGGAATCGACGAGATCAACTCGGATCACGCGGGCCACTCCAGCGCTGCGCTGGAGATCGCCCGTGAGTTTTCGGCGTCTGACAGGGTGCTTGCCGGGCTTCTGCGCATCGTGGGGCTCTCATGAGCACCGCGGATGGGCCCGGAGCACCTACTTTCTATCTCCTGGGTGCGCAGAAGTGTGGCACGAGCTCGCTCCACTACTACTTGCACCAGCACCCGGAGATCTGCGTCTCATGGCCCAAGGAGCCCGTGTTCTTCGAGGCGTACTGGGACCGGGGCGTGCCGTGGTACTGGAACACGTACTTCTCGCATTGGGCCGGCGAGCCCGTCATCGGCGAGGCTCGGGTCCGCAACCTGTATCTGCCGTACGTGGCACCGCGGATCAAGCAGGTATCACCGAACGCAAAGCTCGTGGCGATTGTCCGGAATCCGGTGGATCGGGCCTTCTCGACGTGGATGATGTGGACGGCCCGTGGCCACGAGCGCCGTACGTTCGAGGAGGCGGTCGAGGCCGAGCTCGCGCTACTCGACTCGGGCACGGGGCTGGACGGAGAGGACGGGGAGCGCCGCTGGATCGAGAATCTGATCGTTGCGGACCGGAAGGGCCTCGACTTCTGGCCGCGGACCTTCATGGCATGTGTCGAGCTGGGGTATTACGCGCGGCAGCTGAGACGCTACCTCGAGTTCTTCCCCCGAGACTCCCTGCACGTGCTCTTCACCGAGGAGCTACGGGAGGATCCCGTCCGAGAGATGCAGCGCCTCTTTCGATTCCTCGATGTCGATCCGCAGGTGCCTCTGGAGGATCTGCAGGTCCTGAACCGGTCTTTTCTGAAGAAGGGCGTCCGGCGGGTGCTCGACGACCGGGCGGCAGACCTGGGAGACCCCGCAGAGGCGACGGTCACGACCTACCACCGCGCCCTCATGAAACCCGAGACCCGACGCTTTCTCCTGCGGCACTACGAAGCGCACAACCGTGATCTCGGCCTCTTGTTGGACGTGGACCTGTCGCGTTGGGACGAGTAGCGGCGTGCTCCGGCGCGAGGTTCACATCTTCGGGATCAGGCGCAGGCCTGCGAGATAGACGTCTTGTGCGAACGCCTTGTGGTGCTTTCGTCCCCAGCGCAACAGGTGGGGCAGGCACCTGGCCCTTTCCGTCACCGGGATTGGCGCCCTCGCGAGGCCAGCCACGTGCTCGCGAAGCAGGCGCCATTGGGGAAATGTGAGGGAGCCGGCTCGCTGCGGTGCGTACCACTCGATCGCCTCGTGCGGATTCCGCCAGGGGTACTTCCGGATTGAACGCTCCGGGTGCTCGCGGACGCTGTACAGGGTCTCGGGCACCTCGTGGAACCGCCCAACGAGACTCAGTGCGCTCAACAGGGGCCGATCATGAGCGGCGTAATCGCCGAGCAGGGAGGTGCGGCCGAGTATCTCGCGCCGCATGACGGCCCAAACGGGGAAGGCCTTTCCCAGGAACAGGGCGTCGCGAAAGCGCTCGTTGGGTCGGGGCGAGCCGCAGCGGCCGGCGAGTGCGTGTGGCGCCAGGGTCTTCCCGGTCGCGTCGATGATCACACTCCGTGTGTGGCTCAGTGCGAGTCCCGGATCATCGTCGAGTGCCGCGACGCAACGCTCGAGATAGGTGGGCTGGCACAGGTCGTCGTGAGCCATCCACTTGAAGTAGCGTCCCTGGGTGCCTCGGAATACCCGCGTGTAGTTGGCCGAGGCTCCCAGGTTCGTCTCGTTGCGAGAATAGGTGACGCGAGGGTCCTGAGCGACGAAGGCCTGGCAGATCTCCCGTGTCCGATCAGATGAGGCGTTATCGGAAATGAACAGCTCGAAGTCACCAAAGGTCTGAACGAGCAGCGAGTCGATGGCCTGTTCCAGGTAGTTCTCGCCGTTGAACACGGGGAGGCCGATGCCGACTGCGGGCGGCTCAGGGGGTGAGTGGGCTCCAGGATTCGTCACTGACGCGGTTTCCCCAGTGCCACCGCGGGCCAATCGATCTCCATGGACGACAGCGAGGCGCGGACCTCTTCCAGGTAGAGCGGGTTCATGACGATCACGAGCGAATCTGGCCGTCCCCTCAGACGTTGCGGAGACACGACTTCGAGTCCGCTCCCCGGAAGGAACGTCCCCTGCTTGTGGGGATTCATGTCGACGACCAGATCAGGCTGATGCGAAGCGCCCATGGCAGAGCAGAACGCGACGGCTTTGGACCCGCCTCCCCAGAGAATGGTCTGCCGTCCCTCTGAGCGCGCCTCCGCGATCCGGGCTCTCCAGCCCTCCACCTGTTCGGCGACTCTGGCTTCGAACATGCGCGCGCCATGGGCGATGAGCGCCCGCTCTCCAGCCGTGCCGAGTGTCGGAACGGGCCGGACGGCTCGCGCCGGGCGGCCAGGGGTGATGTCTGGTGGGGCTGCGGCAACGGCCGGATGCGCGGCTCCGTCGCGGTTGGCGTGAACGGCGGCGAGCATGAGGTACTGGCCACCGTAGTCGGTCCAGGTGTCGAGCACGTGGAACCCGGCACCCTCGAACAACCCCGTGAGGCACGAGGCCGTGAAGTACGAGCAGTGTTCGTAGTACACGTCCCAGAATGCCGCCTCTTCGACGATGCGGCGGGCGTCTGGAACCTGAAAGAAGACGACAGCTCGCGGCGCGCTCCGAACCCCGTGGCGGATCGTGCGGACGAAGTGACGGACGTCGCGCACGTGCTCGAGGGTCATCTTGCAGCAGACGAAGTCCGGCGCCTCCCACCCAGGGGGTAGACCCGCGGGCGGTGGATAGAGGGTCCGTTCGTAGCGGACCCTCTCGTCGCCGGCTGCAGGATTTCGCTCGGGCACGAACGCCGGGTCGAATCCGAGGCCCTCGTTGTCTCCCATCCGACAGAGCAGGGCCAGAAACTCCCCCTTGCCACAGCCGATCTCCAGGATCCGCTTGCCTCGGAGGTTCCATCGCTCGATGAGGTCTTCGGCCAGCCTTTCGTGGAAGGCCTGGAAGGTGGGGGAAAAGCCCTGGGTCTCCTCGTAGCGCGCGGAGAACTCCTGAATCTGCGGGTCGAAGGCGTAGTTGTAGATGAACTCGCACGCGAGGCACAGGTGAAGATCGACGTCTCCCCTGAGTTGCGCGGCGGCCGCGGCTCGGGTGTCCATGAGGAGCACCGATTGCACCGGCACGTCGCGGACGAAATACAGACGCCGGCCGGGACCGCTCCCACACGCGGGACACGTCGAGGCCTGTCTCCCTCGGCGGGGCAAGGAGCTCAGAGGTAACCGCCTTTCCGGGGTCTACACCAATCCGGGCTCTGGCACTGGCACGATGAACCGTCCCCCGCGGCGCACGTACTCCTGCTGTTGTGCCATGATCTCGGATGCGAAGTTCCATGCCAGGAGCAACGTGTAGTCAGGCATGTCCTCCTCCAGCCGGCCGACCGGGTGTATGGGAAGGTGGTTGCCCCCCATGAAGCGGCCGTGCTTGAAGGGGTTGAGGTCCACGATGTAGTCGAGTTGGCTGTCGTCGATCTCACAGTAGCTCATCAACGTGGCAGCCTTGGCGGCGGCACCGTACCCCACGATGCGGTGTCCCTCCGCCTTCAGCCTGGCCAGCAGCTCCTGAAGCTGCCGGCGAATCCCGTGTACGCGCTCGGCGAAATCGCGGCAGTAGGCCAGCGTCTCCACTCCGTCCCGGGCCTCCCGGGTCAGCAAAGCCGATACGGAATCTCGGACTGCGGACCGGTGCCCCACCTGGAGTCGAAGGGACCCGCCGTGGATCGGGATCCGGTCGATCTGGTTCAGGGCGAGGCCGTTGCGCGCGAAGAGCCGATCCAGCGCCGTTAGCGAGAAGTAGCACAGGTGCTGGTGGTAGATCGTGTCGAACTCGCAGTGCTCCATGAGGTCCACCACGTATGGGACCTCGATCACCGCCACGCCGTCGTCGGCCAGGAGGATCTGGATTCCCCGGACGAAGCCGTTCAGATCCGGGACGTGGGCCAGGACGTTGTTGGCGATCACCACGTCCGCCCGCTTCCCCTGCCGCCGAAGCTCCGCCGCCAGCTCTTGGCCGAAGAACTCCTTCAAGGTGGGGATGCCCTCCCGCAGGGCAGCATCGGCTGGTGCGCTGGCCGGATCGATCCCCAACACCGGGATCCCCCGGTCGCGGAAGTTGCGCAGCATGTAGCCGTCGTTGCTCGCCAGCTCGACCACCAGGCTGTGTGGACCCAGCTCACGTGACGCCAGCAGGGACTCGGCGTTCGAGCGCGCATTCTCCAGGACGGTCTTCGATACGGACGAGAAGTAGGGGTAGTCCCGGCAGAACAGCTCCTCCGGCGATACCGATTCCGTGATCTGAACCAAACCACATCCGCCACAGAGAGCGACCCGGAGGGGAGCCATGGGCTCGGGCTGGTCCAGCTGCTCGACCGTCAGCAGACGGTCGGCCAGGGGCGTGACCCCGAGGTCCAGGAACACACCGACTGCGTCTCCCCGACAGGAACGGCAGACGGACCCTTCGGGTGCGTCCACCCGGCGGCGGGTGGGCGGCGAGCTCACCCGGAGTGGCCGGCGAGAAGCGTGGACGAGGAGGGTAGGGTCCCCGCGTCGACCCACCGCAGCTCCCGCCCGAGCAGCCCCCGCTCCATGAGCAGCCGGAGCTGCTGAAGGCGGCGGTAGCGGGCGCCCTCGAAGTCCTCGAGCACCAGCCCCGTATCGGCGTACGCCCGGTAGAGCTCCTGGGCGCCTTGGCGCGCCGTCCACGACGGCTGGAACCCCGGGATCGTCCGGGGCAGCCGGTCACACGACACCCGGTAGCAGCGCAGGTCTGCTCCGGCCCCGGGCGCGAGCTCGACGCTCGACCCGGGCACGGTCTCCCTGACGATCTCGGCCAGGTCACGAACCCGGTAGTTCTCGGTCGTCCGTCCGACGTTGAAGCCACGGTTGTGGACGAGGTCCCGAGGTGCCTCGAGCACGGCCGCGAAAGCCCGGGAGATGTCGTCGATATGCACAACGGGACGCCAGGCCATCCCGTCGCTCTTGAGACGCACGACCCCGGTGGTGAACGCCCACGCCACCAGGTTGTTGAGCACGAGATCGAAGCGAAGGCGTGGCGACACGCCGAAGGCCGTGGCACTGCGCAGGAACACGGGGCTGAATCCTTCGTCGGCCAGGGCCGAGACTTCCCACTCCACCATCACCTTGGATTTGCCGTATGGCGTCACCGGATTCAACAGCGACGATTCGTCGAGGAAATCGTCGCCTCCGGCGCCGTAGTTGCTGCACGACGACGAGAAGACGAAGCGTCCGACGCCCGCCTCCCTCGCCAGCTTCGCGAGCCTCACGGACGCGTGGAAGTTGATCTCGTAGGTCAGCGCGGGGTCCAGGTCTCCGAGGGGATCGTTGGAGAGGCCCGCCAGGTGCAGCACGGCGTCAAACCCCTGCAGGTCCGACAACGCCACGTCCCGGATGTCCATGCCGAGGTTGGGGATCTCCGGGGGAGGCTCGCCGAACGAAGAGAAACGATAGAGGTCGGTGTCGAGTCCGACGACGTCATGGCCGCGGTCCGCGAGCATCGGTACGAGGATCGTGCCGATGTATCCGCGGTGTCCGGTGACGAGGACCCTCACGGGCTACTTCCAGGTCTTCCAGGGCGCACGGCCGCTGGCCCAGAGCTCTTCGAGGATGCGCTTCTCCCGGAGGTTGTCCATGCACTGCCAGAAGGAGGTATGCTTGTACGCCATGAGCTGTCCATCCCGGGCGAGCCGTTCCATCGGCTCCCGCTCCCAACTCGTCTCGTCTCCCTCGATATAGTCGAGAACCCCGGGCTCGAGCACGAAGAAGGCGCCGTTGATCCACCCCTCGCCGGCCTGCGGCTTCTCCGAGAACTCCACGACCTCGTCGCCTTCGATCTCGACGTGGCCGAAGCGCGCAGGGGGACGCACGACCGTGACCGTCGCCAGCCGCCCGTGGGCCCGGTGAAAGGCCAGCAGCCGGTTCAGGTCCACGTCGGAGACGCCGTCTCCCCAGGTGAGCATGAACGTCCCGTCTCTCAGGTACGATGCCAGGCGCTTCACTCTGCCCCCCGTCTTGGTGCGAAGGCCCGTCTCCACCAGCGCGACGTGCCAGTCGGGGGTGCTCGAGCTCTTCCGTTGCACCTGCCCTCGGCCGAAGTCCACGGCAAGGTCACCCGCGAACTGCGACGCCTCCACCATGTACCGCTTGATGACCTCGCCCCTGTACCCCAGGGCGATGATGAAGTCGTCGAAGCCGTGGCCGAAATAGTGCATCATGATGTGCCACAGGATCGGCCGGCCCCCGATCTCCACCATGGGCTTGGGCGTCCGGTCGGTATGCTCGGAGAGACGCGTGCCGAAGCCGCCGGCCAGGATGACGCAAGGCGGAGTGGACGATTCGCTGTGATCCAAGGGCTCGATGCTCGTTGTAGGGCGTTCGCGAGTCGGGTCGGCGGGCCCGGAGGCATATCAGCAGGTTTCGTACCCCCGTCGACGGGGCTCGCGGCCGTGGCTGAATCGCGAGACACAGGGCCGGGAGAGCCTGCGGTGCCGCAGAGATCGTGCTGCCCGGAACGCGCGAGCGTCGCTCCGGTAACACCAACCCCCTCAAGGGGCCTAATTGCGGCAGTCTGTCGCTGATTTGCAACACTGGGCTCGACCCGATGCGATCGCCGAAGACACTACCAGCTCACGTCGAGATCGGTGCGAAACGGCCGGTCCATGGGCCCGCCCGATGTCCCCAGTTGCCCTCGTAACCGGTGCCTCCTCCGGCATCGGGCGCGCTCTGGCAGCTCGCCTGGCCCGGGACGGCTACGCCGTGGCACTGGCTGCCCGGCGAGCCGAGGCGCTCTCACGCGCGGCTGCGGAGATCGACGAGGACGGCGGCCGCGCGCTGCCCCTACCCACAGACGTCTCCCTGCGCGCCTCCGTGCAGCAGGCCGTCCAGCGCTGCGAAGCCGAGCTCGGCCCCATCGACCTCCTGGTGGCGAACGCCGGCGTCACCGCCAGGAATCGACCCGGAGACCCGGACTGGGTGGACGACGTCGAGCGGGTGCTGCGGACGAACTATCTGGGAGCCGTGTACGCGACCGGGGCGGTCCTCCCCGGCATGCTGGCTCGGCGCGCCGGTCACCTGGTGGGCATCGGCTCGGTCGCCGGCTTTCGCGGCCTGCCACGGAGCGCCGCCTATACGGCCAGCAAGGCAGCTCTGGCCAACTACTTCGAGAGCCTCCGCATCGACCTGCGGGGCACCGGCGTCGCCGTGACGCTGATCCGTCCGGGCTACGTGCGGACCCCCCTCACGGACCGGCAGGATCACCCCATGCCCTTCATGATGGACCTGGACGCAGCGGTGGAGCGGATGATGCGCGCTATCCGGGCTCGACGGCGATCGGCCCTGTTTCCCAGGGTCTGGGGCGGCGCAGCCTGGATCTCCCAGCTGTTGCCGGACGTGGTGTACGATTGGATCGGCTCGAAGGTCCCCCGGGGTGGTGGCTCGAGCTCCGGCGACCCCGGCGGTGGCGGCACGGACTGAGCTGCCCTTCGGTCACGGCGTCCGGTAGACCTGGCCCCCCTTCATCACCAGCTCCACTCGCCGGAGCACGGCCACGTCGCTCGACGGGTCTCCCCGTACCGCGATAAGGTCGGCCAGCAAGCCCGGGCGGATCGCCCCCACCTCGTCGTCGATGCCGAAGATCCGGGCGTTCCCGGACGTGGCCGCCCGGGCCGCGTCCAGGTGGCTCATGCCGTACTCCACCATGAGCTCGAGCTCCCGCACATTGTCGCCGTGGGGGTAGACGCCCACGTCCCCGCCGAAGCACATGTCGACGCCGGCCGCCAGGGCGAGACGCACGGTATCCCGCTTCCGCCCGATGCGGTCCGGTTCCGGATCCACGCCCTTGCGCCAGCCGCCGTACTGGGAGATGGCGTCTCCCGCCGCGATCGTGGGGCAGAACGCCACGCTGCGCTCCGCCATCGCGGCGAACACCTCGGCGGTGCCGCCGTCGCCGTGCTCGACGGTGCGGACACCCGCCGCCACGGCCCGCCGCATGCCCTCCGCGGTGGACGCGTGGGCAACCACCGGACGGCCCGAGGAGCCGGCCACTTCCACCACCAGGCGCAGCTCGTCCACCGTGTAGGTGGGCTGGGCGGTGCCGCCCGGACCCCAACGGTAGTCGGCGTAGACCTTGATCCAGTCGGCGCCGCGGCCGATCTGGTCGCGGGTTGCCCGCATCAGGTCGTCGACCCCGTCCGCCACCTCGGCCCCTTTGTGGAAGGCGAGCTCCGGCGCCCCCTTGGGGTTGTAGCTCCCGGTGGCCACCAGGGCCTTGGTGGTCACGATCATCCGCGGTCCTGGGATCACGCCCTTCTCGATGGCGCTCTTGAGGCCCACGTCGGCGTAGTCGGCGCCCTCGGACCCGAGGTCCCGCACCGTGGTGACGCCGGCCAGGATCGTGCGCTCGGCGTGGACCACCGCCCGGGCCACCCGTTCGGCCAGCGGCTCCAGCAGCACCTGATCCACCCAGCGGGTCTCGTCGTACGGGTGGAGCAGCAGATGGGAGTGGCCTTCGATCAGCCCCGGCATGAGCGTCAGGCCCGGAAGCTCCAGCACCGTGGCTCCCGCTGGGACGGTGAGGGAGCCTGCCGGTCCCACGGCCTGGATGCGGCGGCCCGAGACCAGGACGCCCTGTCCGGGTACCGGCCTGTCCGCGACACCGTCCCAGACCGCCTCGGGAACGAGAAGGACGACTTCCTGTGCGGTGGCCGGCAGGCAGATGAGACCGGCGGCCGCGGCCGTCAGGAACAGGGTGCGGAGTGTCATGGCAGCCTGGTTCTCCGGGGGTCGGTGGGGAAGGGACGCGGTCGGATGCCGGAACCCGCACAATCGCAGGCGGGTGGGTCATGGCGCCAGCGCCCCGGCGACGCCGCGTCCTGGCCATTCGCGAACTGCCGCCGCACCGCGCTAGTTTGCCGGCTCCTGGAATCCCGACACTCCTCGACGAACCACGGCCATGAACGAACGCGTAAGAACACTGGTGGAGGGTCGCAAGGAGAGAATCCGGCGGGCCCTCGGCCGGGAACCCGCACGGCGGCCCGGAGACCCGGCTCTCCTGTCCCCTGAAGATCGGGAACACCTCCTCGGGTATGCCCGCGATCTCTACGAGAACGAGCTGGCATGGGAGGATATTACCGAGGAGGAGTATCTCGAGGACGGCCCGATCGTCGCCCTGACCTTTCCCGGATTCATGGCTTTCGTGCGCGGTCTGCTCCTGGCAGAGGCCATGCCCGACTCCCTGGCCCCGGCGTCGCCGCGTCCGGAGGTCGTGGAGGACGTGCTCGTCTTCCTCGGCGAGCGTTGCCTGGCTCTGAAGGAGGAGCTCACCGCGGGAGGGCCCGAGCCCGACGAAGACGCACGCCGAGGCGCGGCGCTGGACATGACCGGACGGCTCATGGACCTGGTCCTGTTCGAGCTGTATGGCCTCGACGAGAACGAGGTGAGGGCGGTGGAGGCCGCGGGGGCCCCGGGCTGAGCCATCGGGGCGCCACGCCCCCGTCGTGACACGCGAGGTCCGGCATGGACGCATTGGGACGATGACACGAATCCGTCCGGGCCACCCATACCTGGCGGGGGCCCCCCTCTTGATGGCCCACCGCGGGGGTGCTGGGTTGGCGCCCGAGAACACGTTGGAGGCCTTCGTCCAGGCGGTGGATGTCTGGCAGTCGGACGCCCTCGAGCTGGACGTTCGCGCGACGGCGGACCGTCGAATCGTGGTGATCCACGACGACACGGTGGAGCGCACCACCGACGGGACCGGGCCGGTCGCGTCGTTCCCCTGGGACACGTTGCGGGAGCTGGACGCCGGGTACCGCTTCCTCGATCCGTCGGGGAAGCCCACCTACCGCGGACGAGGCGTCCGCGTGCCCCTCTTCGAGGAGGTCCTGGACGCGTGTCCCCGCGTCCGGATCAACGTGGAGACCAAGGAGCGCGCAGCGACCCGCGGCCTGCTGGAGATCATCCGCCGACACGGCGCCCAGCACCGCGTCCTTTTCGCCGCGGCCCACGAGCGCGACCGAGCAGAGGCGCGGGGCTACGAAGGGCCGTGGGGTGCGTCGACCCAGCAGATCCGGCGTTTCTACCTCTTGCATCGCCTGCCGTTCTGCGCCGGGTACACGCCGCGCGTCGACGCGCTCCAGGTGCCCGACGTATGGAAGGGCCGCCGCGTCGTGACGCCCCGCTTCCTCGAGGTGGCTCACCGCCAGAACATCGCGGTCCACGTGTGGACGGTGGACGAGGTGGACGACATGCGTCGCCTGCTCGGCTGGGGCGTGGACGGCGTCCAGACCGACCGTCCGGACCGGCTGGCCCGGCTGCTCACCGAAGAGTTCGGTCGCCCGCCGGCGCCGGGATTGGCAGGCGACGCCTCCACGGCGCAGGGACTGGCAGGCGAGGCGTCGACAACGCCGGGGTCGGCGGGCCATGCGTCGTCGGTGCCGGACACACCTGCGGTGAAGGCGAGTGGGACGCCGGGTTCGCCCGCGTCCGACGGTCGGAAGGGGCCCGGGGACTCCCGGTGAGGGGACTGGCCCGGGCGTTCGGGGCGCACCTCCGCGATCTCGGTGGACCTGGCGAGGGAGACACCGTGTTGGTGGCGGTCTCGGGAGGGGTGGACTCCCTCGCGCTTCTGCACCTGCTCCGCTTCTCGCCGGCAGTGCCCCCCCTGGATCTGCGGGTGGGTCACTTCGACCACCGCATGCGACCCGGCAGCCGGGAAGATGGCCAGTGGGTGGCGGGCGTGGCCCGGGCGTGGGCGCTGCCGGTGGAGATCGGTCGGGCCGAGGCTCCCCCGACGGGCGAGGAAGCGGCGCGCGCGGCTCGCTACGGTTTCCTGGTCGCGCTGCGGAACAGGCTGGACGCGCAGTGGATCCTGACAGCGCACCACGCCGACGACCAGGCCGAGACCGTGCTGTTCCGTATCTTCCGCGGCACCGGCATCCGAGGGCTCGCGGGGATCCCCCCGCGGCGGGAGCCCGGCATCCTCCGACCCCTCTTGCCCTTCTGGAAGTCCCAGATCCTCGAATACGCCGGCGAGGTGGGCCTCCAGCCCAGGATCGACCCGACGAACCGCGATCCGTCCTTCGCTCGAAACCGGATCCGCCACGAGGTGATCCCCTCTCTCGAGGCCCGGGCGGCGCCACGTCTCCGCCACTCGCTGGCACGTCTGGCCCGGTTGGCGCGGGAGAACGAGCTGGCCTGGTCCCACGTCGTTCCTGATCTGCTCGAGCGCGTCGACGCCGACGAGGGGGAAGGCCGTATCTCGGTTGATCTGGCCGGTTTGCTCCGGTATGATTCATCCGTTCAGGCCCGCCTTGTGCGAGCGCTCGCACGCCGCCTGGGAAGCCGGCTCGACGAAGCCGGCACGCAGGCGGCGCTCGATTTCGCGGCTGCCGGTGCCAGTGGCCGGGAAGCGCGGCTACCGGACGGGATGGCGGTCACCCGGGAGTTCGACCGCCTGGTCATGACGCACACGGCCGAGCCCGGTGCGAACCGGCCGCTGGAGGTGCCGGCACGCCGCCCGGGGTCCGGTGGCTTCGTGATCGGTGGGCGACGGTACGAGGCTCGTTGGTCCGACCGGGAGGCGGTGCAGGGTCGTTGGGTGGCGCGGTTCGATGCCGCGGAGCTGGCCTTTCCGCTCCGCTTCCGCGAGTGGCGTCCCGGAGATCGGATCCACATGCCCTATGGTAGAAAGAAGCTGAAGAAGCTGCTGGCGGAAGCGCGCGTGCCCACCCGAGAGCGGAGCCGGCGCGCCGTGCTGCAGGATGCGGCCGGGAGGGTCCTCTGGGTGCCCGGCATCGCACGATCGACGTGGAACCCGCCGCGGGATCACGCCTATACCATGGCCGTCTGGATTGTGGATGACACACACGTCCCTTGACACGAAGCGTCAACTCGGAGGTCGCGAGCTGCGCCGGGTCGTGTACTCTGAAGAGCAGATCGCGACCCGGGTTCGGGAGATGGGCCGCTCCATCTCGCAGGCCTACGGACCCGAGGACAACCTGCTCGTGCTGGGCCTCCTGAAAGGGTCCTTCATCTTCCTGGCCGACCTGGTGCGGGAGATCCAGGTGCCGCTGCACGTGGATTTCCTCGTAGCGTCGAGCTACGGCACGGATACGGTCAGCAGCGGCGACGTGCAGTTGCTTTACGATCCGGACGCGTCCGTGGAGGGACGCGCCGTCCTGCTGGTCGAGGACATCATCGACAGCGGGACGACCATGAACCGGCTGATTCCGTTGCTCGAGGAGCGCGGTCCAGCCAGTCTCGAGATCTGCGCGCTGCTCCACAAGCGCCTCACTCGGCTGGTCAAGGAGGCCCGGTGGGTCGGGTTCGACGCCCCCGAGGAGTTCCTCGTGGGGTATGGACTGGACTACTCCGAGAGCTTCCGGCACCTACCTTACATAGGAAGTCTCTGACCGCAGGGCGGAGAAACCTCCGCTCCGGTTCCGAGTAGTGGTAGGGTACCGGGTGGAGAAGGGGTCTCCGCTCCGGACGCAGCCGGCAGTCGGATTACGCATGACTGAACAGGGAAACAATCAGAACGATCCGGGCACTCGTTGGGCCCGTCTCTCGAAGACGGCGTCCTTCTGGGTCTTCCTCGTTCTCATGTCCATCCTCGCCGTCCAGTTCGTCCGGGGCTCCGAGGAGGCCGCGACGGAATTCACCTACACGAGGTCACGGTCATCGAGGGGCGGGCCATCGAAGGGCAGCTTCGGGCTCCCGTGGTCCGGGAGGGCGGTGAGACCATCGAGTTCACCACGATGCTCCCCGGCGATATCGACGAGGCGCTGCTCACCGAGATGGAGGACAAGGACGTCCTGATCTCTGCGGAAGCCGAGACGACCGGCTGGGGGACGTTCCTCCTTGGAGCTCTCCCCTGGCTCCTGTTCATCGCGTTCTGGATCTGGATCTTCCGGACCATGCAGGGGGGCGGGAACAAGGCGTTCCAGTTCGGGCGGTCGAAGGCCAAGCTCATCTCGCCGGACACGCCCAAGGTCACGTTCGCCGACGTCGCCGGCGCCGACGAGGCCAAGGACGAGCTGCAGGAGATCATCGAGTTCCTGAAGGACCCGCAGCGCTTCTCACGGCTGGGTGGCCGCTTGCCCAAGGGCGTGCTCCTGGTGGGTCCGCCGGGCACCGGGAAGACCCTGCTGGCCAAGGCCGTGGCCGGTGAAGCCGCGCGTCCCTTCTTCCAGATGTCCGGCTCGGATTTCGTGGAGATGTTCGTCGGTGTGGGCGCGTCCCGGGTGCGGGACCTGTTCGAGCAGGGGAAGGCCCACGCGCCGTGCATCATCTTCATCGACGAGATCGACGCGGTGGGACGGCACCGAGGCGCGGGCCTCGGCGGCGGTCACGACGAGCGGGAGCAGACCCTGAACGCGCTCCTGGTGGAGATGGACGGCTTCGAGGCGAACGAGGGCGTCATACTCCTGGCCGCCACCAACCGCCCCGACGTCCTCGATCCGGCCCTGCTGCGGCCCGGCCGATTCGACCGCCAGGTGGTCGTCGATTCTCCGGACGTGAAGGGCCGCGAGGGGATCCTCCGGGTTCACGCCAAGAAGCTGCCCCTCGCTGAGGACGTGCAGTTGTCGGTGCTGGCTCGGGGGACGCCGGGCCTGAGCGGAGCCGATCTGGCCAACGTCTGCAACGAGGCGGCGCTGCTGGCCGCACGGGAGGGCGCGGATCGCGTGGCCATGGACCATTTCGACCGTGCCAAGGACAAGGTCATGCTGGGGACGGAGCGCCGCAGCCTGGTCCTGACGGAGGCCGAGCGGAGGCTCACGGCCTACCACGAAGCGGGTCACGCCGTCATCGGGCTCCGCTTACCAGGCCTCGACCCGGTGCACAAGGTCACCATCGTCCCCCGTGGCCGGGCCCTGGGGATCACCGCCAGTCTCCCCGTGGAGGATCGTCACTCCTACACGAAGGAGTGGCTGGAAGGCCAGCTGGTCATGCTGTTCGGTGGTCGCGTGGCGGAGGAGATGATCTTCGGTCCGGAGAAGATCACGACCGGCGCCGGCAACGACATCGACCGGGCGACGCAGATGGCCCGCCGGATGGTCACGACCTTCGGCATGTCAGAGGTGATCGGCCTGGTGGCCGTGGGGGACGCGGAGCACGAGGTGTTCCTGGGCCGGGAGCTGGTTCAACGTCGGAGCGTGTCGGAGCACACGGCGCGCCAGGTCGACGAAGAGGTGAAGCGCATCGTGGACGTGGCGCACGACCGGGCGCGGGAGCTCCTGGATCAGCACGGCACCCTGCTGGAGTCCATCGCCCAGGCGCTCCTGGAGCGGGAGACGCTGGACCGGCAGGAGATCGAGCTGCTGGCCGAGGGGAAGCCCCTGCCGCCCCTGGACACAGGACCCGACCTCGAGACGGAGGGCATCGCAGCTCCGTTGGCCGGTGCAGGCTTGGGACCTTCGGTCTCCCCCGCGACCCAGACGGAGCTCGACATGGGCGGCGCCGAGGACGCGGGCGCACCGCCGCCCTCGGAGCAGGAGGGCGAGCCGTCGGACTCCGTGGGTGCCCCGGTGCGGCTCTCACCCGAGACTCCCGAGGCCGACCCGACTCGCTGATGAGCGAGGCGCCCCCCAAGTCCGGCTCGACCCCGGGGACCGCCGTGCCGCCGGCAGGCGGTCCCCTCTTCGCACACGACCGGCAGGCGGTGCCGCAGTGGCGGCTCCGTGACTGCTCGGTGGACCTCAGCCGACCGGTCGTGATGGGTATCGTGAACCTCACCCCCGACTCCTTCTCGGATGGAGGCTCCTGGCCCAACGTCGAGGCGGCCCTCTACGCCGCCGAGCGAATGGTGCGGGGGGGCGCGGGTATCCTGGACGTGGGGGGAGAGTCGACGCGGCCCGGAGCCGGCGAGGTCCCGGCCCACGAAGAGCTGCGACGGATCCTGCCCTTCGTGAAGGCGGCGGTCGAGCACTTCGACGTGCCGATTTCGGTGGATACACGAAAGGCCGACGTGGCGGCGGCGGCGCTGGAGGCCGGGGCCCACGGTGTCAACGACGTCTCGGGCTTGCGCCACGACCGACGGCTTGCCGAGGTCGTGGCCTCGGTCGGTGCCGGCCTGATCCTCATGCACATGCGTGGGGAGCCCGGGACCATGGCGCGGTTCGCCACCTACCGGGACGTGATTGAAGAGGTGCGGTCGGAGCTGGCAGACTCCGTGGCGCGCGCACGGGCAGCCGGCGTCGAGCGGAAGAACATCGTGGTCGATCCCGGCATCGGCTTCGCCAAGACGCCGGCCCAGAGCCTCGAGCTGATCGCGGGGCTGGAGCGTCTCACGACCATCGGCCCACCGGTGATGGTGGGGCCGTCTCGCAAGAGCTTCCTCGGGGCCGTGTTGGGGCTCCCCCCGGGCGAGCGGGTGGAGGGAACGTTGGCGGCATGCGTTGCGGCGTACCTGGCGGGCGCCCGCATCTTCCGGGTCCACGACGTGGAGGCGGTCTCCAGGGCCCTGCGCGTGGCCCACGCCATACGGAATCCGGAGGGCGTGGCGTGAGCTTTCTCAGGGAGCAGTTCCTGCTCCTGTCGCCGGGGTGGGGGGACCTGATCGAGATCCTCATCGTCACGGTCCTCCTCTATCGCATCCTCATCCTCATCCAGCGCACCCGGGCCATGCAGATCCTCCTCGGGATCATGCTTCTGGGCCTCATCTACCTGGGTGCGCGACTCCTGGACTTCGTCCTGATCCGGTACCTGCTGGAGACGTTCTTCCAGTATGGTGCCATCGCCGCCCTGGTGGTGTTCCAGCCGGAGCTGCGGGCGGCGCTGGCCAGGCTCGGGCAAACCCGGATGGTCCGCTTCCTCTACCGGGAACAGGGCAGCCAGGTCGTGGACGAGATCGTGGAGGCGACGGAGCACCTGGCCCGGGCCAAGATCGGCGCCATCATCGCGGTCGAGCAGGAGGTGGGGCTGGAGGAGTACGCGGTCACCGGCAGCCCGATCCAGGCCAAGGTCTCGAAGGAGATGCTGACGACCATCTTCACGCCGTACTCCCCGCTCCACGACGGCGCCGTCGTGATCTCTGGGGACTCCATCAGAGCGGCGGGGGCGATCCTGCCTCTGACCCAGTACTCCCTCCCCGACCGCTCCCTCGGCACCCGGCACCGCGCCGCGCTGGGGCTCTCCGAGGAGACGGATGCCATCGTCGTGGTGGTCAGCGAGGAGACGTCCCGCGTCTCGGTCGCACAGCGGGGACGACTGGAGGCGGGCGTCGACGGCCCGCGCCTCCGCCAGATCCTCAGCGGCGGCCTGCCCGAACCGGTAGGTGGGCTCGCGCTGCCGTTCCGGACGTAGAGCGCCCCGGGCACGCCGCACGGCACGCCCGCCGTCGATCGAGGCGATCGCGGGAAACGACCAGCGCCACTTGACGTATCCTTCGACACGAAGCAGGGTTGCGGGTGTGCACGCACGCCCCGGCCAGGCGCGTTGACAGCCTGACGGCGCACTCCGTACATTTTGCGGCTCCAGCACCAGGCGCCGGTCAACCAAGGAGATTCGGCTTGGGAAGCAGCCAATATCAACTCCTGACGCTGTTCGCGGACGGCGGGCTCATGATGTATCCGCTCATCCTGTGCTCCCTCATCGCTCTGGGCGTGATCCTCGCCAAGGCCTGGACGCTTTGGCTGGCGCATCACAGCACGAAGCGCATCCTGAGGGAGGTCGAGGAGGCGGCACGTGCCGGTAACATAGACGACGCCGTCCAGATCGCCGCCGCCACGCCTGGACCGGCCGCGGCCATCCTGTACGCGGGTCTCAAGCGGATCTCGCAGAAGAAGGTCAACGCGGGTGAGATCGAACAGGCCATCAGCACGGTGGGCACCATCGAGCTCGGGTTCCTGGAACGAGGCCTGGTGGTCCTGGCCACCGTGGCCAACGTCGCGCCCCTGATGGGCTTCCTCGGCACGGTGGCCGGGATGATCCTGGCCTTCGCCGCCATCGAAGAGGCGGGGGACGTGGATCCGGGGCTGGTGGCCGGCGGGATCAAGGTGGCCCTGCTGACCACGGCGAGCGGGCTCGCCATCGCGATTCCGGTGAACATCGCCTACAACTTCTTCGTGAGCCGCATCGACACGCTGATCCTCGACATGGAGCAAGGCTCCCAACGGGTGCTGAACCTGGCCTGGGACATGGAGAAGGAGGGGTCCCTCGAGGTGGTGGGCAAGGAGACGAGCCCGTCGCGCCGGGAGATGCGTGCCACCTTGCAGGACCATTCGTCGAGCCCTCACGGGGAGGTCGACGTCCCATAGGGGAACACCGCTTTTCGACGTCGTGTAACGAACACACACAGCCCACGTCTGAGAGGGCAGCAGCATGGCCGTAATGCAAGCCAAGAAGTCGAAGGTCAGCGACGAGATCCCCTCCGCGTCCATGGCCGACATCGCGTTCCTCCTCCTGATCTTCTTCCTGGTCACCACTGTGTTCCCGAAGGACCGAGGTCTGGCCATCGTCCTGCCGGAGGAGGCGGAAGAAATCCAGGTCTCGCAGAAGAACATCCTCCACCTCATCATCCAGCCTACCGGCATCGTGGACGTGAAGCGCGGGGAGAGTCAGCAGATCCAGCAGATGCGGCCCGACGACGTGGAATCGCTGTGGCGACAGGAGGTCACCTCGAACCCCAACCTGATCGCGGCCGTGAAGACGCACCCCGACGCCTCCTATCGGTACATGATCGACGTGCTGGACGCGCTGCACGTCGCTGGGGCGGAGCGCATCTCCCTCCAAGTGCTGGAGAACTGACCGATGGCGATCAAGGGTGGCGGTTTCGAGCGCAAGTCCAAGGCCTCCGACGAGATCCCGTCGTCGTCGCTGGCGGACATCGCCTTTCTCCTCCTGATCTTCTTCATGGTGACCACCGTCTTCCGCACCGACAAGGAGCGCGGCATCGACTGGGCGGCGGCCGAGGCCACCGAGAAGATCGACGAGAAGAAGAAGAACATCCTGAACATCTGGGTGGAGCAGGATGGGTCCATCTGGATCAACGATCGGCCACACGGCATGGCCGAAGTCAGCCAAACGGTAGCTCCCCTTTACGCGGCGTCCGACCGCAGGCTCGTGATCTCGGTACGGGCCGATCGCGACGTCCCGTACCAGTACATCGACGCGGTCCAGAAGGAGCTCGTCGAAGCCGGTGTGGTGCGGGTGGTGTTCGCCACTGAGATCGAGCAGAGCATGACGAGGGCAAGACGATGAGCGAACCAGAGACAAGCGTCGGCATCGAGTTGACGGCAAACGAGAAGCTCAAGCGATCGTTCGGGAACTGGTTCTGGGGTTCCATGATCGCCGCCACACTCCTCCACTTCGCGTTCTTCCAGTTCTTTCCCGATCTGACCGCGGAAGACGTGTCCTTCACGGCCGACGAGCTCGAGGCCATCGAGCTCCCGCCCGAGATCGAGATCCCGCCGCCGCCGGAGCAGATCTCGCGACCGGCGACGCCCGTGGTGGCGGAGGCCAACATCGACGAAGACATCACCATCGCGCCCACGACGTTCGAGGACAACCCGGTCGAGAACCTGCCACCCCCACCAGAAGAGGGCGGTTCGGACATCTCGGCGGCTCCCACGTTTACGCCGTTCACGGTTGCGCCCGATATCCGGAACCGGACGGAGGTGCAGCGGGCGCTTCAGCGCGAATACCCGCCGCTCCTGCGTGACGCCGGAATCGGCGGCACCGTGCAGGTCTGGTTCTTCATCGACGAGGACGGGCTTGTGCAGGACACCAGGGTGAACCAGTCTTCCGGGCACACTGCGCTGGACGAGGCGGCCATCAAGGTGGCCGGCGTGTTCCGGTTCTCGCCCGCGTTGAACCGGGACAAGAAGGTGCCCGTCTGGGTGTCCCTGCCGATTACGTTCACGACACGGTAGGCGCCGCAGGGCCGCGCGAGCACACCGGACCCCCGTCGGCGTCGCCGGCGGGGGTTCTTCCTTGTGACGGCCCTCGTGCCCGAGGCGTAGCCCGCCCACTCGGGATCCAGTCGCGGGCGGGCCGGCGCTCGTTTCGCTGCGAGGGGGACGGCCTGGGGCGACGCCTGTGGAACCGCCCGGGCCTGCAGGTGCCCTGCGACGTTTCTTTGGAATTCCCCCCGCGCGACTTAGAATTGTCCGATGTATCGAGCGACGCTGCAGGAGGCCCTGCCACGAGTCCGGGACGCCATCGCCCGTGCGGCCCAGCGGGCGGGCAGGGAGCCAGAGGCCGTGCGGGTCGTGGCCGTGACGAAGGCACACCCGCTCGCGGCGTTGACGGCGGCGCTGGAGGCGGGTCTCTCCGACCTCGGAGAGAACCGGGTGGAAGAGCTGGAGTGGAAGCGGGCCGAGATCGTTGACGTGCCGGCCCATTGGCACATGGTCGGGCACGTGCAGAGTCGAAAGGCCGCCCGCGTCACTGCGGTCGCCGACATCGTCCACTCTGTCGACTCGGTCAAGCTGGCCCGGCGGTTGTCAGCGGCGGCCGTCGAGTCGGGCAGGACGTTGGATGTCCTGATTCAGGTCAACACGTCCGGCGAGGCTTCCAAGAGCGGCCTCTCGCCGGATGAGGCGCTGGAGACCGTTCAACAGGTGCTGGAGCTCGGCGGGCTTCGCGTGGAAGGGCTCATGACCATGGCGCCCTTCACCGACAATGAGGGTAGGCTTCGCGACGCCTTCCGGGGTCTGCGAGAGACCCTCGAAGCGGCGCGAAAGCTCTCGGAGAAGGTAGGAAGCGAGCTGTCCATGGGGATGACGAACGACTTCGGCATCGCGATCGAGGAGGGCAGCACGATGGTACGCCTTGGTACGGCACTTTTCGGGAAGCGATCATGATCGACTTGACACCACTCGACGTCCGGAAGAAGCGCGGAGACTTCGCCAAACAGCTCAGGGGATACGAGGCTGACGAGGTCGACAGCTTCCTCGAGCTCGTGGCGGAGCGCCTCGAGACGCTCGTCAAGGAAAACCTGACCCTGAAGGAGCGAACGGCAAGGCTTGCGGACCAGCTCCGATCTCAGGAGGGACGGGAGCGGGCCGTCCAGGAGGCTCTGGTCACCGCCCAGGAGCTGCGGGAGGACATCCTGGGCCAGGCCAGGCGGGAAGCGGATCTGCTGCTGCGGGAGTCCCGGGCCGACGCCGAGGAAGCCCGCCGGCTGATCGATGCCCAGGCCGAGCAGTTGAAGCGGGATGCTCAGGCGCATGTGGAGCGGGCGTTGGAGCACGGGCGCACCCGCGCCGAGGATCTGCGCGCCTCGATCGAGGAGCTGGAGCGGCGCCGCGTCAGGTTCCTGAAGTCCTTCCGGGTCCTCCTCGAGCGGGAGTTGGACGACGTGGAGGTCGAAGAGATGAAGGCCCCCGCCGAAGAAGATGCGCTCGAGATCGACCTGCACGGCTTCGAGTGGCAGGAGCCGAGCGCGCCGGCCGCGGCCGTGGTAGACGCGGCCGGGAGCCGGGACGCCGATAGCGCGGAGATGGCGGCGCCGGTGGACATCGAGAGTCTGGCGCCCACGGATGCCGAGGCCAGCGCCGCTGAGCCTGCAGGCGACTACGACGAAGAGGCGTCGCGTGCCGGGCTCCGGAAAGAGCCCCTGCAGGACGGGGAGCCGCCGCAAGGGACGGTCTACGAGTCAGGACCCGACGCAGGGACGTCCACGGACCCGCGCGTGTGGACCTCCACGTTGGTCTACGACGAGCGCACGGGCAACGCGGACGGTGAGGATCCTCCCTTCAGTGGAAAGTGACGCCGGCTCGGCTCAACTGGCCCTGCTGGAGGAGGCGGTTCACGCAGTTCGTAGCCGGAGTGCCTTCGTGCCGCGCGTGGGCATCGTGCTCGGCACGGGTCTCGGTGGGCTGGCCGAACAGATCGACCAGGTGGATGTCATCCCGTACGAGGAACTCCCGCACTTCCCGGCGCCGACGGTGGAGAGCCACTCCGGACGGCTCATCCTGGGAATGCTGGGCGGCACTCCGGTGGTGGCGCTGCAGGGACGCTTCCATCGGTACGAGGGGTACGACCTACGCCAGGTGACGCTGCCGGTCCGGGTCATGAAGATGCTGGGGGCCGAGACCCTCATCGTGTCCGGTGCGAGCGGCGGCATGCACCCTCTGTGGCCGGCCGGCTCGCTGGTGCTGTTGGATGACCACATCAACCTGCTTGGCGACAACCCCCTGGTGGGCCCGAACCTGGATGCGCTGGGACCGCGCTTCCCGGACATGTCGGAGCCGTACGACCACGCATTGCAGGAAAAGGCCATGAGCGTGGCCCTGGCGAAGGGCATACCGCTGCACCGCGGCGTGTACGCCGCCGTGGTCGGACCGAACCTCGAGACCCGTGCGGAGTACCGCATGCTTCGGACCATCGGCGCCGACGTGGTGGGCATGTCCACGGTTCCCGAAGTGATCGTGGCCAGACACATGGGCATGCGAGTGCTGGGCATCGTGATCATCACGGACCTGTGTCTGCCGGACGCCCTCGAGGAGGCCGATGTGGCCACGATCATCCAGACAGCCAGGGAAGCCGAGCCAGCCCTCACGAGCATCATCCACGACGTCGTGGCCGAGCTCTGACACCCGGCCGGGCCGGCCTCCCTCCATCAACCTGACGCTTGCTACACAAGCGCGATCGAGCACATGCGATACCCAGAGCTTCCCGAGTCCCTCATCGCCCTGGAAGAACAGACCCTCGAGCGCTGGCGCGAGGAAGATCTCTTCCACCAGACGCTGGCGGCCACCGCCGACGGCGAGCCATTCGTCTTCTACGAGGGCCCGCCGACGGCCAACGGCCGTCCCGGCCTGCATCACATCATCAGCCGAACCATCAAGGATCTGGTGTGTCGCCACCGGACCATGAACGGGCGGGCGGTGACGCGGATAGCGGGATGGGACACACACGGGCTGCCGGTGGAGATCGAAGCGGAGAAGAAGCTCGGAATCTCCGGAAAGCCCGAGATCGAAGCTCTCGGGATCGCCCGGTTCAACGACGTGTGCCGGGACTCCGTGTTCACCTACAAGACCGAGTGGGAGAGCCTCTCGGAGCGAATCGGCTACTGGCTCGACTACTCGCGCCCGTATGTGACGTTTCGCCCCGAGTACATCGAGTCGGTGTGGTGGATCCTCGCCGAGCTGGCCCGGAACGGACTGCTCTACCGTGGGCACAAGAGCGTCCCCTACTGCCCCCGGTGCGGAACGGCCCTCAGCTCACACGAGGTGGCTCAGGGCTACGCCGACGTCGAGGACCCGTCGCTCTTCTTCCTCGCCCCGCTCCTCACCGACGACGGAGAGCCGGACCCCGACGGTCGGGCGTTCCTGGTGTGGACGACGACGCCGTGGACGGTACCGTCGAACGTCGGTCTGGCCGTTAACCCGGGTCTCTTCTACGCCGAGGTAGCCCACGAGGGCCGGCGCCTGATCCTGGCCGAGAGCCTGGTGGAGCGCGTGTTCGGGGAAGGCGCCGAGGTAGTGGCCAGATACCCGGCCAGCGACCTGGTCGGCCGCCGGTACGCCCGATCCCTCGACCTGGTCCCCGAGCCGGCGGACGTGGGTAACGCCTGGACCGTCGTGGCGGAGGACTTCGTGAGCGCCGAGGACGGTACGGGCATCGTCCACATGGCGCCGGCCTTCGGCGCCGATGACTACGCGGCCGGTAAGCGGCACGGGCTTCCCCTGCTCAGGCCGGTGGACGACACGGGATCGTTCACGGAGAGCACGGCCGTCGTGGGAGGCATGTTCGTCAAGGACGCGGACCCGGTCGTGATCGAGGAGTTGGAGCGCCGCGGCAACCTGTTCGGGGTCGAGAAGGTCTTCCATTCCTACCCCCACTGCTGGCGCTGCGACTCGCCCCTCATCTACATGGCGCGGGACTCCTGGTTCGCCGCGACCTCCCGGCTGAGAGACGAGCTGCTGGAGCACAACGCCGCCATCCACTGGTTCCCGCCCGAGGTCGGCGAGGGCCGCATGGGGGAGTGGCTGAAGGGAAACGTGGACTGGGCGCTGTCCCGCGAGCGGTTCTGGGGCACGCCCTTGCCCGTGTGGATCTGCGAGGCCGATCCCGGTCACATCGAGTGGATCGGGAGCCTCGACGAGCTGAGACAGCGGGCGGGAGGCCTGCCGGCGGATTTCGATCCTCACCGTCCGTACATCGACGAGGTCACGTGGACGTGCGCCGACTGCTCGGGCACCATGCGGCGCACCGAGACAGTCCTCGACGTCTGGTTCGACTCGGGCGCCATGCCGTTCGCCCAATGGCACTACCCCTTCGAGCACGGGGCGGAGTTCGAGCGCCATTTCCCGGCGGACTTCATCTGCGAGGGACTCGACCAGACGCGGGGTTGGTTCTACTCGCTGCTGGCCATCTCCACCATGCTCGGGCGGGGCGCGCCCTACCTCAACGTGGTCGTGAACGACCTCATCCAGGACGCCGAGGGGCAGAAGATGTCCAAGTCCAGGGGCAACGTCGTCGATCCGTGGGACGCCATCGCCGAGCACGGCTCGGATGCGCTTCGCTGGTACCTGATCACGTCGAGCAATCCGTGGGTGTCGAAGCGCTACAACTCGGAGGGCGTCCGCGAGGCGGCGCGAAAGCTCTTCGACACCCTCTTCAACACGTATCGGTTCTTCTCCCTGTACGCCAACGTCGAGGACTGGGAGCCCCGTGACGACGATCCGCCTCCGGCGGAGCGCAGCATCCTGGACCGCTGGATACTCGCCCGCCTCCACCGACTCGTCGGTGACGTCGGCGAGGAGCTGGACGGCTACCAGATCACCCGCGCGTACCGACAGGTCGCCGACTTCCTGAACGAGGACCTGTCGAACTGGTACGTGCGTCGGTCGCGATCCCGTTTCTGGGGCAGCAGTGACCGTGCCGATGCCCGGGCGGCGTTCCGCACGCTCTGGGAGTGCCTGCGGACCGTGTCCCTGCTCGTGGCTCCGGTGGCGCCCTTCACGGGGGACTGGCTGCACCGGGGTCTCACCGGCGAGAGCGCGCACCTGAGTCGGTTCCCGTCCGCCGACGAGCATGCGCTGGACGGGGAGCTCGAGGCGGAGATGGCGGCGGTGCGCGCCCTGGTGTCGCTGGGGCGCGCGGCCCGGGAGGAGGTCCAGATCCGGGTCCGGCAGCCTCTGTCCCGCCTGTACGGCGTGCTGCCCGGCAAGGGCGTGCGCTCCGAGCTGTTGGAGCTGCTCGAAGACGAGCTCAACGTCAAGTCCGTGAGACTCCTGGGCACCGCCGAGGAGCTGGTCGCGCTCGCGGCGCGCCCCAACTTCCGGGCGCTCGGACCCCGCTTCGGCAAGAACACCAACATGGCCGCGGCAGCGATCCGCTCGCTCACATCCGAGGCGCTCGAGGCGTTCCAGGGCGGAGAGCCGGTGGTCATCGACCTCGAAGGTGAGAGCCACGCCTTGGACGCGGGCGATTTCGAGCTGGTCGAGGAAGCCCGGGGCGACCTGGTCGTCAGGAGCGAAGCCGGGTATACGGCGGCGCTGGATCCCGGCTTGACCGACGAGCTCGTAGCGGAGGGTCTCGCCCGCGAGCTCGTGAACCGGATTCAGCGGCTCCGCAAGGACTCGGGGCTCGAGATCACCGACCGCATCGATCTCGGGATCTTCGGGACCGAGGACGTCATGGCCGCGGCCTCCGCCCATCGCGGCTTCATCGCGGGCGAAACGCTGGCCGAGGCCTTGGAGGTGAGCACCGACGGAAACCCCGGTGACTACGACGCCACGCAGGACGTGGATCTCGACGGCCGCACCGCGGTGATCGGCCTCAGCCGACGCGGGAGCTGACGGGCTGGCGGTGCGTCCCCTCCCGGCCTCGAAGCCAGTCGGCGAGCCTCGCGCCGTAGGGGTTGGGCCATGACCGCGGGAGGGGCGTCGACCGAAGTGCTCACGGTGGACGAAACGGCCGAGGGACGCCTCGACGGCTGGCTCGCGGCCCGGTTGAACCTGTCGCGCACCCGGATCGCGGCCCTGATCCGGGAAGGGCACGTGCTCGTGGACGGCCGTGCTCCGCGCAAGTCCGAGGCGGTGTCGCCCGGCCAGCTGATCGAGGTGGAGATCCCGGCCCCGGAGGAGTTGACGGCCGAGCCCCAGGACATCCCCGTGGACATCGTTTACCAGGATGCCTCGCTGGTCGTCGTAAACAAGCCGCCGGGGCTGGTCGTACATCCAGCTCCCGGGCACGCCTCGGGCACCCTGGTGAACGCGCTGCTCCACCACGTACGCGACCTGTCGGGCGTCGGCGGAACCCTACGGCCCGGGATCGTCCACAGACTGGACCGCTACACGTCCGGGCTCATGGTCGTCGCCAAGGACGACCAGGCTCACCGGGCGTTGTCCCGGGCGCTCAAAGACCGGGAGGTCCAACGTCTTTACCTGGCCGCGTCTTGGGGCCACCTTGCTAAGAGCCCTTTGACCATCGACGGGCCCATCGGCCGGCATCCGACCGACCGGAAGAGGATGGCCGTCAGGGAGCGGGGGCGCTTCGCGCTCACCCGCTGCGCCGTGCTGGAGCGGTGGCGGGCGGCGGAGCTGCTCCGGGTTTCGCTCGGCACTGGACGCACCCATCAGATACGTGTCCACCTGTCGCACATCGGTCATCCCGTTGTCGGGGACGCCGTGTACGGCGCTGGTTGGGAGCGGGGAATGGGGGGGCAAGCTCACGCCTGGGCTCGGGAGCTGGCCCGGCGCACGCCGCGCCAGTTCCTTCACGCTGCGGAGCTGTCCTTCGAACATCCGCGAACCGGCGAGGAGCTGACCTTCGAGGCGTCGCTCCCGCCGGATCTGGCCGAGGTAGCGGCGTGGGCCAGGGAGAATCCGTAGGGGTTGGGGTGTATGACGACGCGGAGGCCGGAGGCCGAAATAGCGAGTGAGCGGGACCCCGCATAGACTAGTGAAAGGCATCGGTCCGTCGAGGAGTCACGGCGGCCGTCCACGTTGAACCGAACAGTCTGGGCGATGAGACACACAGACCTCACATCGGCTGACGAGAGCCGCCTGGAGGCCGCTCTCGAGGAGTTCACCGCGGGCTCCGGAGCCCGGTCGGCGGCTCTGGTGGACCAGCGGGGCAGCGTCCTTGCGAAAACGGGCCTCGCCTTGGGGCGAGCGGCGGATCTGGCCACACAGGCCGCCCGCCTCCACGCATCGGGTCGGCGCATCGGCGAGCTCGCCGGCTCCGGCGAGGTGCGCGAGCTGGTGGCGGTGGGCGGCGGGGGCCGCCTCACGGTGCAGGAGATGGCGAAACAGGGGGGCGCCGTCCTTCTCCTTTCGTTCTTCGATCCCGGGGCGGACGCGGGCCGCGTCTCCCGAGCGGTCGAGACCCTGCGAGGAGCCGTGGAGGGGTCCCGGTCGGGGTCGGGCCCGCTGGCTGCGCTGGAGGACACGATGCTCGAGCGGCTGGATCAGACGTTCCCGGCCGAATGAGGCACCTGCCGATCACTGAGCCCTAGCCACCCGTGGATCTGGATCGCCAGCTCACCTTCGAGAGCTTCGTCGTCGGCCCGGCCAACCGTCTGGCCTCCGCTGCGTCTCGACGCGCGGCCGACTCGCCGGGCCGGAGCTTCAATCCCCTGTTCATCTACTCCTCGTCCGGGCTCGGGAAGACCCACCTGCTCACCGCAATCGCCAACCAGGCCGGCCACGGGCCCGCGTCGGCGCGCGTGCTCTACAAGACCCTCGAGAGCTACCTGGACGACCTGGAGAAGGCGCTGGAGCGCGGGGAGAAGGACTCCCTACGGGAGACGTATCGCGATCTGGACATCCTTCTTCTCGACGACGTGCAGTTCATCACGGGCCATCCCGAAGCCCAGGAGATGCTCCTCGGGACCCTGGACGCCCTGACGGGCTCCGGGAGTCAGGTGGTCCTGGCCAGCGATCGCCCCCCCGCCGACATCGACGATCTGGATGCTCGGCTGCTGTCCCGGTTCTCCGGTGGTCTGATCGTGGACATCGCGCTGCCCGAGTACGAGACCCGAGTGGCCATCGTGCTCAAGAAGGTCTCCGACCGTGGGACCGACCTGGCTGCCGGCACCGGCGAGGCGATCGCACGCTACCCCTACGACAACATCCGGGAGCTGCAGGGCGCGCTGAACCGAGTCCTCGCCATACAGGAGATCGAGGAGCGGGAGGTGCCTCCAGAAGAGATCGTCGACATCCTCGGGCCTGCCGGTGGCAGCCGCGAGGGCAGCGAGTTCGCGTCCTTCGTTCAGGAGCTCTCCGCCACCCTGGAGACCAGCGTTTCCGACGAGGAAGAGCGCTTGCGTGCGATGGTGCGGAAAACCATGGCCGAGGCGGAGGCAGAAGGCTTCAGCGCTGCTCGGCTGGAGCGTCTGCTCCAGGGCAAGCACTCGGCCGACGAGGTGAGGGAGGCAGCCGAGAGCTTCCGCAAGGAGTTGGAACGCCTGAAGAAGGTGCGCGCCGAGCTGGATCGGATCGGCAACCCCTGGCCGGAAGCGGCTGTCGAGCTTCTCTCCAATCCCGACCGGCTGCGGGAGGCCGAGGCATTGCTCGCATCGGCCCGCGAGCGGCATCGCCCGTTTCCACCTCTTCCAGCGGGTCCCCAGCTGCAGGAGCTGACCGATCGCTTCTCACCCCTGGCGCTGAGGGTGGCCGAACAGCTGATCAAGGAGGAGCATCCCGACTACAACCCGCTCTACGTGTGGAGCCCGGACGGCGAGCTCGGCCTGGAGCTGCAGGGCGCAGCGGGACGGACCGCCCAGGACCTTCGGCCAGAGATGCGGATCGCCCTGATCTCCGTAAAGGAGTTCGCCGGGGAGTTCATCGAATCCCTGTCCACCGGAGTCGCGGGTGCGTGGCGGGAGCGCTGGTGGACCACGGACCTGCTGTTGCTCCACGGCGCGGAGAAGCTCGCGGACACCGAGCGGGCGCAGGAGGAGTTCTTCCACCTCTTCGAGGCGCTGAAACGGACGGGCGCCAGGGTGCTCCTGTCCGCCGACCGACCGCCGTCGTCCATCGACGGTATCGAGGACCGACTGCGCACGCGCTTCGAGGGCGGGCTCGTGCTGGAGCTCGAGGAGGGAGCAGGCGTGCCGGCCGACCAGGTTTCGCGCGCTGTGCCCACGCCGCCGCCTCCGCCCAGGCCAAAGCCAACACCCCAGCCCGCTCCGCAGGTGGCGGCCCCTCGCACCGAGTGGATCCCCTCCCGCGAATCGGTGATCTGGGATTGGCCCCGCATCGTCGAGCGAGTCGCCGAGGAGGTTGGCTGATGGCCATCGAGGGCAACCTCGCCCACGTCGGGCTCGCCGACATCTGCCAGCTCCTGGCCATGGGACGGAAGACCGGCTGCCTCACGGTAAGCAACCGGCCCAGCTACGGGAACGTCTACTTCGGCAAGGGCCGAGTGATCTTCGCCAGCGTCCTGAACCGTCCGGACCGCTTGGGCGACTTGCTCGTCAAGAACGGGGTGATCACCGAGGAGCAGCTGACCCGGGGTGTTGCCGCGCAAGGCAATGAACCGGGGCGGCGGTTGGGCGAGATCCTGATGGGTCAGGGCGCTCTGGTCGAAGAAGACCTGAACCGCTTCGTCACGCTCCAGATCGAAGAGGCCGTATACCACCTCTTCGGCTGGAGTGAAGGGACGTTCCGGTTCGAGCCCGACGAGGTACCCCCGGAGGACGTCATGCTCGTGTCCATCAACGCCGAGGGCCTCCTGCTGGAGGGCGCTCGCAGGGTGGACGAGTGGAGCCTGATCGAGAAGAAGATCTCGGACTTCGACCTGATCTTCTCGGTCGAGCATCTCCCCGACGAGAGTGACGCCGACGTCGAGTTGACCGACAATCAGAGGCGTGTCCTGCCGCTCCTCGACGGGAAGCGCACCGTGGAGGACCTGGTCGAGGCCTCGGGCCTCGTCGAGTTCGACACGGCCAAGGCCCTCTTCGGGTTGGCGCAGGCAGGCTTCGTATCGAAGACGGGCCAGCGGGTCCGAGATCCTCTGATAGAAGACGTCTCGGAGCCGAGCGAGCTGGCTCCCGCCTACCACCGAACGGGCCTGTATACCGATGCGGCGCGGGAGTTCGAACGAGTGCTGGCATCAGATCCCTCGGACACCGACGCGCGTTTCGGGCTCGCCGTCATCGCGCTGAAGCTGGGCGCGTACCAGGATAGCCTCCGGCATCTCGACGCCCTGGATGAAGCGGTCCGGAATCGCCCGGGCGTGTTGAAGAACCGGGCTCTGGCCCTGGAGCACATGGGCCGCCTCGAGGAAGCCGAGTCGTTGCTGGACCAGGCGTTGGCAATGGACGCTGCCGACGCCGATGCCGCGTTGTCTCGGGCGATCGTCGCGTTGAAGCGCGGGGATCCGACGCAAGCCAGGCGGCGGCTGTCCGGCGCCCGATCGTTGCTCAAGAACGGCGCACCCCCCCTCTACTACGCCTACGGTGTGCTGGCCGCGGCGATGATGGGCGACCTGGAGAGTGCTGCGGCCGTTGGCGAAGAGGGGTTGAGGCGGTACCCCGAAGACACCGCCTTGCTGGTGAACCTGGGAGCGGTGCGAGAGCGCCAAGGGAAGAGCGACAACGCCGAAGCTCTCTACCTGAAGGCGGCCTCCCTGCCGAACCCCACGCCTCAAGCCCACAAGAATCTCGGGGACTTCGCGTTCCGTCGCGGAGACGTGGCCGGAGCGCGGGCCCATTTCGAGAAGGCGGTCAACCTGGATCCTCGGCTGGGCGACGACGTGTACGCCAAGCTCGGGGAGATCGCGCTCCGGGAAGACGACCTCGAGTGGGCGCGCATGCTCTGGCAACGAGCCCTGGAGCTCAATCCGGACAACGAGGCGGCAAAGGCGGGCGTCGAGGGGCTCGAGAAGGCCGCGGGCGAGTGAGCCTCGTCGCCGTCCTCTCCCTCCTGCTGCTGGCGATACGGGTCGGGGGAGACACACCGCAGGATCATCCTCCGTACCGAAGTCTGGAGGGTGAGCGCGCCGTGGTCTTCTATCAGGACGGTGACTCGGCGCGGGCCGCCCGATTCCTCGCGTTCGCAGAAGCCCAAACGCCCCTTCCCGGACTCCCGCC
>JBDHHQ010000009.1:0-94971 GCA_039589315.1 Gemmatimonadota bacterium
GTAGGGGAACTCCGCCTTCCGGGGAATCGCGCCGTATCGCATTTCGGCGAGCCGCACGTACTCCCTCGCGTCCTTCACGTAGGGCTCGAAGAGGCGGGGATCCCCCGGGTGCGGCAGAATCTGGTCGATCCCTCTTCCCGTCATCACGTCGCCGCACAGGAACAGGCTCACAGGGTCGCTTCGCGTACGAACGGGGTCGGTGGGAGCCGGACGCGAGCGTAGGGCAGGGGAGCCAGCGGCGGCGCCCTCCCCGGAGGCCACGCCCAACGCCGTGGCTCCGGCGAGCGTGAGGAAGCGGCGTCTGCCCATGCTCATCGACAGGGCTTCGACCTCAGGGTCCGCCCAGCTCGAGCTTGAGCTGGAAGACCTCCAACTGCCCGTCCCGCACGACCATGAGTCGGGTCGCGCCACTCTGCCCCATCTTGGCCAGCGCCTCCATGGCGTCCACGTCCGGAGAGACCGAGTTCTCGTCTGACGCCGGCGTGAGAATGTCCGCGACCCGCGTCCGGTCCCATTCCTCCCGCGGCACGCTCTTCACGTCCCTCAGCGTGACGATGCCCCGGAGGACTCCGTTCTCCACCACGGGGTAGGCATTGAAGTGATGCTGATAGACGTAGCTCTCCACCAGGTCCTGGACATTCAGGCCCGGCGGGACGGTAACCACCCGCGTCTGGGCGAAGCGGCGCACCGGCTCACCTTCCAGCAGCTTCTTGAGGATGACCTGCTGATAGCCCATCTGGGCCGCGTTCCGCAGGAAGAGACCGATCAGTGCGAACCAGACGCCACCGAGGAGCGAGCCCCCCAGGACGGAGAGGATGCCCAGCGCGATCAGCGCGGTGCCGAACCCCGTGCCCCAGGCGGCGGCGATCCGCGTGGCTTCCCGGAGGCTCCCCTTCCAGGCCCAGAGGAGGGCCCGGAACACGCGCCCGCCATCCAGTGGGAAGGCCGGCAGCAGATTGAAGGCCACCAGGATGACGTTCAGAAAGGCCAGGTATCCGGTGACCGCCGTGATCGACACCGGCCAGCCGGCTGCCTGACCTGCCGCGGTGAGACCCCAACAAACGGCGGCGATCACGACGCTGGCCAGAGGGCCGGCGACGGCGATCAGGAGCTCCTGCCTTGGCGAGCTGGGCTCATCCGACATCTGGGCCACGCCCCCGAACAGAAACAGGGTGATGCCCTGGATGGGGAGGCCGAAGCGCTGGGCGACCACCGAGTGCGAGAGCTCGTGAAGGAGGATCGAGACGAACAGCCCCAGGGACCCCACGAGCCCCATGGCCCAGTACGTGGCCGTGGTGAGGCCCTCGTACTGCGTCGGGAACCACCCCGTGGCCAAGGACCACGCCAACAGCAGGAAGATGACCAGCCAGCTCGCGTGGATCCGTACGGGGAACCCGAAAACCCTCACCAGCTCGATCGTCGCTCCTGCGCCGGTCATCGGCGGGTGCCGCCTCGTCCGGACATGGTCATCGGTAGCCGAAGAAGCTGCGGTAGCTCCGGACCAACAGCGCCAGGATGGTCACCAGGAGTACCGAGCCGACCACCCACAGCGCGGCGGTGCCCCAGTCGATCCCCACTGCGCCTGCAGGTCCGAACAACACGCCCCCGGCCAGGGGCGCGAGGATGAACAGCTCGCTCACGGTCACCGCCGCGGTGAGCCACCACGCCCAGCGCCGGAAGCGCAGGAGCACTTCGGTGAGGCCGAAGAGCACGGCAAGGTGGAGGACGGAGAATGTCAGGCTCGTCCCCTCGGTGGATCCCCGCAGGAGGCCCGCGGCGGAGACGAGCACGACCAGCACGCCGTAGACGAGAAGAAGCCGGGCCGCCCAGACCAGTGGCGCGTGCTTGCTGGCGGCGGCTCGCCACCCGGCGCGCGTGGGGTTCGCCTCGGCCTTGGAGTCCGACGGTTCGTCCGACATCACGGCCTCTCCTCCCTTTGGGAGCGACGGATCGTGGCCGCGTCTCGCGCCGTCCAGGGGTACGGATGAAGCGCGGCCCACTCTCGGACGGATAGCGCTGGAGCCGGCTCGCCGCCAGAGCCGCCGGGGCGAGCGGCCGGCTCGGCAGCGCCCGGCCAGGCGTTCGCCAGTCTGTCGGAGGTCAGGCGGGCTTCATACCTTGCCGTCCCTGATCTCGGACCTTGCGAACCTCTATACCCGCGTGCCATGAGCAAGTCGCTCCTCGCCGTAGCCGCGCGATGGACCCACGCCATCGCCGTTTCCGCCACGGTCGTCTTCTCGGCCGTTGCCCTCGTCCCGGTCGGCGGCGCCCGGCCCGCAGCGGCCCAGGTGATGGACTCCACGCTGTTCCATGACATGGAGTGGCGGAACATCGGGCCGTTCCGCGGTGGCCGCTCGGTGGCCGTGGCCGGCGTCACATCCCAACCGTACACCTACTACTTCGGCGGTGTGGGCAGCGGGGTGTGGAAGACGACCAACGCCGGCCAGACCTGGAACAACGTCTCCGACGAGACGTTCGGCACCTCGTCCGTGGGGGCGATCGCCGTGGCCGAGTCGGATCCCAACGTCGTCTACGTGGGCATGGGCGAGCACGCGGTGCGCGGCGTCATGACGTCTCACGGCGACGGCGTGTACAAGTCCACCGACGGGGGCAACGCCTGGCGGCACATGGGTCTACCGAACAGTCGGGCCATCAGCGACGTGTTGGTCCATCCCACGGACCCCGACCTGGTCTACGTCTCGGTGCAGGGTGCGCCGTACGGTCCGAGCGAGGACCGAGGCGTCTACCGGACGACGGACGGAGGAGAGACCTGGGCGAAGGTCCTCTACGTGAATCCCACGTCCGGGGCGAGCTCGCTCTCCATGGATCCCAACAACCCACGAATCCTGTACGCCGGCTTCTGGGATCACCTGAGGCAGGGCTGGGAGGTGCGCTCCGGGGGCCCAGGCAGCGGCATCTGGCGCAGCACCGACGGCGGGGACTCGTGGGAGCGGATCGAGGGCGACTTCCCGGAGCTCATGGGTAAGGTCGGGGTGGACGTGGCCGCGAACTCGGACCGGATCTACGCGCTGATCGAGGCCGATCCCGGAGGTGGCCTGTACCGCTCGGACGACCGGGGCGAGAGCTGGCGGCTCGTGTCGGAGGACTGGAGTATCCGGGCCCGAGCCTGGTACTACATCGAGGTATTCGCAGACCCGCAGAACCCCGACGTCGTGTGGATCCTGAACGCTCCTGCCTTCCGGTCCATCGACGGAGGGCAGACCTGGAGCCGGGTCCGGACGCCCCACGGCGACAACCACGACCTGTGGATCAACCCTACCGACAGCGACTTCCTGATCAACGGGAACGACGGGGGAGGTAACGTGTCTCTGGACGGGGGCGCGACCTGGTCCACCCAGCAGAACCAGCCCACTGCCCAGTTCTACCGGGTCAACGTCGACCACCAGTTCCCCTACATGGTCTACGGCGGCCAGCAGGACAACAGCACGGTGGCCATCGCCAGCCGGAGCTTCACCGGCGGGATCGGCTGGAAGGACTGGTACCCGGTGGGCGGATGCGAGAGCGCCTACACCGGCTTCGACCGGGAGAATCCGCGGTACGTCTACGCCGGTTGCTACATGGGCCAGATCAACGAATGGGATGCCCGGACGCGGTATTCCCGGAACGTCATGGCCTATCCCCAGCTACCCATCGCCATGCGGGCGCGGGACATGAAGTATCGCTTTAACTGGAATGCCCCAATCGTAGTCTCGCAGCATGATTCCAACGTTCTATACCACGCAGGGAATCACGTCCTGCGCACCCGGGATCGCGGCAGGACCTGGGAGGAGGCCAGCCCGGATCTGACCCGCGACGAGGACCCGAAGCAGGGCTTTGGCGGGGGGCCCATCACCAACGAGGGCGCCGGTGGTGAGATCTACGGGACGATCGCCTACCTCATGGAGTCGCCCCACGACGCGAACACCCTGTGGACCGGCAGTGACGATGGGCTGGTGCACGTGACTCGGGACGGGGGCGCAACGTGGACGAACGTGACACCCCCCGACCTTCCGGAGTCGTTGGTCAACGCCATCGACGTCTCTCCCCACGACCCGGCGACGGCCTACGTGGCCGTGACCCGATACAAGTTCAACGACTTCACCCCGATGGCGTTCAAGACCAGCGACTACGGCGCCAGCTGGCAGCCGATCGTGTCGGGCATCGCACCCGAGCACCACGTGCGGGTCGTGAGGGAGGATCCGGTACGCCGCGGGCTGCTCTACGCCGGCACCGAAGGTGGCATGTACGTCTCCTTCGACGACGGGGCCAACTGGCAGTCGCTCCAGCTCAACATGCCCCTGACGCCGATCACCGACGTGATCGTCCAGGGACCCTCCAACGACCTCGTGGCGTCCACGCAGGGGAGGTCGTTCTGGATCCTGGACGACCTGGGCCCCTTGCAGGCGGCCAGCGGCGACATCGGCCGGGAGGGCGTGCACTTGTTCCAGCCCCAGCCGGCCCACCGGGTCGGGGGTGGGGGCTTCAGCGGCTTCGCCGGGAACGTCGGGAAGAATCCGCCTGCCGGCGCCATCGTCGACTTCTACCTTCCCGACGTCGACGACTCCACCGAGGTGAAGCTGGAGATCCTGAGCGGCGAAGCAGTGATTCGGACCTACACCACTCTGGCCGAGCCCCGCGACAGCACGGCCCGCCTCCAGGTGAAGCCTGGCATGAATCGGACGAGCTGGAACCTGCGACACGAATCCGCGATCCGGATCCCCGAGCTGTACGTGTGGGGATCGCATCAGGGTCGAAAGGTCGTCCCCGGCACCTATGAGGTCCGGCTCACCGCCGGCGACGAGGTGCACACCGCCTCGATCGACGTGCTCAAGGATCCGAGGGCCGAGGCGACGCAGGCCGACTACGAAGAGCAGGACCAGCTGATGATGGCGCTGACCCGGGAGTTGAACGAGATCCACGAGGGGGTCATCGCGGTGCTCGCCGTGGACGCCCAGGTGGGTGCCGTGCTCGAGCAGGCGGAGGACTACGAGGGAGAGGGCGTCGAGACGGTGAAGGAGGTCGGCGAGGATCTGTCCGAACGGTTGATCGCGGTCAAGGACTCGCTGATCCAGGACCGGACTGTAGACGGCCAGACCGTGCTGAACGCCGAAAGCCGCCTCAACCTCCATTACATCTACCTGCGGAGCGCCGTAGACCAGTCCGAGGCGGGGACCACGAGGGGCGCCCACGACTTCTACCAGGATCTTTCGACGAGATGGGCGACCCACAGGGCCGAAGTGGACCGGCTGCTGGGGCCCGAGTTGGATCGGTTCAACGACGCCGTGAGGGAGAGTGGCATGCCGGCTGTCCTCGTGGGAGGACCGCTCAGGACCAGACCCGTGAGTGATTGACGGCGGCTCAGTGCAGGGGCCCGTCGCGATGCGTCCCCCGGCCGACACGGTTGTGGCGCGCCGGCAGTGGCGGGACTCCCGGGTCAGCCTTCGAAGCCGATCCCGCGGTGGCTGTTGTCGCAGAAGGGCTTGTTCGCCGAAGCTCCGCAGCGGCACAGCGCCACCCGCGAATCGGTGCACCGAATGACGTCCCGGGCCGGTGCCGACTCGGCTTCGCCGCCATCCAACCGGCAGCCGCCACCGCGGCACGGCTCCAGCGGGGGAGCTGGGTGTAGCACAGAGGTCGCCGCCGCCCTCGACCAGACCCTGGAACGCCGCCCGATCATGACCACGTCCTGGAGGAACCTGACCCGCGTCGGGTTCTCGCTCGCCGCGCTGTTCGCCGCGCGGGGTACCCCGGTCAATGCCCAGGACCCGCCCCGGCCGGATGCGGTCGTGGGCATCTGGGAGACGGCGCGGGAGGACGACGGGCAATGGTCTCGTGTCGAGATCTACCCCTGCCGGGATCAGAAGTACTGTGGCAAGATCGTGTGGCTCAGCGAGCCCCATGTGCCGAAAGACGATGGCAGCGAGTGGGCAGGCGGCGCGAAGCTGGACATCAACAACCCGGACGAGAGCCTCCGGGATCGCCCGATCGTGGGGCTGGAGCTCATGCACTCCTTCCGCTTCGACGACGGGCAGTGGAAGGACGGGCGCATCTACGATCCCAAGAGCGGCAAGACCTACCGCGCCGAGATGAAACTGGCCGAAGACGGCGAGACGCTGGCCCTACGGGGATTCATCAAGATCGCCTTCGCCAAGATCGGCCGCACGACCAACTGGACCCGGTTCACGGACCTCGATGGGCCGCACTGATCCTCCTCAGCACTGATCCTCCTCATACGGCCAGCTCGAGCTGGGTGGCCGGGGCCGGAAGCGCCGGCACGCCGGTCACCCGGGTGCCTCGCCGTCGCCGGAGGATCCGCCGCCGAGCGCGGGCTCGGGGCGTGCACCCGGCTCGCTCTGCCCAGGCCCGCCATGCCCGGCCGTGGCCCCGCTCTCCGTGCACGAGAAAGGCGCCCACGTGTGCCATCTCGTGCAGCATGGTGTCGAGGCGGGGAGCGGCGTTGCCCTCGAGAAGCAAATCAACGTTCAGGGCGATCTCCACGATGCGGGGCTTCCCGTCTACTCGTTCTCCCACCATCTGGCCGAGGCGTGTGGTCATGCGGTCGGACAGCCGGAGTGGCACCCGGTCCGGTAGCGTGTTCTCGAAGCGGGTGGCATTCAGGTATCGGTAGAGCCGCCTGACGAACCGACGTTGTTCCGGCGTTCCCGCACATCGCTTGGCCCGGGGTGCCGAGGACACCCGTGCCGCCGCCGGGGCCCCGTCGCGAGCTTCCTGGAGGGCGCGTGCGATGCCTGGCCAGTTCCGTACGGTCCGAGCGGCGGCACGGTAGGCGGCCGAGCCGCTGCCAGCCTCGTTGGCAATGACGGCGAGGCAGCGGACGAGCTCCTCGGGCGCGCTTCGGTAGGCGACATGGAGATTCAACACCGTGCCGTGCTGGGTGAGGCTCCAGATCGTGGACCGATTCGGCCGAAACCGGACGCGCTTCACGTGACGGGCGCCGTGCTCCCGGAGAAGCGCGAGGAAGACCTCGTCGGTCCGAGGCGTGGATGACATATGGGTGAGGTGAGCCGCGTCGCCGTCTTGGTTATTGTTACCAGAGGAAAAGACACCGGTAGGTGTCGATCATCAAGGGTCCTCAGACCGGAGCGTCGGCCATGGCCGCCAAGACGACAACCAGCGCCAAGAAGTCCCCACGGACGAAGGCCACCGCAGCGAAGAAGGCGTCGGCCAAGAAGACCGCCACGAAGGCCCGGGCCGCCAAGACGGCGCCGGCCAAGAAGCGCCCTTCGAGGACCGCCGCGGCGAAGAAGGCACCCGCCAAGAAGGCAACGGCCAAGAAGAGGCCGGCCACGAGTAGGGCCGCCGCGGCAAAGACCGCCGTGACAAAGCGTGCGACCGCTGCCCGGACGACGGCCGGGAAGAAAGCGACGGCCGCCAAGAAGACCGTGACCCAGAGAGCGAAGACCGCGAGCAGAAAGGCGGCCGCGGTCAAGAAGACCGCGGACAAGAAGGCGGGAGCGGTCAAGAAGACCGTGCAGAAGAAGGCGGCGGCAGCCAAGAAGACCGTCACCAAGAGGGCGACCGCGGCCACGAAAACGGCAGGCAAGAAGGCTGCAGCGACGAAGAAGACCGTGACAAAGAAGGCCACCTCGGCCAGGAAGACGGTGGCCAAGAAGGCCGCGGCAGCCCGGAAATCAGCGGGACAGACGGCGTCGGCGGCCAAGAAGACCGTACAGAAGAAGGTCGCCGCGGCGAAGAAGACGACCGGGAGGCGGGCGGCGGCGACCAAAAAGACGGTGGCCAAGAAGACGACCGCGGCCAAGAAGACCGTGGCGAAGAAGGCGACCGCTGTGAGGAAGTCGGCGGCCAAACGGGCGACGGCCGCGAAGAAGACGGCTGCACGTAGGGTGGCCGCGAACCGCGCGGCCACGAAGGCAACGTCGACCGGCCGGACCACGGTCGCCAAGAAGCCCGCACCAGCGGGGAAGACCGTGTCGACCCGCAAGCCCCCGTCGACCGGCCGGACGACGGCGGCCAAGAAGCCCACCGCGGCCAAGAAGCCCGCGACCGCCAAGAAGACTACGGCTACCAGGAAGCCCACAACGCGGCCGCGCACGACCGCCAAGTAAAAGGCCGCCACGCTGGACCATGGGCACCGCCGGTCCAGGTGACCGGCGACGCCTCGGGTCCGCCGGACCCTCCCGATCCGTGGACCGCACCCACGAAGTCCGCGGCCCCTCGTTGCGACTTGCGGGGGACGTGCGTCTATTCCGTCCCGTGACCTGACCGAAGTACGCCCGTCCCGGAGGCTCCAATGCGCGTTCTCACGCGTCCTACCCTGGCATTGCTCGTCGTCGCGGCTTCGTTTGCCGCCCCCCAACCCGTGTCCGCGCAGGACCTGGACGATCGGCTCACCGTGGACCGGTACCTGGACTGGGAGGACGTGCGCAGTCCGAGGCTGTCGCCTGACGGGGCCCACATCGTCTACCAGCGCCAGTGGATCGACGCCGTGAACGACCGCGAGGAGTCCTCCGTCTGGATCATGGGGGCGGATGGGTCCCGGAACCGCTACCTGGTGGATGGCTCGTCACCGGTCTGGTCACCGGACGGGAGCCGGATCGCGTACGTCGCTCCGGGGGAACCGGAGGGTCCACAGATCTTCGTGCGCTGGATGGATGACGAAGGAGCGGTGAGCCAGGTCACCCGTGTGACGGAGTCCCCGTCGAACCTCGAGTGGGCCCCCGATGGTGAGTCCATCGCGTTCACGATGCTCGTCCCTGCGGCAATCGACCCCCAGTGGCACATCGACATGCCGTCCAGGCCTGACGGAGCGGAGTGGACGGCTTCCGCCCGCATCGAGGAGCGCCTCCGGTACCGTGCCGACGGCCGTGGGTGGCTTCCCAACGGCCACCAGCACGTGTTCGTCGTGCAGGCCGACGGCGGTACGCCCCGGCAGGTGACCACCGGTGACTGGAATCACAGCGGGCACCGCTGGATGCCGGACGGTGCGTCCATCGTCTTCTCGTCCCTGCGCGTCGAAGACGCCGAGCGCCAGTGGCGGGAGTCCGAGATCTACGCGGTCGACGTCACAACCGGGGAGATCCGACAGCTCTCGGACCGCAAGGGTCCCGACGGCGGTCCGGTGCCCTCTCCCGACGGACGGTGGATCGCCTACCAGGGCTACGATTGGACGACGGATACCTACCGGGAGAACGGGCTCTACGTGATGGCGGCCGATGGGTCGGGTTCCCGGCTCATCGCCGACGAGCACGGGCGCCGGCTCGCGGACCTGACCTGGGCAGCCGACGGCAACGGCGTCTACTTCACGGCCCAGCGCATGGGGACGTCGAACCTCTACTTCGCCCCCGTGCAGGGGGACGCCAGAGCCGTCACCGAAGGCAAGCACATGCTGTCGGTCTCGGACATCGGAGCGGACGGCAGCGCGGTGGGGCGCTTCTCGAGCCCCCACGTCCCTGCGGAGATCGTCAGGTTCGACGTGGACGCACCCGGTACGTTCGTCACGCTGCACGCCACCAATCGGACCCACATGGCCGAGGTCGAGCTTGGCGAGGTCGAAGAGCTCTGGTACGAATCGGAGCCGGGCGTTCGCATCCAGGGCTGGATCGTGAGGCCTCCGGACTTCGACCCGTCGAGGAAGTACCCGTTGATCCTGCGGATCCACGGCGGCCCCCATTCCATGTACAACGCTGGCTTCGACTTCAAGAACCAGAACCACGCCGCCCACGGCTACGTGGTGCTCTACACCAATCCGCGGGGCAGCTCCGGGTACGGGAGCGACTTCGGCAACGCGATCAAGTTCGACTACCCCGGCCCGGATTTCGTGGACCTCATGGCCGGTGTGGACGAGGTGATCAGCCGCGGCTACATCGACGAGCGGAACCTGTTCGTGTACGGCGGCAGCGGGGGTGGTGTGCTGACGGCCTGGATCGTGGGCCATACCGACCGCTTCACGGCCGCCGTGTCGAAGGCGCCCGTGATCAACTGGACCAGCTTCATCGGCACGACCGACGGCCCCGGCTGGTACCGCAACTTCGAGCACATGGTCTGGGACGACCCCTCGGAGCACCTGCGGCGGTCGCCCCTCATGTACGTGGGTAACGTGACCACGCCCACCATGCTCATGACCGGGGAGAAGGACCTGCGGACGCCGATGGAGCAGACCGAGCAGTTCTACCGGGCGCTCAGGATGAAGGGCGTGCCCACCGCCATGGTCCGCCTCACCGACGGCTGGCACAGCCGAAACCGCCCACCGACCAACTTCATCCGCGTTCAGCTCTACTTGAGGAACTGGTTCGAGCGGCACAAGGTCGGTGGCGAAGCTGTTGCCGCGCCGGACGCCGGCGGGCGGTAGAGCCGCCGGCGACCGCCGGAGATCGGAGAGGGGGAGCGCCGAGCACCGCCCGGGCCTGGAGAGCGGCAGGCCGCAGTCACGCCCGCAGCCGGAGCGGGGTGGACGGCCAAGCGCGGTCTCCCCTGGGAACCCTTGACCCGCGGTGCTTCCTTTTCTTCTCTATAGGACCCCCGACAACCCGTGGGTCGGCTTCTGGCGTCTGTAGAAGCGGACCTCGGATCCGGACCGGCCTGTCGGTGAAAGCGGTACGCTACCCGGATCCACACATCCGTCTATGACAGAGGAACTGCCATGAAGCGCCTGGCCCTTGCAGTCGTGGCCGCAGCCCTGCTCTCGCCCGCCGCTGTGCTGGCCCAGGAGGAGCCGCAGCCGGAGCCCGAGGCCGCCGCTGACGCTACCGAGGACGAGTCCGCACAGAAGAAGCAGGAAGAGGACGACAAGTCGGACTTCGACAAGCTCATTGAGGAAGCCACGCTGCGAGAGGGCTTCTTCGACACATTCGAGAAGGACGGGAAGCTCTACCTACTGGTCCCCGAAGACCGGCTGGGTGAGGAGTTCCTGATGACCTTCGAGGCGTCTCAAGGCCCCGGCACCCGAGGCATCTACGGGGGATCCATGCTGGACCGAGAGGCGCGGATCGTGGCCCTCGAGAAGCACCAGGGACAGGTATACCTGGTCCAGCGGCCCCACATCTATGTCGCACCCGACGGCTCGCCGGTCGAGCAGTCCATCGACCTGACCTTCGGCAAGTCGGTCCTGGCCGCCGGAAAGATCGCCGCCACACGGGACGAGACCGACCATCTGGTCGACGTCTACGATTGGTTCGTCTCGGATCTGTCAGGTGTGGGCGAGCGGTTGCGTTTCACGGTGGCAACCACTCCGGGGCAGCAGCGGGGCAGCGCCAGCTTCGACAAGTCCCGGAGCTTCCTGGACTCCGTCAAGTCGTTCCCCCGAAACCTCACGATCAATGCGAAGCTGACCTTCAAGCCGGGCCAGAATCCCCGGCTGCGCAGCGTACCCGACAACCGCTATATCCCCGTCACGGTCCACGCGCGCATCGCCGCGCTTCCCGAGGTCCCCATGGAGTCCCGGATGGCGGACGACCGGGTCGGCTATTTCATGACGGTCCACAAGGACTTCTCACGAGACGACGGACAGGACTTCTTCGTGCGCTACGCCCGCAAGTGGCGCCTCGAGTGCGACGGTCCCGCCGACGGCGACGGCCTGTGCGCGCCCAGGCAGCCGATCACGTACTACATCGATCGCACGGTGCCCGAGCAGTACCGGCCGGCGATCATGGAGGGCGTCGAAGCCTTCAACGAGGCGTTCGAGGAGGCCGGCTTTCGGAGCGCGATCAGGGCCGAGCTGCTGCCGGAGGATGCCGACGCCGAAGACCTTCGCTACGCCACCATCCGCTGGAACGTGTCCGATCCGGTGGGCTACGGTGCCATCGGCCCGTCGGTCGTGGATCCCCGGACCGGTGAGATCCTGGATGCCGACATCCTGGTGGAAGGGAACATCATTCTGCGATACCGGAACACGTGGCGGTTTCAGGTCAGCCCGGTGGCAGCCTTGACGGAGATGTTCGAGGCGACGCCCGAGGAGCTCGATGCCCTGGCGAACGGGGCGGAGATGGCCTCGTTCGGTGAAGAGATGGCGTCCCAGGGCATGCTGATACGGTCCCTTCTGGTCGCTCGGGGAGAGCTGGGTCCCTCCCAGCCCGTACCCATGGAATACGTGAACCAGGCCCTCAAGTGGGTGACGATGCACGAGGTCGGTCACACCCTCGGCCTCCGCCACAACTTCCGTTCCTCCTACGACACGCCCAACGACAAGCTGTACGACGTCGATTGGACCGGTGCGAACGGCGTGTTCAGCTCCGTCATGGAGTATCCGACACCGAATATCGCTCCGCTCGGCGAGAAGAACGGCGACTTCTACAACCGAGGGATGGGTACCTACGACAAGTGGGCCATCGCCTTCGGCTACACCCCCGACCCCGAGCGCGCGAAGGAGCTCGCCCGGTTGGCGGCCAAGCCCGGACACGCATACGGCACCGACGAAGATGCCCGGGGCCCCGGTGCGCTGGATCCGACCGTGAACGTCTACGACCTCGGGCAGGATCCCCTCGAGTGGGGCAGGGAGAGAGCCGCAACGATCCGTGGCACGTGGGCCAGCGTTCCCGCTTTCTCTCTCGAGGATGACGCAGCCTACGCCAACGCCACGCAGGTGTTCAACAGCCTCCTGTTCCAGTACGCCAGGGCCCTGGCCACGGGCGTGAAGTACATCGGCGGACAGTATCAGTACCGGGATCACGTCGGTGACCCGGATGCTCGGGGGCCCTGGAGGAACGTCGATCGCGGCCGACAGGTCGAGGCGTTGGACTTCCTGGTGGAGTACGCCTTCAGCGAGAGCGCCTTCGATCTCCCCGAGGACGTGCTGCAACAGCTCGGTGCGGATCGCTGGAGCCACTGGGGGAACACGAATACGTTCAACGGTCGCATCGACTACCCTTACCACGAAACCGTGCTCGGCTTGCAGAGCACGCTCATGCGGCGGGTCCTGCACCCGTGGGTGTTCTCCCGCATCCGCGACGCCGAGATGAAGTACGGGGCGGATCAGGTGCTGACGATCCCCGAGCTCATGGACGCCCTCACGGGCGCCGTGTGGAACGAGGTCACGGACAACGAGAACGTCCCGGCCATGCGCCGCGATCTCCAGCGGGCGCACCTGGACGGAATGGTGGAGCTGGTCACCGACGCTCCCGGCCGTACACCGGCGGATGCACGGTCCGTCGCCCGCCTGACGCTCGACGAGCTCCACGGCAAGATCGCCGCGTCTCTGGAGTCCGGCGGCATGGACGCCTACACGCGGGCGCACCTGAACGAGTCGAAGGTCCGCATCGAGCGAGCCCTGAAGGCCGGTCTGGAGCTGTCCAACTAGCGGTCGCGACGGACGGACTCGCGGCTTCACACGCCCCGGCTCGCACGACCCCGGGGCCAGCGCAGGCGTCGAGCCCGGCGTGGTGCACCGGGTCAACGGCGTGAGCGCGCCGGGGGGGGGCGCTCGCGGTACCGGGTTCGCCGGGCTCCCTCCCGTCCCCTACATTCGCCAGCCCGCCGACCGAGGACCGCCACGATCTCCCGGCAAGCGGGGGCAGAGAGGACCACGATGGCGAGCGATCCCGACGGCGGCACCGCTGCCGGCTCCACCGATTCCCCGCGATCCGACGAGCGTCCGGACCGTGCTCCTGCAGGCCGCGTCGAGTGGTACAAGGCCCTCGACCCCGGCGAGCTGCCGGAGGGTCGTGTCAAGCCGGTCACCTGTGGACACGCGACGGTGTGCATGACCCGCTTTCAGGGCCAGTTCGCCGCGCTGGACAACCGGTGTCCGCATCAGGGCGGCCCGCTCGGCGAGGGGTCCATCGAGAACGGATGGTTACGTTGCCCTTGGCACGGTTGGGACTTCCACCCGCTGACCGGCAGGTCGCCGGGGAGCTTCGAGGACGGCGTGCACCGCTTCGAGGTGGAAGTCCGCGAGGACGGCGTCTACGTGGGCTTCCCGGAGGAGGCGGAGCACGTTGCCACGGTGGCGGACGTGATGATGGAGACCATGGTGGCGTGGGGAGTGCGGTGGGTGTGGGGGATGGTCGGCCACTCCAACCTGGGTGTGGCGGACGCGCTGCGGATCATGGAGGCGGACGGCAAGCTCAGCTACATCGGCATCCGCCACGAGGGAGCGGCCTCGTTCGCCGCCTCGGCGTACGGGAAGCTGACCGGACGGCCCGCGGCCTGCTTCTCGATCGCGGGACCCGGCGCCACGAATCTCCTCACCGGCCTCTGGGACGCGAACGTGGATCGTTCGCCGGTCCTGGCCCTGACCGGCCAGGTCGACACCCAGGTCCTGGGCCCCGGGGCGTTCCAGGAAGTGGACCTGGTTGCCGCCTTCGGAAAGGTGGCCCAGTGGAGCCAGCCCGTCCTCCACTCGAGCAAGCACGCCGAGCTCATGAACCTGGCGTGCAAGAGCGCCATCCTGAACCGGGGCGTGTCCCATCTGATCTTTCCCGACGAGGTGCAGAAGGCCCAGGCGCCGGCCACCCGGGTCGGTGGCCCCGAGGGACGGATCGCCCCTCGCACGATCGCTCCACCCGCCGAGTCGCTGGACAGGGCGGTGGAGCTGCTTCGGGACACCGCGCGCCCGGTCATCATCGTGGGCCACGGCGCCCGCTTCCGGATGGACGAGGTCCTGCGGCTGGCGGAGCTGCTCAACGCTCCGATTGTCACCACCTTCAAGGGCAAGGGGCAGGTGTCGGACCACCATCCGTTGGGGTGTGGCGTGCTCGGGCGGAGTGGCACTCCCATCGCCAGTTGGTTCATGAACGAGGCGACGGCGCTGCTGGTCCTGGGAGCCAGCTTCAGCAACCACACCGGTATCACGCCCAAGAAGCCCACCATCCAGGTGGACTTCGACGCCATGGCCCTGGGCAAGTTCCACGCGGTGGCGGTGCCCGTCTGGGGGGAGATCGGCGTGACGGTGGCGTTGCTCCAGGACGCCCTGGCCGGCGGGACGGCCGCCGTCGATCAACGCCCAGACGTCGCCGAGCGGTGGGCGATCTGGCGGGAAGAAAAGGCCCGCCGGGAGAGGGACGACCGGGGCATGGGCGTGAGCTCGGCCGCCGCCTTCGCCGCCCTGACCCGCGCCGTGCCCGAGGACGCCATTCTGCCCGTCGACGTGGGGAACAACACCTACTCGTTCGGGCGCTACTTCGAGTGCACCCGTCAGGCGGTGCTCATGTCGGGCTACCTGGGATCCATCGGGTTCGCGCTGCCGGCGGCGTTGGGTGCCTGGGCCGCCACCCAGGAGGACGATCCGCGCTTTCGAGGCCGCAAGGTCGTATCTGTCTCGGGTGACGGCGGCTTCGGACAGTATATGGGAGAGCTGACCACGGCCGTGAAATACGGGATGGACATCACCCACGTTCTCCTCAACAACCACGAGCTGGCCAAGATCTCCAAGGAGCAGCGCTCGGGCAACTGGGACGTCTGGCAGACGTCGCTGGTCAACCCTTCCTTCGCGGCGTACGCCGAGCTGTGCGGCGCCATGGGCGTGCGCGTGACGTCGAAGGACGAGCTCGACGAGGCCCTGGCGCGGGCCGTGGACCATGACGGTCCCGCCCTGGTGGAGATCATGGCCGATCCGCTCCTGATCTGAGGCAGGGACGATGACGACCTGGCTGCCGCTGGGCGATCCGACTCCGAAGGCGTTGACGGCTACGCGCCTTCAGCTCCACTGGGCCAGCCACGCTTTGGCCTCGTTCGGAGAGAGCTTCGTGCCTCACCGGGACGACTATCGGCATCGGGCCATGACCTGGAGCACCGGCCTGCATGGCATGGTCACCTGGGGGCGCACCCGCACCGGGCATCGACTCTGCCTCGATCCCGGGGCCTTCCGCCTCGCGCTGTTGGACGGAGACGATGTGCCCACGGCCGCCCTCGACATCTCCGGCCAGACGCTGGCGCAGGTCTTCGACTGGCTGCGTGACGCGCTGCCGTCCGCGGGGCTCGAGGCCGACGCGCTCGAAGTTCTTCCTACCGGCCGACTGCCGGCGGCCGAGCCCGGCACTGGGGCCCCGTTCCACGGGGGCGACCCGGCCGCCCGTGCCGAGCTGGACCGCTGGTTCACCAACGCGGTCACGGCCCTGTCGGACGTATGCGACCGGAACCCGGGCTCGGCTCCGGTGCTGACCTGGCCACATCACTTCGATATGGCCACGCTGATCACCACCAGGGACGACCCGGACCCCGAGAAGGCCAGCAGCGTAGGGGTGGGCCTGGCTTTGGGTGACGGCTCGTACGCCGAGCCCTACTTCTACGTCACCCCGTGGCCGTACCCGGCCGTCAGCGATCTGCCACAGCTGACCGGTGAAGGCCATTGGCACACCGAGGCGTGGGTGGGTGCGGTGTTGCCGGGTACCGACCTCCTGGCCTTCGGGGATGCAGCCGAGCAGGGCCGAACCGTGCGCGCGTTCCTGAGCGCTGCCGTGGAGGCCAGCCGGATCCTCCTGGGTTGACGCTTCACCCTAGAGCACGATCCGGGGCAGGTCGGGATTCAGATGCATCAGCAGGTCGTACACCGAGACGCCCGTGGCCGCCGCGACGTTGTCGGGCACGACGTCGGCGTGGTCCGGGCCCAGCAGGGTGACCACGTCCCCCACGTCCACCGGTGAGTGGTCTCCGAGCTCGACGATGCAGTGGCTCGCGCTCACCCCCCCGATGACCGGATAGGTCTGGTTCCGGATCAGCACGCGGGCGCCGTCGACGGCGCGGCGCGGCACGCCGTCCACGTGGCCGGCGGGGATCGTGGCTATCCACACCGGCCGCTCGGCCACGTAGTTCCGGCCGTAGCTGACGCCATCGCCGGCCCGGAGACGCTCGACGCGGACCACACGGGCCCGCAGGTGAAAGGCGCACCGCAGCTCGGCCTTCAGCCGTTGCGCATCAGCGTCGTTGGGGTAGGAGCCGTAGAGGGCGATGCCGGGCCTGACCATGTCGAGATGGGCCTCGGGCAGCTCGTAGACCCCGCTCGAGGATGCGGCGTGCAGGCTGCCCAGCTCGATCCCGCGACCACGGGCCTCGCCGGCCAGCGTCTCGAACCGCTCGAGCTGCACTGGGTCGAAGTCCGGCTCCTCGGTGAACGCCATGTAGGTGCCCTGAACGCGGACGTCACCGGCCTCGGCGAGCTCGGCCAGCCATGGCATGGCCCGGTGGTACGGCATCCCCATGCGCCCCATGCCCGTGTCCAGGTAGACGTGCGCGTTCACCGGCCGTCCGAGCGCGCGCGCCATGGCTCTGGCCCGAGCCACCGCGGCGTCGCTGAACAACGACGGCTGCACGCCGCGTCGGGCCAACTCCACACTGTCGGACTCGGAGGCGATGCCCATGTGGAGGACCGGCTTGGCCACGTCGGCGTCCCGCAGCGCCATGGCCGCCTCGGCCTTCACGACGGCGAAGCCGTACACCTCCGGCAGGGACTCCAGGATCCTGGCGGTGGTCGTCAGGTCGAGCCCGTAGGCGTTGTTCTTCACGACGGCCAGAATCGGCCGGCCCCCCACGAGGGCACTCACCTGGCGGACGTTGTCGTGGATGGCCTCCGCGTCCACCTCCACCCAGGGATCGAAGCGGTCCCTCGTGTCCTGCCTTCGCGGAGCTGGGGGCCGGGAGGACGGCGACGCATCCAGGGCCCCGGGCATGAGGCCGGCGGCCGCGGCGGCCGAAAGGAACCTTCGACGTGGCATGGTCATGGCGCTCTCCTGATGACGACACGGTCGGTCACACGTTGCCCACTCAGCATACCTCCGGCCAGGACGAGCCGGCCATCGGCCATGACGACCGACCGATGGTCCATGGTGGGGACGCGCAGCGGAGCGTGCGTCACCCATCGATCCTGGCTCACGTCATAGCCGAAGAATGCAGCCAGGGGGTCGGAAGCCACCCCGTCGTAGCCGATGCCATCGTAGTTGTAGGGGTTGTCCGTGCCCCCGAGGAAGAGCACCTGGTTCCCGTGACTCCCTCCGGCCGCCCGGTACAGCGGCGGCCCCGGATAGCCCTTCAGAGGACGCCAGGAGATGCGCGTCGGGTCCTCCGGGTCGATGTCGCCCCGCCAGGCGCCCGCTTCGATCCGGAAACGAGGGGATTCGCCGCTCACCGCTGCCCCGCCCAGATACACGATGGCGTCACCGGCGATGCCTCCGACATGTCCGAACACGGGCGCCCCCGGGATGGGCGTGGCCTGCTGCCAACGGTCTGCGGCGGGGTCGTAGACCTGCACGAGGTCCACGTTGTCGGTGTCGTGCCACCCGCTCACGAGGAAGACGAGGGAATCCCGCCAGACGCCGGATACGGCGTCGTCGACGGGGACCGGCATGGGGCTGGCGAGATTCCAGGAATCCGCGTCCGGATCGTAGACGTTCACGTCCGGCACCGACCGCTCGGTGCCGTCCTCTGCCACGGTGTAGCCACCGAACAGATAGACCCGGCCGGCAACGGCCTGCCCCGTCCCCGCCAACCGGCCCGGCCCCGGCACCTGCGTGACCTCGCTCCAGGCGCCGTCGCCCAGGGTCCAGCGGAAGGCAGCGGAACCGACGCCGTCCCACCGGCGCGTCTCGTCGAGGCCGAGGAAGGAGAAGACGGCCGGACCGTCCGCCGTCTCGACGGCGACCACCGCGTTGTTGGCGACGGGGCGGGGCAAGGGCGGCGCCTCGGTCCAGCCACCCTCCTGCGCCAGAAGGGTGGACAGCGCGAGGCCGACGAGCTTCACGTTCATGGGATCTTGGACAAGGGTTCATCCGGACCGCACGGCCGGCGGACCCGGAGGGGTCGGCCGGGGCGGTGCGTCCAGGCCGCGTCGTCCCCGCCAAGCCTCGGGGCGCGGACGCCTTCATGCCGGCTCCCCGTGTCCCTGCCACTGGTCTCACGGTACCCGATGCTCCAATACTGCTCGAAGAGAGCTGGCGGGGAAAGCCCGGGCCGTCACACTTCGCCCGGGCCATTCGTTGATTGAAGCAAGCGGCGACGCGGTCGTCGGTTGCGGGCTGCCGCGACGCCGAGGTCGGAAGCGACGGGGCGGCCGAAGTCCGTTCGCCCGGGGGTCCGTGGATTTCGAAACGCTGTTCGACGAGGTCTATCCCGCTCTGTTCCGGTATTGCCAAAGGCTGACGGGTGAGCCGGACGTGGCCGACGATGTCGCCCAGGAGGCGTTCGTGCGTCTGGTGGACCGAAGGATCACCGGAGACCCCCGCGCGCTCAGGGTCTGGCTGTTCAAGGTGGCGACTCACGTGATTCGTGACCGGGTGCGGACGCGGGAGAACCGCCGTCGGCTCCTGGCCGCGAACCCCGTGGCACCAGGCTCGGGAGACACTCCCGACAGGGAGGCCGAGCGTAACGAGACCATCCAGGCAGTCCGGGCCGCATTGGACCAACTGGAGCTCCGGGACCGTCAGATGCTGTTGATGCGATACGAGGGATTCTCCTACAAGGAGCTCGCAGAGGTCGTGGGGGTCGCTCACACGTCCATGGGCACGCTTCTGGCTCGAGCCCAACGGCGCTTCGCACGCACGTACCAGGAATCGCAAGGTGCACATGACTCATCTCGATGACGGGACGCTTCTGACGTTTCTCGACGACGAGCTCGGGGCGGGCCGCCACGACGCTCTGGCGTCCCATGTGAATGGCTGTGGCGCATGTGCCGAGCGGCTCCGTGAGCTGGAAGCCGAGCGGTCCCTGTTGGCGGTGACCCTTCCCGCGTTGGACGTGACTCCGGCGCCGGCGGCGGCAAAGAAGGCCGTTCTGGCCCGCCTTCGCCATGGGGAGTCCGGGACGGACCAGAGTGTTGCCGACTCGGGCGCCGCGAGCCGGAGAGCGGGACGCGGCGACGGGGAGCCAGTCGCTGCCCCGGGAGCCCAGGACCGGCCCGGGGCGAGCGAGAGGGTGGCCCAGGTGCCCCGTGTGACGGAGGCGCCGGGGCGCCGCGCGCATGGGTGGGCGCGTCCCGCGCTGGCCAGGGCCGCCGGTCTGCTTCTGGTGTTTGCGGCCGCCGCTGCCGCCGCCATCCCCGGATCCCCCTTGCGGTCGTGGCTCGTAGAGGTCATCGGGCCGAGCGAGGTCGAGTCTCCGGCGCCCGAGCCCACAGCCGAACCCACCGAGGACGTGGTGTCGGGCCCGGAAGGTAACCCCCAGGAGGTGGGCATCCAGATGGATCCTGGCGGAGGCGAGCTCGTGGTCTCGCTGTCGGGCCTCCCGCCGGGGGCAGAGGTCCAGGTTCGACTGGTCGGGGGCATTCGGTCGTGGGTGTACGCCGCCGAAGGCGCACGCTTTCAGACGCGCCCCGGCGCCGTGGACGCAGAAGTGCCCGGGGAGTACGTGCGGGTCGAGCTTGCCCGGTCGTTGGCGCTGGCGTCTGTCGAGGTAGACGGGGTCCTCTATCTGCGAAAGACGGGGGATCGCCTGGAGCTCGCTGGACCCCGACGGGACTCGACCGACGCGGAAATCCGCTTCGAGGTGCCCTGAGCGTGGTCTCACGAACGTCGCGTCGCCGGGTGGTGTATCCCTCGTGGTGATGCAGTACCGCGGCGGCACGACTTCTGCACGTACGGCGGAGGCTCGGGGTGCGTTGGGTGCCGCGCTCCGTAGGAGGCGTTGGGACCGGACGCGCACGACGTCCGGTCCGTCGGTCCCCGGACAGCCGCGAAGATGAGGGAACGAGAGGTCTGATGTTGGCATCGCCGGTCGTGGCCGCCGTGCTTCTGGCGGCGCTCCCGCAGGTGCAAGACGCACCCGGCGAGGGGCATGCGCGTGTCGGAGAAATCCGGGGCGTCGTGCACGGATGGTTCGCCGCCCGGTCCACGCCGCTGCCGGCCGCCCTGGTGGAGATCTCCGTGGCCGGACGCCGCCTGGCCGTTGCCGCCGACAGCACCGGCGCGTACGTGCTGGGGCCCGTACCGGCGGGCAAGGGCCGGATGCGCGTCGTGCACGCAGGGCACGAGCCACTGGAGCTGGAGGTGTTGGTCCCCGCGGGCGGAACGCTCGCGCTGGACATCGTTTTGCTCGGTCAGCCCGTGGACCTGGGGGGCGTGACCGTCGTGGCCGACAGAGAGGAGGCCGAACGGGCGGGGGAGGCCCCGGACCCATCCTCCGGCCTGGCCGAGGTCGACCTCAAGGCCATGTCGAGCGGACCAGGCTTGGCTGAGGCCGGGATCGCCGGCATTGCCCGCGCCGCGGCCGGCGACGACCCGGGAGATCCCGGCGACGTCCTGTTCATGAGGGGCTCCACCGCGGACCTGAAGCTCGTTCTTCTGGACGGAGCTCCTGTCTACGCACCGTTTCACATGGGTGGGCTGCTGCCCACGTTCGACGGGTCTCTCATGGGTGGAGCCCGCCACTACGTGGGCGGGGCGCCCGCCCGGTACGACGGCGGGTTGTCGTACATCCTGGACCTGAGCACCCGGGCTCCCAGGCGGGACCGCTTCTCGTCCGGCGGGGCCCTGGACCTGTTCAGCGCTCGCGCCTCCGTGGAAGGGCCGCTGGGCCAGCGAGCCGGGTATCTGGTCGGCGGGCGAGCCCTCCACAGCGCTGGAAGCCAGCTCCTCTCCGGCGGCCCGAGCCCCTACGGCTACGGAGACGCCTTGGCGCGCTTCGAGGTGGACCTGGCCGAGGGGCATCGGCTGAGCGCGACGGGCTTCTTCAACCGCGAGGCGGTCTTCCTGGACCTGGCGGGTGCCGGGCTGGCAGCGGTGGACGGGGCGGCGGAGCCGGAACGCGATGCCACCTGGGGTAACCAGGCGGCGTCCCTCACCTATCGCGGACGACTGGCGGGGACCTTCACCACGGTGCGGGTGGCGGGCGGGCGGTACGACGCCCGCATGCCCATATCCCGTCGCGCGGGGGACGTGTTCGCTCGGGGCGCCACGGCGCGGGGCCGCCTGACGGCGGACCTGGTCACGCCGACCGGCTGGGGTGAGCTCCGGTACGGCGTCTCGGCGGATCGCGTGGCAGTAACCTATGACGCGCGGAGCGTGGGCGTGGGGGGGAACGTGCTGGTGGAGGATGCGGCCAGCGGTGACGTCCTTGGAGGGTACGCCGAGGCCGCGCTGCCCTTGGGCCGCCGGGTGCGCCTGTGGGCCGGCATGCGCATGGACCGTTTCTCCACGGACGCCAGCATTCGTCCAGCACCCCGACTCAAGCTCGCGTGGATGGTCTCCGACAACGCGGTCCTCTCGCTGGCGGCCGGCCGATACCACCAACTGGCGCGGGCTTCGGACGAGTCGATCGACGACGCGCTGGTGGGCGTGGTCGGTGGCGGCCCGGAAGATCCCGTGGGCGGTGCCCCGCTCCTACCGGTGGCGACTGCGACCCATCTGGTCGCCTCCCTGGACCAGATGCTGGTGCCCACCGTCAGGCTCGGGCTCGACGGGTACGTGAAGGTCTTCGACGGTGTCTCCGCTCCGGGTCAACGCCTGAACGCGTCTGGAGCCGACCTCAGGGTACAGCACGCGGGCGGGGACATAACCATGTGGCTGGGCTACTCCCTCGCCTGGCTGTGGGCGGACGACGGCCTGGGGTACACCTCGGAGCGCTTCACCGGCCAGCAGCTTCTCAGCGCCGGGGCCAGCGGTCTGGCGTGGGACCGGGTCGGTTTGGATCTACGGTTGGGATACGGAGACGGGCTGCCCCTGACCGCCGTGCAGGTCGTGGACGCGGCCAGCGTCGGGTCGGAGGCGCCCGGCTTCGAGAGCGGATCGGGGGACGACGGAGCCGTGATCGACGGCGGGTCCGTCAGGGATGACGCAGCGCTGTGGCCGGGCGGTGGCCGAGCAGACCAGTTCCTTCGACTGGACGCGGAGGTGTCGGGCATCTTCGAGACCCGCATCGGCTCCCGACCGATGCTGATCCGCCCGTATCTCCGGGTGGTCAATGCCCTCGGCCGACGGGATGCCCTCTTCTTCTACTTCGATTCGTGGCGGAGTGACGACGTCCAACCACTGGTCGAATCGGCGGTGCTCCCCATCCTCGGCTTCGAATGGCGCTTCTGAGCTCCAGCCGTCACACGAGGGGCGGGCCGCTCGTTGAAGCAGAGACGCATCAGGGACCCCGAGCTCCTCTCACCGGCATGACCGGGACCAAGATGTCTCGAACCCCGCATCCTCGAACGCGACTCGGCTCGCTGCTCCTGGCCACGATCCTGGTCTCCGCCTGTGGTGACGGGGGCACGGGTCCGGACGGCGTCGAGGTGATCACCTTGCCCCGGGCCCTCACCTTGTCCGAGTCCGTTCTTGTGGACGCGAGCGCTGCGTTCGCCTTCGACCTCCTGGGCCGGCTCGTGGAGGCGGAACCTGGGACGAACATCTTCGTGTCGCCCCTGAGCGCCAGCATGGCCCTCGGGATGACGATGAACGGCACGGCTGGGAGCACGCTGTCCGGCATGCGGACGGCCATGGGCTTCGGCGACATGCCGCTGGACGAGATCAACGCGTCGTACGAATCCCTGATCACGTTGCTGTCGGAGCTGGACGATCGCGTCACCTTCGAGCTGGCGAACGCCATCTTCTACCGAGAGGGCTTCGAGGTGGAGGATGACTTCATCCGGGTCACGCGGGAGCACTTCGGGGCTTCCGTCGAAGCTCTCGACTTCAGCAGTCCGAGCGCGCCGGATCGCATCAACGACTGGGTGTCCGATCGAACGGCGGGGCGGATCACGGAGATGGTCGAGCCGCCCATCGATCCGCTCACGATGATGTTCCTCCTGAACGCCATCTACTTCCAGGGCACCTGGACCTGGGAATTCGACCCGGAGCGGACCCATGAGGGGTCCTTCCGCGCCGGCGACGGGGGCACGGCGCCCGCCCGCTTCATGGAGCAGGTCGTCACGGTGCCCTATGTGGAGAACCAGGATCTCCAGGCGGTGGATCTGCCGTACGGCGGTCAGGCCTTCTCCATGACGATCCTGTTACCCCGGGACGGGGGGGAGCTGCTCGACCTCGTCGCCCAGCTCGACCCGACGTCCTGGGACGCCATGTTGAGTGCCATGGAGCCCGAAGACGGCACAGTTCGCATGCCCCGCTTCCGCCTGGAATACGATGCCCTGCTCAACGATCCGCTCTCTGCCATGGGGATGGCCGACGCGTTCTCGCCCGACCGGGCCGACTTCACGCCCATGTACGAGGGGGCCCGGGACGCGGGCCTCCACATCAAGGGCGTCAAGCAGAAGACGTTCGTGGAGGTGGACGAGGAAGGCACGGAGGCAGCGGCCGTGACCTCGGTCGAGGTGGGCGTCACCTGCGCATGCCCCACCGGGTTCTTTCTGGACGCGAATCGGCCCTTCCTCTTCGCGATTCGCGAGCGGCTCACCGGAACCCTCCTCTTCGCGGGGGTCCTGCACCACCCTCCCCCGGCCTGAGCCGGTCAGGGCCCATGATGCTCGGTGGGCGCACGGGGCCTGGAGGGGCTCGGGGGTCCCGCGCCGAGGTTCGGTCTCTCAGCGCGCCAGCCGAATCGTCAGGTCCTGGGCCAGGCGGCGGAAGACCTGCTGCAGCTGCTCACCGGACTCGGCAAAGTACGCCCGTCCGCGGGGCTGGTCCGGATCCACGACCCCGTCCTCGTTGGCGACCCGCTCGAGGTGGGCCATGTCCGGGGTGAACAGCGGATTCTCCGCTGTCGGATTCCCGAGGCCGACCGAGTAGACGACGACCCCTCGGCTGCGGATCTGGGCCGCCATCACCTCGGCGGAGACCCGCGACTGCTCCCGGATCATCGGCTCCGTCCAGCCCAGGCACGGTCGGGTCTGGGGATAGTTCTCGCAGTCGTCGGCGTTACGGGAGGGCTCGTCCATGGGGATCGTGGGCGGGTTGTCCCAGCGTCCCCGCATCTTGCCGGCGGAGGGCGTGCGGTAGACCGCCATGACCCGGTCCTGGCCGTCGATCTGTCCGCGGAAGGCCGTGGGCCGGCCATCCGTGAAGAAGACGACCACCTTGACCGTGTGGTCCCGCACCGCCTCGCTCTGGAGCTGCTCCAGAGCCAGACGCAGGCCATCTCCCGCGTTCGTGTCGCCCACCGGCTTCATGTCGTCGATGTCGTTCTTGATGGGCGCCTTGAAGCCGTGGGACAGGTGGAAACGGTGGCCGGCCCGGAGCTGAAACGAGACCAACCCCATCTGGTCGATCCCGTTGTGGAACTGGTCCACGAAGCTCTTGGACGCATCCACGAGGCAGGTCCAGGCCGTCACGCCCGGTGCGGCGTTCGAGCAGTCCTCCTGACGGAGAGACCCGGATTGATCCAGCACGAGCACGAGGTCGACGGGCTTGACGGCGGCGACGGCCACCGACCGCACGCCCACCGACTTGAATCCCAGGACCCGCATGAGCAGGGTGGGCACGGGCCTGCGCGCGAACATGCTCACGGTCTGCTCACCGCGGGCGTTGGATCCGAACTGGATGCCGTAGGAGATGCCACCCTCACCCAACGTGATTCCATTGGCGGCAGCCACGGCAATCGCCTGCTGCTCGGCCACCGCCCGGCCGCTCCGGAGCGAACGTGCGGCCGCGAGCACACCCGCGTCCACGGCCCGGGAGAGTTGAGCCTTCCGGATGTATGCCCACCCCGAGTCCAGAGCCAGGCCCGCCATCCCCAGGAGCACCACAATACCCACAGTGACGAACAGCAGGATGCTGCCTCGCTCGTTCCGTAGTGCCTGCCGAATTCGATCCAACATCTCGCCGTCACCTCCACCGGAGCACGATTCCCCCGGTACTGTCCGTCGTGGCCCCGTCAGAACACCGCTCGACTGTACAGTCCATCCGGCACCGCGCCCTCGACGAATGCACCGAGGGGCGTAAAGCCGTTGTAATCGTAGAAGAGCTCCACCACATGAAGCTCCTGGCCCTCGACGAGGCCGAGGCCTTCGAAACCGACCGCTGGCTCACCCACCACGCCCACCCTGCTCCGCGGCACGAATCCGGGAGTGCCGAGCTGCTCGGTGACCTCTGTCGCGTCTTCGTCGATCAGGACGCGGGACACGACGACTCCGCCAAGCTCGCCGAATCCGATCGAGGCGCCGTTGGCAGTGATCACGTCGATCACCTCCTGGAGCTCGGCTCCCCGCGAGGCGATGTTGGCCCCTTCGCGGCTCAGGCCGGCCAACACGTGCTGCCGGTCGTAGGCGGTGGCGGCCTCCACCATGCCCAGGAAGATCAGGAGGAGAATCGGAGCCAGGAACGCGAATTCCACCAGCGACTGGCCTTCGCTGGAGCGGCCCAAGGACCGCAGGCTGCGCCCGACACCCGAGAGCGTCCGGTGGCGCCACCCCGTGGCGGGTCGGCGTCGCCGGGCCCCAGCGGGCAGGTCACGCCCCCGTGCCGGAGAGGATCCCACGACCAGCCAGCCTCGGGAGCCCCGAGGCGCGGGAGAATCACTGGAAGATCGGTTCATTCTTCATTGCCGAAGTGACGGTGAATTCAAGACGCTCCGGGAAGAACCGGCGGATCAGCGGGAGACTGAAGCCGTAGCTGTAGGTGGCGCTCAGGCGGACGATGTCACCCGGCCCGCCACCGTCCGGGGGCTCGATGCTCAGTCGCTCCAGGTCCACGGGTAGCGCAGGCGCTGCCGACCGTAGGATGCGAGTGATGGACTCGGCGCGCGTCAGCGTGTCGCCGCTCTCCGGGTCCTCGAGCAGCGACCCCGTCACCGCGAAGCGGGTGGCCTCGAGGACGCTGTGCCGGAGGGTGAGTCGGGCGTAGTAGTAGTGACTGACCTCGATGATGCCGACGAAGAGAAGCAGGGCCATCGGGACCACGAGAGCGAACTCCACGAGGGCCTGTCCGGAGGCCGAGCGGCCCAGGCGCGCGCGTCCCGCCAGGCCCCGGCGTCGTGCGGTGCCACCGGATTCGTCCACGCGACGGTCCTCTCGGGAACCCACGGACCGGGCGGTTGGGTCGACCGCGGAGCTCCGCTCCAGGGCCTGCATTTCCAACGGCAGTTCGGGCAGGGGCACGCGCTGCGCTCTCCTGGGCTCTCGAGCTCTCGATGCAGGGCGGACGCCGGCAGTCCATCGCCACCGCCGAGGCCAGCATCGGAGCCGAACGAGCTTGCCGGGCGTACGCCCGTCGATTCGTGAGAGCCTATCTAGGAGGTCGCACAACAAAAAAACAACTGTTTCCACGTTTGTACCATGCATGGTACGATTGAAACATTTGTTTGCAGAGATAACTGATTCTTAAATAACGAGTTACAGTCTCGTCGACGGGTTGGAACGGGCGGTCCCGACAGACCCGATTGCCGCCGGAGTGCTGCTCGCCCGGGTGGTGGGGGCCGTCTCTCCGGCCTGGCGCTCGCCGAAGAAAGCCCCTGCGCCGCTTCCGGCGCAGGGGCTTCGTCGGCTCTGTCGCGATGACTGAGGAACTAGCGGAGGACGCCCATGCTGTTGTGGAGCCCCAACGTGATGCGGATGTTGTGAATCCCGCCGAAATCTCCCCCTCCCGTAGTCGGTACGAAGGGCGAGCCGGTGACGTAGTTGTCCTGAGCCTCGAGTCGGACCAGGAACGCGCCCTCGTCCCAACCCCAGCCGGTCACGATGTCGAAACCGATCCCCCCGAGCACGGAGAACTCGACCGATTCATCACCGTCGTACAGTGCCGCGGCGGCTTCGAAGCTCGTGGGCAGACCGTTGCCGAGCCTGTACTGGGTCAGTCCCACGCCCAGACTCAGGTAGGGAATGACGCGGGTCGTCTCCTTGGGCCTGACGGGGCGGAGCAGCAAGTCGAAGTCGCCGGCGTAGGCATAGATCTCCCTTGTGCCGTTGGTCCAGTCGACTTCCAAGCGCTGATAGTGGGCTCCCAGCCGGAACCCCAGGACCCCGCGGGCAACGTACCAGTCGTACTGAAGGTTCCCGACGAAGCCCAGATCCGGCTTGAGGTCCTGCGCCCCGTCCGGCGCACCGGAGTTGAAGCTGGAATACAACACGGGTCCGGCGTTGAAGCCGATCGTGGAAGAGTGCGTCTGAGCTGCGGCCGGGGCCGTCGCCACGGTCAGCAGGGCCAGGATCGCGAGGGCAAAGTGCAGTCGCATGAGCCGTTCCCGAAATCTCGAAGAAGTCATCGGTCCCCCCCTATGGCAGCGGGAGGATGTCTTGGCGCCGAACGTCGATTACGACGAGGCTGCCCCGAGTCGTCATGCCGTACAGCTTCGCCACGACGCACGTCGATGCGCTGCAATTCCGGCCGGCGCCTCCGTTGTCCGTGGTGAGCGGCGGCGCCGCGCGCAGCGGCCCGGCCAGGGCATCACGGATCTCGATCGTGCCCCGCTCAGTGAAGTGAACGGTGTCCAGGATCTTCACCTTGTTGTCACCGGTGCCCAGGAAGGCGATCGTCCGTTCGGAGGACGACAGGCCCTGCACGTAATTCGGATGGTCTGGGTGCAGCACGGTGCCGGATCCGCGCTCCGTGACCTCGGAGACCGAGCCCTGCAGTCGCAGGTCCAGGCGGAAGAAGTACGAAGCGACTCTACCCCGGGAGGCTCCGAGGCTGCCGTCCTCGTTCAAGTCGACACCGCGGACCGCCTCGGATGCGTTGTTCACAAGGTCGGTCACGAGCAGGCGGCTGTGAATCCGAGAGGCGGTAGCGTCCCATAGCACGATCCTGGAGGGCCCGGACTTGCCGCCTTCACCGAACGCGACCCACCTCCGATCGCCCGACGCATCGACGTAGGTCGTGTCGGCGAAGCCGACGGCGAAGAGGTCCCAGTTGCCGTAGCGCCAGAAGATGTCGGAGCCGGGGTGCCGCGTGAGCGAATCCACCGCCGCTTCGAGCTGGAGCGGACCCGTGCGGATCAGCTGATTCGGGAACCCCGCCTGATGGTCGAACAACTCGACCAGGTCGTGGGCCCCAGCCGATTGGATGACGAACAGCGAGTCGATGTTGGCGATGGCCATCGTCGCCGTATCCTGCGTGATTACGTCTTCAGGGCGGATCAGGATGCGAGCCTCCGGCTCGGACCACCCCGGCTCGTCCACCACCAAGCGGAGCGTGCCGTTGCGCTGGGCCGCGGTCGGTTTGGTGGAGTAGAGCAGTCGGCCGGTGAAGTCCTGGGCCATGAACTGTGGCCGGTCACTGAAGTCGATGAAGCTGGCGTCGTAGCGCCTGCGCCCGGCCTCGGTCAGCGCGCTGTCCTTGCGCACCTCGAAGAGCGGCGTGTTCCGCGTCACCAATCGCCTGTCCAGGTCCTCGCGGGGGGTGCCCCTGACGGACACGAATGAGATGCTGGTTCCACCCGAGTTTCCGACGAAGAGCGTGTCCTCGTCGATGTTCAACGCCAAGCCCCACGGTTCCGACGCCACGAGGACGTCGGCTCCCCACGTGAAGCTCGTGGGCAGGAACATGTTGACCTTGTTGTTGGACAGGTTCGAGAGATACGCGCGCGCACGAAGGGTGTCGACGAGGAGGTCCGCGATGGTCCCGGCCTCCTGCAGCTTCTTGCCGCGGCCCGTCACCGCGATCACCGAATGGGGCGTCGGCACCACCGTGCCCACCGTCACCGTCTGGCTCCCGTAGGTCGCTTCGTCACAACGGAACGTGTCGTCCCTGACGTCGGCGATTGCGACCGAGCAGGTACCCCCGGCGTCCACCGTCCACCCGTAGATCTCGATGTCCATGGAGTCGGGCAGGTTCAGGCTGTCCGCGAACGGAGGTGCGATGGTGAACGCCTCCTCCACCGTGTCAGGCTGAGCGACCCCGAGATCGCGCGAGAGGGTGAGGGCGAGGGTGTCGGTCCGCGTGGAGCTGGCAACTACGGCGCTGACACCGACGAGGCGGATCCCGCTGCCCCCGGCGTTGTCCAGGGCCGTGACGTCGACGAGGAGCGAGTCCCGAAGCTCGAGTCTCAGACGATCGGTGGTCGGGACCTGGACGGTGTCCAGACCCTCGTTCAGGAGCCCCCGCACCCGTATGCGCACGTTCGGCGCGATGGAGTCCACCAGGGCCACGTTGATCTGGATGGGCTCGGCCTCGGCGACGCCGCCTTGCGTGTTGATGGCAGTAGCCGAGACAATGGCGGGCCCTTCGGCTTCGGCCGGAACCGTGACCGTCGTGTCCACCTCGACCACGGGAAGGGGTGGGTCGTAGGCGCGACTGATCGCTGCCGTGAACGAACCGGAGACACGGATCTCCAGCGACGTGACGCCGTCTTCGTCGCCGGCCACGACCCGAATCGGCACGGCTTGGCCCGCCAGCACGTCGTCACCGGCCTCGGGAGCCAGGATCGCCACGGAGGGCGGAACCAGGTCCGGGGACGCGCGATCGTAGAGGGTGTCGCCATCGCATCCGGCGAGCAGAGCCAAAGCGACGACGATGAACGCGGGGACTAGCCGCGTGTCTGGGCGCTCGCGGTCAAACCCGAGGCCTTCGGCCATCCGATCCTCCCTTGATCATGACTGCTTTCTCTTTTGGTCACCGCCGCAGATCACCCGCCTGGCGATCTGCTCAGAGGCTGACGCGATGCCCTCGACCGGTCGGATCGGCGCCACCCCGCGGGATGAGCCGGATCGGGCTTCCGTCGGGACCTCTGACCGGAAAGCTGGGTTGCAGCGCTGCGGTCTCATCCGTGCGGAACGACTCCACGCGTTGCGGTCAAGGAACATGCCACGTCACGTGATCCACACGTAAAGTTTTATCGTCACTTACGTTGTCAGGTGTGAGCCGGCGGCATGGTGTGCAGGGTCGTAACGTCTCATTACGGTCCCGCCGCCCTAGGCCGTTACACCCCCTGTCGAGGCGCCGATGTTCTGCGACACTGCAAGTTTGTCGACTGCCGTCTTCATAAACAAGTGTTTCTTTCAATTCGGGCGAGGCCCACCGCACGGCTATGGTGACAGGAACCCCGGACTTCCGTGACGATCCGTGGCGGGCGTCACAGTCTGCACTGAAACGGTTTTGGCTCTTCCCAACTCGAAACACTTGCGCTATAAGTCTCGCCGGCAGGCCGGCCCCAGGCCCCGGGCGGGCCGTCCTGGGGGCTCCGTGAGAGCGGCTCGCCGCTCTCGGACAGGCACCGCCACGAGGTTGACGGCGGACCAGCCCAACCACCGGCGCTGCACCGAGCGGGCGCGCGCTTCGAGGCTTGCCGAGGTGGGCGTTTCAAGGGAGGGGAGCAGCCGATGTCGAGGGAACGGGAGATCGATGAGGTTCGCCGGCGCGACAGGAGCAAGGACGAGGCGTGGATTCGAGCGTATCTTCAGGAAGCCCCTTTCGGCTTCTTGGCGACCGTGGACCAGGGCCAACCGTTCCTGAACTCGAATCTCTTCGTTTACGTGGAGGAGGACCACGCGATCTACCTGCACACCCACCGCACCGGCAGGACCCGGGACAACCTCGCGGAGCCCCGGCCCGTGGCGTTTTCCGCGGCCGAGATGGGCAGGCTGCTCCCTGCATCGGAAGCGTTGGAGTTCAGCGTCGAATACTCCGGCGTGGTGGCGTTCGGCACGGGCCGCGTCATCGAGGATCCGGAGGAGGCCGAGCGAGCACTCCAACTGCTGCTCGACAAGTACGCTCCCCATCTGCGTCCCGGTCGGGACTATCGCCCCATCGTTCCCGAGGAGCTCGAGCGGACCGCGGTCTACCGAGTGGACGTGGAGGCGTGGAGTGGGAAGAAGAAGGAGGCCGACGAGGCGTTCGTGGGTGCGTACCCGTATGGGGACCGCCAACGTCTGCGGGAGGAGCGTGAGGGGAAGCCCGAACGCGGAGACACCCCCGAAGGCGGGCGGTGAGGCCTCCATGAGCGGGGCTCTCCGACTTCGGCTTTGCCCTCGGCGTCGGCCGTGAGTCGATCCCCGAGAGTCCTTGTGCTCTCCGCCGCCGACGCGGCGGCGGCCTTGAGCATGGAGGGAGCGATAGCCGCTCAACGGGAGGCCTTCGGCCAGTTGGCGGCCGGCCAAGCCGTCATCCCGCTCCGGGCCGTGTTACCGGTCGCCGGAGGCACCACCCTGTTCATGCCCGGGTACCTCCGGGCGTCGGGGGTGCTGGGCCTCAAGGTCGTATCGGTGATGCCCGGCAACCCCGCCCGGGACCTCCCGGCCGTGCCCGGTGCCACGCTGCTGCTCGACGACGAGACGGGACTGCCCGTGGCTTTGCTCGACGCCGCCTACCTGACCGCTCTCCGAACAGCTGCGGGCTCGGGCCTCGCCACCGACCTGCTGGCTCCACCCGACGCGCATGTCCTCGCCGTCTTCGGGGCCGGGGCCCAGGCTCGGCAGCACATCCGAGCGATTCGCGCGGTTCGCCCCATTCGGGAGGTCCGCATCGTGTCCAGGCGGGAGGAGCGCTCTCGGGCGCTGGCCTCCGAGCTGACCGGTGTGGACGTGCGGACTGGAGACGACCCGGGCGCGGCAGTGGCCGGCGCGCAGGTGGTGGTGACGGCCACCAACAGCGCCAGCCCGGTCTTTCCGGGAGCGGCTCTGGACGTGGGGGCGCACGTGTGCGCCATCGGGGCTTACACCCCTCAGACCCGTGAGGTCGACGAGGAGGTGGTCTGCCGTGCACGCATCGTGGTGGACACGCGAGAGGGTGCTCTGAGCGAGGCGGGCGATCTCCTGATCCCGATGGAGCGGGGATTGTTGCGTGAAGGAGACATCGACGCGGAGCTCGGCGAGCTCGTGAACGGGGAACGACCGCCCGGCAACCTCGGACGCCCCGTCACCTTCTACAAGTCGGTGGGCAACGCGGCGCAGGACCTGGCCACCGCCCACAGGGTCGTCGAAGCCGCACGCTCGCGCGGACTGGGCACCCTGGCTCCACTGTAGACGCCGACGGACCTGGCGAGCGGCGGTTTCGGCCGCACGACCCTGGCTGGCCTGAGCCCCTTGACTCCCACGTGCGGGCGCGCGGGCTGCTCACCGCGTAACTTACCGTGCACAGGAATGGCAGCGTAGCCCACCCCCCCTGCAGCCGACCACCGTTGGAGATGACCGCTTCGGGTGAATTCTTCTCGGCGCTGATCCGAGCCTACGATCTGGTAGGATCGAATCCGCCTCACCACCCGGCCGTGCGCGTGGCGCTCGCCGAGGCCGCGACGAAGTTGGAGGCGTGTCGTGATGCGGTTGCCGACGTCGGCCCGGAGGGGCTTTCAGTCGACGGAAGCTCAGTGTCGGAGGGCTCGGGCCCTTCAGCGTTGGCGAGGACGCTTCACCGGGCTGGCGTGATACGTGTTCACCTGCCCGGCGACGGGGGGGTGGAGGCGGTGGAGGAGCTCGTCCGGGCGGCGCGAGTCGCCGAGGGCCAGCGGGACGCCGGGGCTGCGGCGCTGCGGAGGCTCGCGGCGGCGGGCCTCGAGCTCGTGTTCGACGCGACGACAGGCATCTTAGGCCCGGAACCCGCCCTTCCGATCGGCCCGCACCTCTCGACGCGCCACTTCGAGGGGCCTCGGCCCGCGAACGATCCGTCGGACCGGCCACGCCCGCCGACGGACGACGGGCACGCGTCCGAGCGAGGCGACCCGCGGCTCGCCCGGGCCGCGGCCGCCCTCTTCGGCGGCGCGGCGCGAACGGACCAGCGTGGCGTGGACGCGGGGCCCTCCGAACCCGGCTCCCGGATGGGGCCCGGGCTCGACGGGGGATTGGAGGAGGCCGTGGAAGCCTACGCCACCCACCTGGATGAAGGCCTGATGGACATCATCGTCGAAACGGTGGCCGGGCTGGGGTCGGGCGAAGAGCTCGACCGGGCGCTGGCCGCCATGTCGACGTTGGTTCGCGCGGCGGACCAGGGCGCCGAGGATCCACGACTCGTGTTGGCGCGCCGCCTGGGGCGGTCCGAGGTGCTCGCTCATCTGGCTCGGGCGCTGGTGGCCCGCGAGCTGGACCGTTTCGACCAGCTCATGGACCTGGCCGCCGCGCTGGGTCCGGACATGGGAGAGGTGCTGGCGCAAGCGCTGGTGGACGAGAGCGACCGGTCCCACAGAGAGAGCTACCTCGAGGCGTTGCGCAGCCTGGGTGGGGACGCGTCAGGTGCCGTCGAGGACCTGATCGGCGACGCTCGGTGGTTCGTCGTCCGCAATGGCGTGCAGCTCCTTCCGGACGTGGCCGGAGGCCGGGCCGTGGAGCACCTGGCGGGAGCGCTGGGGCACCATGACCCCAGGGTGCGGAGCGAGGCCGCCCGGTCACTCGCGCGCGTGTCAGGCGACCGTGCCGTTCGCCTGCTGCTGACGGTGCTCGACGACCCCGACGAGCCGGTCCGATCGGCCGCCGCCGAGGCGCTGGGGACAGCGGGGGGGCGGGAGGTCGTGCCGGCCCTGCTCGACCGACTCGGGGTCGAGACCGAGGCCCCCGTGCAAATCGACATCCTCCGGTCGCTCGGTCGAATCGGAGACCCCCGCGCGGTGCATTCGGTGAGCCGGAGGGCGACCGCGGGCTCGTTCTCGGTCGGCCACACCGACGTCCGCCTGGCCGCTCTGCGCGCGCTGTGGGCGCTGGGGACCCCCGAGGCCCGGACGGTCGTGATGCAAGCGCTGGAAGACCCCGATCCCGACGTGCGGGGCGCCGCTCGCACCTTGCTCGGCGGCCACTGACGTCTTGGTTGCCGTGACGCTTGTCGCCGCGGGGCAGCCCCCCTCAGGCGACCCCTAGCGCTCGTCGTAGGCCGTCCAGGAAGCGGACGCCCTCCCAGGCGAAACGGAGCCGGGCCCCCGCGGAGTGAGGCTGTGAGTGGGCGAACAGTCCGGTGACGAAGGCCGAGACGTCAGCGTCCTTCGGGAAGCGGCGAGCGAGGCGCAGGGTCTCCGTGTACGGAATCAGACGGTCCTCACGGCCATGGACGAGACGGACCGGCACCGGCACGCGGTCGAGAACGGGCCCGGGATCGAGGGCCGGAGCCGCTCGGCGGGCGGCTCGTGCCAGCTCGACGGCCAGCCGCTCGGCGTGGCGCTCCTCCGGCTTGTCTCCCGGAGGGGGCGCGAACAGGTCGAAGAGCGGTCGCCGCGTGGGAGCGATGTCCTGGCGGAGCGAAACTTTGACCGGGTCGTAGACGGGGCTGCTGGCCTCGACCCGGCGATCGCCCGCTTCTGCCGCCAAGCGCCGCAGGGCCTCCGCCACGTCCTCGGCGCCCTCGTGGCCTGGGATCCCGGTGAGGTAGTTGGCGCCGACCACCCATCGCCCATAGGGGTCGGGCTCGAGCCGCTCCTCGCGGCCGGCCCACTCGTGCCGTCCGGTGAACTGGAACCGCATGGTGCGCTCCAGGTCGCAGTAGCCGCCGAAGCCCACCACACCCGCGAGGTGACCGGCCATGCTGGGGTCCGCGGCAGCGGCGATGCCCGTTGGGGCGCCGAAGGAGAACCCCACCAACCCCGTCCGGCCCGGCACCGTCTCGGGGCGTGCGTCCAGGGCCAGGATCGAGGCCCGGATCGTGGGCACCACGGTGGCCGGCGAGAGGCGGAGCGCCCGCCACTCGGGGACGTCCGGCACGAGGACGGCTGCGCCCGTGGTAGCCACCGAGCGGGCGAAGCGGAGGAGAGACGGGTGAAGGCGACCGGGCCGCGTGATCCCATGGAGCACGACCCAACCCGGCAAGCCGGCCCGGCGGCCGGCGGGGAGGAAGAACGTGCCCGGGACGATCGTCCCGTCGCGATCGATCTCGACCTCCGACTCGTCCACGTCCCAGCGGCTGCTGACCCACCCTCGGGCGAAGCGCACGGAGCGCACCCATTCGGAGCAGAGCTTGAGCATGGCGCCGGAAGGTAGAGTCGTGCCTTGCGCGGTGGCCAGCTACGGGGCCAATTCCGGCATCGGCCCGAGCGGTGGATGGGGAGGCCCAGGGGTGCCGGCGCCTCGAGACCGATTCCGGGCCGTGGAAGGGTCTCGATGCGTAGAAGAGAGTTCGTCGGTCTGCTCGGCGGCGGGGTCGTGGCGTGGCCCCGTGCCCTGGAAGGGTTCGCACGCCGGCTCGAAGGCGGCGGTGCACCCGACGACGAGCCGTTCTGGGAGTTCGTGCGGGGCCAGTTCTCGATCCCGCCCGATCGGATCTACCTGAACAACGGCACGCTGGGGCCGGCCCCTCGTCTGGTTCTGGACGCCACCTTCGAGCACGAGCGAGGCGTCGCCGCCACGCTTCCGCCCGGCGTGGACTGGGACGCCCTCAAATCCGCAATGTCCGAGCTCCTGGGCGGGGACCCTGCGGGTTGGGTCTTCCCCCGGAACACCACGGAGGCCATGAGCTTCGTCGCACACGGGCTCGATGTCGGGCCGGGTGACGAGATCGTGACCACCGACCACGAGCACATCGGTGGCGATTCGGCCTGGGAGCTCCTGGCTGCTCGCAGGCGGGCCGTGTTGAAGCGGGCGTCTCTGCCGGCACCGGCAAGGGAGCCCGAGGACCTGCTCGGGCCGGTGCTTGCCGAAGTGGGTCCCCGCACGAAGGTGGTCAGCGTCTCCCACGTGACGTTCACGACCGGCACCGTTCTACCCGTGGCCTCTTTGGCGGAGCGGCTCCGGGACACGGGTGCCGTGCTCGTCGTCGACGGAGCGCACCCGCCGGGCATGCTGGACGTGGACCTGGGCACCCTCGGCACGGACTTCTACGCGTCCTCGCCCCACAAATGGCTTCTGGCTCCCCAGGGTACGGGCCTCCTCCACATCGCTTCTGATTGGCAGGAACGGCTCTGGCCCACGTTGGCCTCCGGCGGTTGGGACGATGCGACCCTTGGCGCGCACCGTCTGAACCACCTCGGCACCATCGACGAATCGCGGCTGGCGGGTCTGGCCGCGGCGGTGGGGTTCCACCTCGCGCTGGGCCCGCAACGGGTGGAGGGGCGGATTCGCCATCTGCGGGGGCTCCTGCAGGAGGGGCTCGCCGCCGTCGCCGATCTCGACATTGTCTCACCCCTGGTGCCGGAGCTCCAATCCGGCATGATCTCCTTCGACATCGCCGGTGTGGACTCGCTGGCGCTCCAGCGGTATCTGGCTCGAGCCGCCAACGTGCGAACGCGGGTCATCGGCGAATACGACTACGGCTGGATGAGGCTGTCGACCCACGTCTACAACTCCCCGGCCGAGCTCGAGCGCGTGGTGGCGCTGATCGCGAGGGCAGCTCGTGAGGGCGTCGGAGCGGAACACCCCGAGGACACAACCGTACGAACCGGTCGTATATGACTACGCGACCCCTCCGCCTCCGGGCTTCCTTCCACCCCCCACGCGCTTGATGGCTCGAGCCGCTTCGGCCTGGACCTCGATCGTGGCGCTCATGCTCGTGGCGCCCGCCTCCGCCTGGGCGCAAGACGAGACCGGCTTCGAGCAACCCCGAGCGATCTGGACCGTGGAGGTGGGAGCCGGTGCCCGCGCGCCCACGACGCTCTACAACGAGTTCATCGTGCGTCGCGAGAGCGCAGACTCGGTGCTCCGCACGCGCTGGGAGGAGAACACCGACCTGGGATGGGAGAGCCGAGCGGGCATGCGCTACAATCCCGAGGGGGGTGTGGGGCTGTTCTTCGGGGGGTTCGTCGGCGGTGCGAGCACCACCGCCAGCTTCTCCGGCGGCCTCGAGGCTCCCGAGCGAATCCGCAGAAGCGTCACCTACTCGGGGCTGGACTTCGGCCTGACCATGCGGCTCAGTCACTGGTCACAGGGTCGGGGCGTCCTGAGCTACCACCTCGGCGGTGTGCTCCAACGAGCCGTGATCGACCTGACCTCGGGACACAGGGATGCGCTCGCCTACTTCCGCGACGCGCCCCAGCAGGAGATCGACTGGGAATCCCGGACATCGACCAGCTGGGGCTTGAACCTGGGCGTGACACTCCGCTCACCGATCTCGGAGCGGTGGAGCTTCCGCGCCACCTTCAAGGACCTCATCCTCCCCACCAACACCACGTCCTTGGCCGAGCAGGAGATGGAGGACATCGAGACCTTCACCGGCCGTGACGTGAGGGTCTCCCTGCACCGGTACACATCACACAACCTGTCGTTGGCGGTGGGCGTGGAGTACACCCTGGGGTGGGGACGGCCTCGCCGGGACGTAATCCGGCGGGCTCCACAGCCCGACGCGCCGCCCGAGGTCGATCCCGCGGTGAGGAACGCGACGAGGCTGGCCGCAGACGGCGACACGGCAGCGGCCGTGGCCGCCTTGGAGCACCGTGTGAGCGTGGAGCCGCGGGACGCCTTCGCGTGGCGCGAGCTCGCTCTTCTGCGCGCGCCCCGGGCGGAGGACGACCCGACGGTACGGCCCGAGGCTCTCGCGACCCTGGAGCGAGCGCTCAACATGAACCCGGGCGACACGGAGCTCCTGCGGGCGTACGGTCGTCTGCGCGGTCTCACCGAACGCGCCGGGCGGACGCCCGAAGCCGAGGCCGTGTCTCGGGTCGAGCTGTCGTCGCTGTCGGTGAGCACCGGGTCGGACGGCGCCGTCCGGGTGGCCTTCGCCGTCCGCGGGCTCACGGCGACGCTGGACGGGCAACATCGCTACGAGTCCGCCGTTGAGGTCTTCGCCGAGGACGGGTCGTCGGTTCCGATCCGTGCGGGCCTGGCTCCCCTGCACGAGGGCGACGGCAACGAGCTGCTCATGCTGGGGGCCGCCGCCGAGCTCCCCCTGTCCCTCTCGCTCGATTTCTTCCTCGCCCGGCCGGACCCCGGCTTCTATACTGTGCGCGTCCGGCTGACCGACCTGGAGACCGGGGCGCGGCAGGAAGCCACGGAGGGCTTCGAGCTCCCCTGAGCAGTGGAACGCGGCTTGGCCGCGCCACCGAGCGCCGCACGCTCTCCCGCCCCGGGCTCGGGCCTTCACACACGCCGAAACAGCTGAGCGCATGACGGAACACCGACCCCCGTACGTCAGCGCGGCCACGGCGGCCGTGGCGATCTTCGGCCTGTACGCGCTGACCCTGGCGCCGAGCACGGGCTTCTGGGACGCCAGCGAGTACATCGCGACCGCCCACATCGTGGGCATCCCCCACCCGCCCGGGAACCCCCTGTTCGTGATCCTGGCTCGCACCTGGAGCCTTCTCCTCGCGCCGTTCGGTCTCCCGGTGGCCGTTCGCGTCAACCTGTTTGCCGCTGCCACGAGCGCGGCGGCGTTCTTCTTCTTCTTCCTGATCGCCGACCGGATCCTCCTGGAGGGGGTCGAGGAAACGTGGGTACGCAGAGTCGGCGCGGCCACCGCGGTCCTGATCGGCGCGACGGCCTATACCATGTGGAGCCAGTCGACGGTGAACGAGAAGGTGTACACCGTCAGCGTCATGATCATCGCCGCCTCGAGCTGGCTGGTGGTGCGGTGGCGGGACCTGAAGGGAACGCGTCGGGGCATGCAGGCCCTTCTCGGGGCGTTCTACCTGATGGCCCTCGGCTCTTCGAACCACCTGATGTCGGTACTGCCGGCTCCCGCCATCGTCGTCTTTCTGCTGATGTCGGGGCCGGCGGTCCTCCTGACGGGAGGCTTCTGGGCGCGCGCCGCACCGTTGGCGGTGTTGGCCATGTCCTTCAACCTGGTCCTTCCCGTTCGGGCGGCGCAGCGTCCCGTGATCAACGAGGCCGATCCGGTGTGCGCGACGCTGCCGTCGGCTGCCGTGGCGGTCTTCTCGCAGGGCCGCGCCGGATGTCCCGCTCTGGCCGCCGCGCTGGCCCGGAAGCAGTACCAGAAGCCACCGTTGAGCCAACGGCAGGCCCCCCTACGGGCGCAGCTCGCCAATTACCTCCAATACTTCGATTGGCAATGGGCCCGGGGCCTGTTCGCGAGCGAGACCCCCGGCGGGCCCAGAACCCCGGTCACCTTGCTCTTCACGGTGCTCGCCGCGATGGGTCTCTGGTTCACCTGGCGGGCGGACCGAGCCCTCTTCGCGTACGTGGCTACCCTGTTGGGGACGCTCACGGTGGCCCTCGTCTACTATCTGAACTTCAGGTTCGGCTACTCCCTCAGCCCGGAGGTGGCCGACCCCCTGCTGCACGAGGTCCGGGAGCGGGACTACTTCTTCGTGGCCAGCTTCGCCCTGTGGGGCGTGTTGGCCGGGATCGGGCTCACCGGGGCTTGGACCTTCTTGTCGGACCGCCTCGGGCCACGGGGAGCCGTGCTGGCAACGCCGGTGATGATCATCGCCCTGTTCCCGTTGGCCTTCAATGCCCGGTGGGCGAGCCGATCCGGTGACTACGCCGCCCGGGACTGGGCGTACAATCTGCTCATGAGCGTGGAGCCGTACGGCGTCCTCTTCACCAACGGCGACAACGACACGTTCCCGCTCTGGTATCTGCAGGAGGTGGAGGGCATTCGTCGCGACGTGACCGTCGTGGTGGTCCAGTACCTCTATACCGACTGGTACCCCCGTCAGCTGCAGGACCTCTCGCGGCCCGAGAACCAGCGGGCCTACCGGTCCGAGGTCGAGGGTCTCTACATCGATCCCGTCTCCCCGCCGAGTCGTCCGATCATGGCGATGGACCCCCAGGTCATGGACGCGGTGAGGGGCGGCTCGACGGGCGAGGACTTCACGGTGTCCCTGGGCACCGTGGCCGTCACCTACCCGGAAGGAACCTACCTGGACCGGGCGCAGCAGCTCACTCTGACGATCCTCCAGGACAGCCTCGGCGACCGCCCGGTCTACTTCGCCAGCACCACCGGGTTCATGGACGGCCTCGGCATCAGTGACTGGGGCACCCGCCAGGGCCTGGCGTCGAGGCTGGACCCACGGCCCCCCGACGAGGCTCCGCCTCCCGGCGTGGTCAAGATCGACGAACGGTATGGGGGAGAATGGGTCGACTACGAGCGAACGCTCCGCTTGGTGGGAGAGGTCTTCTCCTACCGGGGCCTCCGAGACCGGGACGTCTGGGCCGACCGCTCGACCCTGAACATCCCCTGGCACTTCTACGTGCTGCACGTCCAGACTGCAGATGCCGCTCTGCAATCGGGCGAGGCCGCCCAGGGGGAGCTCATCCAGCGGCTGCTCGCGGACGCCGAGGGCTTCCTGCTGACGGCCCAGGGCGGGCGACTGGGCACCCCGGGGGACTGAGGCTGCATCTACCGAGGAAGCCGTGACCGCACCGACCCGCCTCCGAGTCACGCTGTTGCGACTGGGCATCTGGAGCTGCCTGGCCCCGTCCTCGGTGTTGGCACAGGAGGCCGGGAGCATCCTCGGGCGCGTCGTCGGCTCGGAGACCGGCGAGCCCCTCGCCAACGTGCGGATCGAGCTCGTGGGTCCGCCGGGAGCGACGCTGAGCGGGGAGGACGGGCGCTTCATCCTGGTGGGAGTGCCGGCAGGCGACCGTACCGTGCGGATCTCGCTCATCGGCTACCGGAGCCTCACGGTGGACGGCGTTTTCGTTCGAGCCGGCCGGTCTGTTCGCCTCGATCCGGAGCTCGCTCCCGAGGCGCTGGAGCTGCCCGGCGTCACGGCCGAAGTCGATCGCATCCGGCTCATCGAGCCCGAGATCAGCGCGACGCATGAAGTCGTCCTGGGCCGCGAGCTCCGGGAGCTGCCCGCGGACAATGTGGCCGAGGTCGTGGAGCTGGCGCCGGGTGTGAGCGACGGCCACTTCCGCGGGGGGCGTGTGGGCCAGGAGGTCTACGTCATAGACGGCCTCGAGTTCAAGAACCAGCTCGAGGCGTCGAGCTCCGGCAGTGGATTGGAGCTGCCGCCCACCTCCCTCCAGGAGTTGGAGGTGCTGACGGGGGGGATCGGCGCACAATACGGCAACGCCCTGAGCGGCGTGGTCCGCTACGTAACCCGCCGCGGCGATGCGGAGCGGTGGATGGCGGCAGGCTCCTTCCGGACCGACCATTGGGCTCCGGACGACCTGTACCGGGGGTTCTCCTCCCTGTCCGTCACGGCCGGGGGTCCGCTCTCCTTCCTGGGGCCCAGCTCGACGCTTTTCGCCGACCTGCTCGTGCAGGGGCTACAGGACGCGGATCCGCGGGCACGGGGGCTTACCTGCCTTCGGCAAGGCGATGGCGACGCCGCTCTGGACGGGCTGATCCGGGACGTGGCCGAAGACGCGACCACCGCGCGTCTCTACTGCCCCTATCAGGACCCCAGCTTCCCCCACCAACAGGGAGAGAAGATCCTGGGCTTCCTTCGCTGGGATCAGGCGATCGGTCCCGGCCTCGGTCTGACGGCCTCGCTGTTGGCCAATCGATTCCAGCGCCAGCTCTACACCTCTGAGCTGAAGTACAACGCGGAGAACCAGCTCGGCCAGCGTACCAAGGCCCTGCTGGCCATGTTGGCCCTGGACTGGACGAAGCAGGCAGTGGGCTCCGGGGTGCACGTCACCGCCCGTCTCTCGGCCACGCGCTTGGACCGGCACCTCGGCGCCCTCGATCCCTGGACCTTCGACGGTCGCGGACGGATCGGTGGCGTGGGGCTGTCGGACTTCCGTTTCCTGGGCGAGGACTTCGTTCGCTCCCCAATCGAGGAACAGCTCCTGTCCGGCTCCCCCGTGCCCGGATACCGGGATCCGGGCGGCTCGACGGGCTCCCCCTACGGCCCGGCCGGAGAGGGCATCTTCTTCACCGAGGGCACCACGGATCTGGCAAACTGGAGCCGTTCCGAGTTTCTGGCCGCCGACGTGGTGGGCGAGGTGTTGAGCGCTGCGGGTCATCGTCTCCGCGGCGGTGCCAGCGCCAAGTGGTGGCGCGTGGAGAGCTACGAGCGGGTTCTGAGCCATCTTGCCGGTTCCTCACCGAACTACACGCGCTTCTTCCCCACGACCCTCAACGGCTTCGCCGAGGTGACGCTGGCTGCGGCCGACGAGCTGAACGTGTACCTGGGCGCCCGGGTGGAGGCGTTCCAATCGGGGCTCTCATTCCGCCCGGACCGCCACGACTTCCTCTCGCCGGTGGTGGACACCGAGTGGAAGACGGCGATCCTGCCGCGCATCGGCGTAACTGGCCCGATCCCGGGCACGGAAGGCCGGACCGCGTTCCGGTTCAACTACGGCGTGGTGTCCCAGCCCCCCGACTTCCAGTTCTTCCTGGACACCAGCATCGGCGATTCGCTGCGGACGGACATCCGACGACAGGGCAACCCGAACTTGACCTTCGAGCGCGGCACGGCCTTCGAAGTCGCCGTGTCGCACCTGTTCACCGACGCCGTCGCGGCCACACTCGTGGGGTTCAGGAAGGAGCTCACCAATCTGGTGTCCGGCAACCTCGGCTTCCCGGGAGTCGCGCCCAACCAGTTCACCACGGGGGACTTCGGCACCGTCCGCGGAGTCGAGCTTTCGGTGCGGGGTGGGTGGCGGCGTGTGCGCGCGCGCCTGGGCTACGCGCTCCAGAAGGCCACGGGGGTCGTATCCAGCGCGTTGAGCGACGAGCCCGAGGTGGACGGGGAGGTCAGGGAGGAGTTTCCGCTGTCCTTCGACCGTCGACACTCCGGTAACCTGGCCCTCTTCCTCGGGCGAGCGGCGGGAGATCCGGACCCGCCCTGGTCCGTGACCACGGTGGCGACCCTCGAGAGCGGCTATCCCATCGTCAGGGGGGAGGAGGAGGTCACCTCGGGCGTCACGAGCGAGCCCACGCACCTTCCCTGGACCTTCCAGGTCGACGTTCGGGGCGGCTGGCAGTTCGGCCGCCTGCCCGGCTGTGACGCCTGCGGCTGGCGGGTGCTGGCCGAGGTGAAGAACCTATTCGGTCAGGAGAACGTCGTGGCGCTGCGGAAGGACACGCGCACGGTGGCGCCGCCGGCCGAGACCGTCGAGGCGCTGGCTCGGGATCTGGCGATCCCCGAGCCCATCCCGCGGGAGTCGCCGAGGTACAGCGCCCAGATCGATCTCGACGGAGACGGCCGCATCACGCCGGCGGAATTCGAGAAGGCCCGGCTCGCCGCCGCCCTCGACCGCTTCGACCCGTCCCTCTTCTACGATGACCCCGTGCAAGTACGCCTGGGCATCGAGGTCTTCTTCTGATGCTCGGTCGACTGACGGCTTTGGCGTTGGTCTCGGTCGCATTGGTGGCCTGCCAGGACGCCACGCTTCCGTTCGAGGCCACCGATCGACCGGACGAGAGCCAGTCGCTGCCTCGCCAGCTCACCTTTTCGGAGGCTGACGACCGCTCCCCCGCCTGGGATCCAGGTACGGACGCGGTCCTGTTCTCGACGGAGGGCTTTCCTCCCTTCGTGGCCGCGCCCGGACTGCTGCTGGCCGTCCCGTCGGGAGGTGGGGCGGCGACGGAGCTCCTGCCGGACCTGCAGTTTCCCGGCGGGCCGCGGGACTGGTTCGCCAGCCCCACGCCCTCGCCCGGCGGGGGAAGAATGGCGTGGGCAGAGCTCTGGGGCGTGCGGGACAGCAACCTCTGCCCCGGCACGGGGGTCACGTGCGCCACCGAGCTTCCCACCGAGGGTGTGGCGCCCCGTTTGGCGGAGGTGCGACTGCGGGTCGCCTCGGCCGATACCGGATCCGCGAACCGCGTGCTCCGGGTCTCCATGGAAGGACTGGCGGAGCTGCCGTCCTCGGGAGGCCTCACCAGCTACGCGGTGTCGCTGCATCCCTTTCAGGCGCTCTTCCACCTCGAGGGCTCGGCCGTCTTCCGTCCCTCGTGGTCCCCGTCGGGCGATCGTCTGGCGTTCAGCGACGGCTTGCGCCTGCTCATCTGGTCGGTGGACGGAGGCGACCCGGCTCCGATCCCGTCCACGGAAGACGGCGTCCACGCCGCCTGGTCTCCGGATGGCGAGTGGATCGCGTTCACACGCCTCGTCCGCGGCGAGCCCGTTGCCTTCGAGTGCCTCCACTCGGTGCTTCTGGGGCCGGTGTGCCGGCAGGAGCGGGTCGAGTATCCCATCCAGGGCCGGGTGGTCACGGTGGTGCGGCCCGATGGATCCGACGCGACCGAGGTGGGACCCGGCGACGACCCGGCCTGGCTGCCGGATTCCCAGACGCTCGTGTTCCGCCGACAGGGCACGCTATGGACCGCGAAGCGTGACGGGTCCAGCTCGGCTCAGGTGACCGGGACGGAGGGGGGGCGGGAGCCGGCCCCCTCGCCGGACGGCACCGCGGTCGTCTTCGCGCGGATCGACCCCCGGTTCATGACCCACGACCTCTGGGTGGTGGCGTTGGGCGGAGACGCACGTTGAGCCGCCAGGCGCCACGGCGGGAGCGGATCGCGAGGCCCGGCGGGCGTCGGTCGGCTTCGACCGAGCGACTCGGCCTTCGCCAACTGGGGGTCCGGTCGGTCATGGTGACGGTCGCGGCCACAGCGCTGTGGACGGCGACGACCGCGTGCGGCGACCCCGTGGTGGTGCTGGGGGACCTGCCCGGCATCATGCGGGTGGTGGTCGGCACGGCCCCCGATCAGGATCCGCAGGCCGGGCCCCCGGCCACCCGAGTGCAGCTCCAGGCCCCACGAGCCCTGTCCGTGTCTCCCGAGGGGCTGCTCTACCTGATCGACCCACCCGAGCGGGCGATCCTCGAGGTCTCGCCAGCAGGGGCCGTACGCGCGCTGCTCGACGGGGAGGGATGCGCCCGGACGGTGTGCCTGACGCGGCCTGCCGGTATCGCCCTGGACGGCCGTGGCGGGGTCCTCGTGGCAGATCCCGGGTCGGGACGGGTCGTCCGGGTCGCGTTGGACGGGAGCGGCGGAGAGGTTCTCGCCGGCCGGCCGGGCGGCGACCCACCCCGGGCCGGCGCGCCTGCCCTCTCGGTGGCGCTGGCGGAGCCCACCGGCGTCGCCGCCGCGGGGGACGGAAGCGTCTACGTTTCCGAGCGGGACGCTCACCGGATCTGGCGAATCGAGCGAACCGGTACGTTGACCCCTGTAGCCGGCACCGGCACCGCCGGCCATCGGGACGGCGACGCCCTGGGCGCCCGCTTTCGTACGCCGACGGCACTGTTCCTTCACGATGCGACCCTGTACGTGGCCGACCAGGGGAATCACCGTGTCCGTGCCGTGGCGCTGGAGGCGTCGACGGTCTCCACCATGGCCGGGACCGGGAACGCGGGCTACGCGGGAGACGGAGGTCAAGCTCGGAGCGCCACCTTCCGGAGCCCGGAGGGCGTGGCGGTCACGGCGGACGGGCGGAGCCTCTTCATCAGCGACAAGGGGAACCACAGGGTTCGCCGGCTGAACCTGGAGACGGGCGTGGTCACGACCTTTGCCGGGACCGGGTCGCCCGGGTATGGCGGGAGCGGATTCGAGGCGGGCGTCACCGACCTGTCGGCGCCCGCCGACGTGGCGATCCTGGGGACCAACTTCCTCTTCGTGGCCGACACGGGGAACCGAATCGTGTGGAGGACCCCCATCGGGCCGTGAGGCGCTTCCCTCAGTAGCGGGCCAACTCGCGGATCGCGGCCAGCACGTCGTCCACCTGTGGCAGAATGGCGTGCTCCAGCTGGGGCGCATAGGCCACCCACGTGTCCATCGAGGCAACCCTACGAACGGGACCGTCCAGCCAAGGGAACAGCTCGTCGGCGATTCGAGCCGCGATCTCGGAGCCGATGCCCCACGACAGCGCGTCCTCGTAGACCACCACCACCTTGTTGGTGCGCCGCACCGACTCGGAAACGGTGTCCATGTCGAAGGGCGAAAGCGTGCGCAGGTCGATCACCTCGACATCGGTACCTTCGGCGGCCGCGGCCTTGGCGGCGTCGAGAGAGCGCTTCACCAGCGCTCCGCACGTGACCACGGTCAGGTCGGAGCCTGGACGCACCACCTTCGCCTTGCCGAAGGGGATCATGAAGTCGGGCCCGGGAGTCCGCCCCTTGTTGTACACCTGCCGGTACAGGTGCTTGTGCTCGAGGAAGATGACGGGATCGTCACAGCGCACGGCCGTGCGCAGCAATCCGTTGGCGTCTACGGCGTTGGACGGGAGGACGACGCGCAGGCCGGGCGTGTGGGCGAAGATGCTCTCGCCGGTCTGGGAGTGATAGATGCCGCCGCCCTTGAGGTAGCCGCCGTAGGTGACCCGTACCACCACGGGTGCCGAGTAGCTGTTGTTGGACCGGTAGCGCATCGTGGCCAACTCGTTCCGGATCTGCATGAACGCCGGCCAGATGTAGTCGAAGAACTGTATCTCGACCACGGGACGCAGCCCCCGGAGCGCCATGCCGATGGCCCGGCCCACGATGTTGGCCTCGGCCAGGGGGGAGTTGAACACCCGGTGGTCTCCGAACTGGCGCTGGAGTCCGTGCGTGACCTTGAAGACGCCGCCTTTGCCCTTCACCTCCTCCAGGTACTGCGAGTGCGAGGCGTCGGCGACGTCCTCGCCGAAGAGGACGATGCGGGGATCCCGCTCCATCTCCGAGCGCAGACAGGCGTTGAGCAGGTCCACCACGGTCTTTTCGTTCTCGGTTTCGTCGAACCGCGGATCGTCCTCGGAGTCGAAGTCCGGCCCGGTGGGGTCCACCGCTTCCGAGTACAGGAATCGGCTCGCCGTTCCCGGCTCCGGCTGGGGTCGTTCGTGGGCTTCATCCGCCGCTTCGCTGACGCGTTCCCGGATCCGGATGTCGAGGGCGTCCAGCTCCTCCGTAGACGCCAGCCCCGCTTCGAGGATCAGGGCCCGGGTACGCGACAGCGGGTCGCGGCGGGCTTCTTCGTCGCGCTGGTGAGTGGGCTTGTAGGCCCGCTCGTCGTCGGACATGGAGTGGGAATACGGGCGCACCACGTGGGCGTGGAGCAACACCGGGCCGTGCCCGTGCCGACAGTGTCGAACCGCCCGGGCGCCTACGTCGTAAGACTCCACGACGTCGGTGCCGTCGCACTCCAGCACGAGGAGGTCAGGGAACCCCTCGAGCGTCCGGGAGATACTGCCCGCCGGAGTCTGGACGGCGACCGGTACCGAGATGGCGTAGCCGTTGTCCTCGATCAGGAAGATCACCGGGAGCTTCAGGACCGTCGCGGTGTTGAGGGCCTCCCAGAACTCCCCCTCCGAGGTGGTGCCCTCGCCGGCGCAGCACAGAACGACCTCGTCGTCCTGGAACGAGCTCACGAGCGACTGGAGCTCAGGGAGGAGTCGAGCCCGGTGACCGGCCTCGGCAGCGCCCACTGCCTGCAGGAACTGGGTCCCGGTGGGCGACGAGGTGCTGGCGATGTTGTAGCGGGCGTCGCCGAAATGGGACGGCATCTGGCGCCCCCCGCTGGCCGGGTCGTCCGCGGCCCCCACGGCTTGCAGGAAGTGGTCGAGGGGATGTTGGCCGGCCGTCAGCGCCAGGGCCCGGTCCCGGTAGTAGAGGAAGTACCAATCCTTCCCACCTCTGAGGTGGGCCCCGAGGGCCACCTGGACCGCTTCGTGTCCGGCACCTGAGATCTGGAAGTAGATCCGGTTCTGCCGCTTCAGGCTGATCTCGCGGTCATCGATGGCGCGGGCGGTCACCATGGTGCGGTAGAAGTCTAGGAGCAGCTCGGGCGTCAGATCGCCGAGGGCGGGCGAGGCGTGCCCCTGTTCGGTTCCGGTGAACATTGTCTCTCCGCGTTGTCCTGCGATGTCGGCGTGGCGCGCGCGGCGGGCCGGACGAGGTGGAGCCGATGAAGGGCCCAAAGATAACAGCCCAGCGGAAAGCTACGGAAGCAAACACCCGTCCTCGCCCCGCTCCGGGTCCGGGAACCCTCCGACGGAGGGCGAGTTGCAAAGGGTGTGGCGGAAAGCGGGCGAGGGAGTGGCGATCGGGCAAGGCCCGTCTGTGAGCAACCGCGGACCGGCGCTAGATTCACCGTCGACGGACTCCATCACCCGAGCCGGGGAGCTTGCCGCGATCTCGAGCACATTCGCCCGCCTGGCGGGCCTCGCCTGGAGGCATCCGAGCCTGTGGCTTCCTCTGCTGCGCTCCTCCTGGACCTTCCGGGCCCGAGACTGGTATCGGCGCCCTCCGTTCCTTCCTCTTCCTCCGGCATCCTACTTGCAGTGGAGGATGGAAACGGCGTACGGCGACGCGGACGCAACGCCGCCAGTAGACGAACTGATTCGTTATCTCCGTTGGACTTCGGAGATGAGGCGCCGGAGATGACCCGGGAGGAAGGGCCGTGTTCAAGCTGATACTCTTTCTGCTCGTGGCGCTGGGAGCCGCTCTCTACTTCCCGACGTCGCGCGTGGTGGTGCTGGACGTGGCCGAGCCGGTTCTGAATCCGGTCATGGAGTGGTCCACGAAGGGTGAGATGCGCAAGATCGCCCGGGACCTCGAGACCTTCGAGCGGAGCTGGGAGTCCCTGCCCACGCAGGACGGATGGTCTCGTTGGCTCGAGACCAAGTACACCACCGACGACGGCAAGACGGACTCCTGGGGGAACGATTACGCCCTTCAGGTGTGGCCAGACTCGTTCGCCGTGGTCTCGGCCGGTATCGACGGGCAGATGGGGACTCAGGACGACCTGAAGACGGCACGGGAGCGGGTGGCAGGACGCCGCCGCTAGCCGACCTCCTCCGCCAGAGTGCCGGGATCCCCTCGGCCGGGCCGGCCGCCGTTCGGGCGGCGGCTGTCCGGCACTACCGTCTGCCCCGGCCTGACGTGCAATCCAACCCCCAGCTCACCGAAGCGCTCGTCACGCTCGGGCCTTGGGTCGTTCTGCTGATGACGTTCGCGGAGACCGCGTTCATCACCGGCTTCTTCGTCCCGGCCTTGCCCACCATCATGCTGGCGTGCCTTCTTGCCCTCGAGGGCCACTACGGGTTGGGCGGCGTCGTCCTGGCCACCGTCTCGGGTGGTGCCCTCGGCGACTCCACCGGCTTCTGGGTGGGGCGGCGTGGAGGGCGACGCCTCCTCGACGGCGGGGGCCGAATTCGCGAGTTGGCACGGAGAGGTGAACGCCGTACGACCGCGATCATGGACCGTCATTCAATCCTGGGTGTCAGCCTCGCGCGGTGCATCTCGTTCGTCCGCACGCTCATGCCCCTGACCGCCGGCATGAGCAATCTCGCCTACCGCCGCTTTCTCCTCTACGACCTGCTGGGGGTCGCCGTCTGGGCCGCGGGTTCGATCGTCGTGGGCGTGGGGGCAGCGGTGGGATGGCAGCGGGTCCGGGACGATTTGGGTCCGTGGTGGGCCGCCGGCGCGATTCTGCTGGCAGGCGTGATCTGGTCGGTCCTCAAGATCCGGCGCATGCTGTCGAGCCGCCGCACCGGTGGCGGTGAGGCCACGGCCGGGGTGGAGGGATAGGGCTGGTGCTGGTGGTCGGACTCACGGGCAACGCAGCCGCGGGCAAGTCGACCGTTGCGCGGGTCTGGGCTGAGGAGGGCGTCCCCGTCATCAGCGCCGACGAGCTGGCGCGCGAAGCGGTGAGTCCGGGCTCGGAGGGGCTCGCACGCGTCGTCGACGCGTTCGGCCGCGAGATTCTCGGGGCTGACGGAAGCCTGGACCGGGCCCGGCTCCGTGACGTCGTCTTTCGGGACGGGGGTGCCCGGGCCCGACTCGAGGAGATCCTCCATCCGCTGATCTGGCGGCTCCGCACCGAGTGGATGCGCCAGCGGGCGCTGGAGGGACACAGGATCACGGTGGCAGAGGTGCCCTTGCTGTTCGAGGCCGGGCTCGAGGCAGACTTCGACGTGACCGTGCTGGTCGACGCGCCCGAGGACCTGCGCCGAGCGCGTCTGGTCGAGCTCAGGGGAATCGAGCCCGGCGAGGCCCAGCGCATCATGGACGCTCAGCTCGATCCTGCGATCAAGCGCGCCCGGGCCCACCACGTTCTGGAGAATACTGGGAGCCTCGAGGAGTTGGGCCGGAGCGCGCGAGCCCTCCTGACCCGGCTTCGGCGGCAGGCGGATGAGGGTGCTCGCGAGGGCTCGGACGGCCCCCGCCTTCGCCTGGACCTTCACATGCACACCTGGGATTCGTTCGACTGCCTGTCGGATCCGGACCGGGTCCTGGCCAGGGCCCGAGCCGGGGGGGTGGGGCGGATCGCCATCACGGACCACAACCGGCTGGGAGCGGCGCTGGAGATGGCTCGGCGGCATCCCGACCAGGTCATTCCCGGCGAGGAGGTGAAGACGGCCGAGGGGGTGGACATGATCGGTCTCTACCTGTCCGAAGAGATTCCCGCGCGCACGCCGGGCCTCGAGACGTGCCGTCGGATACACGAACAGGGCGGGTTGGTGTACCTGCCTCATCCCTACGCGGCCGGGAAGGGCGGGGCGGGCCGCTGGGCAGAGGCGTGGATCGGCGACGTGGACATCGTGGAGGCGTACAACGGTCGGATCCACGACCAGCGGCTCAACGAGCGGGCGCGGGTCCTGGCGGACGCCAACGGGCTGCCCATGGGCGCCGGGTCCGACGCTCACACCCTGTGGGAGGTGGGTCGGTGCCAGGTGGACGTGCCGTGGCACCCCAACGAGCCCGCCGCTCTCCTCGGTGCCTTGCGGAACGGCGAGATCCACGGCCGCTCGGCGCCCCACGTGGTGCACGTCGCCTCGACCTGGGCCAAGCTGCGCAAGCGCCTCCCGGGCCGCCGTGGAAGCCGGTAGCTCAGCCGCTGCGGTGGACTCCGGCCGCGCTCCGCGACGATGCGGACGCCGGACGGATCCGCTACCTTCGCGCCGATGAGATACACCGTACCCAGCCACCGCCTCGCTGCCGTAGAGGAAGTCCTGGGCGTGCTGACCGAGGCGCGCCGGGTCGTGCTCACCACCCACATCAACGCCGACGGCGACGGCGCCGGATCCCAAGTCGCCCTCACCGGCTTCCTGCGGGAGCAGGGTGCCGAAGCGTGGATCGTGAACCCGACGCCATACCCGCGGCTCTTTCGCTTTCTCATTCCCGACCCGGACTGGGTCGTGCCAGCGAGTGACCCCGCGGCGGAGCAGCTCTGTCGCGACGCCGACCTGGCCGTCGTGCTGGACACGGGCGAGGTGCCGCGGCTGGGGCGCGTCAAGCCCATGATCGACGCCGTGCCCAAGGTGGTCGTCGACCACCATCCACCCGGCACCGCGCCGATCCCAGGTGTCTCGCTCCGGGATCCCGCGGCATGCGCCACGGGCGAGCTCGTCTTCGATCTCCTGACGCGAGCCGACTGTCTCTGGGCCGAGCCGGCGGTCACGGCGCTGTACGTGGCCATCGTCACGGACACGGGGTCCTTCCGCCACAGCAATACCTCGTCCCGGTGCCACCGCATCGCCGCGGAGCTGATCGAACGGGGCGCCGACCCGGAGGAGGTCCACCGCAGCGTGTACGGGGCCTTTCCGCCACGGCGGCTCCAGCTCCTCCGGGAGGCCCTGGGGCTCCTCGGGGTGAACGAGGACGGGACCGTCGCCTGGATGACGGTGCCTGCGGACGCCTTTCACGCTCTCGGGGCTCAGCCCGACGACCTCGAAGGCCTGGTGGACTACCCGAGGTCCCTGGACGGCGTGCAGGTGGCGGTCCTGTTCCGCCGGATCAGAAGCGGCGCGGTCAAGGTCTCGTTCCGCTCCAACGGTGAGGTCGACGTGGATCGCCTGGCCAAGTCGTTCGGCGGCGGCGGGCACGTCAAGGCTGCGGGGGCGGTGGTGCAGGGCAGCGAGGAGGCCGTGCGCAGGCGGGTCGTCGATGCAGCCGAAGCCGCCGTTCGTGCGGTCGCCTCCATCTCCGGCGCGGTGCCGGACCAGGAACCGATTCCCCAGGAATGATGTAGTGTGACCATGCCTTCGAGTCAGGAATCAGGTCCCGGAGTCCCGGAGGCCCTGCCCCGGACCCTCGACCAATTGGGTAGACGCCTGGATCCCATGCGGTTGGACACGCTGTGGATCTTCCCCCCGCTGGTGCGGGGCAGGCGGGAGCGGGGCCTCGTCGTGGCCAGCTGCTTCGCCGAGGGAGAGGACCGGCGGCGCCTGTTGACCGCGAGGTACTCGGCTGAGCGGACGGGGAAGGGGCTGGAAGTGGAGTCGGAGATCACGGAGGAAGGCGAGGCCCCGCCGGATCGGATTCCGCGCGTGGTCGACGGGGTCGTCAGGAGAAGCGGGGTCCAGAAGGGCGACCCCCGGGAGGTCGTGATCGGCGGGGAGCTCGAAGCCTTCACGGAGCTGATGAAGGAGTTCGACCCTGCACTGTTGGAGGTCGTGGAGCAGTGATTCAGCAACAGGGCGCCACGCCTTTCGTCCGTCTCTTCGGGCGATATCTGCGGGAGCAGGGGCTGCCTGTCACCCAGCAGCGCGAAGTGGTGGCCGAGCTCGTGTTTTCGTCCAGCGGCCATCTGTCCGTCGACGACATCGAAGCTCGTCTCAGGAACGCGGGCGAACGCATCGGCAAGGCCACGATCTACCGCACGCTGGACCTGTTGGTGCGAAGTCAGCTGGTGGAAGAGCACGACTTCGGCGAGGGCTTCAAGCGCTACGAGCACCGGCTTTCGGCCCAGCCGGTCCACGAGCATCTCATCTGTCTCGAGTGCGGCAAGGTGCTGGAATTCCGGAGCGAGGAGATTCGGGGCATCGAATCCCGCGTCCAGGAGGAGCACGGCTTCCTGCCCGCTCGGCATCGCCTCGACATCTACGGTCTCTGCCGGGAATGCCAGGCGGCGGGCGCCGCCCTTCCGCAGGAAGGGTTGACCTGTCCGATCGAGATGGCGTAACAGCGCCGGGCGTCTTCGGCTCCTCCCGGGCCGGCGGTGACGCCGGTGACAGCGAGGCGCGGCGCTCGCGCGCCACACCGGTGACACGACCCCCCGAACCTCGCACCATGCCGAATCGACGAAACCCGAAAGCGCTCGGCCGCGGCTTCGCCCCCCCGGGCTCGTCGACACCCGACCCCGGCGACCCCGGTCCCGGGCTGCGGTCCGACCTCCCCTGGGAGCTCCCGCATACGTTCCTGGGCCTCGACGAGACTGCCTCCGCCCTCACCACGGCCCGCGCGCTCATCCTTCCGGTGCCGTACGAGACGACGACCAGCTATGGCGGCGGTGCACGCTCCGGGCCCGGAGCCATCCTTGAGGCCTCCCGTTACATCGAGCTCTACGACCAGGAGCTCGATGCCGATCCGTCCACGGTGGGGATTCACACCCTGCCCGCGCTCGAGTTGACTCGGGAGGGCCCGGCGGCCGCCGCGCAGGAGCTGGAGGACGCGCATGGACAGGTGCTGGAGGCGGCCGAGGACCGCTTCGTCGTCGCGCTGGGGGGCGAGCACGCCGTCTCCGCGCCGTTGATCCGGGCAGCCGCCCGGCGGGTGGGGCGGCGCCTCTCGGTCCTCCAGTTGGACGCCCACGCCGACCTGCGGGCAGAATACGAGGGAACGCCCCACTCCCACGCGTCCGCCATGGCCCGGGTATTGGATCATGCCGACGTGGTCGGCGTGGGAATCCGGGGGATCAGCGCCGAGGAAGTCGCGGTGGCCCGGGCCTCGGAGGCCGTCCATCTGATCTACGCTGAAGAGATGTGGGAGAGCGACGACTGGATGGAGCGCGCGCTCGAGCGGTTGCACGACCCGGTCTACATCACGTTCGACGTGGACTTCCTCGACCCCTCCCTCGTTCCGGCAACGGGCACGCCGGAGCCCGGAGGCGGAGATTGGTACCGGACCCTGCGGTTCCTCCGGCGCGTGTTTCGCGAGCGCGAGGTGGTCGGATGTGACGTCGTGGAGCTCGCGCCCATACCGGGGCTACACGCGCCGGACTTCCTCGTGGCCAAGCTGGTGTACAAACTCATCGGGTACCGATTCTTCGCCTGATTCGGAGGTTGTCCTTGCCCGACTCACGAACCCAGCCACACCGGAGTCCTCTGCCGGCCCGCCTGGCGGAAGCACCGCCCGAGTCGGACGCGGCCAGTCATTTTCCCGTCCGGGCCCTGGAGCGGGCCACGGGCGCCAAGCAGGTGGGCGGGAATGCCGTCAGGCTGCAGGTTGAGGGCCCCGGGACCTTCGACGCCTGGCTGGATGCCATCGACGGGGCCGAGCGGTTCGTCCACTTCGAGAACTACATCGTCCGGGACGACCGTGTAGGCCGGGCATTCCGCGACGCGTTGACGGCCAAAGCACGGCAGGGCGTGCCGGTCCGGGTGCTGCACGACTGGGTGGGATGTTGGGCCACCCGCCGAGGGTATTGGAAGCCATTCCGTGAAGCGGGCGTCGAGGTCCGAGCCTTCAATCCACCGAGCCTCAAGGACCCGTTCGGACTCCTCCAGCGTGACCACCGGAAGCTCGTTTGTGTGGATGGCCGGGTCGCGTACGTCGGAGGGTTCTGTGTTGGAGAGGAGTGGGCCGGCGGCAAGGGTGCACCTCCCTGGAGGGACACGGGCGTCGAGATCCGCGGACCGGCCGCCACCGTGGCGGCCCGGGCGTTCGAGACGATCTGGACCCGGGTCGGGGCGCCCGTCGATGCGGAGGTCCGGGCCAGGCGGGTCCGGACGGTCCGGGAGGGCACCACGCCCGTGTGGATCATCCAGGGTATCCCCTGGCGGTCACGCGTCTACCGGGCCACGCAGCTGGTAGCGGCCAGCGCCAAGAGCCGAATCTGGATCACCGACCCGTACTTCGTGGCCCCCCGGCCGGTGGCCGAGGCCCTGGCGGCGGCCGCCATGGACGGCGTAGACGTGCGCATCCTCGTGCCCGGCCACAACAACTGGCCCTGGGTCGGGAGCCTCTCCCGCGGCGGGTACCGCTTCCTCCTTCGCGCCGGCGTCCGCATCTTCGAGTGGCAAGGGCCCATGATCCACGCCAAGACCGCCGTTGCGGACAGCATCTGGTGTCGGGTGGGGTCCTCGAACCTGAATGCGGCCAGCCTGCTCGGGAACTGGGAGATCGATGTAGGCATTCTTGACCGGAGCCTGGCGGAGCAGCTGGAAGCGACCTTTCTCGCCGATCTGACCCTCGGCGTCGAGATCGTCCTGCCCAGGCGGGTGCGGCAGGTGCGCGGGTTGGTGTTGCCCGACACGCAGGCTGCAGGCGAGGCGCCTCGGCAGACGTCGTTGGAGCCGCCGGAACGTCTTCAGGACAGGCTGGAGCACTGGCGTTCCCCGGCCGCCGGCAGAGTGGGCTGGCGGGTCGCGGACCTGGTCCGGGCCGGTTCCGCGCTGGGAGACGCGATCGCGGGGCACCGTACCCTGGGGCGTGAAGACCGAGCCGTGCTGAGCACCGTCTCGGTGGGCATGCTCGTGGCTGCGCTGTTGGCGGCGGTCTTTCCGCGGATCGTCGGATGGGCGTTCGCCCTGCTCCTGGGCTGGCTGGGCATCGTCGTATCCGTCCGGGTGCTGGTGCAGGTCAGGCGCGGGCGTCGGGAAGAGGCGACGCTGAAGTCGCTGGACTCGCACGCATTGCCGGAAGACGAGCCTCCGCTCGTAGCGGAGGGGCACGACCGATATCATCCCGACGACCCGGGGGCGGGCGTCGAGGAAACGACCTCAACGGAGCCGGAATAGATGAACGAGTCCATCGGATTGGCCGTGGCCTTCAGCGCGGGCCTCCTCTCCTTTCTGTCGCCGTGCGTGCTCCCGCTCGTGCCGAGCTACCTGTCCTTCGTCACCGGGATGTCCCTGGAGGACCTCCAGGAGGGCGTGGACCGACGGAACACGATGATCCACTCGACGCTGTTCGTCGTGGGGTTCAGCGCCATCTTCATGCTGCTCGGCGCGTCGGCCTCGTTCCTGGGACAGTTCTTCCGGTACTATGAGGTATGGATCGCCCGGATCGGGGGGCTGATCATCGTCTTGCTCGGGCTCCATCTGGCCGGGGCCTTCAGGCTCACCCCCCTGCTGCGGGAAAAGCGGTTTCACGTCCACGACAAGCCGGCCGGGTACCTGGGCACGCTCGGGGTGGGAGCCGCGTTCGGGGCCGGCTGGACGCCGTGCATCGGTCCGGTCCTCGGGGCGATCCTGACCTTCGCCGCGTCGCGGGACGCGTTCTGGTCGGGGGTGGGCCTGCTGGGCGTCTACTCACTCGGCCTGGCCGTGCCGTTCCTGCTCTCGGCGCTGGCGATGGAGAGGTTCCTCGAGGTGTTCGCCCGGTTTCGCCGTTTCCTGCCCACTGTCCAGGTGGCCTCCGGCGTGCTCCTCGTCGTCCTCGGCGTGCTGCTCATGACCGGGACGTTCACCATCTTGAGCTCGTACCTGACCCAGTTCACGCCGGAGTGGATTCTCGACCGGATCTGATCCCGGCTTCGATCGGGTCGGGTGCTCGAGGCGCTCCCTAGTCGCCGGTGACCTCGGCCTCGATGGCCTGCTCGAGCATCTGACGGCGCAAGAGCGTGGCGTACACGCCGTCGGCGTCGATGAGCTCGTCGTGGGTGCCGCGCTCGACGATGAGGCCGTCTTCCAGCACCAGGATCAGGTCCGCGTGCATGACCGCGCTGACCCGGTGGCTGATGACGAAGGACGTGCGGCGAGCGAGCACGTCCCGCAGGTCCCGCAGAATCCGGGCCTCCGTGTGGGTGTCCACGGCGCTGAGCGCGTCGTCCAGGATCAGGACGACGGGGTCCCGCGCCACGGCTCGAGCGAGCGTGGCCCGCTGCTTCTGGCCGCCCGAGAGGTTGATGCCCCGTTCGCCCAGGTAGGTGCCGTAGCCGTCCGGGAAGTCGTTGATGGACTCGTCGAGCTGGGCGACCCGAGCGGCCTCGTACACTTCCTCCGGCGGCTCGGCGCCGTCGCGTCCCCAGGGGGTATCTCGGCGTGAAGCGGCCTCTGCCAGGCCCAGTCCGATGTTCTCCGCGATCGTGTCGGAGAAGAGGAACGGGTCCTGCGGTACGACGCCCACTGCGCGCCTCAGATCGGCCGGATCGTAGTCGCGCACGTCAGCGCCTCCGACTTGCACTCGGCCACGGGTGGTGTCATACAGCCGGGGAATCAGCGAGACCAGGGTGCTCTTGCCGGAGCCGGTGCCGCCGACGACGGCCACCGTCTGGCCAGGAAGCGCGGTGAAGCTCACCTCTCGCAACACCCATCGCTTCGTGTCCGGGTAGCGGAACCAGACGTCCTCGAAGACCACCTGGCCGGAGAGCCTGTGCGGGGGGGCGGGGTGCTCGGGCGCCGCCACGTCGGGCTCGCGCTCCAGGATCCTGTTGATGCGCCCCATGGAGGCAGCGCCCCGTTGGAAGAGGTTCACCACCCAACCCAGGGCGATCATGGGCCAGATCAGGAGGGCCAGGTACACCTGGAAGGCCACGAAGTCACCGACGGTGAGGCGTCCGGCCATGACCTCGAGCCCGCCCAGCCAGAGCACGATCACCATGGCGGCGCCGGTCAGAACGGACAGGAGGGGGTGGAACAGGCCCGCCGCCTGCACGAGCAGCATGTTGCGGTGCAGATACTCCCGGTTCTCTGCGTCGAACTGCACCGCCTGAGCCCGCTCCTGCCCGTACGCCCGGACGATGCGGACGCCGGTCAGATTCTCCTGCACGGTCGTCGTGACCGTGGAGAACTGCTCCTGGATGCGCTCGAAACGTCGATGGATGATGCGGCCGAACCCCAAGACGACCGGAGGGACCAGCACCATGGGGATCAGGGCATAGAGCGTGAGCCGCGGGCTGATCCAGGTCATGATCGCCAGGCCCACCGCGAAGCCCACGGCCGTGTTCACCGAATACATGACCGCGGGCCCTGCGGCCATGCGGGCGGCCAGCATGTCCTGCGTGGATCGGGCCATGAGGTCGCCGGTGCGCGTCTGCCCGAAGAACCTGGCGTCCAGGCTCAGGAGACGCCGGAAGTACTTCTCCCTGAGATCGCATTCCATGCGCCGGCTGATGCCGTTCAGAAGCTCTCGCATCCCGTAGCGGCATACGCCCCCCAACGCCGTGGTGCCGACGATCAGGGCGGCGAGCATGGCCAGCGTCGTCATGGTCGTGGCCGGATCGTCCAGGCCATCGATGGCCACCTTCAAGATGTATGGCGCCGCCTTGCCGAACGCGTTGGCGAGGACGACCAGCAACAGCCCCGCCACGAGGCCCCGGCGGTAAGGGCGGAAGAAGGGCAAGAGCGTCTTCAGCTGGCTCATTTCACGCTCGTTCGTGTATCACCGTTCGGGTCGCCGTTCCGGCGTCCCCGGGCCGCTTGGCCGGGCGTCCGTCGCCCGGTATCGCGCCCATGCGAGCACTGGACCGCGCCCGAGCGGGAACCCGGGTCCCGCGGGCGGAAGCGCTGAGGGAAAGTCGTATGGTGAGGCACGGCGGGAAAGTTCCGGTGATGCTCCTGGCGGCGGGGGCGCTGACCCTGGCGGCTTGCGGCGGGGAGGCCAGGTCCGCCGAAGGCCCGGAGGGGGAAGGCCAGAGCCACGAGGCCGTCGTCGAAGCGCCGAGCTCCGACGGTTCCGCAACGGCCGTAGCGCCCGCGCCCGGTAGCCGGGAAGCCGCGGCGCTGGCCGTCCAGGACGCCCCCGAGCCCGAAGCCGAGCCGCTCGAGGAAGAGCAGGCTCCTTCGTCCGCCGTCGTGCTGCGTCCTCGTCCGTCGCCGGCACCGGAGCCCGCGCCGGATCGCCCGGTCGAAGCGTCTCGTCCGACGGGAGGGCCCATCCCTGCTCCCCCACCTGCCGAAGAGATGGACGAGGAACCGGCGGAGCCCGACGAACCCGATCCGGAGCCCGCTCCCGACGAGCCGGCGGCAGTGTTGGAGACGCCGGCCCCGATAGTGGATCTCGCCGACGTACCCGAACCCGTCACCGAGCCCGCACCGGCTGGGCTGGTGCTGCAGCCCGGCGTCGAGATCCCGGTGACGCTGGAGGCGGACCTCTCGACCCGAAGCCATGGCCCCGGGGACGCGTTCTACGGCTACGTCGAGGACGACGTGCTCGCGGCGGATGGCATGGTGTTGGTGCCCATGGGCGCGCGCATACGAGGCCGGGTCGTGGAGAGCCGTAAATCCACCGGGCCCAACGACTCCGCCGTGCTCGACCTGGCTTTGGAGGCGCTGATCGCCGACGGACGCAACTACCCCATGGTGGGGACGGTCGTGCGGACCGAGATCGAGGCCCAGTCCGGTGAGAGCACCGGCCGGACAGTGGCGAAGGTCGGCGTAGGCGCCGCCGCCGGGGCAATCCTGGGGAAGCTCCTGGGCAAGAACACGGAAGCGGCCGTTGCGGGCGCCCTGGTCGGCGCGGCGGCCGGCACGGCCGCGGCGATCTCCGCCAAGGACGGCCACGCGCTCATCCCTCAGGGCTCCACCATCGTCGTACGGCTGGATCTTCCGCTGGAGCTCGAACCGAGCCGGTAGGAGACGAGGGGACGCCGGGTCGGGTCTCACTCGTGCGCGGGAGGGTCCTCGAGAAGGGCCTGTGCCGAGGCGGCCAGTGTAGCGGCTCCGACGTAGAGGGCCCGTTCGTCGATGTCGAATCGCGGATGATGGTGCTGGCGGAGGTCCGGTAATCCCGCGCCGAGCCAGAAGAACGCGCCGGGCGCCTCCCGAGACAGGATGCCGAAGTCCTCCGCTTCCATGATGCGTGAGCCGGGGAGCACGGCGTCCGGCCCGAGGATCCCGCTAGCCGCGGCTCCAACCCGGGCAGCGACGTGGGCGTGGTTGACCACGGGCGGGAACCCCGGCCGGAAGGTGACCCGCGCGGAGCCTCCGAGAGCTTCGGCGGTGGCGAAGGCGGCGCGCACGGCGGCTCGGAGCTCCTCTCGCACCTCCTCCACGAAGTAGCGGAGGGTGCCCGTCAGCCGCACGTGATCGGCGATGATGTTGGCGGCCGTTCCGCCCCGGACGGTCCCGAAGGTGATCACCCCGGCGTCGCCCGGCGCGATCCGGCGGGACACCGCCTGTTGGGCGGCCAGCACCCCTTGGCTGGCCAGCAGGACCGCGTCCACGCCCTCGTGCGGTCGGGCTCCATGGGCGCTCCTGCCGTGTACGTCCACGACGATCTCCTCGCCCCCCGCCATGATGGTCCCGTCCGCCAGAAACACCTTGCCCACCGGCAGGTGGGCCCCGACGTGGAGGCCCACGATGGCGTCGACGTCGTCCATGGCGCCATCCTCGATCATGCGCGTGGCGCCACTCTTGCCCTCCGAGTCCACGGTCTCTTCGGAGGGCTGAAACAGGAACCGGACGGCGCCCGGGGCCAGATGCCCGCCACGGGCGGCGCCCACCAGCAGGGTCGCCGCACCCAGGAGTCCCGCCGTGTGGGCGTCGTGCCCGCACGCATGCATCACGCCCGCTTCGGTGGATCCGAAGTCGTGATCCGGGTCTTCCTGGATCGGCAAGGCGTCCATGTCCGCCCGCAGCGCCACCGTGGGCCCCGAACCGTTGCGGAGTTCTCCCACCACTCCGGTGCGACCCACGCCCGTCCGTACCACCAGGTGCAGTGCGGCGAGCCGGTCCGCGACGACGCTGGCGGTGCGGTGCTCCTGGAAGGACAGCTCGGGGTGGCGATGGAAGTCGCGCCGTAGGGCGATCAGCTCGGGCTGAAGGGCGCGCGCCTGCTCCAGTAGGTCCATGGACGAAACCGTCGGAAGGAGGGTCCTGGTGTGGGCCGCGACTGCACCGGGTCACGGTGACGTCTGCCCGTCGTACCCATGGCGTTGCCGCCCGGATCGCGCCCGGGCTAGCTTTCCGTGGAGCGAACGATCACCCGCAGTATACGCGGCCCGGCGTCGGCCTCACAACGCCGACCCGGAAGCCCTTCCGCCGGCGAGGTCGGCGAGCCCTATGTCCGATCCGCGCCTCACGGAGCAGCGTAACCCCCGCACCCAGCGCATCGACACCCTGTCTCCCCTCGAGATCGTGGACCTGATCAACGCGGAGGACCAGACGGTGGCCGCCGCCGTGGCCGAGGAGCGCGAAGTCCTGGCCCGTGCGCTCGAGCTCGTGGTGGAGGCCTTCCGTGGCGGTGGACGGCTCATTTACGTGGGCGCCGGCACGTCGGGTCGGCTGGGCGTTTTGGACGCGGCCGAGATGCCGCCGACCTACGGCACCGACCCCGAGATGGTGCAGGGTGTGATCGCCGGCGGATACGGCGCGCTGGTGCGCTCGATGGAGGGCGCAGAGGACCACCCGGCAGACGGTGCGGCCGCCATGGACGAGCGGAACGTGGGCCCGGACGATTTCGTCCTGGGGATCGCAACCTCGGGTACGACGCCCTTCGTGCACGGAGCGTTGGCGCGCGCGCGGGAGCGGCACGCCCGCACCGGCTTCCTCCTCTGCACCCAGCCCACCCGCGAGCTCACGGAGACCCACGACGTGGTGATCGCCCCGCTCGTGGGTCCCGAGGTGATCACGGGATCCACGCGCATGAAAGCGGGCACGGCGACCAAGCTCGTCCTCAACACGCTCACGACCGGTGCCATGGTTCGCCTGGGGAAGGTCTACGGGAACCTCATGGTGGACGTTCAGGTGACGTGCGAGAAGCTGCGGGACCGCGGCGAGCGCATCCTCGTCGAGACGTTGGGGGTCGAGCGGACGGAGGCGGGCCGGCTCCTCGACGACTCGGAGGGCCACGTCAAGAGCGCCCTCGTAATGGGAAGGAACGGGGTGTCGCTCGAGGAGGCCCGCCGACTGCTCCACGAGGCCGACGGGCACCTGGCCCTCGTGGTGGGGGATCCCGTGTGAGGCCCAGGGCCGGACCGGGGCGCCGCATCGCCGTGCTGGGCGCCCTCGTCGTATCGCTCCAGCTGGCCTTCGCAGCGGCGGCCTTCAATCCGGCGCCCCACACCGGCGGGGACAACGCAGGCTACGTCACGCTGGCGTATTCCCTCCTGGAGCGGGGCGCCTACCTGGAGGTCCACGACCCCGCAGAGCCTCGGGCCTCCAAGTATCCCCCCGCCTACCCCGCGGTCCTGGCCGCCGCCATGGCCGTGGGAGCCCGGACCTGGATGTCCTTGAAGCTTCTGTCTCTGGCGTTCATCTGCCTGGCCCTGTTGGTCGCGTTCCTCTGGATCGAGGGAAGGCGCGGGGCCGGGTTCGCGTTCATGGTGGCCCTGATCCTCTCCCTCTCGGACGCCTTCCTCTGGCACACCCAGTGGATTCTCTCGGACCCTCTCTTCCTGGCGCTGACCCTGTGCTGCATCTGGGCCTGCGACCGGGCCGAGCGGGAGGAACGATCCGGTCCGTGGTTGGCCTTGGGCATGGCCGCGGCGATCCTCGCCTTCTTCACGCGCTCGGCCGGACTCCCTCTGATCCTGGCTATGGCAGGGTGGCTGGCATTCCACCGGCGGTGGCGGACGCTGGCGATCCTCGCCGTCGCGTTCGGGGGCCCGGCCACGCTCTGGTGGCTCCGGACGCGGGGCATCGTCGGGGCGGGCTACGTCGCGGAGTTCTGGATGGTAGACCCCTACCAGCCGGACCTGGGAACGGTGGGCCCCTGGGAGCTCCTGGGCCGGGTGCGGGCGAACGTCGGCGCCTACGTGGGACGTTGGATCCCGGGCGGGTTGGTGGGGCTGCGGGGGCGGCTGGTGACGGTGGTCGGGGTAGGATTGACGGCCTTCGCGGCCGTCGGGTGGGCGAAGCGAGTGCGCCGCCATCCCGGCGTGGCCGAGATCTTCACGCCCCTGTACCTGGGCCTCATCCTCCTCTGGCCCGTTATCTGGGCCGGAGACCGTTTCGCGCTTCCTCTCTATCCCATCGTCCTGTTCTACGCGGGTGAGACGCTTCTCTCGAGTCTGCAGCAGGTCCGCCCCCTCGCACAGAGGGCGGTCGTGGCAGCCAGCGTCCTGGCCCTGCTCGTTCCGGCCACCGTCACCTGGGTGTGGGCCGCGTCCGACGCCGCCCTGTGTCGTGGCCTCATCAGGGAAGCGGGGCCTTTCGCATGCTACGACGCTGCCGTTCAGGAGTACGTGAAGGCCGCGGAGTGGGCCGGGGAGCACCTGGAACCAGGCTCGGTCGTGTACACTCGCAAGCCGCGTCTCTTCTACGTGTTGAGCGGCGTGAAGGCTCGGGTCTACCCGCTCACCCAGGATCCGGCCGAGTTCCTGGACGCGGCGCTGGCCGGGGGGACCAGCCACGTCGTGATGGACTATCTGGACCGCCTCGGCTCGTACTACCTGGCGCCGGTGATACAGGGCCGCACCGGCGCCTTCTGCTCTCTCGTGGGCTTCGGGGATCCCAGCGTCTCCCGGACGGAGATCTTCGGCGTGCTGGCACCGTCCGCATGGGAGGCCGAGGGGGGACCGGGAGGGGTGGAGGGCACCTTCGTGGTGAGCCTCCGGCTGTGCCGAGGAGCGCCACCCGACGGGACCGGCTCGTCCGAGCCGCCCTACTCGACCGCGACCATTCCCCTCCTCGAATCGCTCGACGAACAGGTAGGCTTCGACGCCCCGGGAGCGGGGTGACCGCCACCAGGGAGAGGAGGATATCGGCGAGGCGGGACCGACCGGTGCGTCGCCGGACCGCGGCGGCGGTCGGGGGTCAGAGGCCTCGCCCCGACGGGCCTCGCCCGTACAGACTGGCCAGGATGACGCCGAAGAGCAGGTGGCCCGCCAGGGTGGGATCGTTGTCCCGGGCGTCCAGAAGCGACGCCAGGAAGGGTACCCGACGGTGGGGTGGCAGCGTGTCCAGCAGGCCCTCCAGCCCACCCCACGGCGACGCGCCGAACTCGAGCCCGCCGTAGACGGCACCGCGGAGGATCGAAGGACCGGGGAGGCGTGGCTCGACCACGCTGGCGTAGATGAGTCCCCGCGCCGCACCGGCGAGGACCGGAGCCAGGGGATCGGCATCGGCCTCCGACGCGCCGTCCAGGTCAAGAAGCCGTTGGATAACCATGCGGGCGACGGCGGCGCCGGCCCCGGCGGCGCCGGCACGGGCGAGACGCAGCGGACCCGGCGTGCCCCGCGGTGGCCATGCGCGGAGCGCAGCGGTCACCAGCGCTCCGCCCCCCGCCACGACGGCCGCGGCCAGCGCCTTCTCCACCAACGGCGAGACCTCGCCCCGAGCGGCCGCTGCGGGGGCGGCGGCCTGCTTCTCGGCCGGGGCGTCCGCCGATTCGGCCGGGGCCACCTCGACGGCCCTACCTCCGGACCCTCGTGCCCGTGCCCGCTCCAGCGCGTAGCCTACCCGGAACCAGACGTTTCGCTCGCTTGCCATAACCATGTAGCTTTATCCGATCCAGAGCGTTTGACAAGACGAGGCAGTCCCTGATTCGAGTCGCTGGCATATTCCGAGGTGCGGCACTTCTCGCCGTGCTGTCCGGCGCGTGCGCCCGCCCCACGCTCGCCCAGGCACCTGACGAGGCCTGGCGCGTCCTGGACACCGAGCACTTCGACGTCACCTATCCCGCCGAGCTCCGCGCCCTGGCCACACGGGTGGCCGACCGGGCCGAGCGGGCGTACGTGTCCCTCGCAGAAGCGTTCGACCAGCCCCCGAAGGCCTCCATCGACATCGTGGTCACGGACCACACCGACGTGTCCAACGGGTTCGCCCGGGTGTCTCCCTGGAACCGCATCACGATCTTCGCTCCCCCGCCCATGGAGGGGTTCGAGCTGGCCTACTTCGACGACTGGGTGGAGCTCGTCGTCACCCACGAGTTGGCCCACATATTCCACCTTGACCGGAGGGGGTGGCTCGGCCGCGTGACGAAGGCGGTGTTCGGCCGAGCGCCGATCCGATGGCCCATCTTTCCCAACAGCGCCACGCCCACCTGGGTGGTGGAGGGGTTGGCCACCTACTACGAGTCCGACCTCACCGACGCGGGCCGGACCCACGGCTCGTACCACGACATGGTGCTGCGCGCCGCGATCCTGGAGGACCAGTTCGAGTCTCTGGATCAGGTGGCCGGAGAGACCCAGGTGTGGCCCGCCGGGAATCGTCCCTACATCTACGGCTCCCGCTTCTTCCAGCACCTCACGGAGGAGCACGGCCGGGACCGGATGGCCGAGTTCGCCGGCGCGGTGGACGGCCAGATCATCCCCTTCCGAATCAACGCAGCCGCACGCAAATCGTTCGGGGTGACCTTCAAGGAGGCTTTCGGCATATGGCGCGGCGATCTGGCCGAAGAGTACAGCCGGCTCGTGGAGGGCCTCGAGAAGGCGGCCCCTCTCACGGAGCCGGTGTCGCTGGCCTCCGATGGGCGACGGGCGGTGTACCCCCGGGTCGCTCCGGACGGGAGCACGCTGGCGTACGCACGCTCCGACGGTTCGAGCGACACCCAGATCCGTCTCGTCGACCTGGGCGGGGGGTCGTCGGGTAAGCTGACCCGCACCAACGGCATGTCGCTGCTGGACTGGACGCCGGACGGGCGCGTGGTGTTCTCCCAGTCCGAGTTCGTGGATCCCTACCGTCGCTTCCGGGACCTTTACCTGGCCGTGCCGTCCGGGCGGGTCAGCCGGATCACAAGGGGCGCGCGGCTGGACTATCCGTCCGTGGGGCCCGACGGCCGGACCGCCGTCGCGATCCAGCAGGGCGGTGGGGACATGTGGATCGTGACCGTCGACCTGGACACGGGACAGGTGGAGCGCGTGACCGAGCCCGAGGCCGGCGTCCACTGGGCGTACCCGGCGTGGTCTCCCGACGGGCGCTGGATCGCCGCGTCCCGCTGGACACCCGGGTCCTTCTACGACGTGGTCGTTCTGGACGCGTCGGGAGCGGTCGTTGCGCAGGTCACCGCGGACCGGGCCGTCGACCTGGCTCCCACGTGGAGCCCCGACGGGAAGTGGCTCCTGTGGGCATCGGACCGGACGGGCGTCCCCAACGTCTTCGCCGCCGAGGTGGGCGCCGGGGGACAGATCGGCGCGCTCCGGCAGGTTACCCACCTGACCACTGGCGCCTCGTATCCGGAAGTCGGTCCCGGCACCGACTGGCTCTACTTCTCGGGATACCACGCCGACGGTTGGCACCTGGAGCGGGTGCCCTTCGACCCTGCGACCTGGTTCGATCCGCTCCCGACCGATGGGCGCTTCCTGCAGGGCGGCGAAGCCGCGGCGGGTGCGTTCCCCGACTCGGTCGGCGGCCCCGAGCGTAGGTACAGCGCGTTCCCGTCGGTCCTGCCTCGCTATTGGGAGCCGACCCTCCGGGAGGGGGAGACCCGTTTCGGCCAGGAGGTCATCGGGGCCAGCATCGGCCTCCGGACGACCGGCTTCGACCTGGCCGGGCGGCACGCCCTCAGCCTGACAGCCCGATTCGAGCCGAAGGGCAGCCGGGTGAACGGCGGGATCGCGTATTCCTTCGCCGGTCTCGGCAATCCGGTCCTGGGCCTCTCGGCCGAGCAGGTGTACGCGTCGTCCGGGAGCGTCGTGCAGGATCCGGTGGAAGAGGGGCCCGAGCCCGAGCCCAGGGCCGTCTTCATCCTCGAACGGGAGCGTCGGCTCCGGGCCACGGCGTCGCTGGTGCGGCGGCGAGTGCGGAACGTCCTCACCTTCACACTGGGCGCTGCCTACCTCTGGCAGCATCGCGACCTGCTCAACGACGCCCTCGAGCCGGACTCGGTCTTCGTCCCCTCCCGCCCGACGAGCGGGCTTCCCGAGCTCACTGCGACGTTGGCCTACAGCAACGCCCGGGTGCATCCCTTCTCCATCAGCCGGGAGGACGGGGTGAGCGGCTTTCTGCGCGTGCGACGACGATGGGACGCGACGGCGCCCGATTCGCTGGCGGGGGAGCTCGGGCTCGACGCGAGCCTCGTGGAGCTGACCGGCGAGGCGCGCCTGTACAAAGCGGTGAGGCTCCCGGGCTTCTCCAACCACGTGCTGTCGCTCCGCGTGAGCGGTGGCGCGGCGGGGGACAGCGGAGCGGACCAGTTCCACTTCAGTGTCGGCGGGGCCTCGGGCCAGTCCGAGCGGATCACCGGGCTCGAGCTGCTGAGCGGCTCCAACCTCCTCTTCCCGGTGCGGGGATACGACCGGGGCATTCGCTCGGGCCGATATGCATGGACCGCGTCGGCCGAGTACCGCTTCCCGCTGGCCCGCATCAACCGAGGCCTGGGCGATTTCCCGCTCTACTTCGACTGGATCAGCGGTGCCGCCTTCTTCGACGCCGGCAATGCCTGGGGTCCCGAGCTGGGAGAGGGCGGGTTCCAGAATCCCCGACAGGACGACGTGATGTCCCTGGGCGCCGAAGTGCTGCTGAGCGGGCTACCGCTCTGGACGCTGCCCACCGTCCTTCGGACCGGTGTCGCCCTCCCCTTGGTCGAAGGGGACGGAGCCCGGGTGTACGTACGCCTCGGCGTGTCCTTCTAGCGTGGAGCCTCGCCTCCAGGCGCGGCACCGCAGTGGATCCAGCGCCTCGCTCAGCTGCCCTCGCCCGGCGGTGCTCGGCCTCCGTACGCGCTGCTCGTCACCGGTTCCTTTCGCCAGCGCGTCACCTGCCGTCGCGTAGGCCGAAATCGGACCCATTTTCTTCTTGCATACAACATCTTGTGGTGTTAGCTTAAGGGTCCCTCAAGATGTTGTGGGCCTGGGGCAGTTTTCCACAAGCAAATGCATAAGGCCGGGGCGGCTTTCCCCCGGTTTTCAACGGATGTCGTGCTAGTTTTCAACGCCTTTTCCACACGCCTCCGCCAGGGAGAGAATCGCCATGATCCCTCGTCGTGACCGCCGCGACGCCCCCGAGCCGTTCATCTTCGATGACGTGCTTCCCGACGACCTGCCCGATGCCGACCTCACCGAGAACGCCCGCATCGTGCTGGGCAAGCGCTACCTCAAGAAGGACGAGGCGGGGAAGCCGACGGAGGAGCCGGAGGTCATGTTCTGGCGCGTGGCCCGGGTCATCGCTGAGGCGGATCGGGCCTATGGGGCATCCGACGCGGCCATCGACGAGGCTGCCCGTCAGTTCTACGAGCTGATGATCACCGGGCAGTTCGAGCCGAACTCGCCCACGCTCATGAACGCCGGCCGCCCCCTCGGGCAGCTTTCGGCTTGCTTCGTGCTCCCGGTGGACGACGCCCTCTCCAACAAGCGGAGCGGCATCTACGACACGCTCAAAGCGATGGCCCTGGTGCACCAGTCCGGAGGGGGCACGGGCTTCTCCTTCTCCCGCCTGCGGCCCACCGGCGACACGGTGCGCTCCACCATGGGGGTGGCGTCCGGCCCCGTCTCCTTCATGAGGCTCTACGACGCCAGCACCGAGGTCGTGAAGCAGGGAGGCACGCGCCGGGGCGCGAACATGGGGATCCTGCGCGTCGACCACCCCGACATCCGGCGGTTCATCACCTGCAAGGACGACACCTCCCAGGTGACGAACTTCAACATCTCGGTGGCCATCACCGACGCCTTCATGGAGGCCGTGAAGGCCGGGACTGAGTACGACCTCGTCAGCCCGCGGAACGGGAGTGTGGTCGGCACGGAGGACGCCCGGGACATCTTCAACATGATCGTCCACGGCGCCTGGAAGACCGGCGAGCCGGGCGTGTTCTTCATCGACCGAGCGAACGAGTACAATCCGGTCCCCCACCTGGGATCCTACGAGGCCACCAACCCCTGCGGTGAGCAGCCGTTGCTGCCGTACGACGTGTGCAATCTGGGGAGTGTGAACCTCGGCGAGTTCGTCCTCTCCGAGGGCCCCTTCGACCGACCCGAGGACGGCATCGACTGGGATTCGCTCCGCCGGGTCGTACATCTGGCGGTCCACTTCCTGGACAACGTCATCGATGCCAATCGGTATCCCCTCGGCGAGATCACCGATCTGGCACAGCGCATCCGCCGCATCGGTCTGGGCATCATGGGATGGGCCGACATGCTGGTCCGGCTCGGTGTCCCCTACGACAGCGAGGAGGGTGTCGCACTGGGGCGCACGGTCATGGAGTTCGTGAACGAAGAGGCCCGGAACGCGTCCGAGCGGCTGGCCCAGACCCGTGGCGTCTTTCCCGAGTGGCCGTGGTCCATCTGGGGCCCGGACGAGACTGCTGTGCGCCGGGAGGAGAGGGATCGGATCCGGCCCATGCGCCGTCTCCGAAACTGCAACCTCACCACCGTCGCGCCCACAGGCACGATCTCCATATTCGCTGGCTGCTCGGGCGGCATCGAGCCGCTCTTCGCCGTCGCCTTCATGCGCAATCAGGCCGGTGTGATGATGCCGGACGTGAATCCCGACTTCGTCCGCCTGGCCCAGGAGGGTGGTTGGCACTCCGAGGACCTCATGGAGCGGATCGCCCAGGAGGGGCACATCCACTTTCCCGAGGTGCCCGAGGACGTCCAGCGCGTATTCGTCACGTCTCACGACATCACCCCCGAGTGGCACGTCCGCATGCAGGCCGCCTTTCAGGATCACACGGACTCGGCCATCTCCAAGACCACGAACTTCCCCAACTCGGCCACCGAGGACGAGGTCCGGGCCATCTACGAGCTGGCCTACGACCTCAGGTGCAAGGGCGTGACGGTCTACCGGGACGGCTCACGGCCCATGCAGGTCCTCTCCACCGGCAAGACCGCGCAGCAGGAGGCGCCCGTGGAGTTGGCCGAGGCGCAGGCCGAGCGCGTCGCCCTGGAGCAGCAGCTCGCCGACGCCCGCGAGGAGCTCCACCGGCTGCGAGTCGAGCTGGAGGTCCGTGACCGGGAGGCCACGGAGCACGACATGAATGCGGCCGCCGCACGCCACAAGCGTCAGCGGCCCGCCATGCTGCGGGGCCGGACGATCAAGATGGCCTCCCCCCTCGGCGACATCTACGTCACCATCAACGAAGACGGGTCAGGCCGACCCTTCGAGGTGTTCTGCACCCTGGGCAAGGCCGGAGGCGCGGCTACCGCCGACGCCGAGGCCATCGGTCGGCTGATCTCCCTGGCCCTCCGGTCCGGGGTGGCCGTGCCGTCCATCAAGGACCAGCTCCGGGGCATCTCCTCCGATCGCGCCGTAGGCGTCGGCCCCAACAAGGTGCTCTCCGCCCCCGACGCCATCGCCCAGGCCATCGAGCGCTACCTGGAGGAGAAGGAAGGCGTCCAGGAGGATCTGCTCACGCCGCTGGCAACGCCGGCGGGAGGGACGCAGACACAGGCGTATGCGGCTGGATCGAGCACGGCCCAGGACTTCTTCGGGAGCTGCCCCGAGTGCGGCGCTGGGCAGTTGATGCACGAGGAGGGCTGCGTGAAGTGTCACGTCTGTGGATACTCGGAGTGCGGCTGAGGACCGGGGTCGTCCTTCCTACGGCTCCAGGGCCATCCTCAGCGTCGCCCAACGCATGAAGAGATTGGGAGCGTAGATCGGCTTCGCCGATGCGGCCACCCAGGGAAGGAGGGTGGCCCGCCGGCGCAGCGCCGACCAGAGGCGGGGCAGGGACCATGGCATCGAGCCCGGGTCCACCACGCCATCGAGCAGCGCCAAGCCGAACGCCGGCGGCACCATCTCGTCCAGCCGACTGGTGGAGGCGTGAATCCAGTCGCGCAGGGGGCCCTGATCGTTCCGTAGCAGCGCGGCGCGGTCGGGGTGGTAGGCGTCCCTGGTTGCCGGGCGGAACTCCCGGAACCCGGGTGCCAGCCTGGCAACGGCGCCCAGGAAGGCCTTCTTGCCGCGCCGGGGCTCCATGCCCTGGGAGACCATGAAGTCCAGGACGTCCGAGTCCAACCACGGGTTCCGGACCTGGACGAACGAGCCGGCAACCCGCTCCCGCCACGGGAGGATCACGTTGAGCACCCTGTGATCGAAGTTCAGGTGATCCAGCAGGCAGTTGAGATCGGTGGTAGCGGGTTGACGGGACAGGATCTCATGGGTGTCCGCCTCGAGCCCGGCTCTCATGGTTCGGAGGAGGGACCCGGGCAGGTGATGGGATACCCAGGGCGGGATCACGAGTCCCGCATAGAACAGGTACGCCCATACTGCATCCATGTCCGGATGGGCGTCGGGGGTGGGCCGGCCGAAGTACTGGTCCCCCACCAGCAGGACCGGCTCCCTGGCCGCCTGCAGCTCGGGCCCGAGACGGGGCCAGATGGTGGCCTCCGACGCCGCGGGGGCGACGCCCTCGCCCAGCGCAGCGTTCAGCCGCAGGTGATCCAGGAGCGGCCCCGCGTAGCTGTGGATGATTCGGTGGGAGAGCCCCAGACGCCGCGCCGTCGCGGCGGCGACGTGCGCGTCCTTCTCCCGCGCTTCCCGCCTGAGGTCGTTCGGCTTGGCGTGGGACGCGTCGGCCACATAGGAAAACGAGCGCACGTCGCGGGTTCCCAGGACCTCCCCCAGGATCACTGCGATGGCGGTCGAGTCCCACCCGCCGCTGAGGGAGAGGATCACGTCGTGGGGGCCCTCGACCCGTCGCTGGACCGCAGCGACGAGGCGGTCCGCCAGCTCCACCTCGAGGCGGGCGGGATCGGGCGGGACTTGGGGCTCCCGTACCAGATGCGACCAGTACTCCGTGGATCGGAGCCCCTGAGGCGTCACGTCATGCGCATGTCCCCGGGCCAGGTACCGCACGCCGGCGAAGGGCGTCCGCTGGTTGTAGCAGGCGTGGTTGGCCAGGTACCAGGCCACCGCCACCGGATCCAGCTCCTGGCGGGCCGTCGGCTGGTCCGCCAGCCGCGTCGTGATCCAGCCACCGCCGGCGTCCCGGCTCCAGAACAGGCGCCGGGAGGCGACCCGGTCGGTAACGATGGCGACCCGGTCGGCGTCCCGGTCCACCAGGAGCAGCGCGTACGAGCCGTTGAGGGATGGGAAGAGCCCGTCACCCCGGCTGCGAAAGCGGCGGGCCAGGGCGTCCGCCGAAGCCTCCACCTCGCCGTGGAGCTCACCGTGGAGCACGACGCCCACCCGGCCCTCGGGATCCCAGCCGACCGTCGCCCCGCCGCTCAGTCCGACGGGCACGACCCAGCTCGGCGACTCGAGAGTGATCTGCGCGTCCGCCCCGAAGACGGCGCGGAAGTCCTGCCGCGCGCGGCTGGGAGGGGTCTTGTCCCGCCGGGCCACGCGGGCCTGGATCCGGGAGGGCTGAAAGGCGGTGGTGACTTCGGACACTGGGCTCTCTGTAGCCCCCACGGGGGCGCATGGCGAGCGGTACGTACCGGGCGCCTGACTCGGCGAGGTCTCCGCAGTCGATTCTCCGCCCGCGGACCGAATCACGCAAATCGACGCTCCCCGTGTTGCGTCTACCTGGTGGGCAGCGTCTCTTCCGACTCTTCGGCGCCGCCGTACCATAGGGGCCACATTCCCGGCTCGCTCGCCGTCGCGCATGCTCGTCGTCCAGAACCATCATGATGCAAACCCGTCAGGGTCGTAGTTCCCCATGACCGACTTCCCCAACCCGGATCTGAGCTTCCTCCAGCCGTATTTCCTGGGGCCCGCCGGTAACGCTCGAGAAGGAGCTACAGGTGGGTGAGCAACTGGCCCAGCGTTCAAGGCTCTGTCGGAGGTGGACTCCATCACCGTGGATCCTCACAAGATGGGCTATGTTTCCTACGCCGCCGGGGCGTTCGTGGCTCGGAACCGAGAGGTGGTGGACTTCATCGCGCAGGAGGCAGCGTACATCTTCGACCTGGGCGAGGCGGAGCAGGAGGTGCCGACCAGAGACAAGCTCAGGAACCTGGGGCAGTACATCCTCGAAGGCTCGAAGCCCGGAGCCGCGGCCGCGGCGGTGCACGTGACTCACAAGGTCCTTCCGCTCGACTGCACCGGCTTCGGTCGGCTGCTGGCGGAGACCATCCGCTCCTGCGAGCATTTCTATGCGTCCGTCGCCCCGATGACCGAGCGGTTTTCGGATCGGGTCCGCCTCTTCGTTCCCTTCGAGCCGGACAGCAATCTGATCTGCCTCGCCCTGAATCCGGTCCAGAACACCAGCGTGGCGCGCATGAGCCGCTTCACTCGGGACGTCTTCTCGTATATGAAGGTGGATGCGCGCAAGCCCGTGCAGATGGAGACCTTCATCGGATCGCACACGTCGTTGCAGAAAGGGAAGCTGCCGGGTGCCGAGGCCCACCGCATCCTGGACGCTCTGGGCCTGGACCCTGCCACGTTCAGGATGCTACCGGAAGACCCCGAGAGCGACGCGGACCACCTCTTCATTCTGCGCCACACGCTCATGAATCCCTGGCTGTTGGCGGGACCCGGCGACCGCAACTACGTGGACCTCTACTGGGCCTTCCTCGAAGAGGTCGTGGACCGAGTCCTGGGTGGAGAGGGAGCGGCCGAATGACGGAGCTGAGGTCCACCCGTCCCATCCTCAATGGCTATCGCCATTGGCTCGTGGAGGCCGGACCCAGCGGCGGGCTTCCCGTGGTGTTGGTGCATGGATTCCCTTTCTCTCACGCCGCCTGGCTCCCACAGATCGACGCCCTGTCGGATCGATACCGCGTCGTGGCGTATGATCTGCGGGGCCTGGGACGCACCGAGGTGGGCGACGGGCAGTTCGCCCTGGAGTCCTACGTAGACGATCTCGTGGCGGTGCTGAACCACCTGGGCGAGGACCGGGCGGTGGTCTGCGGGCTCAGCATGGGGGGGTACGTGGCGCTGCGCGCGGTGGAGCGGGAGCCGAGCCGGATCCGTGCTCTCGTGCTCTGCGACACCCGGAGCGGTGCGGATGGCAACGAAGGGAAGATCAGCCGGGCGGAGTCCGTCGCGGACTTGAAGCGGTCCGGCATGGGCCCATTCACGGAGGCGTTCCTGCCCAAGGTGCTGGGACCCACGACACTGGGGGAGCGACCCGAGGTCGTGAGCGCCGTCGAGGACATGGTTCGCCAGCAGCGGGTGACGGGGGTCGTAGCGGCCCAGCTGGCCATGGCGGGTCGCACGGACACGACCGAGTCGCTCCACGCCATCGAGGTGCCCGCTCTGATCCTCGTGGGCGAGGAGGACACGCTCACGCCGCCAGCTCAGGCACGGGAGATGGCGGCCCGCATCCCCGGAGCCGAGCTCGAAGTCATTCCCGGCGCGGGGCACCTGAGCAATCTGGAGAATCCCCAGGCCTTCAACGCCGCGCTGGCCGCCTTCCTGAGCGGCCTGGAGGATTCGTGACGCGCTCGTGTTCCTGGTGGAGCTGGTTCCCGGCAGCGGCTTTGGCGGCGTCGGTCGCATGCCAGGCCGACGCGCCTGCCCCCCGGGGCCGCACGGTGGAGCGGCCTGAGTTCTCCGGCGCCAACGCCTACGCTCACGTGCAAGCTCAGCTGGACTTCGGCCCCCGTATCACGGGCGCCGAAGGTCACGCTCGCCAACTGGACTGGATGCTGAGCTGGCTCGGTGCGCGCGCGGACACGGTCGTGGCCGACACCTTCCGACACGTCACCCAGTCCGGAGACAGCCTGGCGCTGGTCAACGTGATGGCCCGCTTCGGGACCCAGGCGGAGCGACGGCTCCTGCTCCTCACCCATTGGGACACCCGCCCCGCCGCGGATCAGAGCCGCAGCGAGGAGGACCGCGGGCGCCCCGTGCCGGGGGCCAACGACGGCGCGTCGGGGACGGCCGTGTTGCTGGAGCTGGCTGACCTCATGAGCCGCCAGCGGCCTGGGGTCGGCGTGGACCTCCTCTTCGTGGACGGCGAGGACTACGGACCGGGGACGGAGGACATGTTTCTGGGGTCCCGGCACTTCGCGCGGCAGGCCGACCCCGACGCCTGGGTCTACGGGGTCCTGCTGGATATGGTGGGCGACAGGAGCCCGAGCTTCCCGGCCGAGGCCTGGTCGTCGGAGTACGCGCCGCACGTGGTGCAGCGGGTCTGGGGCGTGGCACGGGACCTGGGGTACGGGCGGTACTTTCCGCTTCAGGTCGGTCAGCGCGTCAACGACGACCACATCCCTTTGAACGAGGCGGGGATCGCCACGGTCGACGTCATCGATTTCGACTACGGATCCGGAAACGCCCTCTGGCACACCCCTGACGACGTGCTGGACAACGTGAGCGCGACCACCCTCGGAATGGTGGGCGAGGTGGTGGCCGAGCTCGTGTACCGGGGCGGGTAGAGCTACCGTCAGCGCGATCGGACGGTGCCGGCCGAGTGGGCCACGAGAGCCCTGCCGGCCGGCGCACCACAGGAGACGACATGGAGCGAGATTCGAAGTCGGTGCGGGCCGCCGTGGTTCAGGCGTCGCCGGTTCTCTTCGACTTGACGCGCACGATGGAGAAGGTGGTCCGACTCACCGGGGAGGCGGCGGCGGGCGGGGCGGATCTGGTGCTCTTCCCCGAGGCATACGTGGGGGGGTATCCCTGGGGGCTCGCGTTCGGAACCGCGGTGGGAGGGCGAACCCCGGCGGGCCGCCGGACCTGGGAGCGGTACTGGCAGGGAGCCGTGGAGGTGCCCGGCCCGGAGGTGGCCCGGATGGGGGAGGCGGCTCGTGAAGCCGGTGTGCACCTGGCCGTGGGTGTGGTCGAGCGAGACCGGGACTACTCCGGAGGAACCCTCTACTGCACCATCCTCTACTTCGGCCCTGACGGTACGCTGCTGGGCAAGCATCGCAAGCTGAAGCCCACCGCCGCAGAGCGCCTCATCTGGGGCGAAGGCGACGGCAGCACGCTGACCGTGCTGGACACCCCGCTGGGCAAGCTGGGCGGTCTGATCTGCTGGGAGAACTACATGCCGCTGGCCCGCATGGCCGTGTACGGGAAGGGCGTGGAGCTGTACGTGGCGCCGACAGCCGACGCTCGCCCGCGCTGGCAAGCCACGCTCCAGCACATCGCTCTCGAGGGCCGGTGCTTCGTAATGGGGTGCAACCAGTTCGTGACGCGGGACATGTACCCGGACGACGTGGAGATCCGGCACGAGCTGGAGGCCTGGCCCGAGACGCTCTGCCGTGGTGGGAGCGCCATCTACGGCCCCCTGGGAGATTGCCTGGCCGGGCCCCTCTTCGACGAGGAGGGGATCCTGACGGCCACGCTCGACATGACGGAAATCGCCCGCGCCAAGTTCGACTTCGACGTCGTGGGCCACTACGCCCGTCCCGACGTGTTCCGCTTCGAGGTCGTGGAGAAACCGCAGCCACCCGTGCAGCTGAACGGGTAGCCGTCCCAGCGGCGCGATCTCGAGGCGGGAGCCGGGGGAGGGTGGACGGCGTCGCTCGCCGGCCCGATCTTCCCGACGGTGGTGTGGCCACCGACCTCGGCACCTGCGGACCGCGGCCGGTTGCCGCACTGCATAATCAATGTATAATTATGCGATACACGATCCGCGAGTCACGCATGGTCGGCCGACGGCGAGGGTCGGTGGCCGGACCCATCGAAACCAGAGAAGACGGACCATGGTACAGACGAGCATGACCAGAACGGACCAGTACCTGGCTGAGGCGCAGCGGTACGGCGCGCACAACTATCACCCCCTGCCGGTGATCATCGAACGGGGTGAGGGCGTGTGGATGTGGGATGTGGAAGGCCGCAAGTTCCTGGACATGCTGGCCGCGTACTCCGCCCTCAACCAGGGTCATCGGCATCCGAGGATCCTGGCGGCGGCGCAGGAGCAGATGGAGAAGCTCACGCTGACCTCGCGGGCGTTCCACAATGACCAGATGGGGCCATTCCTGCGCGAGCTCTGTGAGGCCACCGGGTACGACAAAGCGCTTCCGATGAACACGGGGGCCGAGGCGGTAGAGACGGCGATCAAGATGGTCCGGAAGTGGGGATACCAGAAGAAGGGTGTGGCCGCCGATCAGGCCGAGATCATCGTGTGCGAGAACAACTTCCACGGCCGCACGACAACGATCGTGGGGTTCAGCTCCGAGGATCAGTACCGGGAGGGCTTCGGCCCCTTCGCGCCGGGCTTCAAGCTCGTGCCCTACGGCGACGCCCGGGCGTTCGAGGACGCCATCACCGAGAACACCGTGGGCTTTCTGGTGGAGCCGATCCAGGGCGAGGGTGGGGTGGCGGTGCCGCCGGATGGGTACGTGGCGGGCACGGCAGAGACGTGCCGGGACCGGGGGATCGCCTTCATGGCTGACGAGATCCAGACCGGCCTGGGCCGTACGGGACGCCTGTTCTGCTGTGACTGGGAGGATGTCCGACCCGACGTGCTCATCGTCGGCAAGGCCCTGGGCGGTGGGGTCTATCCCGTCGCGGCAGCCCTCGCCGACGACGAGCTCATGGACGTCTTCCAGCCGGGCGACCATGGATCGACCTTCGGGGGCAACCCGTTGGGAGCGGCGGTCGCACGGGCTTCGTTGCGGGTGATCCTGGACGAGGGGCTGCCCCAGCGCTCGGACGAGCTCGGCACGTGGTTCATGGACCGACTCCGCGAGATCGAGTCGCCCCACGTCGAAGAGGTACGGGGGAAGGGGCTCATGATCGGCGTCGTCATCAAGGAGTCGTCGGGCCCCGCGCGGCCGTTCTGCGAGGCCCTACAGGATCGGGGGATACTGGCCAAGGAGACGCACCATCAGGTGATTCGTTTTGCGCCTCCCCTCGTGATCGAGCAGTCGGTCCTGGAGGACGCGCTGATCGACATCGCCGAGGTGCTGCACGCCTGACGGTGCTCCGCCCGCATCGGCTGCCGTCGTGACCGGTCAGCCGCCGTCCCCTCCCGACGAGGCGATCCCTGTCTCGACGACGCCCGCCAGCGCTCCCCCCGGTGGGGGGGCCTGGCGGGCGTTCGTCGCGCTCGGCGTCGTGCTGCTGGGCCTGGGCGTGTACACCTGGGAGCCCATGCCCGCCGGCGTGTGGCACGACGACGGCGTGTACGTCCTCCTGGGCCGGTCGCTGGCCGAGGGCCAGGGCCTGCGGTACACGGGCGTCACGGGCGAGCCCCCCGCCACGAAGTTCCCCCCCCTGTACCCGGCTGTGGTGGCGGCCGTCTGGTCGTCGTTCCCGGAATTCCCCGCCAATCTCCGTGTGATCGCCGGCCTGAACCTCCTCTTCCTGGCGTTGGCCGGAAGCCTCTTCGGGCTGTGGTGCCACCGCGCTCTGGCGTTGCCGGTTCCGATGGCTGTGGGGATCGCGGGAACCGCGTGGCTCTCCCTGGACCTGTGGCGGCTGGGGGCAATCCCTCTTTCCGAGCCCCTCTTCCTCGTCGCCCTGTTCCTCTCCTTGCTCTGGGGCGAGGCGGCGGAGCGACCGAGCGCGAAGCCCACGGTCACGGGCCTCTTCCTGCTGGGCTTCGCACTCGTCTTTCACGCTCGCACCATCGGCGTCGCCGTGGGCGTAGCCGCCATCCTCTCGGCGGCCCTGTCCGGCCGCTGGCGTCGGGCAGCGGGGCTGGGAGCGGGAGCCCTGGCGATCATGGCGCCATGGATGCTGTGGTCGCACGCCAGGTCGGCGCAGATCCCGTCCCCGCTGCAGGACATCCTGGGCTCCTACGGGGGGTGGCTCGGCGGGAGGCTCACGGCCGACCCAGGGGGTTTTCTGGCCACGTTGCCGGCGCGTGCGTGGAACCTCCTGGACTGGTGTGCGGCCATGTTGCTTCCGGGTGCGCCCCCGGGGCTCCGGTGGACCGTGGGCCTCCTCCTCCTGGTCCTGGCTGCGTTCGGTTTGTGGGAGCTGACCAGCCGCAGCCGGCTCGGAAGCCTGACGCTCCTGCTGATGTTGGGAGCGCTGTGGATGTGGCCGTTCCTGGACCGGCGCCTCATGGCTCCCCTCGTTCCGTGGCTCGTGCTATTGGTCTTCCTGGGAGGGCTCCGGTCCGCCGGCTGGCTGGCGCGGGGCCAATCGGCCGAGGCGGCGGCGGCTTCGGAGCACCGGATTCGCCGGATCCTGCCGCGTCTGCCCCGGGTGGCGGTGGGAGTCTGGGCCGTGGTCTTCGGCGCCGTATCGGTGTGGGGCCTGCTCCATGGGCGCCACGAGGCTGGATACCGAATGAGGGCAGAGGCCCTGGCCGATGCCGTGGAAGCCGTGCGGCGGACCACCGAAGAGACCGCCGTGGTGGGGGCTCCCGAGCTGTGGGCCGGGTTGCACCTCTACACTGCGAGGACGGTGGGGCCCAGCGCGCCCTTCCGTCCCGGCGGCGTGGAAGGACCTGCATGGGGCTCGCCGGAGGATCAGTACCGCCTTTGGATGGCGGCGGAGCTGGATCACGTGCTGGTGGAGCATGGCGGCAGGGTGCACGGCGAGGCCCTGGACCGTATGGACGCATTGTGTCCCGGGGGCGCCGTCGAGGTCCGCGCAACCTACGACGGGGGCGTTCTGGTGCGGCTCAACTGGGACGACACCTGCCGCGCCCGGCTGTTGGCGCCGGGGGGATGAGGGGGGAGGGGAAGCGGCGCGGGGTTCGGGGGCCCCTACCAGTCGACGCTTCCCTTCTGGCTCGTGTCCACCGGATCCACCTTGCCCTCGCCCAGGAGCACGGCCCGGACCTGCTCGTACAGGAACTCCCGGGCTTTGGCTTCCCTGGGATCCAGGCCGTAGTGGTTGATGAGCATCGTCTGGTGCTCGAGCCAGTCCTGCCAACAGCTCTGGCAGATGCTCGCCATGAGCCGTTCCCCCAACTCGCTCCGGAACGGTGCCCGGGACATGGGGGCAGCCTCTCTCTGGCAGCGGCGACACCGGATCGTTTCCACGCTGTGCCTCGGATGTTGTCGGCGTTGGTGATGTTCTTCGGGCGGCGGCATCAGCCTACCCGGAGCCCCATCGCGAGGTCCGCGGAACAGCAGCCGGCGGACGGATAACGGCTCGATTCCCGAGCCATCCGACCTCGCCCGGAGACGCCGAGCAGGTCCCTCTTCCGCCGGTCCCCTGTACGGTCCCTGGTGCGGTAGACGGTCCCTTCGGATTGATTTAGCTTTTTGTTCTGTCGAAAAACCTGGCTGGACGTGCACCCGATAGAGAAACAACAATGGCCCTGACGAAGAAACAGCTGGCTCATATTGAGAAGAGGCTCCTCGACGAGCGGTCCCGCGCCCTCCGGTCCCTTGGGTTGTTCGATGAGATGGCGAAGGCAGATCGCGAGTCCGGTGACTCGGACCTGTCGGCGTACACGGATCATATGGCCGACCAGGGAACGGAGGCCATGGAACGGGAGAAAGCGGCGCTCTTCGCGACCAAGGAAGGACGTTACCTCTACCGGCTCGAAGAGGCGCTGCGCCGGCTGTACAACAGCCCGGAGACCTTCGGCTCCTGCCACACCTGTGGCGAGCCCGTGGGCTTCCAGCGCCTGGACGCTCTGCCCCACGCGCGGTACTGCATCGACTGCAAGATCAAGGAAGAGGAAGCCGCCTGAGGCCGTCCGTCGAAGTCGGCAAGGAATGGAGAGGGGGCCTCGCGCACCGCGCCGGGCCCCCTCTCTCGTGACTCCGGGATCGGCCGCCCCACATCCCCAGGGCACTGTGCCTGGCGGGGGCGGCCGAGGTCGTGCCGCTATTCGACGGCACCTCCGTCCGGCAACACCGTCAGCAGCGCTTCTGACACCGCCTCCATCTGCCACGCCTTGACCCCGGGGACCTCCCTGAGCGCCTGCGCCGTCCGGGGCTGCCGACGCGCGATCTCCAGCAGGGTCGCGTTGGACATCAGCGTGCCACGAGCCAACCCCAACTCCTCCGCGCGCCGGTTCCGCACCTCCTTCAACACCGCGGCTGCTTCCTCGACCTCCGGCGGCGGCCGCCCCGGTCCGGTCCGGCGGGCGGCGGGGTATCCCTCCAGCTCCTTCTCCGGGATCTGCTCGATCGCTTCGAGCCGTTTGATGAGCGCCGGTCCCGCCGAACGGACCGCGCCCCGCGAAATGCCTTTGATCCGCTGTAGGCCGGCCAACGTCCGGGGCCGCTCGCGTGCCACGTCCATCAGCGCCCGATCGGCCGCGACGCGGAAGGGCGCCCGGTCCCTTCGTCGGGCCACCTCGTCCCGCCAATCCACTGCCGCCCGCAGGGCGGTGAGATCCCTCGCGCCGAGCCTTCGGGCCTCTCGGAATCTGGTCACTGGATCGGTCGGCTCTTCCTCCTCCCACCGGATGCCTTCGAGCAACCGGAACTCCTCGCGGGCCCAGTCGAGGCGGCCGACGGCCACGAGCTCCGCCTCCAGGATGGTCGCGAGGCGGCCGAGGTTGGCGGTGTCCGCCGTGGCGTACTCGATCATGTCCGGCGGCAGCGGACGCTGGGCCCAGTCCGCCCGCTGGTGCTGCTTGGACAGGGTAATGCCGAGGTGCTTCTCGAGGAGCGCCGACAGCCCCAGTCCAGGCTCGCCCAGGAGGGACGCCGCGACCTGGGTGTCGAAGAGCCCGAAGACGGACAGGCCCAGGTCCCGGTCCAGCAGCCTGAGATCGTAGTCGGCGCCGTGCATCATCACCGTCACGTCGGGGTCGGCCAGTACGTCCCGCAGCATGTCGGCGGGGTCGAAGGCCAGGGGGTCCAACACGAAGTCGAGGCCGTCGACCGAGACCTGGACCAGGCAGAGGCGATCGGTGTACCGGTGGAACCCCGCCGCCTCGCAGTCCATCGCGAGGCTCCGGGCACGGGTGAGCGCAGCCCTGAGCGGCTCGGCGCTCGACGGTTCCTGGATCACGGCGGTTGACACGAGGATAGGCGTGGGTGGCAGGAAGCGGGACAGTGCCGTGTCGGGTGGCGGGCAATCGAGAGCAGTACTACTCGCCCGTCGGGAGGTGGGTTCCGCCGCCTTGCCCTCGGTCCCGAGCGCGCTTGCAGTCGCCTGGCCACAGCGACAGGTTTCAGACCCTTCGGCGCAGCGGCTGCCAGTCCTCTTTCCTGAATCCCTCGAGCCGGTCGGCCCGGACCGATGTTGAGAACCAAGGTCATTTGCACGCTGGGGCCCGCGAGCTCCAAGCCCGAGATCGTCCAGGACATGGTCGGCTCGGGTATGGACGTGGCGCGGATCAACATGTCTCACGGGGACCACGGGACACATGCTCGACTCATCGAGCTGGTCCGACAGGCCGGAGTCCGGTTGGGCCGGCCGGTCGCGGTCCTGGCGGATCTGCAGGGTCCGAAGATCCGTGTCGGCAAGCTGCCCACCCCCGTCGAGCTGGTCGTGGGCGAGACGGTGACCATGGCCCGCGAGGGGACGGGGAATCCGGACGCGATCCCCGTCACGTACGGGGCCTTCGCACAGGACGTGGGTCCGGGCCAGGCGGTCCTCCTGGACGACGGGCTTCTCTGGCTGCGGGTGAAGGGGGTCGAGGGCGAGAACGTCAGGTTGGAGGTCATTCGCGGCGGGACGCTCAACAGCCGCAAGGGCATCAACCTTCCCGAGGTCGATGTCCAGGCTCCGTCCACGACCGAGAAGGACCTCACCGACCTGGAGTTCGTCCTCGATCAGGGCGTGGATTACGTCGGGCTCTCCTTCGTCCGTCACGAGTCGGACATCCTGCAGCTGCGTCAGCGCGTGGGAAAGCGCGCGCTCATCGTGGCCAAGATCGAGCTTGCACGGGCCCTCGATCGCGTCGAGTCCATCATCGACGCGGCCGATGCCGTGATGGTTGCCAGGGGCGACCTGGGCGTTGACCTGCCGTTCGAGCAGGTCCCGTTGGTGCAGAAACGGGTCATCCAGCTCGCGAACTTTTCGGGCCGTCCCGTGATCACGGCCACGCAGATGCTCGAATCCATGATCGATTACCCCCGGCCCACCCGAGCCGAGGCGTCCGACGTGGCGAACGCCATCCTGGACGGCACGGACGCAGTCATGCTCTCGGGCGAGTCGGCAGTGGGTCGCTACCCCCTCCAGGCCTTGAACGCCCTGGTCCGGATCATCGGAGAGATCGAGCGGAGCGGCGTCCTGGAGCGAGGACCGCGCTATCTCGTGGGTCCGGGGGACATGCATCGCGCTGGCGCCAGCGCACGGGAGCACGCCGTCGCCTCGGCCAGTGTCGAGTCGGCGCACCAGCTGGGTGCGCCGGCCATCATCGTCATCACCCGGACGGGGTTCACCGCCCGTCTGGTCTCCAGCTATCGCCCGCCCGTCCCCATCTTCGCCGTCTGCACCGACGAGACCGCGGTTCGGCAGCTGAGCGCCGTCTGGGGCGTGAACGCATTGCTGGCGGGGAGCGAGGAGGTCAGCTACGAGTCGATGACCGAGTTCGGGAAGACGGCTTTGGTCGAAGCGGGGGTCGGGAGGCCCGGCGAGTCCGTCGTGGTGACCGCCGGCTATCCTTTTCACGAGTCCCGCAGCACGAACACGATGCGCGTGGAGCAGCTTTGAGCGCGGAGGGGCGCACGGCTGCGTCCGGCCCTCGGTGAAGCTGACTTTTCTGGGCACCGGCACGTCCTTCGGCGTTCCCGTCATCGGCTGTGATTGCCCCACCTGTAGCTCCGCCGACCCGCGGGACCGTCGCACGCGGCACGCCGCCCTGTTGACGCTGGACGCTGGACGGCTCCTCGTGGACACCCCTCCCGAGCTTCGCCTCCAGCTCCTGTCGGCGGGTGTCGACCGGGTCGACGCGGTCTGGTTCACGCATACGCACGCCGACCACGTCCACGGCATCGATGATCTTCGTATCTTCAGCATGAAGTCGCGCGCCACCCTCCCGATTCTGGTGGGCCCGGGCGTCGCGGAGGAGATGCGCGCCCGCTTTCCCTACATCTTCGATCCGGCCATCTCCGCGCCGTCCGGGACCTCCACGCCGGAGCTGCGCTTCGTGTCCTTCGGTCCGGAGGCGCCCGTGCGGATCCTGGACCGGGAGATCACACCGCTGGAGCTGCCTCATGGGCCGATGACGGTGTGGGGGTTCCGGGTGGGCTCCCTCGGCTACGTGACCGACGCGAAGGAGCTCAGTCCCCATGTGCTGGACGCGTTGCGGGGAGTGGAGGTTCTGGTCCTCAACGCCCTCTGGTGGGGGAACCCCCACCCCACCCACTTCAACGTGGAGGAGGCGGTGGAGGCCGCTCGCCTCGTGGGTGCGCAACGAACGTACCTGACCCACCTGACCCACCGGCTTCGGCATGCCGAGCTCCTCGAGACGCTCCCTCCCGGGATCGAGCCGGCGTACGACGGGCTCACCGTGGATGTCGGCGTACCCTCCGAAGCCGCCTCATGACCCTACACCCGAGATGAGAACCCAGCCCATGCCGCCCATCGTGATCGACGTCAACAACGTCCTCGCTACCGCCATCGGCGAGCGGGGCATCGCGGCCGAGCGGTTCCAACGCGACCTCGCCCAACGCTTCCGGGAAGCACACGCAAAGGTGGCCGCCCGGCACGACGCCGGCGACATGGGATTCCTGGACCTGCCCCACGCCGACGAGACGGCGTCGCGGGTACAAGAGGTGGCCGACTCGTTCGGGCAGTGGTTCGAGAACCTCGTGGTCCTGGGCATCGGTGGGTCTGCCCTCGGCGCACGCTTCGTGCGGGACGCGCTGCTCGGGCCCCTGTGGAACCAGTTGAGTGCCGAAGGGCGCGAGCACTTCCCTCGTCTCTACGTCCTCGACAACGCCGATCCCTCGTCCGTACGAGACCTGCTGTCGTTCCTCGACATCCGTCGCACGCTGTTCAACGTGGTGAGCAAGTCGGGCTCCACGGCAGAGACGATGGCCCAATACCTGGTCGTGAGAGACCGGCTCGAGCGGGCCGTGGGCCCGGAGAACGTGGCGGGGCACTTCCTCTTCACGACGAGCCCGACCCGGGGTAGCCTCCGCGCCACGGCCGAGGCCGATGGCGTCCCGACCCTGGCGATCCCCGAGAACGTGGGCGGGCGGTTCTCCGTGCTGTCTCCGGTGGGGCTCTTGCCGGCGGCCGCGACAGGGGTCGACACCAGAGCGCTGCTGGGGGGAGCTGCCGCCATGGTCCAGCGCTGCGGAAGCCCCGAGCTCCTGGAGAACCCCGCCGGTCTCCTCGCCACGGCCCTCCACACGGCCCACACCGAATCCGGCGCCGCCATCCATGTGTTGATGCCGTACGCCGATCGGCTCAGGTCCCTCTCGCTCTGGTTCCAGCAGCTGTGGGCCGAGTCATTGGGCAAGGCGGTGACCACCGACGGCCGCACCGTCCACTCCGGTCCCACCCCCCTGCCTGCGGTGGGCGCGACCGATCAGCACGCGCAGGTGCAGCTGTTCATGGAGGGTCCCTTCGACAAGGTGATCGTGTTCCTGGCCGTTCACGACATGGGCGATCCCGTGCCCATTCCTCCAGGGTCCACCACGGATCCGGGCCTGAGCTACCTGGGCGGCCACAGCATCGGTGCGCTCCTGGACGCGGAGCGGCGCGCGACCACCGAGGCGCTCCGGCGCCGCGGCCGGCCGAGCATGACCATCGAGATCGACCGGATCGACGCCGATCGCCTGGGCCGGTTGATCATGCTCTTCGAGCTGGCCACCGTGTATGCGGCGGCACTGTACGACGTGGACGCGCTGGATCAACCGGGTGTGGAGTTGGGCAAGGAGCTCACGTACGGCCTCTTGGGGCGGGACGGCTTCGACGCCGTGCCACTGGGCCAGGGCGACCCCCGCTGGCGGGTCAACGCCTGAGCCGGGATGAGCCCCGCTGGCGGGTCGAGGCCCGTGCGAGCAGGGAACGGTACGGAATCCGCTCTTGGACCCCAGGGGTCTGCGGTCCGCCAGAGGCGCGGCCGCAGGCGGATCGGAGCCCCGTGAAGCCGTGGCAGCTTGTACCCGTTTCGGCGCGCGGATAACTTCCAGATCACCCCCGGGGACCGGGGGAGAATCGGGTGACTCGAGGAGGCTCAACATGCGTGACAACGGCGATCAGCCCTACATCGTGATCGAGCGGGATAGCGGGGGAGCGTTCGGGACCTTCGTGCTCGGGGCGCTCGTGGGCGCCGGCCTGGCTCTACTCCTGGCACCCCAGTCCGGCGCGGAGACCCAAGAGGAGATCAAGGAGCATGCGCTCCGCCTGAAGAGCGCGGCCGAGGACCGGGTGCGCGAGGCCCAGCGCACGCTGGAAGACCGGCTCGAGCAAGCGCGAACCGGCGTCCAGGGTCGCGTCGAGTCGGTGAAGGACGCCGTGGAGGCCGGCCGGCGGGCCGCCTTCGAGGCCCGAGACGAGCTGGAGGTGAAGCTGGAACGCTCCAAAGCCGCCTACCGGGCAGGTATCACTGCGGCCCGGGAGTCGGCTGCCTCCGAGGAGGACGAGGCCGATGACGAGGCCGATGACGCGTAGTGCCCCCTGGCCGCGACGGGCCGCTGGATCCGGGGAACGGCCTGAGAGCGCTCAGGACAGTGGAGGCATGCGGTAGGAGGCACGCCGCGGGGGCTCGGGCCTCCGCGGCGCTGTCACATCGGCAACCTCGGACGGGAGTCCCGCGCTGAGCCAGATCCCGAGTCCGGCCGAGGATCCTCCCGGCAAGGACGCCACCGACCAACACCTGCACGTCTTGGACTTCGTGCTGAAGCCGGGCCAGCGGTTTCGCGCGTTCTGGGCGCGCGTCTACTGGAAGGCCGACGAGGACAACATCTTCTTCATGGCCGGCGCCATCTCGTTCAACATCGTGGTCGCTTTCGTTCCGCTGGTCCTGCTCGTGGTAGGGATCGCCGGGTATGTGCTGAGCGCCAGGTTCGGAGACCCGGCCGACGTCATCACGGACATGATCCTGGGCACGCTTCCCGACGTCTCCGCCAGCTCCAGCCTGGTGGAGAGCGTGCGCAACCTCATCGACGCCATCCTGGCCGGAAGACGCCAGTTGAGTCTGGTCGGCGGGGTGCTCCTGATCTGGCTGTCGACCCGACTCGTGGGCACGCTCCGAACGGCACTGAGGGAGGTCTTCGACATCGCCCACGGGCGGGGCATCATCGCGGGCAAGATCTTCGACGGTCAGATGGTCGTGATTGGGGGTGTGCTGTTCCTCCTGAACATGGGGATCACGGTTGCGGTTCGCACCGCCGTCGAGTTGGGCGTGCACGTTCTGGGCGTCGTGGACGCCGCACCGCAGTGGGGTGAGCGCGTGTTGGCGTTCACCCTCGCTTTTGCGTCCATCTGGTTCCTCTTCCTGCTCATCTACCGGTTCCTGCCGGCTCGGCGCATCCCCTGGCGGACAGCCATCATCGCGGCCACGGTCATGGCCGTGGCCTACGAGGTGCTGAAGGGGAGCTTCTCGTGGTACGTCACCGGGATCGCCGACTACTCGTCGACGTACGGAAACCTGGCGACCCTGGCCGTGCTGTTCTTCTGGGTCTACTACGCCTCGATCGCGTTCATCCTCGCGGGCGAGATCGCCCAGGTGTCGACGATGCGGAGGGCCTGGAAGTACAGACCCGTGGCGGTCGGCTCGGCGAGTAGCCCGGGCGCCTGGCAGCAGCCGGCGGCTTCACAGGATCGATCCAGTGGTCGATAGTGTTATGTTAGGAACATCTGGCAACAGGCTTCCACATTCCAGGAGCGTCCAGACGCCGTGTTCTCCGTACACCTCCGTCACGCCCTGATTTCCGTACTCGTGGCGCTCGTTGCCGCGCCCGTCCTCGCGCAGGAGCCCCTGGACGAAGACGAGAATCTCGTCGTCTATCGGGCTCGCCTCATGGATCGCGAGATCACCTTCGATCAGCCCCTGGTCCAGCACGACGGTCCCTACGTGGTCGTGCACCTGGCCGAAAACCGGGTCTTCGTGATCGACGGAACCGAAGCCGTGTGGAGCGCGCCTGCCGGCACCGGGACCGGCTTCCGCCTGGCCGGGCAGGGCAAACGCTGGAAGTTCACGACGCCCAAGGGGCTCTTCAAGATCCTCCGGAAGGAGAAGGACCCGCTCTGGATCCCACCGGATTGGTATTACGTGGAGAAGGGGATCAGAATCCCGCCGTTCCAGTCCCGTCCCGGCCTGCCCGGCGTCATGGGCACGACGGCCGTCTACCTGGGCGACGGACTCGCGATCCACGGCACGAACAGCCCGGGCCTGCTGCTGAACCCGGATCCGGAGAAACGCCGCGTCTCACACGGTTGCATCCGTCTCACGAACGAAGCGGCGCGTGAGCTGTATCACATGATCGACGTGGGTACTCCAGTCCTGATCTACTAGCGCCACCATATGGACGACGCTGGCCGCAGGGTCGTCGGCCGCAACCGCAAAGCCCGACACGAGTACGAGATCCTGGAGACCTTCGAGGCCGGCCTGGCCCTGAAGGGTCCCGAAGTGAAGTCCATCCGGGCCGGCAAGATCGGCTTTCAGCATGCCTACGCCCGGATCGAAGCCGGAGAGGTCTGGCTTCACGACCTCCACGTGAGCCCCTACGAGCCGGCGACCCGGTGGAACGAGGATCCCCTCCGTCCCCGGAAGCTGCTGCTGCACAGGCACGAGATCCGTCGGCTTCGGGGCAAGGTGGAGGCCAAGGGCTTCGCGTTGATCCCCCTGGACCTCTACCTGAAGCGGGGCGTCGTAAAAGTGACGCTGGCCCTGGCTCGCGGACGGAAGCTGCACGACAAGCGGGAGAAGCTCCGCCGGGAGACGCAGGAACGGGAAGCCCGCAGAGCCATCGACGCGCACCGATGATGGCTCGTCCCCGCCGCGCCCGGATCTGCTGCGGAGTCCTCTGCGCCCTCCTCGGCCTCACTGCTTCCGCCCACGCCCAGGCCCCCGTGTCTGCCGAAGGGGCGGGCTCCGCACCGGAAGGCTCGGCCCCGGTCCAGTGGGACCGCGGCTTTGCCGCGGCGTCCATCGGGCTGCTCCGGGTGAGCGGGTGGGACGTGATCGTGGACGGTGACTCGGCGACGGCGCGAAATCCCGACGGAACCCTCCTGCGCGTGCGCGCCGCGTCGCCGTTCGTGTTCCGTAACGACGAGCTCCTCCAGCTCGCGGATGCTCCTTATCGGGCAGCCGGCGCCTTGTTCGTGCCTCTTCAGCTGCTCGGCGAGCTGGCCGGTGAGCCCCTCGCGCTGGATGCGTCGGGTCACGTCTCGCTGTTGGCCACCAACCGCACGGCTCCCGATCGGATGGTCGTGATCGACGCCGGGCATGGAGGTCGAGATCTGGGGGCCCTGGGGTACGGTGGCGTCCGGGAGAAGGACGTGGCCCTGGCCCTCGCGCTGGAGTTGGCGCGAGAGCTGGAGGAACGCGGATACGTGGTATACCTGACGCGCGAGACGGACGTGTTCATCCCGGTGTGGAACCGGGGAGCGCTGGCGACGGAATGGAGGGCGGGTCGCCCGGCCGTCTTCGTGTCTCTGCACGCCAATTCCCAGCCGGGCTACCGAGAGACGCGCGGTTTCGAGACGTACGTCATGGCCGACGCCAGAACCGAGCATGAGCGTCGGCTCGCCGCGATCGAAAACGCGAGCGCGCCGCCGGCGGCGGAGGGAAGCTCGGCCGAAGATACCGGCCTCTCCTTCATCCTGGGCGAGCTCGTGAACCTCGACCACCAACACTGGTCGGCCCACCTGGCCAACCTCGTGCAGGAGGAGCTCGCTACGGTTCATCCGGGGCCGAACCGTGGCGTGAAGCAGGCGCCGCTGGCCGTGATCACGAATGCCCTCATGCCGTCCGTGCTCGTCGAGATCGGGTACGTGACCAATGCCGCGGAAGAGAAGCTGATCGCCGAGCCGGATTTCCACAGGGACGCGGCGGGGGCGATGGCGACTGCCGTGGGCCGTTTCTTCGCGGGGTATCCGCCGGCCCAGGGTCACGGCACCGTGGGCAATCCCGAATGACCAGAATCGCCGTCGCCCTCGTCCTGCTCTTGGGAGCCGGCGGCTGTGCCTACTACAACTCGCTCTACAACGCGAACCGAGCCTTCGACGAGGCGGAGGACGCTCGTCGCGAGGGTCGGGAATCGACGGCTCGGGCCAAGTACGCCGAGGCCATCGAAAAGGCCGCGAAGAGCTATCGCGACTCTGGGGAGGGCCGGTGGGCGGACGACGCGCTCTACCTCATCGGGCGTGCCCACGCTCGTCGAGCGGACTGGCTCGAGGCCCAGGCTGCCCTGGACGCCGCCCTCGCCGTGTCGACCGACTCGCAGCTGAGGTCCGGAGCCCGGGTCTTCCTGGGTGCCGCGGCCGTCTCGCTGGGGGAAGAGGACGCGGGGATGGGGCTCCTCGACGCCGCGCTTGCCGAGGTGGAGGATGAAGCAACGCGAGCCGAGGCCTTCCTCTGGCGCGCGCGCGCCGGCTTCGCCGCCGGTGATCTCGAGCAGGTCTGGGCCGACCTCGACAGCGCCGCGGTGGGAGGGGATCGCTACCGAGTCGAAGCGGCACTGGACCGACTGTCCTGGGCCGTGGACGCTGGGGCTCCCGACGAGGCGGTCCGCGGCGCCCGCACGTTGACCGGCAGCCGACGGGCGGCGCCCGCGAAGGACACGGTGACGGTGCTGGTCCGCGCGGCGTGGTCTCGCTGGGGAGCGGAAGGGGCGGGGCCGCTTCTGGTCGGCGTCGAGGACGCACCCTGGCCCCCGGCCGACCGGGAACGCCTGCTGCTGCTTCGGGCCGAGATCGCCGCGGCGGGGGGTGACACGGTCACGGCGCTGGCAGACGCTCGCACCGTCGCGTCCGGGGTCGGGCCGTCTGCCGACGAAGGCCGGGTGCTGTTGGCCCGGTGGGAGCTTGGCGCGGTGACGGAGCCTGCCGAGCTCGAGGGCGTGCGCGACATGCTGCTGCCCGCCGTCGGGTCGACCGAGGCCGTGGCGTTGCTGGACGGAATCAAGAAAGTGGGCCTGATGGTGGAGCGGTCGGGGCGTCGGGGGCAGGAGCTCGCGCTCTTCGGGGCGGCCGAGCTCGCCCGCGATACCCTGCAGGCGCCCCTTCTGGCACGGACCTTGTTCCTGGCCTACGCCGACCTGCAGGCCGGCTCGGCCTGGGAGGGCAAGGCACTTCTGGCGGCGCTGGCGCTGACTCCCACCGAAGCCGGGCGGGGCGAGGTGCTGTCCCGTCTCGAAGCCATTCCCGACAACGTCTACGCGGCCGCCGCGCGATGGGAGCTCGGGGACCGTCAGGCCGAATTCACGGTACTGGAGCGACGGCTCCAGGGGCTGCTCGGGACCATCGGCGCTCAGATCGCGGCGGAAGCCCAGACCCGCGACGTCCTGGTCGCTGAGGCGGTGCGCACGCTGGACAGCATCCGCACGACGGAGGCCATCGCGCGGCGTCTCGCCGAGGGGGACTCGACGGTCCTGGACTCGCTGCGGCAGGATTCCGTGAGGCTGGACTCCGTCCGTCTGGACAGCATCCGGGGGTCGTCGGGCCTCGACTCGCTCTTCGCCGACACCCTCGGCAGGGATACCTTCCCACCAATGGTGGAAGCGAACGGAAGGCGGGGGCCGGCTCGGCCCCTGATCCGGCGCCTTCGTGCGAGCAGTCAGACGGACCCGGGCCCGCGGAGTCCGGTGTTTCCCCAAGGAGCGGAGAATCGGTGAGCGTGGACCTCGGGCAGACGGTCTTCGGCCTGGACTTCCAGAACCCGGTGCTTCTCGCGGCCGGCACCTGCGGCTTCGGCATGGAGCTCAGGGACGTCACGGACCTCGAGTCGCTCGGGGGATTCGTGACCAAGTCGGTCACAGTGGAGCCGCGTCAAGGGAACACCGCGCCGCGGGTGGCGGAGCTCGAGGGGGCCATGCTCAACTCCATCGGGCTGGCGAACCCGGGGTTGGACGCGGTGCGCAGAGAGAAGATCCCCTGGCTGCGGGACAACGTGAGAAGCGCGCGTGTGTTCGTGAGCGTGGCCGGCCACCGCGTGGACGAGTACGTGCGCATCGTCGAAACGCTGGAGGACGACGACGGCTTCGACGGTTTCGAGCTGAACCTGAGCTGTCCGAACGACGCCCGCCTGGGCGGTCGCCCGTTTTCCCTGGATGCCGAGGCGTTGACCGAAGTAGTGGAGCGAGCCCGACGGCGCACAGAGCGGCCGCTGCTGGTAAAGCTGGCACCCAACGACCCAGACATCGGGGAAACCGCCTGGCGGGCTCAAGAGGCCGGAGCGGACGGCCTCACGCTCGTGAACACCTTGCCCGGGCTCGTCCTCGACACCGAGACCCGCCGCCCTGCGCTCGGCGCCGGTTCCGGAGGGCTCAGCGGGCCGGCCCTGCGGGCGGTGGGCGTGTACGCGGTGTGGCGGTCGCGGAACCGGGTGCGCATCCCGCTGGTGGGCGTTGGCGGCATCTCCAGCGCCGCCGACGCGATGCAATACCTGCTTGCCGGGGCCTCTCTCGTCCAGGTGGGAACCGCCTCCTTCGCGGACCCGGGGACCGCCGAGCGTGTAATCCGCGGGTTGAGACGGTACGGCAGAACCCACGGCGTCGACCGCATCGAGGAGCTGGTCGGGGAGGCACAGCTTCCGGCAGCGCCGGCTCCAGCGCCCCGGGTCGAACCGGCAGCGGAAACAGAGGAGGCCTCTTGGCCGAAGTGATCGTCGCCCTGGACTTCGACAGCCGGGAGCCGGCCCTGGAGCTGGTGGACGTCCTGACCGACGAGGCCGGATTCTACAAGGTCGGTCTGGAGCTCTTCACCCGCACGGGACCGGACGTCCTGGAGGAGCTCGTGGCGCGCGACAAGAGCGTCTTCCTGGACCTGAAGCTCCACGACATCCCCAACACGGTAGCGGGCGCGGTGCGCGCCGCGTCGTCGGCGGGCGTGCGGCTGCTGACGGTGCACGCCTGGGGGGGGGTCGAGATGCTCGCCGCCGCCGCCGGTGCCGCGGACGCGGACCTCGAGATCCTGGCCGTCACGGTGCTCACGTCTCTTTCCGGGTACACGCTGGGCCAGGTTCTGGGCCGCCCCGGCGCCGAGCCGCTCGACGAGGTCGAGCGGCTGGTCGGCATGGCCCAGGCAGCGGGCGTGGACGGCGCCGTATGCTCGCCTCACGAGGCGGCCGTCGTTCGGGCGGTGGCGGGGCCGGGCTTCACGATCGTGACGCCGGGTATCCGCCTCGCCGGCGGAAGCGCGCACGACCAGGCACGCGTCGCCACGCCGGCGACCGCGGCAGAAGCCGGCGCCGACTACCTCGTCGTCGGCCGGGCCGTCACGCAGGCGCCCGACCCGGTGGCGGCGCTGCGGCGGATCCGGGCCGAGGCCGGTGCTGATCGCCGGACGGCGGAGACCACCCGGTGAGATCGGGGAGCCGCCGGACCGGACTCGCGCCAGGTCCGCTCCTTTGGGCCGGGCTGGTGGCCGCGACGGTCCTGGCGGGTCCTGCCGCCGGCCAGCAGGACGCGCTGGAGCAGGCCGCCGCGTCGTTCGCCCAGGCGTTGGCCAGCGGGGATCAGGCTCGGATCGCCGAGGCCCTCAGGCCGGACGACGTGCTGCTGGCCCTGCTGGGCCGGGAGCACGGTTCGCTGGAGCGCCGGCGCGCGGCTTCTGCCCTCAGCGACTTCTTGAACGCGCACGAGTTCCGAGAGGTGACGGCGAAGCGGATCTCGGAAGTCGGCGGTAGCCCGCCCCGCGGCTTCGCGGAGTTCACGTGGACGGCGGCCCGACCCGAGACGTCCGAGGTCCTGCAGTTCACCGTGTTCGCCGAGTTCGTGCAGGAAGACGAGGACTGGCAGGTTTCGGAGGTTCGCGTCCTGCGGTAGAGTGGTTGGCTCGAAAGCACCGGAGCCGCGGCGGGCGCCTGGGCGCCGTATCCCGCGAGGCCGATGTCGGACATCGAAAGAGAGCAGAACGACCCGAAATGGCGCTTCGACTGAACAACACGCTGACCCGCTCCGTGCAGGAGTTCGAGCCGCTGGAGCCGGGGAAGGTCCGCGTGTACGCCTGCGGACCCACGATCTACAATCACGCCCACATCGGCAATTTCCGCAGCTTCATGGTCTACGACCTGCTTCACCGGTACTTGAGGTGGAGCGGATACGACGTCCGTTTCGTCATGAACCTGACCGACGTCGACGACAAGACCATCGAGACCGCCGCCGCCCACGGCGTGAGCGTCGACGAGTACACGACCCCGTTCGCCGAGGCCATCCTCGGTGACGCCCGAACACTCGGGATGCTGCCGGCCGAGAGCTATCCGCGGGCCACCGAGTACGTCGCCCCCATGGTCGCGTTCATCGAGCGTCTGGTCGCGAACGGGCTCGCCTACCACACGGACGACGGTGTCTATTTCCGGATTTCGGCGTTTCCCGGGTACGGCAAGCTGAAGGGCCTCGACCCTGCGTCGATCAAGAGTGGGGCCCGGGTGGCCGTGGACGAATACGAAAAGGAAGACGCGCGCGACTTCGTCCTCTGGAAGGCGGCCAAGGAGATCGACGAGGAGACCGGGGCCGCGTGGGACTCGCCGTGGGGCCGGGGACGGCCCGGCTGGCACCTCGAGTGCTCGGTCATGGCGGTGACGGAGCTGGGCGACACGGTCGACGTCCATCTGGGAGGCGAGGATCTGGTCTTTCCTCACCACGAGAACGAGATCGCCCAGTCGGAGGGGGCGACGGGGCAGCCGTTCGTCCGGTACTGGATCCACGTCAAACACCTGATCGTCGAAGGGCAGAAGATGTCCAAGTCCCTCGGGAACGACATCCGTGTGCACGACCTTCTCGATCAGGGCTACGAGCCGGCCGCCATCCGGCACCAGCTCATCTCGGCCCAGTACCGGAGCGAGTCATCTCGGCCCAGTACCGGAGCGAGCTGAACTTCACCATGGCCGGGCTCGCCGCCTCCGCCCAGGCCGTGCAGCGGCTGCTGGACTTCCGCGATCGCCTGGAGGGAGCCGCGGCCGCCGCCCATGCAGAGCCGACCCGTCTGCCGGAGCTGGCGGAAGGCCTCCTGGACGGATTCCGAACGGCGATGGACGGCGACCTGAACTCGGCCGAGGCGCTGGCGGCGCTGTTCATGTTCGTCAAGGAGGTGAACGCCGAGCTCGACCGGGTGGGCGACCAGGTGCGGCCGGACGAT
>JBDHHQ010000010.1:0-90938 GCA_039589315.1 Gemmatimonadota bacterium
TAGCCCGCTCGAAAAACTGGGGTCAAGAACCACGGCTCAGAGCCGCCGACCCTACCGCTCCAGTCGGGTAGCGCAGGGCGTAGCCCCCTACCCAGTCGTGAAGAACCGGATGTTGGGCGGCGCCACCCCGTGGGCCCGCAGGTAGGGCACGACCGAACCCCGGGTCCACTGGGCGTGCTCGATCCAATAGGTGGCCTCCCGCCACTGGGGTAGCCGCTGACCGGTGAACATGGGGACGACTGCGGCCAAGTCCTCCGCGCTCATGCCGCCATACCGCTCGATGGCCCAGTCCCACCCCTCCTCCAGCTGGACGATCATCACGGCCCGGTCGTTCAGGTAGGCGGTGGAATCCGCCGACGGCCCGCCGTTCTCCCGCCACGGCTGAAAGAAGTCGTGGGTGATGTGGGCGATCTGCTCAGCGAAGTCCCGGACGTCGGCGTTCGGCGCCCACCGCCACGCCGAATCGGGCATGGCCGCGGCGTATGCCATGTCCAACTGCCTCTGGCGCTCGAAGGCCTCCAGCAGGTAGGCCCGCACCGCCTCGACGTCTTCCGGGGTTTGAGAGAGCGCGCCGTTCGGGGCTGGATCCGCGGTCGGGGCTGGCCGCCCGGTCATGGCTGGATCCGCGGTCGGGGCCGGCTCGGGCAGGATGAATCCAGGCGCACCTCCGAGGAGCAGGATCGGGATCGCGGCCGGCGTAAATCGTCGCTTCATGGCTGACTCGTGCATGGTCTATGGTGCGAATGCGTTGCGCAATCGAGCTCGGGGCCGGCAAGTGCCGACACGGTGATCTAGTGTCCACTTGACGCGGGCCCCGGCTCTCGCGCAACTGAACGGCGCCCTCACCAGCGGGCGTGCCCCTCCGTGTCGCCGGAATGGAGGACGTTCCGGCGATTCGAATCCGCAGCAAGGGGCTCACCCGCTTCCACCCCAGCCCTGGCCCACACTTGTCCGGTCTCGCCGACGTCCCCGCCTACATCTGGACCTTCGTCGCCCTGGCGACCGGAGTGTTCCTGGGGGGTGCCTTCCCGGAGCCGCTTGCGCCCGTGGCCAGCGGCACGGCCGCCCTGATCCAGGCGGTGGTGATGCTGGTGCCGTTGCTGATCCTCGTGGCCTTGAGCCCTGCCATCGCCATACTGGTCCGCCGGGGGCTGGCCGGCCGCTTCGCCGGCAGCGTCGTTCTCTGGTACGTGGGCACGTCGGTCTTGGCCGGCTTGCTCGCGGTCGTCTTCTCCTCGCTGATCTTCCAGATCCCCTTCTCATCGGGGACGGGCCCCGCGTGGAGCGAGGTGCTTTCCATGCTGACCACGTTCGGCAGCGGAGGCGCGTCCCTTCCTCTTCTCGCGATCGTGGCGGGGATCCTGCTCGGGATCTTCGGGGCCAGGCACGAGCCGACGTACCGGCGTCTCCGCCGGATCGCCGACGGCATCGAGAACGCGGGGGATCGTCTCGGCTACATCATGATCCCGCTGGTCCTGGCCTTGGGGATCACGCTGGGGGTGCGGTTCGGCGCCCGACTCGGGCTGGCCCACTACGTGGCTCTGACCGGATACACTCTGGTGCTGTGCCTGCTGTGGTGGGCCTTTTACACGTTCGTCCTGGTCCGGCGCATCAGCCGCCGTCCTCTGCGCCCCATCCTGTCGGACTACTACGTGCCCACGGCGATCTTCGCCGCGGGCACGTGCTCGTCCCTGGCCACGCTGCCCATCAACCTGGCCAACGCGCGCAAGGTCGGTGTCCGCGAGGAGGTCGCGGAGTTCGTCCTGCCGTTCGGGGCGGTGGCCAACCTGGACGCCAGCGCCCTGGCCTACGTGGCGTACGGTCCCTTCATCATCTCGTACGTCTTCGGCTTCGACCTGAGCTGGACGGTTATGCTCGCGGCTTGGCCCGCCATCGTCCTGTTCACCATCGCGGCTCCGGGGCTGCCAGCCGGCATGGGCACGGCCCTGTGGAGCGCGACCCTCTTCGCCAGCGTCCTTGGGCTGGAGGGGCCGGCGCAAGGCGAATTCGTGGCCACCTGGCTGGCGCTTTCCGGAGGCATTCCCGACATGCTCCGCACCGCCACCAACTGTACCGGCGACGGCTACACCGCCATCATCTTCGACAGCCGCTTCGATCAGCTCTTCAGGAGAGACGCATGACCGGACCCGACCTGCGGCCAGGCGCGCGCCGACTCGTCACCGTCAACGCTCGGGTCGCTCCGGACGAGCAGGTCGTGGTGGTGACCGACCCGAGCATGGAGCCGTACGCCAACCTGGTTGTCGAGGCGGCGAGCGAGGTGGGCGGGCGGGTGACCAAGTGCGTGATGCCCCGGCGCAATCAGGACGGCCAGGAGCCACCGGAGCCCGTCGCCGCGGCCATGCGGGAGGCACAGGTGATCCTCTCGCCCGTGGCCATCTCGATCACCCACACCCGGGCCATGCGCGCCGCTCTGGAAGCCGGCGCCCGCGCGGTGCTGATGACGGCCTACACCGACGACATCCTCACGAGCGACGCCCTGCTCGAGACCGACTTCGATGCGCAGGCCGCGGTCTGTCGTCGAATCGGAGACGCGTTTACCAACGGCTCCCGCGTGCGCCTGACCTCTCCCCGGGGCACGGACCTGACGTTCTCCATCGAAGGACGGACGGCGAACGTGCTCACCAACGTGCCGGATCCGGGAGAGCTGGCGCCCGTCCCCGACATCGAGGTCAACGTGGTACCGCTGGAGGGGACCGCCCAGGGCAGGCTCGTCATGGACGCATCGGTGCCCTACCTGGACATCGGCATCCTGGACGAGCCCATCTTCTGCGACGTGAAGGACGGGTTTATCACGCACATGAAGGGCGGGCCCCAGGCGGAGCTGCTGCTCGAGCATCTGGAGGCGTTCGGCGACCGGAACTGCTTCCACGTGGCCGAGCTTGGCGTAGGGCTGAACCCCAACGCCCGCCTGACCGGGGAGATGCTCGAGGACGAAGGTGTCCTGGGGACCATCCACATAGGGATCGGCACCAGCCACACGCTGGGCGGCGACGTCGTGGCCCCTACCCACTACGACCTGCTCATGTGGCAGCCCACGATCGAGGTGGACGATCGCGTGATCCAGCGGGACAAGGAGATCGTCGTGTGAGGGCGCCGATCGCCCGATCGAGCGGGACTCGAGCGTGTGCGCTTGAAGGAAGCGAGGATTGCGAGTGAGCGATCGGATCCCGGCCGATGGCGGAAGGACCGGCTCGACATGAAGGAAGACTCACGGCCTGGTCTCGAGCGTGGCGACGAGCTCGACGTGACCGAAGCCCGCGGGCTCGCCGACGGCGCCGAGATCCTGATCCATACGTGCGCCCGGGTCCGGCCCGAGGAGCGGGTGGTCATCGTGACGGACCCCGACCGCCGAAGCATCGCGCAAGCGCTGGCCAGCGCGGCGGAGGCGGCCGAGGCGCTGCCCTCGCTGGTCGTCCCCCCGCCGCGGACCATCGACAACGAGGAGCCGCCGTCAGCCGTGGCCGCCGCGCTGGCCAACGCCGACGTGGTCTTCCTTCCCGTCTCTCTCGCCCTGGCCCACACGAGTGCGGTCCGTGAGGCCATCGCCCAGGGCGCCCGCGTCGTGTCCATGACGGCCTTCACCAGGCGGATGATGCGGGAGGGAGGACTGTTCACGGACTTCGTGGCGCGGCGGCCGGTATGTCGCGGGCTGGCCAAGCGCCTTACGGAGGGAGCCCGCCTGCGCGTGACCGCTCCCGGCGGGACGGACCTGACCATGAGCCTGGAAGGCTGCACCGGGAACAGCCACGCCTGCATCCTCGACGGCCCCGGCTTCACCGCGGTCCCCAACATCGAGGCCAACGTGGCGCCGGCGCAGGGCTCGGCCGAGGGCGTCTTCGTGGTGGACGGGAGCATCCCCTACTACGGCGTGGGCGTGATCACGGACCCCGTCACCTTCGGGATCGAGGCAGGGTTCGTGAGGTCCATCGAGGGCGGCGACCAGGCCGCCCTTCTGGACCAGCTCCTGGCCGAACAGGATGACCCGTGGGTCTACAACGTGGCCCAGTTCGCCTTCGGCTTGAACCCGGACTGCACCGACTTCACCGGCGAGATGCTGAACGACGAGGGCGTGGACGGCACCGTTCACCTGGGCGTCGGCACCTCCGCCAACCTGGGAGGCGACGTCACGGCCAAGACCCACTTCGACGCCATCATCCGCGCACCGACGGTGTGGATCGACGACGAGGTGGTGGTGGAGGACGGAGCGGTGGTCGCCACGAGCTGACGACCACCGCTCCTGATAGTCTCGCCCCTCAGGGTCGGTTCACGGCCGGTCTCTCGCGACTCGGCTGCCTCGTTCAAGGAGGTGCTCCGAGACCCCTAAGCGGCTGCTTCCGAAGAAATCTTACCGCCCTTGTACATCACCGCGACGATGACGCCGTACACCAGGTGCCCCATGAGGCCGCCCATGATCATCATCACGTCACCGCCGGAGAATACCGGTGCGCCCATCATCGGCATCACCGCGATCTGCGCCAGGAGGAACACGAGGAAGCCGAAGATGGCGCCGCGAGCGGCGGGGCCACCCGGCAGGCGGCTCCAGATCATGGCGTAGATGACGGCCAGCACCGAGCCGATCACGAAGTGCATGACCCAACCGGCCGCGGTGCCGAAGCCGGTGAAGGCTCCGAGCATGGCGCCGATGTTCATCTCGGGCATGCCCATCATGGGCCCGACCAGCATCAAGACTGTCATGGCGGCCGTGCCTGCCAGCCCTGCCGTAACCGCGCGACGTGCGTCCATAGCGTGCTCCCAGTGGGGGGATTCCGGGACCCCGGTCGAGGTGGGGCCTCCTGCGCGACCACCGCGTTCGGCAGTGAATGCGCCAGCCTTCAGGCGAATCCGGTGAGCCGCCCAGGGGTTCCGTCCGGGCCAAGCGGGACTGGAGGATGAGGCGCATCACGAAGGGCCTCTGTGGTGCCCAACGCTTCTTCCGAACATTGATTCGCCCACTGCTTAGTTGTACAATTTAGTTGTACAAGTCTTCTGGAGTCGAGGATGACGTCCAAGAGACGATGACGTGGAGTCGTGTGTGACGAGGAGCCAGGAATGCCCAAGACGGTGAGCTACAGCTACGCCCGTCAGAACCTCGCCAGTATCCTGAAGGCGGCGGAAGACCGGCAGGAGCCGATCATCATCACCCGCCGCAACCAGGAGGACATGGCGGTTATTCCTTCCTCGGAGTTGGAGAGACTTCAAGAGACCGCCCACCTTCTTCGGTCTCCCAAGAACGCTCGCCGTCTGCTGCGGGCCCTTCAACGCGCGCTCGACGATACCGTCTCCCCTCAGAGTGTGAGCGAGCTCCGGGAAGAGGTGGGTGTCGAGTAGAAGACAGGCACCGCGGAAGGGACAATCCACGGGCGAGGATCGCAGCAGGCTCTCCGTCTTTCAAGACGAGTTTCGCGAGGATCTGCGGTTCTGGGTCGAAGCCGACCGCAAAGTGGCGGTGCGTGTGCTCAAGCTGGTCGAGGCCCTCATGCGCGATCCCTTCCGGGGCATCGGCAAGCCCGAGCCTCTGCGGCACCTGGCCGCCAATCTCTGGTCGCGGCGCGTCACGGAGGAGCATCGCCTCGTCTACCTGGTGCGCGACGACCGAATCGACTTCCTGCAGTGTCGATATCACTACTGAACACGCGGTGCGAGGGCGCGACACAAAGGACGGGGGCCGCGCCGCTCGGGCGCGACACAACAGACAGGGGGCCGCGCCATCCGGGCGCGACCCCCATCGCTGAGCGAATCCCTGGGCGCACCCAACGACCCTTGTGATCGTCGGGCGGCCCCTTTCCCGCCCCTCCCGCCTTCACTCCTCCTGCCGGCTCGCGATCACGTTGGGCAGGTCGCGCTCCTGCAGGATCCGGTTGAACTCGGGCAAGTCGGTCCCGAGCACTACCTCCAGCTCGGCCTGGGCTGAACGGAGCTGCTCGCGGAGCACCTGGTGCACCTCGTGCTCCGAATCGGTGGGTGGGTAGTCACCGACGGCGACCCCGTTCGCCAGGTGTCCCAGCTTGCCGACGACCATGGCGGGATAGCGCACGCCGTCTTGGCCGTAACCAGTCACCGCCAGGTTGATCAGCTGGCTCTCCACCGCGATGAGCTTCTCGTCGAGCCCGTGCGAAGCCGCGATCACCGTCTCGGCATCGCCCTGGTCACCCAGCAGATCGTTCATGTCGTAGAGCTGACGCCGGATCCACTCGATCTGGTTGATGGCACTGGCGGCCTCGTTCATGTCGGTCTTGAGCTCGGCCATGAGGGCCAGCTGCAGCTCGATGTCCGCCATGGTGCCCTCGGAGTTGGGGTCCTTCCGGACCTCCAGCTGCTGCGACGAGGTCTGGCCGTCTACCTCGAGGGTCACCGTGTAGGTGCCCGGCGACGCGAGTAGTGCGATGCGTCCTCGCGGCGCCTCGCGCCACCGCTCGTCCCCGAGGTCGACCCAGTCGGAATACAGCGGCTTGGTCCGCAGCTTGATCATGGTGGACGGCTCGGTCTCGAGGTCCCACCAGACTCGGTTGATTCCGGCGTCCGTCGAGCCTTCCATCGTGCGGATCACGTCGCCGTCCGCGTTCGCGACGGTGAGCGTCGCCGACCCCGCCTCGGACCCCAGCCAGTAGTTGATGGACGCTCCATACGGCGGGTTCTCGCCGTCGCTCTGGTCGTCGGACATGGGCCAGATGTTGGTCACCGGCCTAAAGCGGTATGCCGCCCGGGGCTCGAAGAGATGAGAGGCCTGAGCCATGACGTCGGGCGTGAGCTGCTGGAACGGGGTGATGTCGTCCAGGATCCAGAACCCCCGCCCATACGTCCCGATGACCAGATCGTTGAAGTGCTCCTGCACCGCGATCCAGTACATGGGCGCCGGCGGCATGTTCGTCTGCATGTTCTGCCAGCTGGCGCCGTCGTCGAACGATATGTACAGCGCGTTCTCGGTTCCCAGATACAGGAGGCCGGGCCGCACCGGGTCCTCGCGTATATTCCGGGCGTAGCTCAGCAGGCTGTCAGACACGCCGGCGACGATCTTGGTCCACGTAGCCCCGAAGTCCTCGGTCTTATATACGTGGGGCTCGAAGTTCCCGACTTGATGGTGCTCGACCGTCATATACGCCTTGCCGGCGTCCCACTTCGACGCGTCGATATTCCGCACGACGCCGTCCGGCGGGAGGTCGGGGACATTCGCGGTGACGTCCGTCCAGGTGGCACCGCCGTCCTGGCTGACGTGAACCAGGCCGTCATTGGTGCCCACCCAGAACACGCCTTCGGTCACCGGCGACTCGTCGAACGCGTAGATCACGCAGCAGTACTCCACGCCGATGTTGTCGGGCGTGAGTCCGCCGGAGATGGTCTGCTTGGACTTGTCGTTGGTGGTCAGGTCAGGGCTGATCACATCCCACGTCTGTCCGCCGTTGGTCGTGCGGTGGACGTGCTGGCTCGTCACGTAGATGGTGTTGTTGTCGTGGGGCGAGATCAGCACGGGGAACGTCCACTGGAACCGGTAGCGGAGCTCGGCCGCGGGCCAGCCACCCGTGCTCTCGGGCCAAACCTCGACCTGACGGTATTGGCCGTTCTGGGCGTTCCAGCGAGTCATGATGCCACCCCGGGCTCCCGATCCCGAAGCGCTGGACCACACGATGTTGTGGTCGGTCGGGTCGGGCGTCGCGAAGCCGCTCTCGCCGCCGCCCACCTCTTGCCACGCTCCCCGGGGAATCGTGGCGCCCCTGCGGCCCACGGTCCGTGTGTTGCTGGGACCCCGCTGGGACGGACCGTCCTGCCGGTTCCCCATCACGTTGTAGGGAATCGCGTTGTCCACGGTCACGTGGTACATCTGCCCGACCGGCAGCTGGATGCGCTTCCACGCGCCGCCGCGATTCTCCGAGATGGACAGCCCCTGGTCGTGGGCCACGATCATGCGGTCGCCGTCGCCCGGATCGATCCACATGTCGTGGTGATCGCCGCCGGGCGCGTTGCTCCGCGGGATCGTCACGTAGGTGTGTCCGCCGTCCAGCGACCGGGAGAAGCCGTTGGTCATGAAGTAGGCTTCGTCCGGGTCGTCGGTGGAGACCGCACAGTGGTTGTAGTAGGCCGTACGGCCACCCAGATCGCGGCTGTGGTTCACGAGCATCCAGGACTCGCCGCCGTCATCCGACCGCCACAGCTCACCGGTGTCGGTCTCCTGTCCCTTCCACGGCACGCCGTCGCCCGTCTCGATCAAGGCGTAGATGCGGTCCGAGTCGGCCGGCGTCATGCACAGGCCGATCTTGCCGATGGGCGGATCCGGCAGACCCGGCCCCTCGATGCGGGTCCAGGTGTCGCCGCCGTCCCGGGTCATCAACATGCCGCTGCCCGGTCCGCCGCTCTCACGCACCCAGGTCCGCAGGGCGAACTCCCACATGCCAGCGATCAGGATGCGGGGGTTGTGCGGATCCATCACCAGATCCGACACGCCGGTGTTCTCGTCCACGAACAGGATCTGCTCCCACGTCTCGCCGCCGTCCGTCGTGCGGTGGACGCCGCGGATGGTCTGGGTGGAATAGCCGTGCCCCATCACCCCCGCGTAGACCACGTCGGGGTCGTACGGGTGGATGAGGACGCGGGCGATCCGGCCGGCGCCCTCGAGGCCCATGTGCTGCCAGGTGTCGCCGCCGTCGGTGGATTTCCACACGCCATTGCCGATGGAGACGTTGGAGCGGATGTGCGGCTCGCCGGTGCCGGCCCAGACGATCTGCGGATCGGAGGCGGCCACGGCCAATGTGCCCACGGCGTGGACCGGCTGGTCGTCGAAGACGGGCTCCCAGTTGATGCCGCCGTCCGTGGTGCGCCAGATCCCTCCGGTGGCGGCGCCTGCGTAGTAGGTGAACCGGTCTCCCGGAGCGCCCACCACCGAGGAGATGCGGTTGCCCACGGGTCCGATGTGGCGGTAGTGGAGCGCGTCGTATTGATCAGGGCTGATCTGCTGCCCCTGCAAGGCCGTCGGAGGCGTCGTAGCGGTGAAGGTGAGCGGGATCGCCAAGAGGATGGCGAGGAATGAGCGGAAGTGCGCTGGTCTGGTCATGACCCCCCCTGGTTTGACGGGTGTTCCAGGGAGTGTACGTGGAGGGTGGCCGATGCGCACGGTCCGACCGGTCGATGCGGCCGGGTCCAGGATAGGCCAGCGAGCGAGCCATACGAATCTCCCACCCGGCTGGGGCGCCGAGCGGGAGCGTTCGATCGTGGGATGGGCGGTCCGGCCGAGTCCACGGGGCCGGATGCGCGTTCTCCTACGTCAGCCCCCGCCGGGCTCTCTGCCCTGCACGTACGGCAGGTCGTCCCGGGTGCCCCAGTCGTGCCAGGAACCGTCGTAGAACACCATGTCGTAGCCGAGCATCTGCCCGATCATGTAGTTCACCGAGGCCCGCAGGCCGATCATGCAGTAGGACACCGTGGTCCCGTCACGCGGCAGATCGGCTGCCGCGAAGAGCGAGGCCAGCTCCTCCCGGTCCCTGAACTTGGCCGGATTCCCGGGCACGGTGAGGTCTTCCCAGTAGAGCTGCGCGGCACCAGGAATGTGTCCCGGGTTGGCCATGCCCCCCATCCCGCCGTCCTCGCCGGTGTACTCGTCGTCGGGCCTGGCGTCGAGGAGCCCCACACTCGGGTCGTCGAGCCGTGCCGCGATCCACTCGGCGTCGACCTGCATATCCTCGCGTACCGACGCCGTGAAGGTGGCGGCTGCGACCTCCGGGGCAGGCCCCTTCGCCAGCTCACGCCCCTCCTCCTCCCAGGACTGGAGGCCACCGTCGAGGAGGGCGGCCCGGTGCCCATGACCGAGGTAATCGAGAGTCATCCACAGCCGACCCGTCGTGGTGGTGCGCGTTCCGGTGATTACGACGTAGGTGTCGTTGGACACGCCCACGGCAGCCAGCGCCTCTTCCAGCTCGGGCACTGAGCGCAACTCGACGCGCCAGGCCGGATCGCCGTCCCAGGCGATCGCGCTCAACGGCAGGTAGCGGGCGCCGGGAATACGGCCGTCCGTGTACCGGTCGTCCCGGCCTTCGACCTGCAGGACCACGACGTCGTCCCGGTCCATGTTGGCGGCCAGCCACGCAGTGGAGACCAGCGGACTCGTGAACTCTCCGGCCTCCTGGGCGATGAGCGGGTCCTCGGCCGATGAAGCCCCCTCATTGGCCGGCTCACCGCGGGCGCACCCGGGGAGCACCAGCATCACGACTGCCGTGAGGGCCACGCCCAGGTCAGAGCCCTTCGCGAACCGGACGGCGCCCCTCCTCGGGGTTCCACCGTGCGCCTTCCTGGTCCGCAACGTCGCCGGTCCCGCCGATTCAGGCGTTACGCGTCCCTTCATCGTCTGCCCCCCTCGTCGTCTTCGGATGCAGCCAGCGGCACCGAGCCTTGGTACGCCAACGGCTCCACGCCACCGTTCCGCCGCTCCTGCATCACCGCCATCTCCAGGTCTTGCTCCATGAGGGCTCCGGACGCGTGCCGCGCCGCCGGCTCCGCGCCGATCAGCGGGACGCACAGGAGGGCTCCAGCGAGCACGAATAGAGCCGGATCGAACCGTCGCCGGGCCATTCCCGGGCCTGAGCCCGCGCGGTCCGTCAGCCGTCGGGCCCTGCGAACGAGGTCCCCGTCGGTCAGCGCCAGCGCCTGACTCACCGGAGCCGCCGGGCGGAGTCCTTCCAGGGCCAGCAACGACCGGAGATACGCGGCGGCACCGCCCGGCACCGAGCTGGTCGCCACCTCGTCACAGCAGAACTCCCGCTCCTCCCGGATTCGCCCCACGATCCACCAGTACGCCGGGTGGTAGTAGAGCACGATCTCGCTGACCGACTGAATCGCGTTCACCAGGAAGTCGTGACGGCGGACGTGGGCCAGCTCGTGAGCGAGAATGGCCTCGACCTCCGCCAGCGGCCGGTCCTCGTCGAGCCAGGACGGCAGCAGCACCAGCGGGCGACGCCAGCCGATGAGGCTCGGGACCTGCGCGAGGCGGGAGCGGGCCAGCCCAACCGGAACGGCGATCCCCATCTCCGAGGCCAGACGCGAGAGCGACCGCGTCCATTCCTGTGGGGCGGTCTCCGCCGTCACCCGCAGCCGCCGGACCGTGCGCCAGGCCCCGACGGCTCCGACAGCGCGTACGCCCACGCCGAAGAGCCACACCAGGGCCAGCAACGACAGGAGCATGCCCACCCGTACGGCCTGCTGCCCGGAGATCCAGGGCGGCATCGAGGCTTCGTGGCGCGCCTGGATCGCCGCCGCCGTGGGTACGGCCGTGGCATTGGGGTCCGGGACGTGTCCGACGCCCGGCTTGTAGCGGACGCCGTTCTCGATCATCCAGACGTAGTGGTTGTGGCCCTCCCAATGGCCCCGTAGCTCCACCGCGAGCTGAGCCGGCACCGCCACCAGCACCACGAGGGCTCCACACGCCATTCCGTAGCGAACGGCCGAGGCCCGTCGGCGCAGGACGAAGAACGCCACCGACAGCGCGCCGGCCGCGAGACAGCCGATCCACAGAGAGTGGGTCAACACCCATCCGATCTGGTGCAAGGTCGGTGACCCCAAGACTACTCCACCACCCAAACCGCCCATCACCCCTCTCCTTCCAACCGATCCAACAACTGCCTGATTTCCTGGATCTCCGTCGCCGTTGCCGGCCGAGTGGACAGCGCTCTGAGGACCAAGCGACCGGCGGATCCGGAGAAGCCTCGATCGATCAGCTCGGAGACCAGCCGGGTCTCCGTGCCCTTCTCGGCGACCGCCGGTTCGTACACGTGGCTTCGGGACGATTCGTCACGTTCCACGAGGCCCTTCTCATGCATGATCTGCAGGAGCTTGAGGACCGTCGTATACCCCACTTTCCGGTCCTTGCGAAGGTGCTCCAGGACTTCCCGGACTGTCTGGGGCCCGTCTCTCCAGAGCACTTGCAGGATGGCGAGCTCGGCGTCCGTGGGGAGCGGCAGGCCTGCACGTGTCTCAGGGCTCATCGAGTCCTCTCGCAATCCTCTTCCACCCTCCAAACGCCCCCCCCACGATCTCGGTCCGGGACCCGATGCCGACACCCGATCGATTCGCATCGGCCGTCGGGCAGTGACCCGGCTTCTGCCTCGGCGCTCGGCCGGGCGTCATACGAAGTGTGTCGTACTTTATCAGTATGGCGCAGCGCGGGCAATGGTTTCGGGTGGCGCGGCTGGACGGCCTGGGAGGGGCTCAGGGAGGCGGCGGCCCCCGTAGCCGACTGGGGGAGGCGGGGCGCCAGCAGCGTAACGGCCGGCCCCTTACCGGGGCTCAGGGAGGAGGGCCGCCCCAGTAATCGATGCCTCCGGACTGGAGGCCCAGATCCACCGTGGCAACCAACTCCAGCGCCTCCAGGTCGAAGATGTCCAGCGTACCTGGCACCGCCCCCACCGCCTCGTTGGTCACGAACGCGTGGCGCCCATCGGGGCTGGCCACCACTCCGTGAGTGATGGGCCGACTCGTGGGCAGCCGGGCGATCTCCGCGCCCCGTTTCAGGTCGAACACCGCGATGGACTGCTCGCCCTTCAGGGTGGCCACCAGGAGGCGTCCGTCGGCGGTGGCCTCGAGGTTGTAGGGCGCCCGTCCGGTCGAAAACCGGCGCCGGACCTCCCAGGTGCCCACATCCACCTCGAGGACCTCCGCGTTCTTGTTGCACGCCACGTACACGACCCGGTCGGCGCCCGACCCCTGCCCCGGCTCCGCCCACGTGGGGGAGCAAGGCTGGGCGCCCGCCGGCGGCGTGGCGGCGCTGACCGATGAAGACGTTCCCTCGCCACCCATGGCGGCACCCGCGTGCTCCGCCGCTCCCGCCCCTCCTGCGTGGCCGGACGGGGCCGCACTCCCTCCGCTCGACGCGCCCGCAGCGTGCTTCACCGCCCCGGGCTCGTCTTCCAGCCTCAGCGCGCCCTCGTGCCCGGGCGTCAACAGGTACCTGGCCGAGACGGCCAGCGACGCCAGGTCCAGCTCGACGAGCTGGTCCGAGTGCATGCAGACGGAGTACTGGTGGCTGCCCGACGCGTCGACCCGGCTCCCGTGAGGCATGAGGCACGTCTCGACCTTGGCCACCTCCACCATCTGGGGCGTGAACACCACCGACACCGACGACGGGACCATGTCGCCATGGAGGTTGAAGTTGGCGGTCAACAGCATGCGGCCGTCCGGCGTGACCCCCATGGTGGCGGGGAACCGCCCCAGCTCGCTCCGGCCCACCAGGGTGTCGGGGCCCGCGTGGAACTGCCACACGGAGCCGTAGGGTGTCCCGTGGGCGATCGTCACGTACCAGTGGCGCCCGTCGGGTGACACGGTGATCCCGTGCGCTCCGTCGATGTCGCCGGGCATGACGCCCACCGGAATCTCCCCGTCGACCCACGCGCCTTGGCCCGGCACGAACGCCACTCGACTCACCATGTCCGACGACTCGTTGGCCACGTAGACCCGGTGTGTGTCGGCCGCTGCTGTCAGTGAGTGGTCGACAGAGACCGCGCCGGGGAGCCCCGAGACGGCGCCAAGAGCGGCCATCGGCGCGCGGCCGTCCGGCACCGAGGCCTGGACGACGGGGCCGGGCACGGCGGGGTTCTGGTCCGGCGGCGCCGAAGCGAGCGCCAGGAATGCCAGACCCAGAGCGCACACCGAGCCGACGCCGCGCACACGAGGATCGAAGCGAGACCCCGTCACGTCCGCCAACCTGGTTGTGGTGATGCAGAAAACGTGATGCGATTCGGGAGGTGAGACACGACGCCTGCCCGTCCCAAACCTAAGCCCGCCCCCGCGTCGGTGCACCACCGGACTCGGGAGATGGAGGGGAGCCCGAGGTAGGGATCTGGTAGAGCCGCCGCGGCTCCAGCTGGAACGTGACATGCTCGATGCCGTAGGCCGCCAGACGGTCCCGGATCTGATCCAGGACCGTCACCTGGCGCGTAGGATCGTCGATGACGCCGTGGCCGCTGAGCGCTACGAAGCCGCTGGTCAGGGTCCACACATGAAGATCGTGGATGTCGTGCAGATCAGGGATCTCCTGCAGCTCCGCCAACAGCCGGTCCATGTCGATGTGGGCGGGGGCCGCCTCCATGAGCACGTCCGTCGCTTCCCGCACCAGCCTCCAGGCGCTGATCAGGATCAGGGCGGCGATCAACAGGGAGATGATGGGGTCGGCCAAGGTCCAGCCCGTCAGCAGGATAACGAGACCCGCCGTGATGGCCCCCACCGAGCCGAGCAGATCACCCAGGACGTGCAGGTACGCGCCCCGCATGTTCAGGCTGTGGCCGGCATGACCGTGGAGCAACAGCGCACCGGTGACGTTGACGGCGAGCCCGATTACGGCCACGACCAGCATCAGCGGACCGTTCACCTCGGGGGGGAACCGGAGCCGGTCGTACGCCTCCCAGCAGATCAGCCCCGCGATCACCAGCAGAGTGGCGCCGTTCACGAGGGCCGCGAGTATTTCCAACCGCACGTAGCCGTACGTCCGGCGCTCCGTGGGCGGCCGCATGGCCAGACGAATGGCCACCAGGGAAAGGAGTAGGGCACCCACGTCCGCGAACATGTGCCCGGCGTCCGCCAACAGAGCCAGCGAGTTGGAGAGCACGCCACCGACCACCTCGGCCACCACGAACAGGCCCGTGATGGTCAGGACGAAGCGAAGGCGACGGCGCTCCGCCTCCCGGTCGCGCTCACCGGAGCCCGGACCGCCTCCGGCACTCGCCGGCCCGCCGCGGACGTGACCGTGGGAATGAGGATGATCGTGTGCCATGACTCGCCAACCGCTCGCGGTGGAGCGATGATGGTTCGGTCCGGACCGGTGCGGGCCGCCGCCGTGACCGGCAGGCCGCCCGTACCCCTGCATGGATTCGCAACCTAACGCGACCTCGGCGCCCCCCTCAATTGCCACCATTCGTGCCAGCGATGCCCGAGCCCGAGAACCGGTCGAGCGAGCTCAGCTTCCGGGAGCGCGTGCTGAAGGTCGTCGCGGCTATCCCCGAAGGACGGGTGGTGAGCTACGGTGGGGTGGCGATTCTCGCAGGAAGCCCACGGGCCGCTAGGGGGGTGGGGTGGGTGCTCAATGCACACGGGGGCGACGTACCGTGGTGGCGGGTCGTGAACGGATCGGGTCGGGTGGCGCCGGCCCGGCCCAAGCACGCGGCACGACTGCAGCAATCGCTGCTGGAGGACGAAGGCGTCCGGTTCACGGCGGGCCAAATCGACTTCGACCGGTTCGGCTGGGTGCCGGAGGCAACCCCTGGGGCGGACCCGCTGCGTTGTTGAAGGCGGAGCGACCGCCCTATCTTGAGGTGTGATCCCGAAACGCCGATGCACCGCGCCCCCAGTGTTGATGTTGCTGGTGATCGGGGCAGCTTGCGCGCCGGCGGCACCCTCCGCATCCAACGAATCTGAGGCCGTGACGTACGATACCATAGAGGAGGCCCATGCGGCGCTGACCGAGCGATTGATCGACCGCACGGGAATCGCGGGCACGGCCATCGGCGCATGCGACGGGAACCCCTGCCTCAAAGTTTACGTAGTGCGTAGAGACGACCCGGTGCTTGCGGAGGTCCCCTCGACCTTCGGAGGCTACCCCGTCGACATCGAGGTCAGCGGCGAATTCCGCGCGGGCGGCACCGACCCTGCGGGGTCCGGTGGTGTCTGATGGAGAAGGCAGAACCTGACGAAGGGATGGACTTTTGAGCGCGTTCGAGATCCCCCTCAAAAGGACGTTCGCCTGGCTTCGGGCGTTCCTGATCCCCGCCGCACGGTTCGGCGTGCGCGGCGCGATCATCATCTATGGGGCCGTGCTGCTGTTCGCCGGTATCTGGCTCGATTGGTTCGGCGACGGCCCGCCGCCCGTACCCGGGAGCGGCCTGTCAATCTCGGTGATGGAGGTGCCCCAGGAAGCGCTCGATCGGGCGTTTACGGCCCACGCGACCCACGCCGGCTCGCTCCTCGACCGTCCGGGGGTCGTCGCCGCCGGCGTCGGGCTGGACGCCACGGGCCAGCCGGCCCTCAAGGTCTATGTGACCGAGGCCGCCGCCATCAGCCTGCCCGCCACCCTGGACGGCGTGCCCGTCACCCTGGACGTGGCCGGCGAGATCTGGGCGCTCCAGGACGCGCCTGCCACCTTCTGCCCCGACTGTGGTGACGCCCGGGACGAGACAGCCGACGCCAAGCCGGCGTCCCGTTTCGACCGGCCCGTTCCCATCGGCGTATCCGCAGGCCACCCATCCATCACGGCCGGGACCATCGGAGCCCGCGTCACCGACGGGTCGAAGGTGTTCGCGCTGAGCAACAATCACGTGTTCGCGGCCGAGAACCGGGCCAACCTCAACGATCACGTGCTCCAGCCGGGTCCGGTGGACGGAGGCGTCAACCCGGGTGACGCCATCGGTACGCTCGTGGATTACGAGCCAGTTGAGTTCTCGTTCGGGTCGTCGAACCGCATGGACGCCGCCATCGCCTTGTCCACGCCCGAGAACCTGGGCAACTCGACGCCCGAGGAGGGTTACGGAACCCCCCGGTCGGAGACCGTCAGCCCCCGGATCGGGCTCAAGGTCAAGAAGTTCGGCCGCACCACCGGCCACACGCACGGCTCCATCGATGCCATCATGGCCACGGTGAACGTGCGCTATCACCAGGGACAGGCGCGGTTCGTGAATCAGATCCTGATCAAGCCCGGCAACTTCAGCGCCGGCGGCGACTCGGGATCGCTCGTCGTCGCCGACGGCGGGAGCGACGACAACAAGCCGGTCGGCCTGGTCTTCGCCGGCAGTACCATCGTGAGCATCGCCAACCCCATCGACCCGATTCTGGAGCGATTCGGGGTCACCATCGACGGAAGCGACTAGGGACCACCATGGCGAAGCGAGGGATTGAAGACGCACATCGGAAGCTGACGGACCGCATCATCGACCTGCCGGGCATCGCAGGGGTCGGCGTGGGGTCCCGCAGAGGGAAGCCGTGCCTCAAGGTCTACGTGGAGACCGGTGGGTCGGCGCTGCGCAGCAAGATTCCGTCTTCCGTGCTCGGGTTCCCGGTTGCGGTGGAGAAGTCCGGACCGATCCGGGCCCAGTGAAGCGGACATCCACGCGTGAGGGCGCGGTCATGACGGACCGGCTCCTCGCCTCGGCCCTCCTCTTCGGCTCGCTCCTCCTGGCCGGCTGCGATCAGACAGGCGCCTACGGCGACACGGACAGCATCATCCTCGCCACGTCTCCCGATCTCTGGGCTGAGATCCAGGACTCGGTCTTGGCCGCCTTGGAGCCCCGCGTGTTCACGGTCCGCCAGGAGCAGACCTTCCAGGTCACGTTTCAGGATCCGGGCCACGCCGACTGGGGCAACCTGAGGCAGTTCAAGCAGGAGCTCCTCATCGGCCGCGCCGCCGATCCCTGGATGACTGAAGCCGTCGCGCAGCTCGACCCTGGTGAGGTCGATCCGCCGCAGCTCCTTCAGACCTACAATGTCTGGGCGCGCGGGCAGAACGTGACCCTCATGCTTCTGTCCCCCGACGGGGGAGTGGACGAGGTGCTGGGGCTGCTCGACGAGCTGCACGAGCTATTCGACCGGCAGTTCCGGGAGTATGCTCAGGCCCGCATGTTCACCACGGGTCCCGACTCGGCCCTGGCCGACACGCTCAGGGCCGAAGCCGGCTTTTCGCTGATCGTGCCCGAGGTGTACTACTGGGACCGCATGGACGGCGTCTACATCTTTCGGAACGACAACCCCGACCCGTCGGAGTTGATTCGCCAGATCACGGTCACTTGGCGAACGCCGGCCTCGGAAGAGCTCGACACCGAGGGGCTGCTGAGCTGGCGTGCCGACGTGGCCGCTGCCTACTTCGGGACGCCTCAGGACGTCGACCTGGGCTTTGTCGAAGAGACGACGGGTCAGCTCGACGGGAAGGACATGCTGCAGGTCCAGGCGGTGTGGGAGAACCCCCCCGAGCTCGACTGGCCGGCAGGCGGCCCGTTCATCACCCGGACGATCCGGTGTACCGCCGACGATCGGCTGTTCCTGCTCGACGCTTGGCTCTACGCCCCCGGCAAGGCAAAGTACGAGTACATGATCCAGCTGGAGACGATCCTGGACTCGTTCCGCTGCGACCTCGGAGCGACCTGAGCGCGAGACGGATGTAGGGGGAGACGGCCGGGCCCCAAACCCCGCACCCGACCCCGTTGCCCACTTACGACCGCCCCCCCCGAGAGTCCGCTGCACACACCTCCACGTACGACGGAACGCGCGGTAGGCTTCACCCGCCGCTCTCGAGCTCCGGCCCTCGTCCCTACGGAGCCGAGCCACTCGGGGGTTTCGGACTTCAATCGATGGCACGGCGTGCCGATCACCTATGTGTGAGCCCCGGGGTGCGGCGCCCTTGGGGGAGGGATCTGCATAGGCTCAGGGGATTGGGTCGTGTGGCGGGGTGGTTGCCCCTGTTCTCTCGTCGGCCCCGGGCTCATCCCCCTCTCTCCACCTGTCTCGCCAGCGTGATCAGGTCCGGCACCTCCAGAGCGGGCCTCGCGGCCGCTGGCGGCGTGGCCCCGAACCCGGCCCGGCCGGCTCGGCGGTTCACCCAAACCGTTGCCAGGCCAAGAGCGTTGGCCGGCGCAATGTCGTGGAAGAGGCTCTGTGCCACGTGAAGAATCTCCGACGGTGGCACGCCAAGCCGCTCGAAGGCCATGTGGAAGTGGCCCGGCGCGGGCTTGTAGCTGCCGACTTGCTGGGCCGTCACCACCTCGTCCATAGGCACGCCGAGATGGCGCGCACTGAGCTCGAAGAGGTCGTCGTCGATGTTCGAGACGGCGGCAAGCCGAAACCGCCGCTTCAACAGAGCCAACGCCTCCGGTGTGTCGGCGAAGGCCGGCCAGTCGGCCAGGGACGCCCGTAACGCGTCCCGCTCCTCCGCGGCGGGCGTAAACCCGATCCTTGCCGCGATCGTGTCCACGGTCCGTCGCAGGACTTCGCCATAGGGTTTGTAGACGCCGGCCTGGACTTCGGACTCCGTGGATCCGAACAGCTCGAGCGCCTCGTCGTCCGTGCCTGTCCACCCGTGGGACTCGAGCAGAGGCTTCAGAGCGCGCAGCAGCCCGGTCTCCCAGTCGATGAGCGTCCCGTAGCAGTCGAAGGTGAGGGCGCTGAAACGGCTGAAATCCACGCGCGAGTCTCCTGGTTTGTGCGGCCGGACGGTCGGGACGGCGGCTGGCGGAAGGGACCCCAAGTTAGTGCGCCCGCCGGGCCCGGGGTACCGGCAAGCGGTGCTTCGGGGCCATATTCCGCCCTTCAACCGACGACGGACGACGGGAACCTCGGTGGAGATCCTGGGACCCGACGAGCTGCAGCAGGCCGTGCTTCAAGAGGAGTGCCTATGTCGATCCGGTCCACCGTTCGGTCGGTGGTCACCCTGGGGAAGGGCGTCACGCGTGGACTCCCCGATGCCGACGTCGGCAAGGATCCCATGGAGCTGTTCGGTCGGTGGTTCGAGGATGCCCGCGAGTCGGGCATCATGCTGTCCGACGCCGCGGCGCTGTCCACGGCGGACGCCGACGCGAAGCCTTCGGGCCGCATGGTGCTGCTGAAGGGATTCGACGAACGGGGATTCCGGTTCTTCACGAACTTCGGGAGCCGGAAGAGCCGGGAGCTAGACGAGAATCCCAGGGCGGCCTTGACGTTCCACTGGGCGATCCTCGAGCGCCAGGTCCGCATCGAGGGAACGGTCGACCGTCTGCCGGATGACGAGTCGGACGCCTACTTCAAGACGCGTGCCCGGGGGAGTCAGATCGGCGCATGGGCGTCACGACAGAGCGAGCCGCTGACTTCGCGGGAAGAGCTGAAGGCAGCGGCGAAGGACACGGAAGCTCGATTCGCCGGGAGTCCCGTACCGCTGCCGCCCTTCTGGGGCGGGTACCGGCTGGTCCCCGAACGCATCGAGTTCTGGCAGGGACGAGCCAATCGACTCCACGACCGCGTCGTCTTCGACCGGGACGGCAGCGCCTGGCGCTCCGGCCGCCTGTACCCGTAGCGCGTGAGCTTCGCGAGCCCACAGGCCACCGACCCATGACCGTCTCCACGCATCGGCTCAGCCTCCAGACCCGTGGCAACGACCAGATCGTCGACATCACTGGGCCGGTTCAGCAGGCGGTGCGGGAGAGCGGGATCCGCGCCGGGCAGGCCACCGTGATGGTCGTGGGCTCCACCGCGGCCCTCTCCACGCTCGAGTTCGAGCCCGGTCTGGTGAACCACGACATCGCCGCGGCCCTGGAGATCCTGGCACCCAGGGACGGGGAGTACGAGCACGAGAAGACGTGGCACGACGATAACGGCCACAGTCACGTGCGAGCGTGCCTCATCGGGCCGTCCCTGGCCCTGCCGGTCGTCGACGGAGCCGTCCCCCTGGGTACCTGGCAGCAGTTGGTGCTTCTGGATTTCGACACTCGACCCCGGTCCCGCACGCTGATCCTCACGATCCTGGGAGACTGAGCGGACGGAACCGCCCAGACCCGGCTCACCGCCTCCGGGCCGCCAGCCTGTCAACGCGTGGACCAGCTAGACGCGCGCCAAAAGCCCGGCGCTGCCAGCCTCGATGCTCCGTCGCGCAACGTGGCGCTCCGTTGCGCCCCCGCGACAACGAGGGAACGCACCGTATCTGCACCTGATCGTGATCTGGTTACATAACGCATGGTCCGACTTGGTTTTGCACGTACATCTCACGAAGGACCGGTTCTGGCCCCGGCCCTGCAGAGGTGCCAGGCATGACGCGACACTGGCTACAGGATTGGTTGATGCTGGGCGCTGCGCCCGGATTGACGCCAGGACCCGCCGTCCGCCGCTGGGAAACAGAGGTCTCCGACCTGACCCCTTCGGCGGCATCCGACACACTCGGATTCGACCTGCGAGGAAGGTCGCTCCTCCACGTGGGCTGCGACGCGGGGGCGCTCTGTCTGGAGGCGCTGCGTCGCGGTGCCTCCGACGCGCTCGGAGTGGACGGCGACCCCGACCGGATTCGTATGGCCCGCTCTTATGCATCATTGACCGAGCTCCCAGCCCGGTTCTCGGTTCTCGATGTGGAGGAACGGCTGCCGGGCTTCACCTTCGACGTGGTGGTGTGCACCGATCTTTCGCGCTTCCACGATCCCGTGGCCATGATCGACCGGCTGGGCAGCCTCGCCTCCGAACGGCTGGTGATCGAGTTCGAGGGGCCAGGGAGCCCTGGTGCGAGAGCCTATCTGGACCGGATCGGGGCGCCCATCCCCCCCGAGGGCCTCGATCGCCTGCCGGCGATCGTCCTCACCGATGACCCGGCCTCGAGGTCGGGCGCCTTCATGTCTCCCGTCGCCGTCGAAAGCATGCTCCGGCAGCGGAGCGGTCGCTTCTCCCGCGTCGAGGTCACTCCGGTCGGCTCCGCGGGCCGCTATCGGGCGGTGGCTGTCCGCCGGCTCATCAGCCGCCTGGTGATCGTGGCCGCACCAGGACGCAGAGAGACCGCCCGCACCGTGCGACGAATCCGGAGCGGCCGGGTTCCCCGGTCGCTGGTGGACCGGCTGGACATGGGTGGCGTGAGCGACTGGGAGTTCGCCCCCGACGGACGAATTCCCGACTCGGACCGGCGCACGACGCCGGCCCTCGTGTACGGATACGACCTACACGGTCCTTGGCGGCGGCGCGGGGGACGGTTCGGAGCGGATCAGCTCACCGAGCTGGTAGACTCCGCGGCCGAGGTGTTCGTCGTCACGTCCTGGAGCAATCCCGAGGTTCTCCGCGAGAGGGGGCGCGCCCGCGTCGGCCGAGCGTCCGAAGACCTCCGGCGCTTGGAGCGACATCCGGTTCAGTCGTTCCTGGGGAGCTTCGCCGAGCTGGTCCGGCAGGGGCTCCGCGCTTTCCCCCGTCGGTGGACGCTATCCCGGATGGGAGGATTCGTGGGCCGGGCCCGGAGCGAGCTCGACCTGCAGCATCGCCTGCTGCGGGTCCGGGCCCTGGTCGAGAGCCGACAGGAAGATGCTCGGGCCTACCGGCAGACGGACGAGCATGTGGCCCGGTATGCGAGGTGGCTGGACTACTGCCACCGCATCGATGCCGATGGACATTGGGTCGTCGACGCCACCGAGGACGAGTGGACCGTGCAGGAGGCCACCGATTGGGGTCGGCTGCTCGTAGCCGGGCGCCGCAGACAGGGTGACCTCACGACCCGCCGCTCCTGACGCGGACGACACCGGCTCAGTCCTCTTCGCCCGACCCCTCGGGAAGCGCGCGCAGGTCCGCCTCCTCCTTCAGCGTGCCGATCAGCCTCGAAAGGCGCTCTCTCTGACGACCCGCCCACGAAGCCCAGAAGGGGCGGGCGGCCAGCGCGCCCAGCAACGGCGCGAGCAAGAAAGAGACGGCCAATACGACGGGCTTGGCGACATCCAGCGATGAAAGCGTGAGGACGGAAGCCAGGAACCCGGTGGTCCCGGACAGGATGTAGAACATCGCCTTGTACGCCGTCTGCTCCGAAAGCAGCTCGATCCTGGTCTTCCCGTCCCGGGGGGTGAGCCGTACCTCGATCGCGTTCTCCTTGCCGTCGGACTTCCACGCCACCGAGCCCAGGACCTCGTGGACGCTGCCGGGCTGACGGACCTCGTACCGGACCACCTCCATCAGCCGGCTCAGGTCGTCGGCCGAGAGCTGGCGGTCTATGGCGGCAGTGAGCTGGAAGGTCCCCGGTGGGCCCCAGAACCGACGTCCTTCGCCGGGTGCGGCTCCCCGGGCCACGGCATCGGCGGCACGTGCGACCAGGTCCGGATCGATGCCGGCCTCGGCGGCGATCTGCTGGATCTCTCGCAGCGTGAGCCCCGCTGTCCGCTCCGCGCTGCCTTCGCCCGTCTTCTGTAGCTCGGTCGCCTTACGCAGAATCACCGCGAATTCCCGCTCCGTGAACCGGCGGTCACCTCTGGGACCTTCTACCATGCTCTCGCTCCGTCTCGGATCCGTGCGAGCTACGGGCCCTGCGCCTCCGCTCTTCACCTCAGAATCGGCGGCCGAAGCGGGCGCCGCCATGTCACGGCACCACGATGCAGCAGGGTCCCGAGTCTCGCGCAGTCACGTCCCGGAGGGAAGCGCCGGCTCTTTACTGGCCGCGGTCGGGCTCTACGGGGCGGTCTCGTACGGTGTCAACCGGCGCATGCGCGAGATGGGGGTGCGGGTGGCGCCTGCCTGGCTCGCGCCGCCCGGGTCGACCCGGTGCGGGTGCTCAAGGCGGAGTGACGCGATCGTGCTCGGCAAGCGTGCTCGCCGGGGAGCGAGTCGGGCGAGAGGCTGCGAGCACCGATGTCGAGTGAGGTCGATCTGCGCGCTCGATCGAACCGTGGCTGCGGAACGAGCGCAGCAATCGAACGAGACTCCACTGAGTCCACAGCTTGGCCGGGGTAGACGAAGAGAGGGGAGCGATCCGAAGCTCGCCCCCCTTCCTTCTGCCTGCGCCGATCGACGCGTCGCCGATCAGCTGGTTCAGCCTACTGAGCGCCTGCCAGCCCGCCGTGTTTCTCGGCCTTGTCCAGGATCTCCTGGATCAACGGCCAGTAGTTGACGGCTCCGGCGGCGCCGACACCGTACGCGGCCTCGACGGCGTCCTGGCTGCCGATGAGCAGCGCCTCGACCAGGAACGGGTTGTGGGTGGAGGATCCCGTCACGTCCTCGAGGGCCGGGTTGTCTCCCGGCTCCGTGGACCCCTCGTTGGGGAACTGGGCCAGGTTCACGTTGAAGAACGCGCCCTCGGCGACGGTGAACTTGCCGTCCGTGGCGTCGATCTCACCTCCGGGCTCCTCCAGATTCGGATCTACCTCCCAGAGCAGGTCCAGCACCGTGCCGGACCGGTCGGCGATCCGCGTACTCGCTACCGTGAGCGCCGACGCGGCCACCTGCTCCGTTCCGTGGCAACCGGAGGCCGTGCACGCCCCAAAGGTGCGCTCGTCCGTCGTGTACTCGCAGTCACCGGCCACCGGGATCCCCTGCTCGTCAGTGCACGGCACCGAGGTGAACAGGTGACCCGTCGAGGTAAACACGAACTCGCCGGTCTCGTCGTCGGTGACGTCGTAGCTGTTCACATGGCACGTGGCGCAGAAGCCCGGGTTGGCTGCGGTGCCGTGAGTGCCCAGGATCTGGCCCTGGTCGATCTCCAGATCGGGCGGGAACCAGCCGGCCTCGCCCAGGAGCAGCGCCGGCTCGGGCGCGTGGGGCGCCAGACCGTGGGACGAGTTGGGATCCGGGGCGGTGCGCCGGTTGTGACACTTCGCGCACAGGTTGTTCTCGATGGACGGTGAGGAAGCCGCGAACCGCACCTGCCCCTCGTTGTCCGATCCGTGGGGATTGTGGCAGACGCCGCAGGTCGTGGGCAGCGCCTCCTCGAATTTCTCCACGTAGTTCCCGTTCGCGCCCCACGCCACCAGGGCACCCTGGCCCTTGTGGCAGCCGGCGCACTCCTCTCGCCCCGCCGCGAAGCCCACGACGCTGGCGTGCGACGACTGGGACCAGTCCTCGATGAACGGGTGGTGCGAGCCGCTGTGGCACTCGCCGCAGCTCAAGAACTCGTCGTTCTCGCCCAGCACCTTCAAGCTGGCGAGCGGGCTCGCGGACGATGGGACGTCGATGTGGGACTGGCCCGCGCCATGGCAGCTCTCGCAGCCCACGTCGTGGTAGCGGGCGTCCCCGGTCGCGCTCCAGGCGACGCTGCCCGTGGCGGCGTTCCCCAGCGCGCTCACGGTATGGCAGCCCTCGCAGAACTCCTGCGCGTGGCCGCTGTTTTGTAGCCCCGCCCAGGCGTCGGCGTGTGCGGTCGTGACCCACCTGCTCTGGGCGCTGGCGTGGCACTGGCCGCAGGCCTGGGCCGGCGAGGCGTCGGAGTCCCTGTACCCCACGAACCCTGCCGCACCCTCCGGAATCGGCTGGTAGACTGGACGGTCCACCTCGACCTCGACCGTGTCCGTCACGATCAAGGTGTCGGTGACTGTAACGATCTGGGTCTCGGTCTTGGTCTCACATCCGGCGAGAGCCAGGAGGGCGGCGACGGGGAGAAGACAGTATGACAGTAGCTTCGGAGATCGCATGGACCCCTCCTTTTCGGCAAGCCGATCACCGCGTAGGGTCGCCCACGCGGGAAAGGTCGGGGGGCGTCAACCCCCCCACAAATGGCTGTGTCCTGAATCTCGACCGTCGTAGGTCTTTGGAAACTCACCGAGCCTGAAGCGGGGCAGCCCGGTCGGTACGCCTGCACTGGTAGCGCAGGTTACAGCCCCAGGTCGGGGCGAGTCAAGCAGTTGCTTGCCTGTTCAACGCTCCGGCGGCTCGTAGAGGTTGTACCATCCGCACTTGGGGCAGCGGCGTACGTCACGAGGCGCGTCGGTGGCCCGGATTCTGTCAGCCCACCGACGGACGACGCCCATGAATCGAAGCTCCTCCAGAGACTCTCCCAACTTGGCTCCGCACACGAAGCGCTCGGGGTTTCGGCGGCTAGGCGCTCGGCAGGCCAGCAGGACCGATAGCTGATCCTCGGTCTCGAGACCGGTGCCGCCCCTGGCTCCCGTGAGCCCGGGAGCGTAGGCGGTGCCCCTGTCGCTCGGGTTGAGCGTACGAATGGTGCGAGCTTCAGTGGGGTGTGTCGGATGAATCGACATCGACGCGCTATCCCCCCGCGGCCTCGTGCCGCGATTCAGAGCGTTCTACCTCGCGACGAAGCGATCCCCATCGCATCCGCCGCCCCGGTGCGGGACGCCGCCTCGAGACGGCGTCAGCGCACACACACCATACAGACACCGCAATGGAGAAGTCTGTAGGGGATTTCCTGAATCCGGCGGTGGGAGAATCCCACCGGATTCGGCGGGGAACCGAGGGCCAGAGGGGGACGAGCAGCAGGGGAGACCGTCCAAGCACGACGGCCGCCGGGCCGAGGGCGCGCTGCCGCGCCGGTCCTGTGGCCAGGAACCGTAGCTGAAGCCGTCCCCACGGGACGACGCGATGGTGCGACTCCACGTGGCGCGGGGTGCCGCGGGTCCTGCCGTGCCGGGCCCAGGCGTACGCAGCGAGGCCTTTCACCGTGTCCGCCGTCAACGCAGCGGCGGCGAAACGAAGCGCCGACACCCGCGAATCCGGGCGCTCCGCCCGCCCGCCCTTTGCCCTCGAGCCGACCCGCGGTATGATGGGTTGTCCAGCCCCCACGAGGTGTGCGCCCAGGCTTGGAGTTCGGCTCGCGCCCCCGACGTTGGACGCCCGGTGCCCGCCGCCGACATCGACCAACAGACGCCAGCAGGTCCTGTGAGCTTCGTCCACCTTCACGTCCACTCCGAGTTCTCCCTCCTCGACGGCGCGAACCGCCTCTCCGACCTCATCCGGAAGACCAAGGAATACGAGATGCCGGCCCTGGCCCTCACGGACCATGGCTGCCTCTTCGGCGCCTGGAACTTCCAGAAGGCCGCCCGTAAGGAGGGCGTCAAACCCATCATCGGGATGGAGGCCTACGTCGCTCCCGGCGACCGGCGGGACCGGACCCGTGGGGGTCGCGGAGAGAAGGCCTACTACCACCTCGTGTTATTGGCTCGTGACCCGCTGGGCTACCGGAACCTGGTGAAGCTCTCTTCCATCGGGTACACGGAGGGGTTCTTCTACCGCCCGCGGGTGGACCGGGAAGTGCTGGAGCGCCACTCCGAGGGCCTCATCGTCTCGTCCGCGTGCATGGCAGGTGAGGTGGCCCGCCACCTCATGGCCGAAAACCGCGACGCCGCCCGGGAGGCCGCCGAGTGGTACGCCAACGTCTTCGGCGACCGGTACTACCTCGAGGTCCAGGCCCACGACTCCGACGGCCAGGCGGACTTGAACGCGAGGGTGTTCGGTCTCGCCGACGAGCTCGGCCTGCCGGTGGTCGCCACCAACGACTCCCACTTCCTGCGGCGTGAGGACCACGACGCCCACGACGTCCTGCTCTGCATCGGTCTCGGCAAGGACCGGGACGATCCGCAGCGTATGAAGTACGACGATGGCCTGTACTTCAAGAGTGCCGGTGAGATCGCCGAGCGTTTCCCGGACCGACCCGACGTCATCGAGAACACGCTGGCCATCGCCGACCAGGTCGATCTCGGCTTCGAGCGCACGTATCACCTCCCGGCATTCCCGCTGCCCGCGGGGGAAGCCGACGAGAACGACTACCTGGTCAAGCTGGCCACGACGGGGGCCGAAGAGCGCTTCGGCTCTCCCCTTCCCGACGAGGTGCGGGAGCGCCTCGACTACGAGCTGGGCGTGATCCTCGAGACCGGATACGCCGGGTATTTCCTCATCACGGGCGACTTCATCCGTTGGGCCAAGGAGCACGACATTCCGGTCGGGCCAGGACGGGGGTCGGCCGGTGGCTCTCTCGTAGCTTACGCCCTCGGCATCACGAACATCGACCCCATCGCCTTCGACCTGGTGTTCGAGAGGTTCCTGAACCCCGAGCGGATCTCGATGCCGGACATCGACATCGACTTCTGCTTCGAGCGCCGTGGCGAAGTGATCGACTACGTGCGCCAGAAGTACGGCCACGACGCGGTGGGCCAGATCATCACCTTCGGCACCATGAAGAGCCGCGCCGTGATCAGGGACGTGGGCCGCACGCTCGGATTCGAGCCGTCGGAGACGGACAGGATCGCCAAGCTGATCCCCAACCAACCCGGGTCAGCCTACACCGTGGAGGAGGCGACCAAGAAGATCCCCGACGTGAAGGCCATGTACGAGTCGGGGGAGCGGTATCGGCAGCTCTTCGACTACTCCATGGTGCTGGAGGGGCTGAGCCGGCACGCGTCGGTGCACGCCGCGGGGGTGGTCATCGCCCCAGGCCCTCTGGACGACTACGTGCCGGTCTGTATTCAGCAGAAGGGCGGCAGGAACGGACGGTCCAACGGGAGCGACGAGAGCAAGGAGACCGCCGGACCCGAGATCGTGACCCAGTACGACATGAACTGCCTCGAGGACGCCGGGATGCTGAAGATGGACTTCCTGGGCCTCAAGACGCTCACGGTGATCCATGACGCCGTGGATATGGTGAAGGCCCGGGTCGGGGAGCTTCGGCATCCCGGCACCGGTGAGTCCTACGAGACCATGGACGCGGTGCCCCTCGACGACGCCCAGGTCTACGCCATGCTGGCCCACGGCGGCACCCAGGGCATATTCCAGTTCGAGTCGAGCCTTGCCACGGACAAGCTCCGGGCCATGCGCGCCGACCGCTTCGAGGATCTCGTCGCCACCAACGCCCTCATCCGCCCGGGTCCGCTGGATTCGGGCATGACCGACGTCTACATCCGCCGGAAGCTGGGGCAGGAGCCGGTCTCCTATCCTCATGCGGACCTGAAGCAGACGCTGGAGTCCACCTACGGGATCATCGTCTATCAAGAACAGGTGATGCGGATCCCCAACGTCCTGGCGGGCTACTCCCTGGGACAAGCGGACGTGCTCCGGAAAGCGGTGGGGAAGAAGATCCCCGAGCTCATCAAGGCGGAGCTCGGCAAGTTCGTCAACGCAGCTCAGGAAGCGGGTGTCGACAAGCGCACCGCGGCGGATCTGGCCGAGCAAATCGAGACCTTCGGACGGTATGGGTTCAATCGCAGCCACTCCGCCGCATACTCGCTTCTCTCGTATCAGACGGCGTGGCTGAAGTGCCACTACCCGGCCGAGTACATGGCGGCGCTGCTTTCCTCGGTGCTGGACAAGACCGACGACGTGGTGAAGTACATCGGCGAGTGCCGGGACATGGCCCGCTGGGTCCCGGACCTGGAGGACCCTCTCGTGGTCCTACCGCCCGAGGTCAACGAGTCCGGCTGGAAGTTCACCGTCACCGGCCCCACACAGATGCGCTTCGGCCTGGGGGCCGTCCGAGGCGTGGGTTCGGCGGCCGTGCGATCGGTCATCGACGCGCGCAACGATGGGGGTCCCTTCGAGTCCCTCTTCGACTTCGTGAGCCGAGTCGACATCCGGGCATTGAACAAGCGTGCCGCCGAGGCGCTGATCGCCGCGGGAGCCTTGGACTCCTTCGGCCATCGCTCCCAGCTCCTCGCCGGGCTGGATACCGCCTACGGCGAAGCCCAACGACGACAGGACGACGCCGCGGCTGGCCAGGGCTCCCTGTTCGGCGCCGAGTCCGCATTGCCCCAGGAGGAGCCGCCGCTTCCCACGGTGCCCGAGTGGACGGAGGCCGATCGGCTCGCCCGCGAGAAGGATGCCCTGGGCTTCTTCATCTCCGGGCACCCGCTGGAGCGCTTCCAGGACATCGTGCGCGCCTACGAACCGGTCTCGACGACGAATCTCGGCCAGTTCCTCGGTCAGCCGGTGGAGCTTCCCTGTGTCGTCATCGCGGTGACCCGCCAGATCTCGCGTCGCAACGGAGCCGAGTGGGGCAAGATCACGGTGGAAGACTTCATGGGAACGGCCTCCGTGTTGGCCTTCGGTGACGCGTGGGACAACGTGAAGGACCTCCTGGAGCAGGACGCGGTGGTCCTGATCTCAGGCAAGGTCAGCGGCAGGGAGCGGGACGAGGAGGACCCGCCGATCTTCCTCGACGACGCACAGCCTCTGGAGGACGTGCCGGCAGGCGGAGGGCTGGCGGTTCAGCTGACCCTGGAGCCCGGCAGCGAGCTGACCGAGGAGGCCTTCGCACGTGCCAAGGCCGTCCTCTCCGCTCATCCGGGACCCGCGCCCGTGGAGGTCGTCGTAGGACAGGGGAACGGCGTGCCGGCCCCACGCCTGCGGTCTCGCAGCCTGCGTGTCGATCCCGGGACCGACACGTTGGCCGAGCTCAAGGAGGTCGTTGGAAGCAAGGTCGTGTCACTCGCCCGGGTCCGAGCGGCCGAGGACGGGACGTAGCGCATGCCTCGAGCCGAGTTCATCAGCACCGGATTCTTTGTTCCCGAACGCGTGGTGCCCAACGACGCGCTCACGGAATGGTGGGATACGTCGGACGAGTGGATCCGGGAGCGGACCGGCATCGAAGAGCGGCATTGGGTCGAACGGGGAGGACAGACCGGGTCGGACCTGGCATTGGAGGCGGCAAAGGTGGCCCTCGAGCGGGCCGACATGGACGCCTCCGACCTGGACTGCATCGTCTACGCGACTCTCAGCCCCGAGCATTTCTTTCCCGGCGGTGGCGTGTTCCTCCAGAGGAAGCTCGGTGTTCCGGGCATCCCCGCCCTGGACGTGCGCAACCAGTGCACGGGCTTCCTCTACGGCCTCTCCATCGCCGATGCCTGGATCCGCACGGGCCAGTACCGCCGCGTGCTGCTGGTCGGGTCCGAGGTCCACTCTCCGGCGCTGGGGTTCTCGGACCCCGAAGGCCGGAACATCGGCGTCCTGTTCGGCGACGGCGCAGGGGCAGCGATCCTGGGGCCTACCGAGGACGAGGGACGCGGCGTGATCGGCACCAATCTCTCTGCCGACGGGCGGTACGCCGAGCTCCTGTGGGTGGAGGGGGCAGGGATCAGCGGCGACCCATGGATCTCACACGAGGACATCGACGGCACCACGCTCTTCCCGCGCATGGACGGCCGGGAGGTCTTCAAGCACGCGGTGAAGCGGATGCCCCAGTCCGTGACGGCCCTTCTGGCCGAGCACGGGCTCGAGACCGATGACGTCGACCTGCTGATCGCCCACCAGGCGAACCTGCGCATCAACGAGATGGTGGCCCGCCGGCTGGGCCTCGCAGACGACCGGGTCTACAACAACATCCAGCGCTACGGCAACACGACGGCCGCCACCATTCCCATCTGCATCGACGAGTGCGTCCAGTCCGGGCGGCTGACCCGAGGCGACCTGCTGGTGCTGACCGCGTTCGGCAGCGGGTTCACGTGGGGGAGCGCGCTGATCCGCTGGTAGGACCGACGTCCAATACCGCGCCCCTGGGCCCCGCGTTCACCACCAGCGTCTCGCCGAGGCTCACCTGTTTGCCCCACGAAGCGTGGATGTGACCGCAAATCACCAGCTGCGTCCGAGCCCGCCGGGCGGCCGCCAGGACCGCCCGACTTCCCAGGTGTCTCCCTCCCGCGTCCCCGTCCGCTAGCCCGTAGGGCGGTGAGTGGGACACCAGCACCGCACCCTCCGGGCAACCCGCCAGGAGGTCGGCCGCGTCCGATTCGTCGAGGTCGAAGCTCCACGACCCGAACGGCGTGACCGGGACCGCTCCGCCTAGGCCCCAGAACGCGACCCCGCCGATCTCGACTCCACTGCCGTGGAGAACGTGGGCGGCGGTCCACTCGGTGCACGCTGCCTCCAACTCCAGGTCCGACTCGGAGTTACCCGGCACGACCACTGTGGGAGTCACGATGGAGCGAAGGACCTCCACCATGGCCTCGAGCCCCACACGCTTCGTGGCCAGGTCTCCGGCGATCACGATTACGTCCGCCTCGTTGGCCCGTCGCACGACACCCTGCGCCGCGGCCTCGTCCCGGTGCAGATCGCTGAAGGCGAGGATCCTCATGGTGGCTTCCCGTTGCGAGTCGACGTCCCGCACCCGTAGGCAGAGCGGCGCTGTCGGGCAAGCCCTCCCGGGTAGTCCTTCTTGATCTGTCTGCAAAGCAGACTTATTGTCTACAAAGCAGACACACCTCTCTCTCCATCGGCGGAGTGCGCGCGCCATGCCCGACAAGAGCTTCCTCGGCGAATTCGAGCAGATGGTCCTGCTGGCCATCCTCCAACGTGCACCGGACGCCTACGGCCCGACGATCAGCGCCGAGCTGGAGTCGACGGCAGAACGGACCGTCTCGCGAGGGGCTCTCTACTCGTCGCTGGGCCGCCTGGAGAAGAAGGGTCTGCTCCGGTGGGAGCTGGAGGAGCCCACTGCCGAGCGTGGGGGACATCCGCGTCGCCGTTTCGAGGTGACCCACGCCGGTGTGGAGGCGCTCAAGGCGTCCAGAACGGCTCTGGTGAGCCTCTGGGCCGGTCTGGATCGCCATCTCGGGCCCGAGACAGGCTGAGCCTTGCCACGCCTGGCATCGGAGGCCGTTGGAGAATGAGCAGACGGAGGATCTACCCCCCGGCAATCCCCCGTTGGATCCTGGGATGGACGCTGCCCAGGGACCCCGTGGGGGACAGCATCCGAGGAGACCTCCTGGAAGAGTTCGACTTGATCGCCCAGTCGCGATCGAGGGGTCGGGCGACGCGGTGGTACTGGCGGCATGCCTTCGGCGTCGCCGGCCGGAGCGTCCTGGATCGAGCCATGGAGCGGTTGCCAGGGAGTCGAGGCTCCCTGGTCTACGGGAGGAGGGAGAGGGATCCGATGATGAGCAAGCTCTGGCGGGACATCAGGTACGCGGTGCGGACGTTGCGGCGCACCCCGGGCTTCACGGTCGTGGCGGTGGCGACGTTGGCAATCGGCATCGGCGCCAACGCGGCGATCTTCAGCGTCGTGAACGCGGTGCTGCTGGAGCCACTGCCCTTCCCGGACGCCGACCGACTGGTCGGCATCTGGCACACCGCGCCCGGGCTCGGCTACGACCAGATCCCCCTGTCGGGTGATACGTACGCCCAGATCAGGGAGTACAACAGCGTCTTCGAAGACGTGGCGGTCGTCAACGGCGGCACGGCGACGCTCACCGAAGACGGAGAGCCCGAGCGCGTCGATGCGCTGGGGGTGACCCATACGCTGCTCCCGGTCCTCGGCGTGGAGCCCGCGCTGGGCCGCAACTTCACCGCCGAGGAAGACATGCCGGAGGCGCCCGACGTGGCGCTCCTGAGCCACGGCCTCTGGCAGCGCCGCTATGGCGGCGATCCGGGTCTCGTCGGGCGGACCATCCAGGTCGACGGAAGCCCGGTCGAGGTGGTGGGCGTGCTCCCGGAGGGCTTCCAGTTCATGCAATCGGATGCCGAGGTCTTCGTGCCCCTGGGCATCGACCCGGCCAATCCGCCGGTTGGATCGTTCAGCGTGAACGGCATAGGCCGGCTGGTGGAGGGGCGAACCGCCGAGGTGGCCGAAGCCAATCTGGCGCCGCTGGTCGACCGTCTGCTCGAGGCCAACCGGGAGTCGGAGAACTACGTCGCGTTCCTGGAGAACGGACAGTTCGGGACGCTCGTCAACCCTCTCAAGGAGGACGTGGTCGGTGAAGTGCGCCAGCCGCTGCTGATCCTTCTGGGCACGGTCGCTTTCGTTCTGCTCATCGCCTGCGCCAACGTCGCCAACCTGGTGATCGTGCGGTCGGACGCCCGCCGCAGGGAGATGGCCGTCCGGTCCGCCCTGGGAGCGGGCCGTGGCGTCCTGTCTCGGCAGTTCCTGGCCGAGAGCGCCGCGCTGGCCCTGGCCGGTGGAGTCATCGGCGTTGCCTTGGCTGCGGCGGCCGTTCCGGCCCTGCTCAGCGTAGCGCCGGATGGCCTGCCGCGAGCCGCGGCGGTGGGCGTCGACGCTACGGTGCTGGCCTTCTCGGCAGGCCTCGTCCTCGTGTCCGTCGTGCTGTTCGGCGTGTTGCCCATGATCCGGAGCTTCTCGTCCACGGCCTTCGGTGCTCTCACGTCGGCCAGGGGCGCCACGGCCGGGCGAGACCGGCATCGGCTGCGCAATCTGCTGGTCGCCGGGCAGACCGCGCTGGCGCTGATCCTCCTGGTGGGTTCGGGCCTCATGCTCCGGAGCTTCGACGCGCTGCGGAGCGTCGATCCCGGTTTCGAGGCCGAGGGTTCTCTGGTGTTCCGGCTCTCGCTCCCCCCGACGACGTACGAGACCGCGCAGAGCGCCGCGTCCTTCCACCAGCAGTTGATGGAGCGGATCGCGACGCTACCCGGCGTGGAGTCCGTCGGAGCCGTCGACTACGTGCCGCTCACCGGTAACGGGAGCGGCACCGCCCACCGAATCGAAGACAAGCCCGTGGGGCCGGGCGACCTCCCGCCCATGTTGTGGTACAAGTACGCTGCCCCGGGATACTTCGAGACCATGAGGATCGGGCTGGTGGCCGGCCGCACCCTGGAGCGTGCCGATCACGAGCAGCAGCTCCCCAACGTCGTGGTGAGCAAGCACCTGGCCGAACGGATCTGGCCCGGTGAGGACGCCCTGGGCAAGAGGGTGTCGTTCGCCTCGTCCGACACCGTGCTGGCCTGGTACTCGGTCGTCGGAGTGGTGGACGACGTCCGTGACCAGGGCTTGAACGAGGACGTTCGGGACCTGGTCTACTACCCCATGGTAGGCGCCAACGGCGACGAGGATTGGCGGTCCCTGGACATGACGTACGTGGTCCGGACAGCTGGACCACCCACGAGCCTCGCCGGGCCGCTGCGGGCACAGGTGTGGGAGATGGACCCGAACCTGCCGGTCGCGGACATGCGACCCATGGCTGACATCCTGGCCGAGTCGACCGCTCGGACGTCGTTCACGATGATGGCCCTGGCCGTCGCCGCGCTCGTGGCCCTTCTGCTGGGAGCCATCGGTCTGTACGGCGTGGTCTCGTACGTGGTCAGCGAGCGTACCCGGGAGATCGGCGTGCGCATGGCCCTGGGAGCCGAGAAGAGCGAGGTGCAGCGGATGGTCGTGACCCAGGGCGTCAAGCTGGCGCTGATGGGGCTCGTCGTGGGCCTTGTGGCATCGCTCGCCCTCACGCGGCTGCTGGGCAGTCTGCTGTTCGGCACGAGCCCCACGGATCCTGTCACGTTCGCCACCACCTCCCTGGTGCTCTTGGCCGTGGGCACCTTGGCGAGCTACCTCCCGGCCCGGCGGGCGTCCACCATCGACCCTGTGGCGTCCCTTCGATCGGAATGATCGGTATGCTGGTGCGAAGCCGAGATCCCAGGCCGGCCGGACCGGCGTGCGGACACGCGCCCGGCGTGGCGCCGCCTAGGGAATGCCGTGCCTGGACCGCTCCAGGAGCGTGCCGACGTCGGTCAGAGCGCCTTCGTCCGGTGCGAGGGCCCTGACCCGGTCGACCCGGGCTGGCACGGCCAGGCTCCGCAGCCCCCCCGTGTAGATGTTCAGCAACCTGCTCCCGGGACCGGCCATCCGCACGATGGGCTGATGGCTCGGCAGCACCGTGCTGTCGCCCTCGACTCCCGCCACAAGGCAGACCTGGCGGACGTCGAAACGTCTCGCCTCTGCCGGCTGGTCGGCGTAGGGCAGCTCGGCCGTGGCGAGGGTACGAACCGGTTGAGCGACGAATCGCCCCGGGTCGGACCGCAGCCGGCTCGCGAGCGTCCCCCAACCGTCCGTGCCCAACTCGTCGCCGAAGCGAACCGAATCGCCGTCGGCCCCCATCTGCCCCTTGAAGACGTACCGTTCCGGGGCCGCGCCCACCCGGGCGACGGCGTCCGTGTCCAGCCCACCTTCCCGGCCGATGAACACCGTAGTGGGAACCGAGGGGGCGAGAGGAGCGCGACCCGCCCCCTCGCGGATCACGTCGTCCACGAAGAGGGGCGTGAGCTTGCTCTTCATGAAGTTGGACGTTGGGTTGTTCACCCACACGAAGCCGCCGTCTTCGGCCTCACACCAGGCCCGGACCAGCCCCGGGACACCGGCCAGGCGAGCCACCCGGTTGAAGGAGTCGGCGCCACGTCGGACGTTGCGCTCCCACTGGGGCGTGTGCTCGGGGTCGATGCTCTCGACGTTGGCGATGGTCACCAGGACGTCGACTCGGTGGACGGCATCGCCCGGGCGTGGGTCTCGCACATAGACGACACCATCGTCGACGAACAGCCGGCCTCTCTCGTCCACCAGGCTGAACCAGTCCACGCCGAGCTCCGCAGCCAGGGCCCGCAGGTGGTCCATGACCCGCTGAGGGGCGGGGTACGGAGGGGCGATGAGGTCGTCGCCGACCCGGATGGGATCTGCCGCTTCGGAGGCGTCATCCACGATCACCACCCGACCCTGCCTCTCGGGCCCCACCCGCTGCCGGGCCATGGTACGGAGGTAGCCCAGCCACACGTGAAACGGTGATCCGGACAGCTGGTTCGTGCCCCACTCGGGGTGTTCGTCGTACTGGCTGGCGAGGAGCGCTCCCCGCTTCGCGCCCACCACGTTGCCCCCGTTCTCCTCGCCCAGCTCGAAGCGGTACCCGCCAGCGCCATCCTCCAACCAGAAGAGGTCGGGACCGTAGAAGCGGGCGAACCAGCGGTCTCCCACACGGCCCACCAGCTCCGGCCAATATCCGCCGTGGCAGGCGAGCAGATCCCTCCAATGCGGGAAGCGATCGAGAAGGGACCGGGGGCCGTACAGATCGGAGAGCAGTCGTTGTCCGGCCCGCGCCCGCTCAGCCACCGCCGCTAGATACCCGTCGTGGTACGGGGCATACGGGAGACCGACGAACCGGGGGTACAGGGGCCGTCGACCCGTGGACACCGCAGACCGGGGTGGAAACGCCGATGTTTGCGTCATGTGTCCGGCTGCGCCCGTCCTGTCTGCTCGTTGGAGTCGCCGCGCGCCCGGGTGATCTTCCAGGAGGAAGAGCGGGCACGGCGGCCCCGACTCTTGCTCCAATGCGGGTTCGTGCCCCAAGAAGATATCGACGCGACGCCTGCGTCGCCCATCCCGTCGGCGCCTTCGGACCTCCACGGATGGTCCGGCTCGCTGCGAGACCGAGGAGTCACGAGAGGTGTCATCAGGGCTCATTGACGAGTTCGTCGTCCGCGTCTCCCCGCGCGGCGACCCGGACCTCGAAGCCTCCCGACGGCTTCAACTGGAAGAGCTCGCCAGGGGAAGGCGCACGGCCGAGGTTCGGACCTCCTCGTGGCAGATTCTTCTGGCCTTCCCCAGCGACAGCGACGTCTCGACGGATCCTGCAGGGCGGGTCACCGTGCTGCTGTTCGGGGAGCTGTTCAACGACGACATGCGCGAGGCGCGGGCGGTGGCGTCCGCCTACCGGGACCGGGGCGACGCCTTCGCTCGAGACCTGAACGGGTCGTTCACGATCGTCCTCGTGGACCCGGACGAGGATCGGGTGGCCGTGGTATCGGATCGTGCAAACTTCCGCCGAGCCTTCCACGCAGTGACGGCGAACGAGCACTGGTTCGCATCCTCGCTCTGGGACCTGCCCACACACCGATTCGAGGTGGACGCGGTGGGCGTGGCGTGGTACGTCTCCAACGGCGTCATGCATGCGGGGCGGACGCCCTACTCGGGCATCCGCGCTCTTCGCCGGGCCTCCGTGCACGACGTACGTCCGGGAGGCATCGAAACGCGGGGATACTGGGAATACGGGTTCGTCGTCGGCGACCGCCCCGTGGCCGACGACGTGGCCCTGGACGAGCTGTGGGAGCGTCTGGTCGCTGGCGTCCGTCGCCGCTGCCCGGGCGACGCGGCACCCTGGCTCTCCCTCAGCGGTGGCTACGACTCGACGGCCATCGCGTTGATCCTGTCACGTGAGGCCGGGGTGGACGATGTCCGCTGTCTGTCCTACGCCCGGGAGGGCGCCCGCCCCGACTCGGACGCCCACGCCGCCGCCCGGTTGGCCCGGACGTTGGGATACCGGCATACGACCTACGAGAGCTACCGGGGGGACCTCCTGGCCCACATCCGGGACAACGCGAGGCTGGGTGAAGGAGTCGCCCACCGGTGTGACGAGGTCGACGCCTGGACCGAGGCGGGCGCCGAGGCGGGCGCCGTGGCGGGAGGGCCCGGGCTGCCGTCGCTCTTCGTGGGTGATCACCTCCTGGGAGACGCCCCTGAGCGCCGCGAGAGGAGCCGATCCCGGAAGCCACCCGGGGGGCTCTTGTCTTTCGACAGCGTGGGTTGGCTGAGATCGGCGCTTTCGGAGGCGCTACTGCGCACGTTCGCGGAGGGAATCCGGTCCGACATCGAGGAGCTGCGGTCCAGGAGCGCGCACCTCGGCGACCGGGCCCGCGGCTTCTTCTACCTCGATCAGCGACTCGGAGACACCGTCTTCCCGTGGCGACAGCGCTTCGCGGGTCCCGCGTTCTCGGTGCGGTGGCCGCTCATGGACAACGACGTCCTTGACTTCATGTCGTCCCTGCCGAACTCGGTGCGGGCGACGCACCTCTACCACCGGACCCTCCGAAGGGCGTTCCCGGAGGTCTACGCCCGTCCGAGAGCCACCCAGCCAGGCTACTACCTGGATCTCCCCGGCGAGATCGTGGCTCATCACGACCGTTTGCGAGCCAGGCTCCAGGAGACCACCAGCCGGCTCGACGATCTGCTCGCACCAGAAATCGGCCTGACGCTTCTCGGACGGGTGCGACGCGGACACGGGGCGATAGGCCGCCTGGCCGAACGGGGCAGCAGGGTCCGCCGCCGCATGGCCCGGGCGTACCGCGCCTGGCGAGCCAGGGAGGACGGGGGTGGTGCGAAGTCGTCCGTGCCCGAAACGCTGCGCCGCCTCATGATCCTTCGGGAGGCCCTGGGACCGTCGAGCGCGAGTCGTCATCAAGGGGTGGAGCCCTCGTCCTGAGCTCGGCGCTTCCATCAGGGTTGATCCGGGCACCGCGTCTGCCCCAACGTGGAAGGGACGACCGAGCCACCGAGTCGCCCGACACGGCTTCAGGCCACGAGGGTTGATCCGCAACCCCGGTCCCCATGGCCATTCGAATACGAACGCTTGGGACACTCCAGATCTACCGCGACGGGGAGGAGCTGAGCGAGCTGCTCTCCCAGAAGCTCCGGTGTGCGCTGCTGCTCTGTCTGTCCCTGGACGGTCCGGTCACGCGCGACGAGCTTCTGCCGCTGCTATGGCCGGACCGGAGCGCGGACCGGGCGCGACATTCCCTGAGTCAGGCCCTTTACGGGCTGCGGCAGGATCTGGGGAGCGATTGGCTTCAGACTCGAGGAGACCACCTCTCCGTCTCCGGTGACGTCGTCGTCGACGTACTCGCCGTCCGCAACGCGATGGAGCGGGGAGCGTTCGACGAAGCGCTGCGACAATACGAAGGACCCTTCCTGGCCGGTGTTCATCTCGTCGGCGGCAACGAGTTCGAAACCTGGACGGACCGATGGCGGGACCGCCTCCGACGCTGGCACCGCCAGGCCCTCAGCGAGGCGGTCCGGTCTCACCGTGCCGCCCGCCGGCTGGAGGAGGCGCTGCTCATGGCTCGCCAGTGGGTCGAGCAGGAACCCCTGGACGACGAGGCGCAGCACATTCTCATCGAGCTCCTGGGGGAGGCGGGCCGTCGCAGTGAGGCCCTCCGACAATACGAGCACTACGCGGATCTGCTCGCCTCGGAGCTCGATGTCGAGCCACTCGAGCAGACCCGTGCGCTGGTGGCGCGGATCCGTGAAGGCGTCACCGGGCAGCCCCCCGGCGATGAGGCGCCGGGTACACCGCCCACCCGGCCCGCAGGCTCTCCCGCGGGTCAGTGGACCGAGAAGCAGCTCGCACAGGAGCTGGCTCCACAGTTGGAGATCGTTCGGCTCCTGGGACGAGGGGCCATGGCCAGCGTGTTCCTGGCGCGAGAGCCCGCGCTGGGCAGGCTCGTGGCAGTCAAGGTCCTCCGGCCCGAGCTGTCCGAGGACACGACCTCCCGCCTCCGCTTCGAGCGGGAGGCGCGGTCGGCGGCACGAATCTCCCACCCCAACGTCGTCACGATCTACTATGCGGGAGCCCTTTCCTCAGGGGCACCCTACATCGTCATGGAGTACATCCACGGACGGACCCTATCCGAGCACGCCGCCGCTACCGGTGGCCTCGAGGCCAGTGAGGTGCGACGCATCGTGGCGGAGGTCGCCTCCGGCCTCGCGGCCGCCCACGAGAAGCACGTCGTCCACCGGGACGTGAGGCCCGCCAACGTGCTCATCGAGGAACGGTCCGGAAAGGCGTTCCTGACCGACTTCGGCGTTGCTGCCATCCTGACCACCGGCGAGGACACGGGCCCCCGCCTCACCAAATCCGGGGAGATCGTGGGCAACCCCATGTATGTGAGTCCCGAGCAGTTCGCCGGTGCCCGGGGCACCGAGCAGGCGGACATCTACAGTCTGGGCATGCTCTCGTACGAGATCCTCGTGGGCGAGGGCGGGTCCAACCCGCTGGCGGTGGCACAGCTCCGAGGCGCGAACCAGCGGATCACCGACGTCCGCGGCGACGTGGACGAGGCCACCGACGCGCTGGTCGAGCGGTGCCTTTCGGGCCGGCCCGAGCTCCGTCCAACGGCCCAGGACGTGGCCAACGAGCTCAGGAGCGATCCCACACCGAGAGTGGTCCCGCCGCCCCCTCCGGTGCCGGCTACCTACGGCGGTCTGCTGGGCGCCTTGCTGGAACGGAGGATCTTCCAGGCCGTCGGTGCCTATGTCGCCGCTTCCTGGCTGACCATCGAGGCGACGGACCTCCTCACCGAGCCGCCGATCCTCGAGGTCCCCTGGTTCCCGCTGGTCCTCGTCACCCTCTCCCTGGGTCTAGTGGGGGTGGCGGTGGTCGCGTGGTTTCACGGCCAGAAGGGCCCGCAATCCGTCCCCCGTCGGGAGGTGTGGATCCTGGGCTCGCTCACCGTGGTCTGGCTGATCACCAGCCTCGTGTTGCTGGCCCGCATCTGAGGCCGTCACGGCCCGGAGCTGTTTCCACGGATGGCGCCTGGCCGTAGTCTCTCACGGTGCCTCACCGGGGCCGGCGCTTGTCACGGGTCGTGACGGCGCTTCAGATTCGTAGGTTCGGGGGTGCCCGGGAGGCACCCCGGACCCGGATTCTCCTGGGAGAAGTTCGTGCTCCGAGCGATTATCGCCCTCGGCTTCCTCGTCGTCTCCACCCTGATGATCTGGGGTGCGTTCATCGTGGGCGCCGACTCCGACGAGGGATCTCTGTTCATCAACCTGGGAACCGAGATCTTCGGGATTCTGATCACCGTCGCCCTGGTCGAGTGGCTTTTCGAGCGGAGGCGGCTCCAGGACCGGGGCCGCGAGCTGGCGTGGAATGTGTTCCACTCCCTGGAGCGCGCTGTCTGGGTCTGGCAGGGCGGTCCGATCCAAATGGGCACCGACTCCTTGCTCGGGCTGATCCACGGGATCGGCAAGACCGATCCCCTTCCCAGATTCACCCGCACCCTACTGGTCAACCTCGGAAGCCAGAGCCGCGAGGCCCTGGACAAGGAAGCTCCGGCGATCCGCCTCCTGCCGGGTATGGAGCCCGCCCTGGAGGATCTGACCAGCCTTCGCTCGCTTTCCGACGGGGATTCCGCGGTCTCGATCCGCATGGTGACCGAGGTCCTGGAATCGGCGACCACCGGGCTCGGTCAGGTCCTTCACCTGTCAACGCAGCCGATCCCGGCCGCCCTCATTCGGTACCGGGATTCGACGGAGCGAGCACAGGAGGAGCGCTACTACGCGGGGAAGAGCTGGACTCCCAAGGCCGAGGGCCGGGGCGAGTCGGGGGTCGCGGGCAGCCAGGCCCCCGCTCCGTCCTCGGATCGACCGAGCACCGCGTAGCCCGGCTCGACCGCCGCACCCTAGGCGGCTTCGAGCTCCCGCCCCCACGCGGCGAGCGCGCGCTCGAAGTATCCCGGATTGAAGAGGAACCACTCGCCCAGGTCGGCCGGAAGGCGGAACTCGTCCGCCGCTGCGGAGGAGGGTACGCCGCGCTCGAAGGCCCGCCGTGCGCTGGATTCCACGTGGTCGAGGACTGCGATGTACCTGTCGAGAGCATCCTGATCGGCCAGCGGCCCGTGGCCCGGCACGTAGACCGTGTTCCGCTCACGACGAAGACCTCGCACGGAGGCCGACAGGAGTGAGGGCACCGCGTCCACGTAGTTGGGGAACATCTCATTCCACACCAGGTCGCCGCAGAAGACGATGCTCGGATCCACCAGCTCCACGGTCACGTCGCTGGCGGTGTGGCCGGATCGGGGGATCACGCGAACCGCGCGCCCTCCCAGGTCCAGCGAGGTCTCCTGGCGGGGATCGAGTGGCTCCGCGCCGGCCAGGATATCGGCCCGAGCACGGGGGACACGACCTTCCCCGCGCGCGTCGGCAGCTCGAATCAGCCCGACGGTGACCTCGCTCAGGTGGAACCCGGGCCGCTCGTCCGCGTCCCCCCCCGAGCCCTCCAACCCGCCGGAGTGATCTCCATGGTAGTGGGTGACGACCACATGGGTCGGCCACCTCCCGGCCAGCCGACGGGCCTGCTCGGCCATCCAGCGGGCACCCTGGTCGCTGGCGAAGCTCTCGATGACGAGAAGGCCGTCTTGCCCCGCGACGATGCCACCGTTGCACAGGGTCGTCCGGTCGTCGAGCGGGGTGGAGACCAGCGCCCAGATACCGTCGGCCAACCTTTCGAGTCGGCCCCAGGGCTCCTGCGCGACCAGGGTCCCCAGGGGCTGACGGGCGAAGAGACTCCTGGCGGCCTCTCGACGACCGGAGGCCATCAGGCCCAGGTGAGCCAGGCAGGAGGCCCCCGTTGCGAGGAAGGCCCGGCGCCCCATAGTGAACATGATGACCCTCCCGTGCGTACCGATTCTCGGAGCTGAGTCTCATCCGAGGAGCCACCGTAACGTTGGAGGAGCCAAATGACCAACCGCGCCGGCTCGTCGCATGCGAGCGAAGGTCCCCGCTTCGCCGCGAAGCGTGACTGGTGGGTTTCTCTTCTGCTCTGGGTCGCCGTAGCGACGATGGTCGGGGCGAGCTGGATGGTGCTGGGGGACCCGGACGCGGACCCCGCCGCACGGATCGGCATGTTGGCGACGTCGGTGGGAAGCGTGGCCTTCGTCCTCTGGCTCCTCTACGGGACCTACTACGGCTTTCGGGAGGGAGAGCTGTATGCCCGCGCCGGCCCCTTCCGCTGGCGCGTCCCGCTCCAATCCATCGACGAGGTGCGGCCCAGCCACAACCCCCTGTCCGCCCCGGCTCCCTCACTGGATCGGCTGGCGGTCCGGTACCGGAACGGACGCCGGCTCCTGCTCATCTCCCCAGCGGACAAAGCCGCTTTTCTGAGGGCCCTGGTCGCGAGGGCACCCCACCTGGGTATCGAAGGCGACCGAGCCGTGAGGGTGGGGACGGACCCCTGAGCCCGGCCCCGCCCCGGAGCCTCGGGGCGGCCCCAAGTGCCCGGCGCATGGCTAGGCCCGGGGCACGGGGACCTCGACGCGAAAGCCCGGGAAGGGACCGCGAGGCGCGACCTCCACCCGAAGCGGTGTCTGGGGATCCAGCTCTTCGGGCAAGAGGACGTCGATGCCCCACGCCCGCGTCGTGGGAATCAGCTCGATGCCGGGCCTGAACTCGCGGACGAGCACGTCGGGGTGTCGGTCGTCGAAGTCCCGGCCTTCTACCTCGATGGCCCGCCACACGGCACCATCCTGTCGCGTCACGAGGGCGAAGAAGCTCTCCGCGAAGGTGAGGCGCACCGACGCTGGCATCCGCCACCGGATCTCTACCCGCCGGTCCTTGCGCGTGACGGCGGGGTCCAGTGGCCCGAGCGCGGGACCGTCGGAGACATCCGTGAACGCCCGTATGCGAGCGCCCACGTCGAACTCCACGGCGGCTCCATGTCCGGGGTTCGGCACGGGGCCCGTGGCCAGGCGCAGAATCCGCGCCTCCAGGTGACGGGCCGAGTTCCTGCCGTATAACGTCGATGACCCCTCGTAGTGCTGCAGCCAATACTCCTGCTCCGTCGCGAAGTAACCGCCGTAGCTGCCGGCGTATCCGAGGATCATGGCGGTGTCGGCGCCGGTGGCGTCCAGGAGGGCGCGTTCGATCCGGGACGCCGTGGTGGCGGTCGGCTCTCCGGGCACGGTGGCCAGGATGTGCCCACCCACGCGGAGCACGTGAAGCGGTAGCCGATCGCACGGTTGCAGGCCCACGAGAAAGCCCAGGAGCTCCTGGAGCACCCCCAGTGCCCGGACCTTGGGGTACTGCGGGTGGTCCTCTTCGAAATGGTCTCCAGGCATGCCTTCCCGGACGAGGCCCAGGTCATAGAAGAGCGTGCGGCTCTCCTCCGACCCGCCGATGGTGGGCGCGCCGTAATCCCAGTCCTTCGCCAGGACCGTGTCCGCTCGGCCGCCCACGGTCCGCTCGCGGACCGACCGATCCTCGAACCGCATCTCCAGGTCGAAGGGCTCGGAAGCATCCCTGGCCCGACCCACCGCCTCGGCTACCGCGTCGCCCACCCGCTCCCCGAGGCTACGTGCCAACTCCACGCCCCGCCCACCGGGTGAGAGGGTGTTGGCCGTCACGTCGCCCGCTCCCGAGAGGCCGACGGCCACGACGGGCTCCGCACCGTCCTGGGAGAGGGTCAGGCGGGCACTGCGCACGGCCCACCCCGGCCAGTCGGCGCAGAACACGTCCCCGCCCGGCCCCAGTGCGGTGCTGTGACAGCCGAACGTCGCGAGGACGCCGATGGTGCTGTCGTCGTCCGCGCTGAACGCCGCCAAGGCGGTGACTCGGGGATCGACGGCACGCTCTTGCGGAGATAGCCCATCCGGAGCACCCTGCCCCGGCCGATCCGGCAGCCACCAGGTCGAGGAGTCGCTGTTCGCGTGGAACGGCTCCAGACTCCGGTTGCGGGACACCTGCCAGAGCTCGGTCACTCCGACCCCGAGCTTGGCGGGTCGAGCCGCTGCGGCCGCAGCGCCGATGGCAGCCGCGAAACGCGACGAGACCCAGTTGGCGAATCCCTCGTCGAAGCCCTGAGCGACCTGCCCGGTCGTGTCGTAAAGGGTGTTGCCGTAGAAGTTGCCAGGGCCCGTATGGGTGTGCGTGCCGGCCAGGATCAGCCGATCCGTGGTGATCCCACAGGTGGTGGCGGTTTCGAGGGCGGTGCGCTCCAGAAGGAATCGGGACCCGGAGTGGAGGTCGGCCACCACGATGGCGGCCCGGTGACCCTGCGCGTCCTCGAGGAAGAGGACCCGTGCCCACAGGCGTCCCCTGTAGCCCCGGGCCCGCTTCCCCTCGGTGGAATAGCCCGCCATGGCCAGGTCCAGGGATGGCGTGATGTCGACCTCGGCCGCCCCCGCCCGGCACACTCCGGTGGGATCCGTGGAGCGCGGCGCTGGTCGGGTGAAGCGGATGATGGCCATGGAGACCCCCTGACAGTGCGGCGGCGAACGCGGGGCTCGAGGCGGGCTCGGCCTCGGGCGGGGGGGTGTCGCCAGACTACGAGGTCACGGCATCGCCGGCCAGCCCGCGTCACCTGTCGCGCGTCACCCCGGGACCGGGGGCACGGCGAGGGGGCACCCACCGCCCCCGGGTGGGTGCCCCACCACGCTGCTGTCCCTACTCCGCCTTGAGCACGCCCAGTGGATCCACGCGGGCGGCCCTGAGCGCCGGCACGAGGCTGGACAGGAGAGACACCAGCAGGAAGACAGCCAGGGCGCCCCCCAGGGTGACGGGATCGAGGGGACTCACCCCGAACAGCAGCGACGCCATCACCTGTCCCACCGCCACGGCCAGCACGAGCCCGATCCCCAGCCCCAGACCGGTGAGCTTGAGGCCCTCGCCCACGATCACACCGCGGATCTGTGGCCCGCTGGCACCGAGTGCCATCCGCAGGCCGATCTCCCGCTGGCGCCGTGCCACTGAATAGGAGATCACGCCATAGATCCCCAACGCGGCCAACAGCAGCGCCACGAGTCCGAAGACGCCCAGGAAGGCCGATCCGATGCTCCACTGGAACGTATTCTCCATGACCACCTCTCCCATGGGCCGGATGTCCAGCGGCAGGTTGGGATCGATGCGTGTGAGAGCCTCGCGCACCTGGGGAGCCAGCGCCGCGGGATCGCCCGCCGTATGGATGGTGAGGAAGCGGCGGCGGACGGGCGCCTGGGACAAGGACCGATACAGGTGGGGCCGGAGGTTGGTGGACACGCCGTCATGTTGGATGTCGCCGACCACCCCCACGACCACGGCCTCCCGGGGATCCCGGGGATCGCCGTAAAGCACGGTCTTGCCCAGGGGGCTCTCCTGCTGCCATTGGGCTTCGGCCAGGGAGCGGCTGACGACGACGACCCGCTCCCCCTCGGGGGCGTCGGCGGTCTCGAATCCTCGACCCGAGACCACCGGGATCCCCATGGACTCGAAGTAGCCCGGGCCCACCCGCCCATAGAGCACGGAAGGCCACTCTTCGGGTGTCGCCGGCTGTTTCGCGGGCAGGGCGACCCGCGTCGGCATGTTCTCGTGATTCAGCGGCAAGGGATAGACCGTGCCGACGCCCTCGACTCCTGGCAACGCCGAGGCCTCCCGTACCGCTCGCTCGAAGTACGCGGCTTGCTCCTCCACGGAGGGATAGTCGGACTCCGGCACCGTGACCTCGACTGTCAGGAGCCGCTCGCTATGGAAGCCCAGGTCCACACGCTGCACCTCCATGAAGCTCCGCACCATGAGGCCCGTGCCGCTGATGAGGACCATGGCCATGACAACCTCGAGGACCACGAGCCCCCGTCTACCGCGCAGGGACGTGCGGCTCTCCCCGCCGCCGTGACTTCCCTCCTTGAGCGTAGCCGCAAGATCCGATCGCGTCGCGGCGAGAGCGGGTGCCAGGCCGAACACGATCGGCGTCAGGAGCGTGACCACGACCGTGAAGAGCAGGACGGTGCCGTCGACGTCGACGTCGCCGACCCGGAAGAGACCCTCGGGCACGGCCGGCCCGACGAGTCGCGTGGCCCCGAACGCCAACGCCACGCCCAACGAGCCGCCCAGCGCCGCCATCAGAAGGCTCTCGGTGAACATCTGGCGGACGATGCGCCCGCGCGACGCGCCGATGGCGGCCCGAACCGCGACCTCCCGTGTGCGCGTGCTCGCCCGAGCCAGCGTCAGGCTGGCCACGTTCACACACGCGATGAGAAGCACGAAGCTCACCGCACCGAGGAGGACCAGGAAGCTGACCCTCATGACGTCCCAGGCGAAGTTCAACGCGGCTCGGATGGGCTTGACGCTGACGCCGGCGAAACGCCCTTCAGCGTTCGGGTATACCTCGCTGAGCTCGCGTTGGATCGCCAGCAGCTCCTGGCGGGCCCGCTCCCCGCTGGTCCCGTCGGCAAGCCTGCCCACCATGATCCAACTGAGATAGTCCCGGTCCATCCCCGCTGGGTCCGCCCGCTCGGGAATCCACATCTTCACTTCGCCGAACGGGAAGTTGAAGTCGCGTTTCATCACGCCCACGACGGTGAACGCCACGCCGTCCAACATGACCGTGCGCCCCAATACGCCCGGGTCCCCGGCATAGCGACGCTGCCAGAGCCCATGGCTCATCACGAGCACGTCCTCGCCGCCGGGACCGCCCTCCTCGTCCAGGAACGTGCGGCCCAGGGCGGGCTCGGCGTCCAGAACCTCGAACATGTTGGCCGAAAGCGCACTCGCCAGGATGCGCTCCGGACCTTCAGGTCCCGTTACGTTCCTGGTGGAGTACCGGTAGAATCCAGCGTCGTCGAAGGACCGGGTGCGCTCGACCCAGTCGTGAAACATGGGCAGCGAGAAGCGTACGCCGTCCCACCCCTCCACCGGATCCACCTGACCCACCTGCACCAGCTCGTCAGCGTTCCCGTAGGGGAGGGCCCGGAAGAGGTACGGGTTCATCAGGCTGAAGATCGTAGTGTTCGCCGCGATCCCCAGCGCCAGCGTGACGATCACCACGGCCGCGAACCCACGGTTCTTCCCCAGCGTCCGCCACGCGTATCGCAGGTCCTGCCTGAGCTCTTCAAGTCGCATCGCTCTCCTCGCCCCCCTCTCCCGTTGTCTCGACAGATCGGTGCAGTACCGTCGGGTTTCGGCCAAATCGCCGAAGCGCCGCCGGGCCTCGGTCCGTGCTTCTTCCGGGTTCCACCCCTCGGCCACCAGCTCCTCCACACAGAGCGCCAGGTGGAGGTCCAGCTCCTCGTCGACCGCGCGCCGCGCGTCGCTGCCGCCCCGGAACGGCAGCCTGAAGGACCGCCGCACCGGCTTCTCGGGCTGATCCACGCTCATCTCCCCCGATTCCAGGTGCGCTGGCGCTGGTGCCTCCCGCTCACGGCCTCGCTACTCCCGCTCCGCCGCGGCTGGCTCGAGGATGCTGAAGATGGCCGCGGCGTACTCCCGCCAGGACCGGGCTTCAGCAGTGAGACGCTTCGTCCCCACGGCTGTCAGATCGTAGAACTTGGCGCGCCGGTTGTTCTCGCTCTGGCCCCACTCGGCGCTGATCCACCCCTTCTTCTCCATACGGTGGAGCGCCTGGTAGAGAGCGGCGTCCTGCAGCTCCAAGACGCCCTGGGAACGTGTGCGGATGCGCCGCGAGATGGCGAAGCCGTGCGCCGGACCCTCCGAGAGTGTCCGGAGAATCACCAGGTCCACGGTGCCGGGGAGCAGGGCTCGCTGTCGTTCGTTCATGATCGTCACGGGGTTGGAAGTGGTCCTCCGTCCACTCCAGCCTACTCACCTCATCTCGTGAGGGGAAGACCCTTCCCCATACGAAGTGAGGGGAAGAAGAGTTTCGGGCGGGCCAGGACCGGGTGAGAGGGTGCGTCCCGGGCACCCGAGGGCACATCGGGCCACCCATCCCACGGCCCCCCAGGTCCGGTGTGGCGGGATGCCGGACGGGCCTACGTCACATGTCGGTGAGGAGCCGCTCCGTGGGGCCGGCGCCACGTTGGCGTAGGGCCCGGGGCGAATGGTATGTTGGGGACTGCGCCACTCGGTTTGCCGGAGTGGTCGCAACCCCGCTGGATGATCCGTCCTCGAGGAGGCCCACCATGGTTCGCCGGACCGGACTCGTCGTATTCACAGCCGCCTTGCTTTCGATCCTGTTGCCAGCGGCAGCCGAGGCGCAGCTCGGCCGGATCACGGACCGAGCCAAGAGGGCGGCGGAAGACCAGATCTCCCGCGAGGTAGAGGAGCTCGTCCGTGACGCCGTGCGCTGCGCCTTCGACGACCTGGACTGCATCGAGAAGGCCGAGAGTGACGGCAAGGACGTCGTTCTGACCAACAAGGACGGGGAGATCCTCACCGACGAGGACGGGAACCCGGTCACGGACCGGTCGCAGCTCCCGTCCTCGGGAGCCACGACCTTCGACGCGGCCTCCTCGACCTTCGACTTCGAAGCCGGCGACCGATCCCTGTTCACCGAGGACTTCGCCTCGGACAACCTGGGCGACTTCCCCCGCAACCTCGAGTACATGCGGGGCACCATGGAGGTGGCGCAGAACGACGAAGGGAAGCGGTTCCTTCTGGCCACGGGCGGCAACAGCCAGTTCGCCATCGTGCTTCCCAGCACCCTCCCGGATCAGTTCACCATCGAGCTCGACATCCACGACCCGGCAACGGAGCAGGGCACCTGGATCTCGACGCAGGAGATGAGCCAGAACGGCCGAGTGGACGCGAACGTGTTCAACTTCGGCAACTGGAGGGGAAGCGGGATCTGGAACCCGAAACCCGATCCGCTCGCGGTGATCCAGGACGAGACCATGACCAAGGAGATCGTGACGGCCCGGATCATGGCGGATGGAGACCATGTGAAGGCGTATCTGAACGAGGTGCGGGTGGCCAACGTGCCCCGGGTCGAGTTCACCCGGGGCGACCGGATCTATTTCTCCATGGACGGCCGCCAGGATCGGCCCATCTATGTGGGTAACATCCGCATCGCCGCTGGAGGCCGGGACCTGTACGACGCCCTCAGCACGGACGGCAGGGTCGAGGTCCACGACATCCTCTTCGACACCGACTCCGACGTGATCCGCCCAGAGTCGGCTTCGATCCTGCAAGAGATCGGCACCATGCTGCAGGAGCACTCGGAGCTGAGCCTGCTCATCGAAGGGCATACCGACAACGAGGGCGACTTCGACCACAACATGACCCTGTCGGGAGACCGTGCCACGTCGGTGAAGGCGTACCTCGTCCAGAACTTCGGCATCGAGGACGCACGGCTCAGGACCATGGGCCTCGGGCCGTCGAGGCCCGTGGACACGAACGATACCGAAGCAGGACGTCAGCGGAACCGGCGGGTGGAGCTGGTCAGGATGTAATCAGCTCCGACGCCTTCGGCGCCGCAAGCTCACGGACACATCCTCACTCGAGGGTGTGCCCGCCTTGCTGCGGGGTCCTCGCGGGAATCGGGCCATCCCCTCGGCCACGGAGCCCCCTCAACGGTGGAATCCGCCCGACTGCGGAGTCCGCTCAACAGAAACATCCGGCTCAGTGTCTCCTAATGCCGACGGTCGGATGTGGAGGTGTGGGGAGGACCAACCGTCGAATCCCAATAGCCGACAACGGAACGACCGCATAAATGCTCGCATCACTGGCCCTTCTCGCCGGGTTGCTCGGCCCAGGAGAGAACGACTTCTCCGGCGCCGAGCGGGAGCTGGACGTCGCCCCACCGCGGGTGGAGGCCCCGGACATCGCCATAGACGGCCGCTTGGACGAAGCGGAGTGGTCGCTGGCAGCCCGGCTTACCGACTTCACCCAGTACGAGCCCGTGGAGGGTCGCCCTGCCCAGGAGCGCACCGAGGTTCTGGTATTCTACTCCTCGGACGCCATCTACTTCGGCATTCAGGCGTTCGATTCCGACCCCGACAACATCCAGGTGCACCTCGGCCAGCGGGACCGGAGCGTCTTCAATGACGACTGGATCCGGATCATGCTGGATACGTTCAACGACCAGCGGCAGGCGTACGTCTTCTACGTAAACCCCCTCGGGATCCAGACCGACGGCCTGTGGATCGAGGGCTTCCGCGGCCGCGGCCCCGTGCCCATCGACTTCAACCCGGACTTCATCTGGGACTCCGACGCCCACGTGACCGACGACGGCTGGGTGGCCGAGATTCGCATCCCATACGTGTCCATCCGCTTCAAGGAAGTCCCCGTGCAGGACTGGGGCTTGAACGTCGCGCGGGAGACCCGGCGGAACGGCTTCAAGGACGCATGGGCGCCGCTGACCCAGGACGCATCCAGCACGCTGGCCCAGAGCGGGCGGCTCACCGGCCTGAAGGAGCTGCAGCCACGGCGGCTCGTCGAGATCACCCCCGTCGTCACTGGTAAGAGCGAGGGCCTGAGCACCGATGGCGTCTTCACCCGGCAGCGGGTCCAGCCCGAGGCAGGCGTGGACGTGCGCTACGGCATCACGCAGAATCTCGTGCTCGACGCCACCGTGAACCCGGATTTCTCACAGGTGGAGGCCGACGCCGACCAGCTCACGATCAACGAGCGCTTCGCCATATTCCTGCCCGAAGCACGGCCGTTCTTCCTGGACGGAGCCGAGACGTTCCGAACCCCCTCGCAGCTCGTGTACACCCGCCGGATCGTGGACCCGTCGGCCGGGGCCAAGCTCACCGGCAAGGTAGGCTCGTTCGCCGTGGCATACATGGGAGCCGCCGACGAAAGCCCCAACTCGCTTCTCGGCGACGATGGCCGGGCCGTCTTCAACGTGGTCCGGGTGCGACGCGACGTGGGTACGGGCTCCAACGTCGGGGTCCTCTATACCGACCGGACGATGACGACGGGAGGCGTGTTCAACCGGGTCGCTGCCGGGGACGCCCGCATCCTCTTCGGCGGCCGCCACACGCTCACCGCCCAGTACGCGCATAGCTGGCAGGATGCAGCGAGTCCGTACGGGACGGGCAATCTGCTCACGGCTCAGCTTCAGCGCAGTGGCCGTAACCTCTCCTGGGACCTCCAGTTCGAGGACATCGCACCGGGATTCAGGGCCGACGCCGGCTTCATCCGCCGCGCCGGAGACACACGGATGAAGGGGCAGGTGTCGCTGAACAGGTACGGGAAGCCCGGAGCATTGGTCGAGCGGGTCGGGCTGTCGCTGGATGCGGAGAGCTTCACCGATCACGACGAGTTCTGGCAAGGCGGCTCCTTCTACGAGGGCGAGGTCCAGCTATGGCCGAGTATCTCATTCCGCGGTAGCTGGACCCTCCGGTTCATCGTCCGAAACGGCTACTTCCGCTTCCGCCAAGAGGACTACGAGGGAGCTCAGGCGCCGGACGGCGGGGGAGGCCTTCAGCCGTTCCAGGTGCCGGCGCCCCTGGAGAACATGTGGGCGGTGGGCTTCATGCCGCGCCTGCGGTTGAGCGGCAGCGCCAACCTCAACGGCCGCATGTTCTACCGGGAGATCCCCATTTACGGCGAGGCGTCCCGCGGCATCGAGCTCCAGGTCGCGCCCGAGATCACTTTCCGCCCCACGGATCGCCTGGAAATCGGGGCGAACTACACGTACTCGCAGATCCGGCGGCAGAGCTCGGGAGCCGAGTTCTCGCGCACCAATCTCTCCCGTCTGCGGCTCCAGTATCAGTTCACCAAGGCACTACGGGCCCGCACCATCGGTCAGTACAGCCTCGAGGAGCGGGATGCCCTGCGGGATCCCACCACCGGCGACGTCCTCTGGTATGACGACCAGCCCATCGGCAGCGTCGATCGAGGCACGTTCCAGGGCCAGTTCCTGCTCTCCTACGAGCCCTCCCCGGGCACGATCTTCTACGCTGGCTACAGTCGGATCATGGAAGGGGTGAGCACCTACGCTCTCGGCCGCATGGATCCCATGGCGGACGGCTTCTTCGTCAAGATCAGCTACCGCTTCCGGATGTAGACTCCGGTGCGTTCCTTCGCGGCCTCGCGGCCACTCCAGAGCTCGCACGATGCGGCCGCGGAGTGCCGGGATCCCCCCCAGGCTTGCGGTAGCCGCAGCTTCCTTAGACCGTAGCAGCGGCGGTCGACGAGCGCGTAGGTCACGAGGCAAAGGCTCGCGTCCGACAACAGTAGGTGGATCACGCTCGTCTCGCCTTCGCCCCGTCAGCGGAGTGTCGTCATGAGAGTCGAACAATCACTTTGGTGCCCGGACGAGGGGCGGCCTCCCCAGCTCGAGGGTTGGCCAGAGCCGTCGCCGAGCCTCGTCTTCCTCTTTGGGAGCTCGGAGCTCCTGGCGGATGAAGCCTTGGACGAGGAGCTCCACGGCCTCTATCCGGGAGCGCCGTTCTTCGGCTGCAGCACGGCCGGGGAGATTCGGGGCACGGAGGTCCACGACGGGAAGCTGGTCGTGACGGCGGTGCGCTTCGACCATACGACGGTGGAGGGCGCCGTGGCTCACGTCTCGGACGCCAGTGAGAGCTTCGGGGCGGGCGAGCAGCTCGCCCAGGCGCTGTCGCGAGACGGGCTGGCACACATCATCGTCCTCTCCGACGGCATCCACGTGAATGGCAGTGAGCTCGTCGCCGGCTTGACGCCGAACCTCCCAACCAACGTCACCGTCACGGGTGGGCTGTCGGGCGATGGCGATCGCTTCGAAGAGACGAAGGTCCTCTGGAACGACCGCCTGGAGAGCCACTCGATCGCCGCCGTGGGACTCTACGGCGACAGGCTCTCGGTCGGCTACGGATCCCTGGGTGGATGGGACGCGTTCGGACCGGAGCGGCTGGTCACCCGCTCCCAGGGCAACGTCCTCTACGAGCTGGACGGCCGCTCGGCCCTCCAACTCTACAAGGAGTACCTGGGAAAGCACGCCGAGGGCCTCCCGGCCACCGGAATGTTCTTCCCCCTGAGCATTCGTACCGAGGCGGACGCGACCCCCGTGGTGCGAGCCATCCTCTCCGTCGACGAGTCGGACCAGAGCCTGACATTTGCTGGTGACGTTCCCCAGGGCGCCTACAGCCGGCTGATGAAGGCGAACTTCAACCGGCTCCTCGACGGGGCCGCCGGTGCGGCCGCAACGACTCGTCGGGCCCTGGGCGGTTTGGAGCCGGAGCTCGTCCTGCTGATAAGCTGCGTGGGTCGCAAACTGGTTCTCAAGCAACGCGTCGAGGAGGAAGTCGAGGCCGTTCGCGACGTCCTGGGCGAGCGGACCGTACTGACGGGCTTCTACTCGTACGGTGAGATATCGCCCTTCACGCCCCACGCCCGGTGTGAGCTCCACAACCAGACGATGACGATTACCGCACTGAGCGAAGGCTGAGCCACGAGATGCACAGCCTTTTGAAACGCCAGCTTCGGAGACATCTGCATGGTGCCGAGATCCCGCCGGAGCTCACGGAGCTGCTGAGCTCCATCGACCAGGCGTACGAGGAGTTCGACGACGACCGCCTGATGATGGAGCGCTCGCTGGAGCTGAGCTCCCGGGAGCTGCTTCAGGCCAACTCGGAGATGAGGGCCCTGTTTCAGGCGCTCCCAGATCTCTTCTTCCGCTTGGATGCGAGCGGCCGCATTCTCGACTGCAAGGGTGGTCAGGCCGGCGAGTTCGCGATCGAGCCCGCTGAGCTGATCGGCCGCAGGATCCAGGACATCCCGGTCGCCTCCGCGGCCGAGGCCCTCCAGGCTGGCATCGACCGGCTCCAAGCCACCGGCGAACCTCAAAGCGTGGAGTATGTGCTGCCCCTGGGTGAGCACGACGCGGTATTCGAGGCCCGGCTGGTTCTCACGCTCGGCGACGAGATCGTGGTGGTCGCGCGGAACATCACCGAGCGGAAGGAGGCTGAGGACCGCCTTCAGCGGCGAACCGAGCAGATCCTGAAGAAGCAGGCAGCGCTGCAGCAACTCGCCCTGTCGGCGAAGCCCAAACTACCCGCTGCCCTCGACGAGATCACGACGGTGGCCGCGAAGACGCTGGGAGTCGAGCGTGTAGGCATCTGGGTCTACGCGGAGGAGCGGACGGCCATCGTCTGCGAGCACATGTGCGTCGGCGGTGGGACTGGGGACGGCAGGGGCGCCCGGTTGGAGGCTGCGCAATTCCCCGAGTACTTCTCGGCCCTGGAGACGAGCCGAGCCATCGTGGCCGACGATGCGTTGCAGGACTCTCGCACGAGGGAGCTCGGGTCCGACTACCTGTTGCCCAACCGTATCTCGTCGATTCTGAACGTGCCCATTTGGGTCGACGGACGAGTCGCAGGGATCATCTGTCACGAGCACACGGGCGAACCCCGTCACTGGTCAATCGAGGAGCAGGACGTTGCCACGTCCATCGCGGACTTCGTTTCGCTGGCTCTGCAAGCCGCCCGACGAACCCAGCTCGAGGCGCAGCTCAGGCAGTCTCAGAAGATGGAAGCCATCGGTCTCCTGGCGGGCGGCGTGGCCCACGACTTCAACAACCTGTTGAACGTCATCCTGGGATACGCGGACCTGGCCCAGTCCAAGCTGCCCCCGGAGCACCGGGCGGTCGGTCACCTGGCGCGCATACGAGAGGCGACCAGTCGAGCCGCGGACCTCACCAACAAGCTGCTGACCTTTTCCCGCAAGGACATTCTCAAGGTCGAGCCCGTCGACCTGAATCTGGTGCTCAGGGACTTCCAGAGGCTGCTGGACCGAATCGTCGGTGCAGACGTCGAGGTGGTTGTGCAGACGGCGCCGGAACCCCTCGTGGTCGACGCCGACCGTCCACAGATCGACCAGCTTCTGCTCAACCTCTGCACGAATGCTCGGCAGGCCATGCCGGCAGGCGGACGCCTGAGCATCGGCTTGGGTCGAAGGCGCCTGGGCGCCGAGGAGGCCAAGAACCGGGGCCTCGCCGAGGGCGTCGAGTTCGCCGAGATCCTCGTGAGCGACACGGGGGTCGGCATGGACGAAGAGGTCATCGGCCGGCTCTGGGAGCCCTTCTTTTCGACCAAGGACTCCGGCACCGGGCTGGGCCTGGCCGTGGTGTACGGCGTCGTCGAGCGGCATCACGGCTTCATCACGGTCGACAGCGAGCTGGGACGGGGAAGCAACTTCCGGATCCACCTGCCCCCGTCCAGCAAGGTGACGTTCCAGGGCAGGGCAGCGGGCCAGACGCCCGACGTGAGGGGCGGGGAAACTCTGCTGGTGGCCGAGGACGAGGCGATGCTCCGCGAGCTGATCGTCCAGGCGCTGTCCGACCTGGGCTACCAGGTCCTCGCCGCAGAGAACGGTGACAAGGCGGTCCGGATGTTCGAAGAGAGGGAGGACGTCGACCTGGTGGTCCTGGACGTGGTCATGCCTGTCATGGGGGGACCGGAAGCCTTTGAGCTCATGCGGTCGAGGCGGCCCGACTTGAAGGCCGTCTTCGCCAGCGGTTATGCACCCGATGGGCCGGTTCTGACCAGTCTGCTCGAGAGCGAGCATGCCGCCTTCCTGCCCAAACCGTTCTTCATCGAGCAACTCGCGGCCAAGGTCCGGGCGCTCCTCGGGCGTAACGGTGGCGGGGGCCGAGCCTCCGTCGACTCCGGCACGAGCGAGGGTAACTAGCCGGTTTCCCCCACCCCGGTCGGGGCGTAGCCGGTCCTCACCGCCAGGCACCCCACTTGTCAGAATCGCTCCGGGACTCCAGCCTATGGGGTTGGCAACGCGGCCCACCGCGTCGGGCAACGAACGCTCAACCGTCCCATTCCACAATGGAGTCCACGATGACCAAGCGTGTCCTGACTGTCGCCGTAGCACTGGTGATGTCGGCGCCCCTTGCCGTCAGCGCACAGGAGGGACCGGTGTCCTCCTCGCTCAAGGGTCTGCACGACGTCACGCAGGAGAACATCATGGCGACAGCGAAGATGCTCGACGAGGACCTCTACGCCTTCCGGCCCACCGAGGAGGTCCGCTCCATGGGCGAGCTGCTCGCTCACCTCGCCGGCGCCCAGTTCTTCTTCTGCTCCAGTGCGGCGGGTGAGGACAACCCCAACGCCGAGAACTACGAAGAGACCCGCACGACGAAGGCCGAGATCATCGAGGCTCTCGAGGCCGGATTCGGCTATTGCACGGAAGTCTACGGCAAGATGACCGACGCCATGGGCAGCGAGATCGTCAGCTTCTTCGGCGATGAGATGGCCACCTCCGGTGTCCTGGCCTTCAATTCGGCGCACAACTACGAGCACTACGGTAACCTCGTGACCTACATGCGTCTCAACGGAATCACACCGCCGTCGTCCATGTAGTCACGCACGAGGGACCGTAGACCGGTCCGATGCATGCGAGCGCGGAGGGCCGTCCCTGACCGGGGCGGCCTTCCCGCCCTCCGGGAGGCCTCCTGAGCCATCAGCCCCATCTGGCCCGCGTCATGGGCCTCCGGGATGTGGTCCTCTTCCACATCGTCGCCATCGTGGGGCTCCGTTGGCTCCTCACGGCGGCGAACCTGGGCCCTGCTTCGGTGGGGCTGTGGCTCGCCGCCGTCTTGCTCTTCTTCGTTCCGCAGGGAATGGCCGTCCTCGAGCTATCTGCGAGGATGCCCGAGGAGGGCGGGATCTACGTCTGGACGCGAGAGGCGTTCGGACCGCTGCACGGCTTCATCTGTGGATGGGCGTACTGGGTCAACAACCTCATCTACTACCCGTCGCTCATCGTCTTCATCGCCGGGAACGCGGTCCTGGCACTCGGCAGCGCCCAGGCGCCGGTCGCTGGGCTGGAAGTCGTCTTCGGCGACTTCGGCCAGACCAGCCCCTGGCTCTTCCAGGTGGGACTGTCCCTGACCGTCCTATGGATCGCGGTGGGGCTGAACATCGTGGGTCTCAAGAGCGGCCGATGGGTCCAGAACACGGGCGGCGTCGCGACCTGGATCGCAGTGGGGGTGCTCGTGGCGCTGGCCGCGGCGGCGCTGCTGACAGGCCGGGCTGACAACCCGCTCACTGGCGTCAGTCTGATCCCGGACCTGAGCGGCGCCAACATCAACCTCTGGTCGAGCCTGTGCTTCGCTCTGGCCGGCCTGGAGCTGGCCTCGGTGATGGGAGGGGAGGTGAAGGAGCCGTCCCGGACGCTGCCCCGCTCGATTCTGATGGCAGCGCCCATGATCGCGGTCATCTACATCGTTGGGACGCTTGCCGTGCTCACGACGAGCGGATCCGAGGAGGTGGATCTGATCCGGGGCATCGTCGACGCCATCAGCGAGACCGGTGCCCTGTTCGGCCTTCCGCTGACGCGTGTTGCCGCCGTCCTGATCCTGCTCACCGGCTTGGGAGGCCTCGGTGCCTGGCTGGCCGGGGCGGCGCGGATCCCCTTCGTCGTGGGGTTGGATCGCTACCTGCCCGCAGCGCTGGGCAAGGTCCACCCGAAATGGCAGACGCCGTACGTGGCCTTGTTGGTACAAGGCGTCGGCGCCACGGTGTTCCTCCTGTTCAGCGTGCTCGGATCCACGATCGAAGAGGCGTATCTGATCCTGGTGGACACGACGATCATCGTGTACTTCATCCCGTACGTATACTTGTTCCTGGCGGTGCCTGTGCTGCGAAGGCGAGCATCCGGCGCCGAACAGGTGTTCCGGATCCCCTGGGGAGGCCTGGGCCTCTGGCTCGTCGTGATCGCCGGGGTCGGGACGACGGTGGTGTCCATCGTTCTGGCGACCTTACCGGGCCCGGAAGGTGGTAGGTGGTTCTTCCTGAAGGTGGGCGGCGGCGCTGTTGGGCTCATGGTAGTGGGCCTGGTCTTCTATGCCACGGCCGTTTGGCGGCAGGCGCGACAAGGAGCGAACGGATGACCAGAGGGACCCCTTTGGTGGCAGCTGTGCTCGTGGCCCTGCTCGTCCCCGCCGGAACCGACGCCCAGTCTCGGAGCAGCCGCGAGAGGGATCTCCGTGAGTGGGAGGTGAAGGCCGAGAAGATGCGCCGGCACCTGCTCCCCACCATGCGGGAGCACGGCGTCGACATGTGGATCATCATGAGCCGCGAGAACAACCCGGATCCAGCCCTCGAGCTATTCGGTGGGTATGGGATCAGCGGTTGGTACGGGCACCGGAACGCCTACGTCTTCTATGACGCCGGCGAGGCGGGGCTCGAGACGGCGGCCATCGGCACACACTTGAGCGGTCACCTGAGCCGGTTCTACGACCACGTGATGAGCTACCACTCCAGCGACGACGGGCTCGCCCCCACGCTGCGGGAGTTCGTCCAGGAGCGCGACCCTCAGGTGATCGCCATCAACCAGTCCCGGACCATCTCCATGGCCGACGGCATCAGCGCCGAGCTCAAGGACTACCTCTTCGACGCCATCGGGCCCGAGTATGCTGCACGGGTCGTCATGTCGGAGCCCATGTTCATCGACTACGTGAGCAAGAGAACCCCGGCCGAGCTGGAGATCGCCAAGGAGGCGGCCTACCGGACCTGGCACATCCTGCGCAGGGCGTTCTCGGCGGAGGTGATCACCCCGGGGCAAACCACGCTGATGGACGTGTACTGGTGGGTGAAGGACGAGTGGATGGCCCAGGACCTGGAGTTCAACTTCCCCGCGTCGTTCGACCTCTGGCGCGAGGGCCTGGAGGAACCCCTCACGGACGTGGATGACCCGGTCATCCAGCCCGGGGACCTGCTGCACGTGGACTTCGGGGTCCGGCTCTCCGGCTTGGTGACCGACCAGCAGAAGATGGCGTACGTGCTGAAGCCGGGGGAGGCCGGACCACCCGAGGGGCTCCGCCACCTGTTCGATCAATCCATCCGGCAGGGGGAGATCATCGCGGAGACGATCAAGCCCGGGGTGCTCGGCCGCGACATCGTCACGACCGCCGAGGAAAGGGGCCGGAGCGAAGGCATCGACAATCGTACCTACCCCCACGTCCAGGGGAATTGGGTGCATGGCGTAGGCGCCTGGGGCAGCCGGGACTGGCCGGAGCGGTACGGCATCCACCCCCGGCAGCCCGTGCGGCCCACCGAGTTCTGGTCCATCGAGTACAGCGTGTCAGGCCCGGTATCGGAGTGGGACGGCCAACGAGTGACCATGGCGCGGGAGGAGGATGCCTGGGTGGACGAGAATGGCCAGGTACACTTCATGGTCGGCCCCCAGATGGAGCTCTGGCTCATCGGGCAGCCGGCCGTCATCTACTGATGGGGAGACTCCCTTGACCGGCGGATACGCCCGGGTCTGCGCATCTGCCGGCGCGATGCTTCGGCCCGGCAGATGCGCGCACGCGACGGCCATTTGCCTCGCCCTCGTCGTCGTCGTCGGCTGGCCCGTCACCGCTCGGGGTCAGGACGCCCAAGGCGAGCCCTCCTTCCCCCCCCGCGTCGGCTACGTGAACGACCTGGCCGGCGTGGTCGACCCGGACTCCCGGAACACGATGGAGGACATCGCGTCCGAGGTCCGGCGCAAGTCCAGGGGCGACATCGTGGTGGTCACGCTCCCCACCTTGGAGGGAAGGTCGCTCGAGGATATCGCGGGCGAGCTGACCGAGCTCTGGGACGTGGGCTACCGGGGCGCGCCGGACGACCCGGCCAATGACACCGGCGTCCTCATCGTGCTTTCGCTGGAGGAGCGGGAATTCAGCATCCAGGTCCAGGAGGGGGTCGAGGCCTTCTTCCCCAACGCGGCGATCCGGGATCTCGTCACGTCCAAGGTCGTGACTCCGTTTCGGGCGGGCGAGTACGGCACCGGCCTCCTGGAAGCGGTGCGAGGCATCGGTCAGGTGTTCGCCCAGAGGTTCCAATTCGTGCTGGAGAGCGGGGAGTAGCCGAGAGGCCGGGCCGCGGGCGATACGCTCCCCGGCCAGGAGCCGCGCAGGGCAGGAAGCCTCTGTCCATCGACCTCACCGCCGCTCCAGCAGTTCCAATGCCCGGCTCAGGAGCGTCGGGTAGTACTCGGCCGCATTCGCGCGGGTCAGGGGGACCCATTCGTCCACCGGGGCCGGATTGCCCTCGCTGATCTCGCCGTTCGGCCGGATGGTATGACCGATGGACCACATGAACTCCGCCACCGGCCGGTCGGTGCCGGGCATGATCAGCACCTCTTCCCACTCCCAGGTGTTGGAGTAGCCGCCGGCGGGCATCCCGACGATGGGGCCCAGGTCGTTGTCGGCCACGATGGCAGCGAACTGGTCCAGGTGAGAGCCGCCGTCGGGGCCGAGCAGCACTACCAGCCGGCCGGTGAAGTGAACGGGTGCAGGCTGGAGCACGCCGTCGGAGTCCCTCGGGGCGTGGGCCAGTTTGAACGGCACGTCGTCGGTATAGTCGCGTCCGTCGGCGATGGCCGCAGACACGTCGGTTTCCAGCCAGTCGAGCAGCCAGCGGCCGTTGTCGTCCGCCTCCTGGACGCCGCTGTCCAGCAACTGACCGGTCGCCTCTTTGGCCTGCTCGACGAACGAGACGCCCGCGTCGCTGAGTCGGAGGTTTCCGAACGTGGTCTTGAACGGCTTGGGCGACAGACGACGCACCGTATAGGCCCCCCGCGAGCCACCGCCGCTTCGGGTGGCGTCGAAGATCACGTCGTGGTCCAAACGGCCCTGCTCCTCGGCCCAGGCCATCAGCCGGTCCACGTCCTCCACCATGTGCTCCCGAAAGCCCACCCACGAGATCAGCAGGACGGAGTGATCGTCCGACTCATAGAGCGTGTAGGTCGGAGTCTCGTAGACCTGCGTGAAGCCGGGGTAGCGGGGCTCGCCCCGGTTGCCCCAAACCAGGTCGGCCGCCGAGCGATAGGGCAAATCGAGAGCGTAGCGCTCGCCGCCCGTCCGCTCGAGCTCCACGGCCAGCCCCTCCTCATACATGGCCGGCGGGAGCACCGCGCTCCGTTGCGGGAGGAGTTGGGCGAGCTTCCAGCGCAGCCCCTCGTCAGTCGAGTGCCGCATGTATGGCGCCGCGGCCTGGTACCACGCCTCGGCGGAGCGGCCGTTAACGGCAACCAGCCTGTCGCCCACCGCGACGCCTGCATTCGAGACGCCGGCGTCTTCCGCCCAATCGATCAGGAAGAAGAACGGCTCGTTGGGGTTCTCGTAGTCGGGAGCGAACCGGACCGGTGCATGGGCGGGGTCGGGCGTGGCAGGAAGGCCGCCGGCCACCCGCAACCCGTCCTTGAAGGCTGGATCGAGGCCTCCTTCCACGAGCTGCACGCTCAGATGCCGGTCGCGCCTGGCGGCAGACAGCTTGGCGAGAGCGTGGTACAGCGCCTGGTCGTCGTCCGCCGCCACCACCTCGTCGCGCACGGCCCGCATGGCGGCTACCACGTCCAGCCCGAGACGTTCGTTCTTCACGGGTGAGAACGCCTCGCGCCGTATCGTCCGCGCCAGGATCGTGTCGAACAGCGCCGCCCGCTGCTCGGGCGTGCTCGACGCCGCAATGCCGGAGTCGCTGGGGTCCGTTGCCCGCGGCGCACTGGCGCCACGGTCACAGGCCAGTGCGGCCAACAACAGCACGAGGCAGAAGCAGGTGGTGGGTCTCATGCTCGGTCTACGCGACGGCCGGTGTCGGGGAGCGCAACCCGGCATCTTGCCGTCCCGGTGGCAGAGGGTGCGGATCTGCGGCCGCCCCACCTCAGCCCGGCCACTGCCAGCCGAAGACTCCGGCCGTGAGGAGCGCGTACAGGAAGCCGTCACCCATGTGCTTCCACACGAAGGACCATGGACGCCCGAACCAGATGGCGTCCTGGACGACGCCCCAGCTGTACGCCACCCACGTCACGGTGCCCACGATGCGGAAGACTGCCAGATAGTCGGCGCCGGAATCCAGGGTGCGGGTGGCGATGTACGCCGCCAGCCCACTCACCGCCAGATAGTAGACGAACGACTGGGCGAGCTTTCCGCCCATGGTCGGCACGCCGTTGGGCAGCACCGTCAGGAACGCCACCGGGCCGTTTTCGAACTTCCCCTTGACGTCCGGGTCTGCCAGTTCGGCCTGAGACGCGGCGTGGGGGATGTTGTACTGACCGGGAGCCAGGTTCTGGGGACGGAGCACACCGATGGCGGCGTCTTCGTCGGGTAGCTTCTGGAAGTCCGACTTGTGGTGGGGGAGCGCCATCCAGACCAGTGCGCTGGCGATGAACACCAGAACGGCCGAGAGAACGATGGCTAGCCAGAGTGAGCCGATCGTAACCATGGTCAACCTCGCTGCGTGAAGGGAACGTCAGCGGAACCGCGGCATCTGGACTCCGATGTCGGTCCGACAATGTGCACGCCGATCAGCTCACGGGCACCCCCCTGTGGGTCGTGGCCCGCTGGATGGCGTTGAAGAGGAGCTTGTAGGTACCCCGTGCCTGGCCGCGGTGCTGGGGCCGGAATCCGAACAGCACCACCCTCCCCTGGCCCAACCCGACATTCACCAGGGCGGGGCGGCCGGCCAGATGCCGCTCCTCGCCCATGGCCCAACCGCTCAGCAGGAGGTCGTCGTGAGCATAGGTGCTCACCACCTCCACCGGCGGCGCCTCGGCTTCGGGAATGTCCTCACGCCCTCCCTCACCCGCCCGCGGCAAGCGTACCGGCTCGAAGGCCCTACCCTGAGAGAAGAACGCCGCCACCTGAGGCTGCATGCCGCCGCTCAGCGGATGATCCGTGTCCACGTCCATGCGGATCAGGGATCCGGGAATGAAGAACTCCTCCGGGGGAAGATCGCCCAGAGAGTTCCGCACTGGCAGGCCGAAGTGCTCGATGGGGAGGTCGGTGGAGGCGTCGAAGGCGATGAGCGTCCCCCCGTCCTCCACGAAGGCCTTGAGCCGTGCCGTGCCCTCTGCCCCGACGCCTCCCACGTACGCCTCGGGCATGATCCCCGGCAGGTTGCCGAGAAAGATCTCGTCGCCGGGGTGATTGGGCAGGACGATGGCGTCGTAGCGCGACAGGTCGCCAGTGCGGATGTCGGCGTCGTGGAGGGTGTCCACGACGAAGTCCGCCTGCTCCAGCACCCAAAGAGTCCACCCCTGGTCGTCGACCCTGGAGTGCCACGCCTTGTACAACCCCACGCGGGGCAGCCGCAGCTCTGCCGTCGGGACGCCGGGATCGGCCGCCAAGCCCGCGAACGCCACACCCAGGTCGCGAGCCAGGTCGGACACCGCCCCCTGCACCCCGCTGCCCGCATGCACGATGAACGTGCCGGCGGCCAGCGCTCCTGCCCCCGGCGCCGCGTCCGTGACCGAGACCGCGTGCCCGTCGGCCAGCAGTCGGTTCACCGCGGTAAACGCGGCGTTCGAGCCGGCGCCGAGAGCGTACCCGAAGCCGGGATCCCCGGACACCGACCCCGGATCCACTGTCGTCAGCCCGGCGATCTCCTCCATCGGGGTCTCGAAGGGAGCGTCGATCCGTTCGACGCGGACCCCCATCTGGAGGGGCAGCGTCCAACCCGCCAGATCGTACGGCGTCTCGGGCGGACCGCCGGGGTAGCGCTGCCGCTCCGGGTAGTTGCGGGGCTCCATCAGGTTGACCACGTGCGGCCGAAACGCCTGACCGGCGAGAACGATGTACGACCCCTCCGGGTACTCGGCGCCGCCGGCGTCGAAGCGGTCCGTGGCCCGGTGCACCTCGACGCCGGAATGGCGGAACACGTTGACCAGGTTCACCGCCTCGCTGGGATCCCACTGGTCGGGGGGGATCACGTACGCGTACGGTCCTCCCGCTTGGCCTTCCTCGATGGCGTCCCGGCCCATGCTGTAGATGCCGTAGAGGAAGCGCTCCCGGTAACGTGCCGCCAGGTCGAGGGTGGCGATGGTCGCCTCGATCATGTAGTCGAACGCGTCGCGGATGTGGGACTCGGTGCCGAACCACGGGTCCGGGTACGAGATGCTGGTGCTGTCGGTCCGGGGAGAGAGGCCGCGGCGAACGTTGATGACCTCGGGCCAATCGTCCGGGTCGTACGTGCGGGGCGTGGGCGTCCGATGGGCGGTCTCGGTGAGAATGCCGATTTGGTTGTGGAAGTAGGGCGTGAGCCTCATGCCTCCGTTCCACCACATGCTGTACACCGATCGGGACATGTAGCCTGGCATGCTCTTGGCCGCGAAGCGGGCCGCCATGGCCGCGCCCACCATGTTCACGCCGGTGGTCACTCCTGCGGGAATGTCCGGGTTGACCGGATCCGCGAAGGGCGGGATGAAGATCCGGGCGTGAGGCGGCGAGGTCTGATGGTGGTTGTAGACGATCTGGGGATACCATTCGTGATAGAGGACCCGTGAGACGGCCCGGGTCTCCGGCATGTTGGCCATGAACCAGTCGCGGTTGTTGTCGGTCCCCGCCCACGGCTGGCCGAGCCGTGGGGGACGGGTGGTTTCGAACGGTGTGCCGCGGACCTCTCGGTACCAGGACACGTCGTTGGCCACTCCATCCGGGTTGAGGGCGGGCATGAGGAGGGTGACGACGTTGTCGCGGATGAACCGGATCTCGGGATCCTCGGACGTCACCAGCCGGTGGGCCAGCTCGGGGGTCATCTGGGCCGTGGCGAACTCCTGGTCGTCCATCCCTCCGTCGATCCAGACGACGGCCTTCCCGTTCGCGGACAATTCCCGGGCCTCGGCCTCGCCGATGCGGGCGCGGGACAGGCGCTCGCTGGTGGATCGCCAGCGCTCCAGCTGGCGCATGTTCTCCTCGCTCGAGATGAACAGGAGCAGCAGGGGCTGGTCGCGCGCGGTCCTCCCCACCTCCACCAGCTCGGCCCGAGGCGTGGAAGCTGCCAGATCCCGGAAGTAGGCCTGCATCTGCCCGTAGTCCGCCACCTCATAGTCCGCGCCCGGCGGAAAGCCGAACGCCTCTTCGGGCGACGGAACCTGGGAGGACAGGGACGGGGGCGACACCAGGCCGGCGGCGATCAAGAGCGCGAGGAGAAAGCGCATGGTCGGAACTCCGTTTTTCTGGGCGACTCGATCGCGGCGAGGTCGGGGTCTGAGGTACGATACTCGGGCCGCCCGGGGTGGTGGGCAAGCGGACGGATCGAGCGGCTCGTGTTCCCGTGTTGGGGCTGGGGGCGACGGCGCCCTACCCCCCCGTCGGCGCCCGGATCGCCCGACCCGGGCGCGCGCCTGACACCAGCTCCCCGTCGCGCACGACCCTCACGCCGTTCAGCACGACGTGGGGAATCCCCTGGGAGGGAGCCGTGGGATCGGTGTAGGTGGCGCGGTCCGTGACGGCCTCCGGGTCGAAGACCGTGATGTCTGCGTCGGCCCCCACCTGGATCCGGCCCTTCCGGGCCATCTGCGGCACCCGGGCCTGAAGCCGCCGCGCCGGCTCGATGGTCATGCGGCGAATCGCGTCGGGCAGCTCCACCAGACCCTCGTCTCGGACGTACTGGCCAAGCACCTTGGCGTTGGTCCCGGAGGTACGAGGGTGACCCCTCCCGTCCATGACGCCCCCGTCGCTGGCGATCATGGTCAGCGGACTGCCGATGGCCGCCCGGGTCATCTCCTCGGTCCGGCCATGGATGATGACCGCCCCGCCCTGTTCCCGGTAGCGGCCGAACGATTCCCGGGTGAGGCGCTCCCCCGTCTCCACCCACTGGTGAATGCCGAACTGCTCGTCGTCCCACTCCTGCCAGTCGTCGAAGAGGGCCGACTCGATGGCGGTCATGCCGGCGCCGTACGGATACGCCTCGGTGGTGACGTCCTGGCCGGCCTGCTGGGCCTCGTGGATCATCGTCACGAAGTCGGCAGTATAGGCGCCGCCGCTCGAGTTCGCGTGGACCACGTGGAGCGGCGCTCCGGCGTCGGCAGCGGTCTCCAACGCCTCGATGAGCCCCTCCAGTCCCCCACGGACGTGGATGTGGGACGACGCGCCATGGGCAGCCGCCACGTCGAGCATGGCGCGAAACTCGGTCGTGGTGGCGGCGGGCGTGTACGCCAGCCCGAACCCCACCGCCACCGCACCCTGGTCCAGACCCTCCTCGATGCGCCGGGCGATCTCGGCCACCTGCTCCTCCGACGCCGGGGCGCTCCCGCCGGGACCGCTGGGCAGGAACGTGCCTTCGTCGCCCATCACCGCCATGCGCACCGGTATGTGGCCGATGCTCACCCCGTAGTTGACGATCTGCCCGCCCTCGAGGCCTGCGTACCACCCCTCCACATCTGCCGTCCCCACCTCGAGCTCGAACACGCTGGTGACGCCGTCCCGGGCCATCAGGCCGAAGGTCTCGTCGTTCTGGCGGTGGACGTGCAAGTCGATGAAGCCGGGCACCACGACCAGGCCGGTGGCCGCGATGGTGTCGACCCCCTCGAGCCCGTCGGTGGTCACCGCTTCGATGCGGCCGCCCCGGATGCCCACGTTACGCACCTCGTCCAGGCCGGTCTCGGGGTCCAGGACGCGGCCGCCGGCGATCACGAGGTCGTAGGGACCGGCGGGTGCGGGCTCCTGGCAGGCCGTGAGCGCGGCGGCTACGGCGGTGGCCAACACCAGGCCGCTCCTCTGGGCGCGGATCGATCTGAACGTCATGCTCAGGGCCTCCAGGAGTGGGTCAACGGTCGGCTGCGTCGATGAGTGCGGTGAGAAACGGGCCCAGGATGTTGGTCTGGCCTGCGCCGAACAGGTTCCAGCTGTTCACCACGCCGATGAGCTCATGCTGGGGCAGGATCAGCAGGTACTGACCCCCGAAGCCGAGACCCGCCCAAACCTGGACGTCGCCCCGGTCGAGCCGCCACCACTGGTAGCCGTAGCCGAATCCGGCGCTGTTCACCTCGGGTACGTGCTCCTCGGTCGCGCGGACCGACCACCCTGCGGGCAGGATCCTCTCTCCGTCCCAGACGCCCTCGTTCAGATACAGGTAACCGACCTTCGCGAGCTGCTCGGCCTCCAGGTACAGACCTCCCTCCGTGTCGGGGTAGCCCCCGGGCGTCTTCTTCCAGTGGTACGACCGGATTCCCAGTGGGCCGAACAGGTGGGCCTCGGCGTAGGCGTCGACGAACCGGCCCGTGGCCGCACGGATCACGCCGGACATCAGGTGACTGCCCCCGCTGTTGTATGCCCACTTCGTACCCGGCGCCGCGTCCATGGGTTGGTCCAGCGTGAACTGGATCCAGTCCTCCGACCATTCCAGTTGGATCGTGGTGTTGGTCTCGTCCAGGGGCCGGTCCTGCTCGTGCCATTCGATGCCGGACCGCATCGTGAGCAGGTCCTCCAGCGTCGCGTCGTGGAGTCGTGGGTCCACGCCGGAAAGGTCGTAGTCCTGGAAGAAGGACAGCAGCGGCGTGTCCAGCCCCGGGATGTCCCCCCGCTGGATCGCCACGCCGATCAGCGTCGCCGTGACCGACTTGGTCACGGACTGGAGGGAGTGGAGGTCCTGCCCCTGGTGATGGGGGTGGAAGTCGGGGTGCAGGTAGTTGTACTGGTGAACCTCCTCCTCGCGCTCACACGTTTCCCACCCACAGCCCAGGCCGCTTCTGGTCTCTCCCCTGCTGATCTGCCGGTAGTCGTTCTCGTAGCGGTGGCTCGTCACCAGCCGCCCGTTCCGCACCACGACCAGCCGATCGATCAGGCCGTAGGTACCCGCGCGCACCTCCCGGTGGATGGCCTCCAGCGGCGCCGGATCCAGGCTCTGGCTCGCGGGTGTGGCCAGGGCCCAGCCATCCGTGGGCCAGAGAGCTTCCTGCGCTGCGAGCGGTCCCGAGGTCGGCAGGCAGGGGCTCGTGGCCGGGACCGCACCGAGGCACGCGATCGCCCCACCGAGGCGGCCGGCCGTCAGCACCGCGCGGCGACGCCTCACCAGGCCCCCGTGCCCGGCTCGCCCTTGAACGGCCCTACGACGTCCGACGTGACCCATCCTCCGTAGAAGCTGCCCGGCTGAGGCCGGACGCGCTCGCCATCGACGTAGCACTCGACCGCATCGGGGTAGAAGGCGTAATAACCGGTGATCTCGACGAAAGCCGGGAAGGGATACTCGTAGGTCCACGCCACCTGCTCAAGCAGGCCCGACGGCAGCTGCACCGACTTGTAGGTAGCCGTCCCCTTCCACTCGCAGCGCGAACCCCCGGGGGCGTCTCTCAGGACGCCCCCGTGGACGTCCTCCGGCGGGATGTAGAACGTGGGCGGGCTCGCAGTCTCCAGAACCCGGATCGCGTTGCGCGTATCGGCGATCACCACATCTCCCGATCGCACCACGACATGCCGGCTGTCGGGAGCGCGGCGCGGCGGTCGAGGGTAATCCCAGACCGACTCCTGGCCCGGCCCCGGCTCGATGGCGAACCTCGGCCGCTTCTTGCCGACCCAGCGCCACTGGCCTCGGGCTCGCGTAACCCACTTAGGTAGGGGCGTCATCAAGGCCCTTCCTTCCACTGAACACATCGCTCGGTCACTCGTTCTCCTCGTCCGAGCTGGCGGCCCCGGCGATACCCCAAGACCCCCGAGGGAGTCGCGGGTTCACGGATCCGTGCTCCGTCGCACCACCCAGACCAGCTCCGACAGTTGAACGGACGCCCATGCGCCGGTCTGGTCGGTGTCGATCATGAGACCGACCGACGTGATCTCGTCCGGCTCCTCGTCGAACGCTTTCCGGTAATCCGCCACCACGTCCCGGACCTCCTGGAGCCAGGCCCCCGCCCGGTCGGCTGCATTCCGCACGACCACCACGGCCAGCCGGTCGGAGACGTGGGAGAGGAACGCGTCCCCACGGGCCTCGGGCCCGCCCCAGGTGTAGAAGATCATGCGAGGCCGGGAGAAGAGACCCGGACGGCCGAAGGCCACGAAGACCCGACCGGGAGCGTCGTCCCGCTCGGGGTCGCGCAAATCCGCGCCCGGCACGTGTGCCGCGACGCGCCACCTCCACCGCAGCTCCCCACCCCTGGGCTCCAGCGGGTCCTCCAACTCCAACCAACTCTGGCCGGCGGCGCCGGCGGCTGTCAGCATCAGCGCCGGGCGGTCCGCATACCAGACCATTCCCGCGGCGGGCGGACGCGCGCCGTTCACGGCCCTGAGCTGCCACCCGTAAGGAACGGGTTCGCCGGGCAGCGTGCGGTCCAACCCATCCAGGCGCACCGTGTCACTGGGTGCCCCGAGCTGCGTCGATATCACGAACACGCCCAGCAGCGTCACGTTCATGCGCTCACCAACTCGACAGTCACGTCCCTCCGCACTAGTGTGCTCCCCCGTTTCCACGGCCCGCACCACGACACCAAGCTGGGGAGAAGCATGCCGTACCGTCGAGTCCTCGCGCTCAGAACGATCCCTTCCATCATCCTCGTCTGGGCGTTGTGGGCCACTCCCTCGGGCGTGGTGGGTCAGACGTTCGCCACGGAAGACCACGTCCTTCACGGCATCTGGCAGGAAGGCATGGAGCGGTCCCGTCTGCATGAAATGGCCCAGGCCCTGATGGACTCCATCGGACCCAGGCTGACGGGCTCGCCGAGGCATGAGGCTGGAAACCGCTGGCTGCTGGAGAGATACGGTGCGTTCGGCATCGAAGCCCGGACCGAGAGCTACGGCACTTGGCTCCGTTGGCGCCGGGGACGCACGCACGTGGATCTGGTGGAGCCGCGAGTGCGGACGCTCGACGCAACGGCCCTGGCCTGGACGCCCGGTACGGACGCCGAGACGGTCCGGGGAGACGTCACGGTTCTCCCCCAGGTCCTGGGACCCGACGATTTCGAGGCCTGGCTCCCCTCCGTCGAGGGGAGGTTCGTGGCGATCTCCGCACCCGAGCCCACCTGTCGGCCGGACCCCTTCCTGCAAGCGTACGCCTCCCGGGCGTCGGCCGGAGAGGTGCAGTCGGCCCGGGCGCACGCACTACAGGATTGGACCGCCAACGTCCGCCGCATGGGCTTCGACGCCGACGAGTCCCGGCGGAGCCTCTGGCCGCTGGCACAACGGCTGGAGCAGGCGGGGGCCGTAGGTGTCCTCACGTCCGACTGGCCCCAGGGGTGGGGCGTCCACCGGGTCTTCAATGGCGGCACCGAGGCCGTCCCCACACTGGGTCTCTCGTGCGAGGACTACGGCCTGGTTCACCGACTGGCGACGCGGGGCCAGGGCGCGGTGCTCGAGGTCATGTCCGAAAGCGAGTTCCTGGGCGAGGGACCGGTCTATAACGTCATCGCCGAGATTGCCGGCACGGAGCTGCCGGACGAATACGTCCTGCTCTCGGCCCACTTCGACTCCTGGGACGGAGGCTCCGGGGCCACCGACAACGGGACCGGCACCGTGGTCATGCTGGAGGCGATGCGCATCCTGAGCACGGTGTACCCGAACCCGCGACGGACCATTCTGGTGGGACACTGGAGCGGCGAGGAGCAGGGTCTCAACGGATCGCGTGGCTTCGCCCAGGATCACCCGGAGGTGGTGCAAGGTCTCCAGGCCATGTTCAACCAGGACAACGGCACCTTCCGGGTCACCGAAATGGGCCCCTCGGGACTCACGGCCGCGGCTGGCAGCCTGGCCCGCTGGCTGGCTCTGATCCCGGAGGAGATCACCAGCCAGATCACCTTCGTCGCGCCCGGGGTCCCGGCAAGCGGAGGGAGCGATCACGCGGCCATGGTGTGCTACGGCGCGCCGGGGTTCCGACTGCAGTCGGACTACGGGGACTACCGCAACTACACCTGGCACACGAATCGGGATACCTTCGACAAGGTGGTGTTCCCCGAGGTCCGGAACAACGCCACCCTGACCGCCATGTTGGCGTATTTGGCCGCGGAAGATCCGGTCAAGACGCCGCGGGAACAGCGGACGGTGTTCGGAGACGATCTGGAGGGTTGGCCCGACTGTGAGCCTGCGGGGAGGAGCTATGACCAGCGGCGGCGCTAGGGCGATCGCGGCGGGCCTGGTGGCGTGGGTCGCCGCCTGTGGCGAGGCGCCCGTGCCCAAGGTCCTGGTCGTCGGCATCGACGGTGTCCGACCGGACGTGTTGGCCGCGGTGCACACGCCCAACCTGGACGCGCTCGCGGCGGACGGGCTGTACAGCGCCGAGGCCCAGACCGGCTCGCCTACCGTGTCGGGCCCCGGCTGGTCGAGCCTGCTGATCGGCGTGTGGCCCGACAAGCACGGCGTGACGAGCAACGACTTCACCGCGAACGCCTACGACCGTCACCCCGACTTCCTGACCCGCCTCGAACAGACGGATTCGAGCTTCAGCACCCTGGCCGTCGTGGACTGGCGGCCCTTGGCGGACACCACCGACGGGGGCCCGTTGATCTCCCCCGCCGTCGATTCGTTGGTGCTGTTGGACGGCTACGAGGTCGGGTGGCTGGCGGCGGACTTCTTCCTCACGGACGTGGCAGGGGACCTCATCACGACTTCGGACGTGGACGCGGCGTTCGTGTATCTGGGAGCCCCCGACGAGGTCAGCCACGAAACCGGAGCGATCGGCGAGGACTACCAGCACGCGCTGGCCGCTTCCGACAACCTCGTGGGCAAGCTGGTGGAGGCCGTCCGGTCCCGTCCGACCTACGCCGATGAGGACTGGCTCATCATCGTCAGCAGCGACCATGGGCGGCGGGATGACGGCGGCCACGGAGGCGAGTCTCCCGAGGAGAAAACGATCCCGTTCCTGCTGAGCGGACCCTCCGTTCAGGGCCAGCTGCTGGAGGCGCCTCGCATCGTCGACGTCGCCGTCACCGCTCTGGCTCATATGGGCGTTACGCCGGAACCGGCCTGGGAGCTGGACGGACGTGCCATAGGCATCTCACCCGTCCGGTGACCAGGTGGCCGACGGGGTGGCGGCACCTCACCGCAATTCGTCCCCACCGGTAGGCGCCCCCATGCCCAGCGGTCCGCCCCGCCCCGACAGTCCCGAGTTCTTCCGGGAGCGCTATGGCCGCCCGCGCCTGGAGGGAGCCCGGCAGGTGGACCGGTCGGTGCTGGGTCACGACGCCGGCCTCAACGGCTACACCACGGTGGACGAAGCCGATACCCTGGCCGAGCATCTCGAGCTGGGGCCGGATCGACATCTGCTCGATCTGGGCGCCGGCCGGGGATGGCCGGGCTCCTATCTGGCCCTGCGGAGCGGATGCCGCGTCGTGATGACCGACATTCCCCTTGAGGCCCTCCGGCAGGCTTTGACGTACGCCGAAAGCCGCGAGGTGGCAGGGCATGCGTGGGCCATCGCCGCCGAGGGTAGCGCACTTCCCTTTCGATGCCGGCGCTTCGATGCCGTCACCCACGCGGACGTCTTCTGCTGACTGCCCAACAAGCTCTCCGTGATGAGAGAATGCAGACGGATTCTGAAGCCCGGTGGACGTGTCGCCGGATACCTGATCCATACGCCCCCCGGCCTCGCCGATCGGGCATACGAGCGCGCGAGCGAGCTGGGGCCGGCGGAAGCCGTGACCCCCGAGCCCCTTACGGAGCTCGTCGCTGCCGCCGGTCTGAATCTCGTCGCCCTTCAGGACGTCACCAACGATTTCAGGCAGACATGCCGCGCCATCCTCGATGCCCGCCGTGATCACGAGACGGCCCTCCGCGCCGAGGAGGGCGACGAGGTGTTCGAGGACGGACAGGCGCAGAAGGACGCGGTGCTCGCCGGAATCGACGAAGGACTGCTTCTGCGCTCGCTGCTCGTAGCCGAACGGCGGTAGCCCGCCCCTCTACACCGCCGCGTTGGGCGTCTCGCCCCTCAGCGTGCCATCAGGACCAGGTCGGCGGCCTTCTCGGCGATCATGATCACGGGCCAGTGGGGGTGTCCCCGGATCGTGTGTGGCATCACGGACGCATCCACGACGCGAAGACCATCCACGCCCCGGACCTCCAGAGATGGGGTCAGTACCGCATCGGGTCCGTCGCCCATCCCGCACGTGCCCACCGGGTGGTAGATGGTCTCGGCCCGCTCCCGCACGAACGCGGCGATCTCCTCGTCACTGCGGACCCCCTCGTCGGGCATGAGGGGTTTCCCCACGTAGCGCGCCAGCGGCTCGGTAGAGAAGATCCGGCGCACCAGCTTGATCGATTCCACCAGCACGCGCAGATCCTCACCCTCGCGGTCCGACAGGTAGTTCGGGTCGATCTTCGGGGCCGCCATGGGGTCGGGGGAGCCCAGGCGAATCGCTCCCCGGCTTCGGGGCTGGAGGAGAATCCCGCCTGCGGAGAGGTATTCCCCGGGGACTCGGGTCAAGCCGTGGTCCACGAAAGCCACCGGGGCCCAGATGAGCTCCAGGTCCGGCAGCTCCAACTCGGGGCGGGTGCGGACGAACCCGCACGCTTCGGCCACGTTGGAGGTGACCGGGCCTCGCTTGGACAGGAACCACCGGAGCAGGGCCGGCAGCCTCTCGGCCCGGGCCAAGCTGGGCGTCCCCACCGCCTCCATCACGACGCCGCAGACCAGGTGGTCCTGGAGGTTGGCGCCCACGGCCGGGCGATCGACGGCCACTTGGATCCCGTGTTCCTGAAGGGCCTGACCGGGGCCGATGCCCGAGAGCATGAGCAGTTGCGGCGAGAACACGGCACCGGCCGCCAGGATGACCTCGCGACGAGCCCGAACCCGACCCACGCCCTTCTTGCCCCGATACTCCACGCCGCTGGCCCGACCCTCGTGCAGGATGACCCTCGTGACCCGGGTGTCCTGCCGCACTTCCAGGTTCGGCCGGTGCACGGCGGGGCGCAGGTACGCGTCCACCACGCTGAACCGGCTTCCGCTTCGTTGGTTCACCTGGGTCTGCTCGACCCCATCCGGATCCGGCCCGTTGAGGTCCGAGCACCGGGGGATGCCCAGGTTGGCGGCGGACTCCAGGAAGGCCTCGGTCGTGGGGGTGGGATCGCGTAGCTCCCCCACGGGCAGCGGTCCGCCCGAGCCTCGCCACTCCGACGGGCCCCGTGCCGAGTCCTCGGAGCGGCGGAAGTACGGCAGCACGTCGTCGAAGCCCCAGCCGGCGCACCCCGCCCGAACCCACTCGTCGTAGTCCCGCGGATGCCCCCGCACGACTATCATCGCGTTGATGGACGAGCAACCACCGAGCATGCGCCCGCCCGGCCAGTAGATCCGGCGTCCGTCCAGTCGTTCCTGGGGCTCGGTAGACAGATTCCAGTCCCGCCGGGTCTTGAACAGTCGGGAGAACGCCGCTGGCGCCCGCACCATGACGCTCCGGTCGTTCGTACCGGCCTCGAGGAGCAGCACCGACGCGGTCGGATCCTCGGACAGCCGCGCCGCGAGGACGGAGCCCGCCGTGCCGCCTCCAACGATGATGTAGTCGAACTCGGCCATGCCCTGTCCGCTCGGTCGGGTGTGGGGTTCGGCGAGCACCCCCCACGCGTCACGCTCGGCCGAGGTCGTCCGCCGCTTCGGACTCCCAAGATTGGTCGGGACGCCGTTCACGCAAGCAGATGAGCCCGTCGCCAACGATCCGAAGACCCATCGGGAGCGCGACTCGGGGTGAGCCCGGTCTCGCACCGGACGAGCGGCAGGGCTCGGACGGCGCCCGGAAAGAGGGCCCACCGCCCCCTTGCCGGCACGCTCTTCTTGCCATCCTGATCGGGCCGGCTGAACTTGAGATTCCCCCCTGTGCCCACCGCACCACCCCCGACTCCAGGAGTCTCCATGTCTTCACTTCGGGTCTACGGCAGAAGGGACGACCAGCTCGAGCACCGATCGGTAGGGACGGGCACCTTCCTGGACCACGTCGACGTCCAGGACGCCATCAGCCTCTCGGCCGACCGGAGCGGCGACGCCGAGACCATCGACATCCCCGATCTGCAGGACGATGACGTCCTGGAGATCTCCCTCGAGGACGGGCTGAAGATCTGGACCCGGTGGGATGACCTGCAGAGCGACATGGCCGGTCAGATCGTTCGTGGAGAGGGCGACGAGCTGGTCCTACCGAGCTCCGTCCGACTGGGAGACCAGACGCGGGGCGCCGGCGATTGGGCGCTGACCGCACTCCGGAGAGTCGGGTTCGACCTCCCAGGAGCCACGGGCGAGGCCATCGCCCAGGCCTTGGAGAGCCGCCTCGAGCAGGAGCCCGGGCTATACCGGTGGTCGCTGGCGGACGGCATGCAGGTTGTGGACGGCGCCAGCGTCGCCACCGATCGACCGTCACTGTTGTTCATTCATGGCACCATGTCTTCCACGGTGGGGAGCTTCGGCGGGCTCCTGGAAGAGGAAGTGTGGCAGCGCTTCACGCGGGAGTACGGAGACCAGATCTACGCGTTGGAGCACCGCACGTTGAGCCTGAACCCGATCCAGAACGCCCTCGAGCTGCTCGAGGTCCTGCCGGAGGCCGCCCAGCTCCATCTCGTGACCCACTCTCGCGGCGGGCTCGTCGGCGAGCTCCTATGCCGGGGGATGCGGATCGGCGGCGATCCCGTCGACGAGCTCGACGTCACCGTATTCCAGGAGCGGCACGGACCGGGCGCCGCGGATCTCGAACGCCTCGAGAGGCTCGGGGCCCTCTTGGCCGAGCGCAGGCCCGCCGTCGAGCGCTTCGTGCGCGTCGGATGCCCGGCTGCCGGCACCACGCTGGCTTCGGGCCGGCTGGACCGGTACCTGAGCGTGCTGCGCAACGTGATCGGTGCCATCCCGGCCTTGAAGGCGAGTCAGTTCTACGAGTTCGTCACCGCGTTCCTCCTTGCGGTGGTCAAGCAGCGGACAGACCCCGAGCGGATCCCGGGGCTCGAAGCCCAGATGCCGGAATCGCCCCTCGTGGCCATGGTGAACCGACCGGACGTCAGCCTGGAAGGCGACCTGTCGGTCATCGCGGGCGACATCGTGCCGTCGGGCGTCTTCGCGCGTCTGGGGGTTCTGGCGCTGGACGCCTTCTTCCTCGCCGATCACGACCTGGTGGTCAACACAGCGGCCATGCTGGGCGGGGCACCTCGGCGGTCCGGCGGCCGCGCGATGCTCACGAAAGGCACGCAGGTCAACCACTTCCACTACTTCAAGAACGACGACACGGTACGGGCGATCAGCTCCGCCCTGAAGGACGGGTCGGACGCTGCCCTCGCGGACGGGCCTTTCATGACGCTGGACCAGGCCCGAGGACGCCACCGCGAGCGGCGGTTCACGGGCCGCGGGAGCACGGTTCCCAGGCCCACGGTCTTCGTCGTTCCCGGTCTCATGGGTAGCCACCTGGAAGTGGCGGGCAACCGCGTCTGGCTGGACATCGCCGACCTGGCCCGGGGACGAATGGACCGCCTGCGCCACGATGCGCCCGGGGTTCAGCCCGTCGAACCCATCGACCGGGTCTACGGCGAGCTGTCGGAGTATTTGAGCGACAGCCACGACGTCCGCCAGTTCCCGTACGACTGGCGGCGATCGGTGATGGAGTGGGGGGACCGTCTCGGCGAGGAGGTGAAGCGCGCCCTGACGCGGTCCGATCTCCCCGTGCGCGTCATCGCTCACTCCATGGGCGGCCTGATCACACAGGCCATGATCCACGAGCACCCGGCCGTGTGGGAGGAAGTCACCCGCCGTGGGGGACACCGGGTGGTCCTGATGGGGACACCGATCAACGGCTCGTTCACGATCCCCCTGGTGCTCCTGGGGAGAGAGTCGACCCTCAAGAAGCTCGCCATGTTGGACCTCCGGAACTCACGGGAGGCGATTCTCGAGATCGTGGCTGGCTACCAGGGCCTGCTGGACCTGCTTCCAGGCATCGAGCATCAAGCCATGTTCGAGCGGGAGTTCTGGAATCGTCTCCATGAGCTCCACGGGGGTTGGACGCGCCCGGAGCGAGATCTTCTGGCTGCGGCCAAGCGCGCGCGCGCGGCCCTCGCTGAAACCTCGTTCGGAGCCGAGCCGGTCCGCTACGTGGCGGGCCAGGCTCCGGTGACCCCCAACGGCTACCGCCTGGACCCGGGCGCCCGTGGCGCCCGCCGAATCCAATTCCTGGGCACGGCAAGAGGAGACGGTCGTGTGCCGTGGGACTCGGGTCCGCCACCGGGTGCCGAGGTCTACTACCTGGAGGGGGTGTCCCACGGAGACCTGCCCGCCCACCGAGCGGCGTTCGGCGCCTATCTGGAGCTGCTCGAAGCAGGAGACACCCGGCTGTTGAGCCGGACGCCTCCCTCCACGCGCGGAGCCCCGGACGAGTTCGAGCTGCCGGATATCCCGGTGGATCTCTTCCCGGACGAGGAGGACCTGGAAACCTCGGTCGTCGGTGGCACCCGGTCCGTGAAGATCGAGGCCCGCGCGCCCGAGCTCCGTGTCAGGGTGGCCCACGGCAACCTGGCGTTCGCCAGCCACCCGGTGGTGGTGGGCCACTACCGGGACGATCTGATCGTGAGCGCCGAGAAGGCCCTCGACCACCACCTCGGCGGGCTGCTGAGACAGAGACACGCCGCGTCCGTGTACCCCGGTGACCTGAGGACCGCGGCCGTCGTCTTCAACCCGGTCGAAGGGCGCCGGCCCAAGGGCGCCATCGTGGTGGGGCTGGGTGAGGTGGGACGCCTGAGCCCCGGGGCACTCGCGTCCACCATCGCACACGGGATGAAGGAATACGCGTCCCGCCGCATGGAGCTCGAGCATGAGCTGGCGGCCCAGGGCGACGGCCGGCTGAGGGTAAGCCTCCTCCTGATCGGCACCGGTGAGGGGGGGTTGGGCCTGAGAAACGCCCTGGCTTCGATCCTCGAGGGGATCCGGGAAGCCAACGTCTCCCTGGCGAAGACCCAAGGGGCCGAGGCGGTCAGGGTTGACGAAGTCGAGTTCATCGAGCTCTACGAGGATCGGGCCGTCGAGGCGTTGGACGCTCTGCGTAGGATGGCGTGTGAAGCCCGGGCGGGCCTGTGGGTCGAGCCCGAGCTGAAGGCCCTGCGCGGTGGTCGACGCCGCATGTATGAAGAAGGCGACGAGGCGTGGTGGCACCGCATCGAGGTGCTGGGGGGCATGGAGGCCGGCGAGGATCCCTTCACGCCTCTTCGGTTCAAGGCGCTCACGGATCGCGCACGAGTCCACCAGGAGCTGGTTCCGGCCCAGCGCGCGTTGATCGACAAGATGGTGGAGGAGTCCATCACCAGAACCTCCTGGGACCCCGAGTTGGCGCGGACCCTCTTCGAGCTGCTGTTGCCCAACTCGTTCAAGAACGCAGCCCGCGACCGACGAAGCGTGGAGCTGGTCCTGGACGAGGAGGCCGCCAGCTATCCGTGGGAGCTCCTGGTCAATCCACAGGGCGACGGAGAACCCGCCTCCATTCGGGCCGGCATGGTGCGAAGGCTCATCACGCCAGCCTCCCTTTCCCCCAACGAAACGTCGGCCAGCGACTTCGCCCTCGTCGTGGGCAACCCGCCCAGCGACATGCCGGATCTGCCCGGGGCTTCCGCCGAGGCCCGAGCGGTGGCCGACACGCTCGACGCCCGGGGCTTCAAGGTCACGGCCTCCATAGAAGAGAAGGGCACTCAGGTGCTCAAGGCCATGTTCGGGAAGGAGGGCTCCGGGGCCCGGGGATATCGGATCCTGCATCTAGCAGGACACGGCGTCTACCGTGGACTGGGCAGCCGGGATTCGGGGATGGTCCTGGGAACCGGAGAGCTCTTCACGCCCTCGGAGGTGGAGCGCATGAGGTTCATTCCCGAGCTGGTCTTCATCAACTGTTGCCACCTCGGGCGGGTAGAGGGCGGTCGGGAGCCCGGCACGAGACACCTCAACCGTCTCGCGGCCAACCTCGGCACACAGTTCATCCGCTGCGGCGTCAAGGCCGTCGTCACGGCTGGCTGGGCCGTGAACGACAGCGCCGCCGAGCTGTTTGCCACGACCTTCTACGAACAGATGCTCGACCAGCGCGAGACGTTTGGCGATGCGGTGCGGGCCGCCCGCGAGCGGGTCAAGGAGGATTTCGCGGCCAACAATACCTGGGCAGCATACCAATGCTACGGGGATCACTCGTTCGTGCTCCGCGCTGGGGCCGGCTCGAGGGCTCCGAGGAGCGCGTGCGACGCGGCCAGGGCGTTCTCCGCGCCGGCCCATGCGATCGTGGAGCTCGACAACATCGCAGGCCAGGCAGAAACCGCTTCGACTCACGGCCACGCGTGGCTGGAGGGGCAGCTGACCGAGGTGGTCTCCAGGATTCCCGATCGGTGGATGAAGAGCCGGGCCGATGTCCAGGCGGCTCTGGGCAAGGCATGGGGTCAGCTGGGTGACTTCGACCGGGCACAAGACCACCTGGGCGCCGCCCTCGGTATGGAGGGCTCGCACTTCCCGGTCCGAAGCATCGAAGCGTACGCGAACGTCACGGTGCGCGCGGCCTTCAGACGGTGGAGCGTGGCACATCCGGCGGCCCCGGGGGGGAACACCAATGCTCGGTCCGACCGGAGCGAGACCTCCGATGGAAGGAGCACCGATCCCGAGGCCGCAACGCTGCCCTGCAAAGAACGCATCCACGCGGCTCAGGACCTCATCGTGAACCTCATGGCCATCGGCGAGATCCGGACTGGCACGCCCCGCAGAGCGATGCCACGGGAGTTGCCCGGGGCGACGTCGGAGAGGCTTTCCCTCCTCGGCAGCGCCCACAAGCGGCGCGCAGCGATGGGAGGCCCTGGAAGCGGGGACGAGCTCCTGCGATGCCGCGACCGGTACGCCGACGCGGTCGCGCTCGCCGAGGGCGACCGTCTCTCTTACCCGCTCCTCAATTGGCTCTATGTGGTGGCATTGCGGAAGGCCCGGGGAGCAGCGGAACGCCCCGCGCCCTTCCTGGACCGCCTCGAGCAAGCCACCACCGAGGCCGCCCGGAAGGACGGGGAGGACCCGAACTTCTTCAACCATGTGCTGACCGCCGAGGTCAAGTTGATCGCGGGCCTCTGGGAAGGAGCGTTCGACCCTGACGAGATCATGAGCATCTACAGCTCGGCGTGGATCCGTGGCGGGTCCTACCGATCGTATCGCTCCATCGATGAGCACTTGGATTGCATGGTGCGTTTGGTCCGGCGCCGGCGGTCCCTCGCAGAAGCTCTGCACGATCTCCGAACGGGATTCAGACGCCTGGTATCGGAGGATGTCTAGGGGTGGAGACTGACCTTTGCGACGACCGAATCTCTCGATGGAGGAGCCATGCCTGCGCCACGTGACCACCACGACCTCGCCACCCGATTCGCTCCCCGGCTGCACCTGCACCCCAAGGAAGAGTTCTTGCCCATGGACCCGGAGGCGTTCATCGAGAAGTCCCGCCTGGTTCTGCTGCAGGACCGACCTGGAGGCTTCGAGCCTGTAGCGGTGTTCGACCTCGAGCAACGACAGTGGGATACGGACCCACCGGACTGGAAGCACTTCGGCCTCTCCACGGGCCTCGTGGGCGGTTGGGAGCAGCTACAGGTCGTCCCGGAAGACGCAGGGTGGAGCCGGCGCCCCCACGACTCCAGCCTGGCCCCCGACGGCCACCTCTTCGCTCTCGAGCATCAGACGAAGGAGCCGTCCGACGCCTTCGACCCCGCGGACCCTCCGCCCTGCTTCTACTTCGTCGAAGAGCGGCAGAACGCCACTTGGATCAGCTATTGGTTCTTCTACGGATTCAGCCGATTCCTCGGCAAGTTCGCTCATCAGGGTGACTGGGAGCATCTGCGGATCCGCATCCAGGATGACACGATGGACGAAGCCTTGTTCGCGGTGCACGAGGACGTCTACCGGGTGCGGCGGCACCTGTTGAGCTTCAATGGCGACGCGCTGAACGCCTACTCGGCCAGAAGCCGCCACGCCACGTGGTGGAAGACCGGGAGCTTCGTGCCGTTACCGCTCTTCAAGGACACCACCCCCGCGGAGGAGGTGTTGAGCCGGGAGGAGCGTGCGCTCCTGAGTGACGAAACCTCCGAGGAGGGCGCGGTATGGCAGACGCGGCTGAACCTGCAGCCGTTGGAGGAGCAGCCCTGGCGGCTCTTCGCCGGAGCTTGGGGGAAGGCTGGTGGGGCCGCCCATGGGACCGGCCCTCTGGGGCCCTGGCAGAAGCGCTTTCTGGCCCCGGATCGGAAGATCATCGAGGAGGACTGAGGCTCACGCAGCCGGCGTCCGCCCGAGTCCCCGTCGAGTCCGGAAGGAGGAGACGGAGCGTGCCAACCGGTCCCAGCGCCTCCTGAGCCACCGCTTCTCGCGCGCCACGATCTCGGGCGGATCCGACGGTCCGGCCGTCGGACCACGCTCAGCACCGGGCAGGAAGGGCCAGAAATCCAGTACGTGGTCATGGCACCGGAACTGGCAGGGATCGTCGAGGGCCGTGGGTAACCGTCGGTCGCAGTCCGCATGGGCCACGTAGCGCCTCCGGTTCAGCCACGTGAGCTCCATCACGTCGGGCACCTTAAAGCCCCCTATGACGTGGATGCTCGCATAGTTGTTCGCATGCGGGTGCCAGCAGTAAAAGTGATGGTTGAGCTTCCGTAGGACGGCGACCTTCTGCTCGAGGGGCACGAGGGGATAGGCCGTGCTCCTCCCGAGGCCCGACAGGTCGTGGACTTCCAGGACGAGCTGGTCGCAGCGCGCCAGCACCGCGTCGGGCATGTTCCGGAGGACGTCCCACTCCGCCCCCTCCACGTCCATCTTCAGAACGAATCGCCGATCCTGGTCCCCGTTCTTCTCGAGATGACTTTGCAGGGTGTCCTTCCCGGGCGTGGCTGCCGCAGCGATACCTTCCGCCCAGAAGCTGAACCCGTCTCGTTCCGGAGGAGGGGCCACGGTGTGGTCGTATTGCCGCACCGGGCCGCTGAACCTCCGGTGGAAGTGGCGGTCGAAGCTGTCGTTGTCGCCGATGCCGTACGAGTAGAGGGCGAGGCCCTCGAGCCTCTCATCCCCGAGGATGACGTATCCGCCGTCACCCCGGTCGCCAAGCCGCATCGGCTCGCCCCCGACGACCCGGCGCGGTGCCAGCTCCGCCAGCAGATCGGCGATCACGGCTGAACCGTTCGATTCCGGCATCTTCGGGGCGGGGGCGGAGGTGGCCAGGGAGGGTGCGGTCAGGGGTCTAGGACGGAATCTGCGGCTGCTGTGACCGGCTGCACGCCCGGCAGCGAGAGATCGAGCCCCACCCGCGTGATGACGGCCGCCAGCTCGGAGCGGGTGTAGTCGTCGATCTGCAGGCCCGGCGGACGGATGAAGGCGGAGTCGATGATGCCGCGCTTCTGGTAGACGAACTTCCGATAGGCCAGACCGATCTTCGGCTGGAATTCGTAGCGGATCAGGGGCACGTACCGGTCGAAGAGGGCCGCGGCCTCCACGACGTCGCCGGCCCTGAATGCCGTATACACGGCGAGGAGCACCTCGGGAAACGCGAATCCGGTCATGATGCCCCGGGAGCCGCGCTGCAGCTCTTCGAAGAAGTAGACGCCTCCGAGGCCACCGAAGATCCCGAAGGCATCGGGCGCCAGCTTCTGGATGCGGCTCATCTTCGCGAGGACGGGGTGCTCCTCGAGCTTGATGTAGCGCACTCCGTCGATCTCATTGGCCATGCGGGCGATGAGGTCGGCCGAAAGGATCGTTCGGAAGGACTCCGGGAAGTCGTGGATCGCCACGGGGATCTCGATCGCGTCGGCCACAGACGCGTAGTAGTCGAAGATCGCCTGGTCGTTCTGGACGCCGATGGGGGCCACGAAGACGCCTTCCGCACCGAGCTCCTGTGCCTCGCGCGCCTGCTCGATGGCGCCGGCGGCCCCGAAGGCGAGAACTCCGACCCAGGTGGGAAACCTGCCCCCGGCCTGGTCGACCACCGTCCCGACCACCCGGCGCCGCTCCGCGTTCGACAGCCGATGGGCCTCGCCCATGAACCCGAGCACGCTCACGCCATGCACGCCGACCTCGTTCTCGAAGTCGATGAGACGCCGCATACTCGTCTCGTCGACGGCCCCGCCGTCGGTGAAGGGCGTGGGGAGGATGGGAAGTACGCCGTGTAGCTGCATGAGGCTCGACCGTGTGAAGGTGGGACTATGACGGGCGTATGAAGCGGCCGGTCCCAGGCTCGGCCCGGAGCTCACCATTCTCGTAGACGCGGCGGCCGCGCAGCCACGTCGAAACGACCCGGCCGCGCACCCGACGTCCCTGGTACGGGCTCCACCCAACCGCGTAGTGCATCTCGCTCTCGTCCAACGTCCATTCCGCGGCGGGGTCGAAGACGACGAAGTCGGCGTCGGCCCCTGCCTCGAGGCGACCCTTCTTCCCGAGGCTGAACACCGCCGCCGGCCCCGACGACAACACCTCCACGAATCGCGCCAGCGAGATGCGGCCCTTCGCCACGCCTTCGCTGTACAGGAGCGTCCCCAGCGTCTCGGCTCCCGGCAGGCCGGCGTAAGCCGCGAATATGTCGCCGGTCTCCTTCCGATGAAGAGGATACGGCGAGTGGTCCGACGTGACGATGTCGATGAGTCCTGCCCCCAACTGCTCCCAGAGACCGTCGACGTCCTCCTGTGAGCGGAGGGGCGGGTTGCATTTGGCCCGACCTCCCTGCTCGCGGAGGGCGTCCATGGTGAGGACCAGGTACTGGACACACGTCTCTCCGGTGGCTTGGACGCCCTGCGTGCGATTCCACGCGATCAGGTCGAACGTCCGCGGCAAGGTGCCGTGGACCATGTGCAGACGTGCCCCCGTCCAGTAGGCCAGCTCGAGCAGGCGGCCTGCGGCCTCGGCCTCGGCCACCGGAGGTCGGCTGAGGGCGTGATCGACGGGACTCACATCACCGCGGGCCCGGTAGGCCGCAGCCTGCGCCAACACGATCTCCTGGTTCTCCTGATGCGCAGCCACGGGAAGGCCGATGCGGGCGATCTCCTGAAAGGCCTCGTACAGACGCCCATCCGGGATGCGGGGGAAGCGGAGTGGATCCACCTCGATGGTCGATACCTTGAAGCCCGCGGCGCCGGCCGCGGCCATCTCCTCGATGATCGCCAGGTCACCTTCGGGAGGGAAGGTGGCGTAGAGGCCCACGTCGATGACGGCCTCGTTGGCCGCGTCGGCGATCTTGTCCGCGAGTCTCGCACGCGTGTTGACGGGCCGAGACGGCTTGTCGAACGGCATGTCGATGATCGTCGTCGTCCCGCCGGCTGCCGCGGCGCCGGTCGTGGCGGTGATACCTTCGTCTACGCACGAGCGGGTGTGTACGTGTGCGTCGACGAATCCCGGGAGGACGAGGCAGCCGGAAGCGTCGATGACCTCGGACGCGGTGAGCGGGGCTTGTGCCACCTTCGTGATCAGCCCGTCGTCGACGCCCAGCCACCCGGCCTTCAGGACGCTTCCGTCCGGAAGGGCGATGTCGCCGTGCACGACCAGGTCGTGCTCTCGCGTGTCGCTCATCGATCCCGCGTCGACGCTTTCGGTGTGGTCTGGCAGGGGTCCATGGCTCAGTGCCCGTGATGCTTCCGTGGCGCGCCGACGGCTGCGAAAGACAGTTCGAGGAGCACGTACGGGGCCCCAACGTAATGACCGCGTCGGCGGCCGAACACACTTTGGGCCTTCATTGGACCCACGGCCTCGAACGATGTCAGGACCGTCGCCCTTCCGGCCCGAGGACGAGCCGCTTCGAGAGGACGTGCGACTCCTCGGCGCCCCTGTGGGCCGTGTGACCTACTGGACGTCGATCCCTACGTCGGTTTCATGGCGGAGGCGATGATCCGACGTGAACAGGCGGGCGTAGGCGAGCATCGTGACGCCGAAGGTCGCGGTGGCAACCGTGGCCGCGATCATGAACATGATCATGATCTGGTAGCGCACGGCGTCGGCCGGGGCAGCACCGGCGAGGATCTGTCCGGTCATCATCCCGGGCAGGCTCACGATCCCCATGACGAGCATGGAGTTCACCGTCGGGATCAAGCCGACTCGTAGAGCCTCTCTGATCTCTCCCCGAGCCGCCTCCCAGCGGGTGGCACCGAGGGCCAGGAAGCCCTCGACCCGGGTTCGATCGCGGAGTACGGAGGTGAGGAAGCGATCCAGGCCGAGCGAAATGCCCGTCAGCGCGTTTCCCAGAAGCATGCCGAGTAGGGGGATCAGGTACTGAGGGTCCCACCAGGGGCTGGGTCGAAGGATGCCGAGGACGGATACGCCCGTGACCAGAAACGCGGTCGTGACGATGACGACGACCGCATCCAGGTAGGCGGCGGGAAAGCGAATGGACGTGCGTCGCGCCGCCGTCACGCCCGCCACGACGCCCATGGTCAAGCCCATGCCGAGAACCACGGCCCCGTTGGCGGACTCGAACACCCATTCCAATACCAGGCCCAGCAGAGCTAATTGGACGACCATGCGTACGCCAGCCACCAGCAGCCGGCGCCCCATGCCCAACCGAAGCACCCAGGACAGCGCCAGGTTCACGACCAGCAGTGCTGCGGCGAGAATGAGGTCCGTCCAGCCGACGTCGATGTAGGTGCTCATCGGGCCTCCGGAAGCTCGATGAGGGGGCCGGCGAGCACTCGCTCGACCTGGACAGGATCGTGGCTGGTCCAGAGGACGGCCCGGCTCCCGGCATCGGTCCATGCATGGATCAGATCCTCCACCCGGCTCGTGGTCTTCGAGTCCAGGTGCGCCGTGGGCTCATCCAGCAGGAGCACGCTCGGCTCCAGCACGAGCGCTCGGACCAGCCCCACCAGTTGTGCCTCTCCACCCGACAGCCGGGAAGCGCGCTGAGCCAGGAAGTCAGCCGGCTTGTCGAGGGCCGAGAACAGGTCCGCAGCCCGTTCCGCGAGGTGTTCCGCGCCCGCATGAGCCCCGAACTCACCGGGTAGCTCGACGTTGTCAGAGACGCTGCCAGGGATCAGCGCAGGGGACTGCTGCACGTACAGCACCCGGCTCCTGAATGTTGGGACCTCCCGTGCCTTCACCGCTCGGCCCGCGAACAGCACCTGTCCCTCGTCCGGACGGTCCAGGGCACAAAGACAGCGCAGAAGGAGTGACTTGCCGGTGCCCGACGCACCCACGAGCATGCCCCGGTTGCCCGCGGAAAGCTCCAGATCGACGCCGCGCCAGATCCAGCGATCGCCGAGCCGGCGACCGAGACGGCGCGCTGACAATACGGGTACGCTCACGGGCGTCATCCATCCGAGTCCGCGTGATCCGTCACGCGGCGGAAACAAAGGCGTCGGAACCCTGACCGGTCACGCCGCTGAAGCAACGCGACGGTCACTCGCGTAGGATTAGTCGGGTTCCGATCCGATCGCGCAAGGAGGAGTCGACATGGAGCTGGCGCTGTCCATCCTGGTCGGGCTCGGGTTGAGCGCCGCCTGCGGATTCCGGGTCTTCGTGCCGCTCCTCGGTATGAGCCTGGCCGCCCAGACCGGTCATCTGGAGCTCGCGTCGGGGTTCGCCTGGATCGGTAGCCCGGTGGCCACAGGCGCCTTCGGCGTGGCCACGCTCCTCGAAGTCGGAGCCTACTTCGTTCCTTGGCTCGACAACGCCCTCGACATGCTGACGGCGCCGGCCGCCGTGGTCGCCGGGACCATCGCCATGGCGTCCGCCCTAGCGGACGTCTCGCCATTTCTGCAGTGGACGCTTGGCGTGATCGCCGGGGGCGGAGCCGCCGGCGGAGTCCAGGCTCTGACGGTAGCGACGCGGGGCGCATCGACGGTCACGACCGCGGGGTTCGCCAACCCGCTGATCGCCCTGGTCGAGTTGGTGGCGTCGCTGGTCACGACCCTGTTGGCCGTCGTGGCGCCAGTCCTCGCCGTGCTCGGGCTCGGCGTGCTGGCCGTCTTCGTCTTCCGGTGGATTCGGAGCGGCGGCGGTCCGGAAGCTCGAGCAGTCATGTAGCATCCAGGCGACGAGCAGCGACAACGAGGAGGAGCGCTCCGTCAGCAGAGCTGGTGCACGAGCACTCCATCTGGCAGGTCCCCCCCGGCAGTCTTCTTGCGCCGCTGTGGTTTGACGCCGGATTATGCGGTATGGCTCCGGACTCAGCAGCCCGCCTGCACGATGCCCTCGAAGGCCGTTACGTCGTCGAACGTGAGCTTGGCGAAGGCGGCATGGCGACCGTGTACCTAGCGGAGGATCTCAGGCACAGGCGGAAAGTCGCCCTCAAGGTCCTGAAGCCCGAGCTGGCGGCGGTGGTGGGAGCCGAGCGCTTCCTGACCGAGATCGAGACCACGGCCAACCTGCAGCATCCCCACATTCTCCCGCTGCACGACTCGGGCGAGGCCGACGGCTTCCTCTACTACGTGATGCCCTACATCGAGGGCGAGTCGTTGCGGGATCGCCTGGACCGCGAGCGCCAACTGCCCGTCCTGGAAGCGATCAAGATCACCACGGACCTGGCCGAGGCTCTCGACTACGCGCACCGGCAGGGCGTCATCCATCGAGACATCAAGCCGGCCAACATCCTGATGCACGAGGGCCGGCCCCTCATCGCCGACTTCGGGATCGCGCTGGCGGTGGGCGCAGCTGGCGGAGCCCGGCTCACCGAGACGGGTTTGAGCGTCGGGACGCCGTTCTACATGAGCCCCGAGCAGGCTACCGGTGACTCGGTCGTTGGCCCCCAGAGCGACATCTACGCCCTTGCGTGCGTGCTCTTCGAGATGCTCACGGGCGATCCCCCCTACCCCGGCTCCACGGCGCAGGCCGTGCTGGGGAAGATCATCGCGGGCGAGCCGGTCTCGGCCACCAAGATCCGCCGGACGGTGCCGGCACATGTGGACGCGGCGATCCGCATGGCGCTAGAGAAGCTCGCGGCGGATCGGTTCACGAGCGCGCGGGCGTTCGCGGGCGCGCTGGGAGACCGGGGGTTCCGGCATGGGAAAGCCGCGGGCGTGGGCGCGGGTTCGACGGACGCAGGCCTCTGGAAGCCCGTCGCGATCGGACTGGGGATGCTCGCTGTAGGCGCACTCGCGGGGGTGGCCTACATGGCGACTCGACCAGAGCCCGCGGCTCCCGTGGTCCGTTATGCGCTGACGTTTCCAGAGGATGAGAGCCCTGCCTTCACCGGGCAGGCCGCGTTCGGCGTCTCCACCGCTCTCTCCGCTGACGGGTCTCGCCTCGTCTACGTCGCCGGCGGCACCGACTTCTGGCTCATGCTTCGTGAGCGGAGCGCGCTGGAGGCCGTTCCGATCCCTGGCGGCGAGGGTGGCTTCCAGCCCTTCTTCTCCCCCGACGGCACCCGGGTCGGGTTCCTCGTCGACGGTACCCGTGAGATCAAGGTCGTGTCCCTGGGCGGTGAACCCCCGTTGACGGTGGTCGATGGTGGGGTGTTCCGGTTGGGTGCCGCATGGGGTCCCGACGACTACCTCTACTTCGTCGAGCAGCCGAGAGCCGGCATCTCGAGGGCGCCCGTGGGCGGCGGCGTGATCGAGCCACTCTCGACGCCGGACGCAACCCAGCGGGAGGCCCGTCACGGTTGGCCCTCGGTCCTACCGAACGGCAAAGGCGTCCTGGTCACCGTGCTCCGTGGGGTCAACGAGTACGATCCCGAGGACGACGTCGGCGTTCTCGACTTGGCAACCGGCGAGCTCGAGATCCTCTTCCGGGGCACGCTGGCCCGCTACGTGCCAACCGGCCACCTCCTGATCGTCACACACGAGGGGGACCTCGTGACAGCACCCTTCGACCAGGACCGGCTCGAGGTCACTGGACCCTCGGTACCGCTGCTGTCGGGACTTCAGTCCGCCACTCGAGGCCCGGACGTGGCCGTGTCCTCGTCCGGTCGGCTGCTCTACTCGCCCGGCACGCAGGCTACGGGGTTCGAGGTGGTCTGGGTGGATCGCGCGGGTCGCGCGGTGCCGGTGGAGCCGGGGTGGAGCATCGATCGGTCGCCTGGGAGCGGGATGGCACTCTCGCCGGACGGGCGCAGCATCGCCTTGGCCGTGAGGGGGCAGGGCAGTCCGGAGGTTTGGATCAAGCAGCTGGAGGGACCGTTCACCCGCTTCGGCTTCGGCAACGGATGGGCGTTCAATCCGGCCTGGTCACCGGACGGCCGCGCCGTGCTCTACGTAGGCGGCCCGGGAGGTGATGACTTCGATCTCTACGTGAGACGGGCCGACGGTAGCACTCCGCCTGAAGTGTTCATGGACCTCGACGTGCCCCTCGCTCGAGCCGAGTGGTCGAGCGCCGGCGATTGGGTGGTCACGCATACGGGGCCGAGCCCGACCCGCGACATTCTGGCCTGGAGGCCGGGCGTGGACAGTGTCCCGGCTCCCCTGATCGCCACCGAGTTCGAGGAGTCCGCACCAGCGGTGTCCCCCCATGGTCGCTACCTGGCGTACTCGTCGAACGAGTCCGGGCAACCGGAGATCCACGTACGCCCCTTCCCCAACGTGGACGACTGGCGGGTGGTCGTCTCGAGCGACGGCGGTCGGGAACCGGCGTGGTCGCCCGACGGGCAGGAGCTGTTCTACAAGAACGAGGAGCGGCGGCTCATCGCAGTGCGTGTATCCACCGATGAAGGCTTCGAGATCGTGGATCGCCTACCCCTGTTCGACCTCCTGCCGGGGGACTCCTACAGCCCCGGGGGCGCGACGTACGCGGTGAGCCGGGATGGCGAATTCCTGATGGTCGTGGCTCCCGGTGCCGACGAGGAGGCTCCAGGCGGGTTCATAGTCGTCGAGAACTTCCTGGAAGAGCTGCTGGAAAAGGTGGGCGGATAAGCGGCTGACCGTTTCCCGACTCCCGCCGCCCAGCCGGCGCTTCCGCTGAAACGTCCGTACCGCTCCACTCGAATGCACCGCCCAATCACACGTTTCCGCGGAGACGTTCGGCCCTTGGCCCTACGCAGCCCCGACACGAGTTCCTTGCCCATGCTATAGTGCCAACTATAGTTTGGATCAATACAGTAGTCGGTAAACTACTCAGTTGCTGCCGAGGCACCCCATGAACGCGACCCGCGAGCCCGAGAGCTTTCTCCCTCTGGGCCATCTGGCCTTCCACATCCTCCTTGCCCTGGGCGAAGGACCGGCTCACGGCTACGCCATCGGCAAGGAAGCGGAGGAGCGGACGCGAGGGAAGCTCAAACCCACGACGGGGGGACTCTACCAGGCGCTCCGACGCCTCAAAGAGGACGAACTGGTGGCGACCTCCCCCCAGGCGACCGCGGAATCGTCCGATTCACGGCGCCAGTACTTCGAGCTGACGCCTTTGGGCCGGCGGGTGCTCCGTGCCGAGCTCAGGCGACTGAAGGCCATCATCGCTGAGGCGGAAGCGAGTGATCTGCTACCGCGGTCGGTCTGACCGTGCACGGATGCTCGAGGTGACGGCACTCACGCGCACCGCCAGATGCGCCTCTCCCGGTTTCGGCGGGCCGGGCCGCGCAGGATGAGCACGCCCGAAGGGCCGGATCTGCGGATCTTCCGCGCGTTGCTGCGCCTCTACCCGGCCGATTACCGGCAGGCGTTCGGGCCGGACATGGTGGAGACGTACCTGTACCGGTCCGAGGACGCCGGCCGGTACGGCTGGTTCCGGCGAGTATGGTTCGTGATCCGCGAGCTCGCGGGGCTGTCGCTGGGTGCGGTCGATGAGCGGCGGCACCGCCGCCGAGTGGCGCGGCAGGAGCTCCGCCGGTTGCGAGAGGTGGGTGGGAGGGCCGTTCGGGCCCGACGGGGTGGACTCCAGACGGTGGAGGACCTGGTGCAGGACATCAAGTACGGACTCCGGATCATCTTCAAGAGCCCGCTGTTCAGCGGGATCGCGGTGCTCACGCTGGCGTTGGGCATCGGCGCCGTCACGGCCATCTACAGCGTCGTGGACGCTGTCCTCATGGAGCCGCTCCCCTTCGAGGAGCCCGACGAGATCGTGCTCCTGTGGACGCAGAACCGTGACGAAGGACAGGAGCGCTACTTCGTCTCGCCCATGGACTTCGGCGACTGGCG